>NZ_JACJRE010000032.1 GCF_014697075.1 Tolypothrix sp. FACHB-123 | reverse complement strand
CATGGGCGCAAGAGTGGTTTTTGAGTTGTCGTTGTGAGAGACAATAACTCTACTACAAAGTGCCCTCTCTCCTCATCCTCTTATTTTGGCTAAGGTATTGAAAAAATCAACAATAATATACAAAAGCAATAGCTACAGTCTCAAGATTTAACACTGAAGTTCCCTAGAAACTATGTAGAAGTAATTATACAGATTTTTATAGATAGTAGATGAGCGCAAACACTTGTTTATACAAGCAATTTAAGCTATTGCCATAAAATATTTAGTATCAATTTTAGCTATTAGAATAATTTAATAAGTTTAATTATATTAGATTAAAAAATATTAATTACAATTGCTCTAAGTAAAATCCTTGAAAATAGTTTATCTGGCAGATCGGGAATCATTTCGACTAAAATGTCGTCTACAGTTTAATCAAACTTAACTCCCAAGAGATTAGATCAAAATCTTCCTGATTTATTATTTAAAGATTAGAGGATTTGTATAGTGACTAACAGTAGTCTGAACCAAGGGCAAATGCTCAATAACTCTTCACCAAACGCGGTTGATATCAAACAACTCACTACAATTCTGTTTCACAGACGTTATCTCACATTAGGTATTTCCTGTGCAGTCATCTCAGTGGCTGGAATCTTGGCTATATTGGCGAAACCAAATTACCAAAGCTCGATGCAAATACTGGTAAGTTCTAAATTAGATCCAGGGGTAGGTAGAAATAAGGTTCAGAGAGCGACAGACACCAAGATTAAAGAAGATTCTCAAGTTCAAATTGTAGACTACACAGCGCAGCAAAAACTGATGGTGAGTTCTCAGTTAATCCAAAAAGCTGTAGATTTGCTACGTCCTAATTATCCCAATATTACTTTAGAAGATATTAAAGGCAAACAAGGACAAAATGACAAATCGCCTTTAAATGTAACTCAGATAAAAAGTGCAACGGGAATTAATGACCTAAATAATCAAATATTTGAGGTTGCTTTTAAAGATACAGATCCAGTTAAAACCCAAAAAGTACTGCAAGCATTACAAACTGTTTATCATAATTACAACATTGAAGAACAAAACGAGCGATTAAATAAAGGACTAGCTTATGTTAACGCTCGCTTACCCCAAGTCAGAAAACAAGTTACCCAATCTGAACAAAAATTAGAAAAATTTCGCAAAAAGTATAATTTAGTCGATCCAGAGGTACAAAGCAAAATTCTGCTGCAATCTTTAGCAGATATTCAAAAACAATTACAAAATACACGCACCCAACTTCAAGATATCAAAGCTCGCCAAGCTAACCTAGAGCGAAAAATGTTATCTTCTTCGGAAAAAAGTATAGTTTCATCGCGTTTGAGTCAATCACCACGCTACCAAAATTTACTGAATGAGATTCAAAAGACGGAAATAGCACTAACACAACAGCGACTGCGATATACCGAAAATTCTCCGATAATTCAAACTCTCAAACAGCAACGTCAGAGCCAATTGGCGCTACTGCAACAAGAAGTATCGCTAGCAGAAAAAAATCGGAATACAACCAATTCCCCGCCACCATTAATTACCTCAGGACAGATTGTTGGCGTTGATTTAAAGGTAGTAGAAGAAATAAATCAAATCCAGACAACTTCCTTAGGGTTGCTGGCGAATGAAAAAAGTTTAGTTGAAGCAGAACAAAAATTAAAAGCTGAACTGAGTAAATATCCTAGTTTGGTAGCTGAGTATAATCGTCTACTCCCAGAGGTAAGAAACAGTCGCCAAACACTTGAACAATTACTGCAAACGCAACAGTCATTAGGAATGACAATTGCTCAGACTGGATTTGATTGGCAATTATTAGAAGCACCAGAAAAGGGAACATATATAGGTAGCGGGCGATTATTGCTGTTAGGTGGAGCATTAATTACTGGGCCAATTTTAGGTATTCTCACAGCTTTAATTTGGCAAATATTTCATGATGTGATTTATTCACCACAACAATTAAGAAAGCTGACTAATCTGCGACTTTTGGGAGCAGTACCAAATATTGCCAAAAAGAGTCAAAACAAACGCTTGTTTAAACTATTTCGCCATCAACAACAAACGGCAAATTTAGTAGAAACTAGCCCTGGTTTGCCATATCACGAAAATTTTGATCTAGTCTATCAAAATATTCAATTATTTAATTATCCTGTCGCTTTTAAATCACTAATGTTGACTTCAACCCTAGCTGGTGAGGGAAAAACAACCTTAGCTTTGGGACTTGCATCTAGTGCGGCTCATATGCATCGTCGGGTATTAGTAATAGATGCTAATTTCCAGCATCCTAGCTTGCATAAAATTTTGCAACTTCCTAATGAATGGGGTTTATCTTTGTTGTTAGTGGATGAAAGTAATACTTCAGTTGCAGATTATATTCAACCAATTCATCCAGATATTGATGTTTTAACTGCTGGCCCCGCACCAGAAGATGCAGTTAAGTTACTCAGTTCAGGGCGGATGAAAGAGATTGTGGAATTGTGCGAGCAAACCTATGATTTAGTTTTAATTGATGCACCAGCCATTTTAGATAAAGTTGATGCCAGAATTATGGCATCTTTATGTCATGGGATTGTGTTAGTCGGGCGGATGGGTCAGGTAACTCAAAGCGAACTCATGGATGCTAGAGAAATTTTTGATAAGTTAAATTTAATTGGCGCGATCGCTAATAATGTTAACTATCCTGCTAACGTGTAAATTTGATGTATTTCCAAAAGTTCGCGGATAACATTTGGAGTTCATAGTTCTGTAATTTGCATTCCTAAATGCAGACGATGAGGAGGGCGATAATGCTTTATGGTAAGGCAATAGAAGCATAAAAGCGTGAATACAAAACTCCTCATTTCGCCTCAAGAAATCACGTCTGTATTAGCAGCAAAGCCATTACAAACTGTCATTATTGATACGCGCAGCCCAGAAGATTATGCAATTTCTCATATTCCGCAAGCGGTAAATATTCGCGACTTTTTCACCTATTTGTTAGCAGATTCCTCTCCTACAGGATTACAGAAATTGCAAGCGCATTTTACTGAAATTCTGAGTGGGGTAGGAATCTCTGGTGTTGAGTCGTTAATTGTTTATGAAGACACTTTCAATCAAGGTTACGGTCAGTCTTGTCGCGCAGCTTTCTTATTAAAGTATTTAGGTTGCGCTCAGGTTTCTATCTTACATGGAGGATATCAAGCCTGGCTCAGGGCGGGATTACCGACTACCAATGCAGTACCATTTCGTGAAAGCAGCAGATTTAAATTGCATCCCCAGTCGGACATAATGGTAACTACCGCAGAGATGTTGCAAGCCATTGATAATCCGGGAATTATTAAATTAGATGTACGCGATCGCGATGAATGGCTGGGGTTAAGTTCTTCTCCCTATGGTGCTGATTTTTGTCCTCGTAAAGGTAGAATACCCAATGCTGTTTGGTTAGAATGGCATCGGTTGATGAGTTCATCTTCCAATATTGCCATGTTTCGTTCAAAAGCGGAAATCTTAGAAATTTGTCAATCTGTAGGGATTACTAGCAATTCTATAGTTTACATTTACTGTTTTAAAGGTTCGAGGGCGGCGAATACTTTAATTGCTTTGGAATTAGCGGGAATTAAGGCGAGAAATTATTTTGGCTCTTGGAATGAATGGTCGCGTGATTTTTCCTTACCAATTGATAGCAGAGTTATTTGAAGCAATTTTAGAATGCGATCGCCTGGAGGAAGTTTGACAGATTTATCGGTGCGTTAAGCTTTGCTACAAATTCTGACACCAGAGTACAAAAAAATCAATTGGTTTCCTTTTAGTGAGGACTAAAGTCCTCACTACGGAATCAATAAATATGCCAAGAAATCCTGAAAGACTACCCAGAGAAAGGTTGTCCAGATACAACGATGAAACCAGCAGAATCAAGTTGCATTTCTGGTTGGCGAATTCCATCGATAATGGCTGCACTGACAGCAGTTGCTATCTTCAATTCGTCAGTTAAAGTAGAATTTCCTGGTTGTTGATGCAAAAGTAAACGTAATTGTTCTACTCTTTGCGCTAATTTTTGTTCAGCAACTTGAGCAGCACGTTCACATAATTCTTGAAAATTAGAACGTTCGCTGAGTAGTTGTCTCGAAGTATCGCGCACTTGATAGCAAATATTTTGCCAATTATCAGCGGGAATAAAATTGTCCAGTACCTCTAGACGTTCCTTAGCCAGATTATAATCTTGCCCTAACTTATTAGTTTTATCCTTACTATAAGGACGTTGGAGAATAGTTAAGAGTGATTCATCTTCCACACTACATAACAATTCCGAACCAGCATCAATAAAGATACTTTCAATTATGGGAGGGAAGAAAGCCTCAATGCACCGCTTCCAGGAGTTGAATTGAGAATTATCTTGTTGATGTTCGGCTAAAATCTGTTTGACAACTTTGAGATTAGCTTCAACTAAATAATTACAACGAAAACCAAACCATTCTTTTTCTTGACTGGTATTCCAAGATGTATCTTGACGCCAAATGGCAAAGGCGTGACCTCTATCATCCCATTTGAGATAGCTACAGAGTGCATCTACTAATCCTTCGCCAAGTCTAAATAATTTGAGATTAGAGTTCTGATTGGCTATGCGGCGATTATAAGTGCCTAATTTGTCAATATTACTGTTAGTAAAGTAATTTTGAAATTCATCAGCACTGACTAAGGTTTGCTTGATGGGTTGATAGGATTTTACATCTGGTAATTCTGGACTATAGATTGATTTAAAGTGTAATGCTTGGTCAAGCCAGCCTTCGATAGCGCGTTTAATTTCCAGATGTTGACTATCATAATCGTCTAATTCTGGAAAATAACTATTTTCAGTTTCTGACAGGTAAATTTCGGCTAAAGCATTTTCTTCGCTAATGTTTATCTCAACCTGGGATATTTCTTGTTGAATTGCTTCTGTAGCTTTTAATAAACCACTAGCGCCTGCATGAAATAGAGTAGTTTCTAGCTCTGGTAACTTCTTACTAATATAAGGCTGGAAACTAGTAATTGATTGATTAAAAATTGCCAGTCCATCTTTGAGGAAATTATACCAAGCACTATGCAAACTCTCTTCTAAATCAGCACCAACTAAAACAGTAAAATTAATCTCTGGAGAACGGCCAATTCTATCAATTCTGCCAATTCTTTGTTCTAGTTGCTTGGGTAACCAAGGAAGGTCAAAATTAATCATCCAATTGATAAATTGGAAGTTAAAACCTGTCTCAGCCGCAGAATCGCAAACTAAAATGAAACAACTTGGATTGGTTTGAAACTGGGTTAAATTTTTCTCAACTTGTGCAGAGTTTTGTTCTGATTGTTGACTAGTAACACTGACTGCGCCAAAGGTTTGCGATAAAATCCGGATAATTTCGGCACAGCTTTGTTTAAAGCCAGTAAATATGACAATTTTGGGTAAATAATCGCCAGGAATCGGTCTTTGAATTCGCTGTTTAACTCGTTCACCGAGTTGCTTAATATTACTCCGGTATGATTGCAATCCGAGAATTTCGGATAGGCGATAGAGGATGATAATTTTCAGTAGTTCAATGCGATCGCCATCTTCCGAAGGTTGGCTGATAATTTGGCGCAATGACATTAACAGCTCGTTTTCTTCAGGGAATTTAGGAGTTTGGGTCAAAATATTGACATCATCATTGCCAAATTCTTTGCTCAATTCCTGATTGCGAATTCCACTTAAACGTGCTGCAATTACCTGTTCTAAAATACCTAACCAAGTACCACTAGCTAAGAACAACATTAGAAAAATGCGTTGATATTCCTGTTGATGCGGTGCGACAGTCCGCCATTTTTCTATTAGTTCATGGATGTCATAGGAACGCTCATCTAAATCGTATTCTTCCTTTGGTGCAATTTGACGATTAAATATGACATCTGTGACATTAGCACGACGGTTACACAAGATTTGGCGACTGAGACTATAGGTATCACAAATATGTGTACAAATTATCTGGATAATTGTCTCTTGCTGAGAATTTTGCAAATCCTCAATTAAATTGAGTAAATATTTATCTTCAGGTAATAAATTTTGCAGTTGCTCTAAGTTAGTTTTAAGATTTAAAGCATCAGCCTCTTTTCTCAGAGAGAAGATAATTTTACCCAAGCTTTGATGTCTTTTGATTTGCTCCCGAAAACCTGTTAAATCATTAACTCTATAGGTTTCTGGTTCGAGTAAATACAGCATTATCAGCAATTCTTGTTCATTGCTGATATCTGGATTGGTAGACAATAAAATTAAACGTTCGCTTCTGTGAGCTAAATTTTTGTAAGTTTCAAACCGCTGGCGTACTGTTGTTTCTAAAGAAGTACCCATTGCTGCAACTTGCTGTGCTTCATCGATAATTAGCAAGCCCACACTCGCTTTTGGGTTAATTTTATGGACATCATCAAAGGACAGTATAGCGACTCGTTTGGGGAAATGGGAGATGTAAAATTTCTGTTCTAATTCATTACGCCATTGTGGCAGTAAATGTGGGGGAACAATGACTATTGCACCTTTTTTGGGTTCATCAAGGAGATATTGACGGAGAATTATACCAGCTTCAATAGTTTTTCCTAGTCCGCCTTCATCTGCTAGTAAATAGCGTTGGTTAGCATCTTCTAAGACGCGGCGAGCAACTTCAACTTGATGAGGATAAAGATTAATATTTGCGGAAATTAATCCCGACATTCCACGACTAACAGCACGCTGTTTAACTAAGCTTTTCAGCAAAGAAAATCTTCTGTCGTACAAATAAGGCGTTTCGTGTCCTTTGATTGCTAAAGTTTCAATAGGGTCTTTAACTGGTAGATTACAACGGACATAAATGTCTTGTTCATTAATAATTACAGTTTTTTTATCAGGCAAATCAATCTGATACTTTTCACTATCTTCATCCCAAGCAAAAATCCTGCCAACAATCCATGTATCTTGGTTCTTTAACTTGATATAGCAGCGAGTTTGGTGTTGCAGTTTAGCGTAAGACAGTGAATTTAAAGGTAAAGCTTTTTGCAAACGTTGCCCTGGTGAGCAGAAATACTCAACCAGAATTTCGCTATGACTGTTGTCAATAACTTTGCCAATCCCCAAAGAATTATTTGAGGACTTTACTAGTGAGCCAAGCTTAATCATAGTGTTAGTCCCCTGAACATAGTAAGATAACTTTCCAGAATCTTGGAACAGCTGATGTCTGGAAATTTTACAGAATTTCAATTGTAACTGGTTTTTGGGGGTTCCTGTATTGACTTAGGAGCTAAATTTTGAAGTTATTTCTTGCCGTTGTATATATTAATTACTCAGTATTCTGTATGGGGATGGGATGGTGAGGTTGATTTAGATAGGATATCAAATCATTGTAGTCATCAACGGTTAATTCATCGCGATAGGTAGATGAGACAGTAAAGTGGCGATTATTACCGGAGTGGGTTTTGCATGGGTGAGGTGGGGTGTTGAGGCGATCGCATAACACAACACTACCATCAGCAGTGTTCCCTAGCAGCAAAAAACGTTAAGCTAAATGCAAATCCTCAAGCACCCAGCCTTGAAAGAAAACCATATCTACGTCTGAGGGTAGAAATTAAGCTGATGAATTACTATGTGATTTACGATGGCAACTGCAATCTCTGCGTTACATTAGTGCAATTGTTAGAGAGCTTAGATCAAGGCAAGCTGTTTCGTTACAGTCCGATGCAAGATGAGCCAACACTCGCTAAATTTGGGATTACGCCCCAAGAATGCGAACAAGGGATGATTTTAATTGATGCAGATGCACCCCAAAAACGTTGGCAAGGTAGTAACGCCGCAGAAGAAATTGGCCGTTTATTACCGTTAGGAAGTATATTTGTCGATGCTTATCGCGCTTTACCTGGGGTGAAATGGGCAGGCGATCGCTTTTACGAACAAATCCGCGATAATCGCTATACTATCTTTGGCAAGCGTTCTAGTACCTATCAATCCTCATTTTGTGTTGATGGTAGTTGTAAGTAAATAATAAATTTAGTTGTTGACTGTTAACAGTCAATTGTCAACTGTCAACTGTCAACATTCAGGGATTCTATACCCAATCTTTCAACATATAAACGGCTTGTTTATAAATAGATAAATCTACCTGATTAACTTCTATTCCTTGGCCAATGCCTTGCAGCAGAGTAATAGTTAACTTTCCACCTAAGTGTTCGCGAAATTCTGTTAAACCCCTAAATAAATTATAGGGATGATTTGGTTGCTCTAATTGCTCTGTAAGTGCAGGTAAGTACAAAATAAATCCTAATTTTTTGAGCGTCACGAGAATATTTTGCCATTCCGATTGTGACAGTAACCCAATTAAATAAGAATAGGTAATATCTAAAGCAATACCAATTGCTACCGCTTCGCCGTGACGTAATTTGTAATTGGTAATTTGTTCTAATTTATGCGCCGCCCAATGTCCAAAATCTAACGGACGGGATGAACCTTTTTCAAAGGGATCGCCACTGTTAGCAATATGTTCTAAGTGCAACTGGGCACAGCGATAGATTACCCTTTCCATCAACTTCATGTCACGAGATGCTAATTCTTCAGCATAAATTCTTATGAAATGAAAGAAATCGGCATCTTTAATTAATGCTACCTTCACCGCCTCGGCAATTCCCGCTCGCCAATCGCGATCGTCAAGACTGGTGAGAAAATTCAAGTCATTCAATACTGCATAAGGAGGGGCAAAAGTACCCAAAAAATTCTTCTTAGCAAAGGCGTTAATACCGTTTTTTACTCCTACACCAGAATCGTTTTGTGCTAATACTGTAGTCGGTACTCTTAGCAGGCGAATTCCTCTGTGGGCAGTGGCTGCGGCATATCCTACCATGTCTAAAAATGCACCGCCACCAATAGCTAACACATAAGAGTGACGACATATTCCACCAGCATCAATTAATTTATGGATTTGCTCGACAAATTTTGGTTCGTTTTTAACTAATTCGCCACCAGGAATAATAATAGGTTGCTCTATTAAATTAATAATATCTTCGTAGAAATGGGCATAATTAGATATTTTATTGACTAAATCTTGATGGTATTGTAACAATCCTGCATCTACTACCGCGAGAACTTTCTTAGGCGTTATCTCACCATATCCAGCAATCACTTCTGCGAGTAAAGGATTGTCTAATTCAAACAACCCATGAGTAAAATGAACATCATAATTAAAGGTGACGTGAACAGATTGCTGAATTGGCTTCAGGCTAACTGGACTATTATCTGTAATCAACATGTTTACTTTTGGCTCTCTGGAGAAATAGTTTTGTGCAATTACTTTTAAAATTTCTAAATAATTGCAGGTTTGTAATTAGATGAATTGTTAATAAAGTTAACCGCTAAAACATGCTAATAACACAGATTTTTAATGCCCAAATTTAGCCACATCTGGCTAGTAGATGCAGTCAAAATCATATTGTTTATTACTTTAATTGCGGCTCTAAATTTAATTGTGAGATTGGTTGTAAATACCAATATTGAATTTAGGGGTAACCGTATTCTATATAAAGTGACTTGATAATTGCCCGGTTGATTACCGCATCTTTATATTATCTTCTTGAAATTTCCCAAATTATTAGAGATTCAATA
The DNA here is from genome assembly GCF_014697075.1 of Tolypothrix sp. FACHB-123. Taxonomy (GTDB): domain Bacteria; phylum Cyanobacteriota; class Cyanobacteriia; order Cyanobacteriales; family Nostocaceae; genus Aulosira. The sequence goes on along the minus strand of NZ_JACJRE010000032.1, from coordinate 81,335 downwards.
AAGTTTTAAACAAGAAAATTTCACACACTAACCATGTTTTTTAAAGAGTTAATATTTTTCCTGTTTTTAACCTAAACTTAACCATTACTTGAGTAAACCTTTACCTTGAGTTTGTTACACAGAGTTTGTTACATCAAAAATTTAAGTAATTATTTGTATGAATTCATGAGTAATGTAAAAAAATTGTTATATTGTTGGCTATCACAGTCTGTGTCTTCAAAAGCACTGACTTGGCTGGAACAAAAGCAGACAGATATTGCTAACGGTGCGCCTGAGAGGGTATTTTTTACAGCCTTCAGTGCTGTACCACGTTATTTAGGTAAAGATAAATTAAAGTTAACATCCCCAGACTTAACCACAGCCCAGGATTTAGTTCCTGGCTGGTTTCCTGGCGATTGGACTGTAGATCAAGCTGGGCGGACATTTTTGGTACTAGCTTTACCTAAAGATCGCCCTGAGGATTATTTGCGATCGCTTGATAAAGTTTTCAGTAGTGCGGATATGAGAGAATTGGTAGCTTTGTATCAAAGTTTACCTTTACTGCCTCATCCAGAATTACACAGCCAACGGGCTGCGGAAGGTATTCGCAGTAACATGGTTAATGTGTTCAATGCGATCGCTTTACGCAACCCCTATCCAGCAGATTATTTAGATAATATTGCTTGGAATCAAATGGTGCTAAAGGCTTTATTTGTCGGTAGTCCTTTGCATTTAATATATGGTTTAGATCGGCGCGCCAATCCCGAATTAGCAAGGATGTTGGTAAACTATGCCCATGAACGTTGGGCTGCTAAACGCCAAGTATCGCCAGAACTATGGCGACCAGTCGGCAAATTTGCCGATAGTGAAATTATTGCAGATTTAGCCAAAGTTTTGGCAAATGGCAACATGATAGAACAACAAGCAGCCGCATTAGCTTGTTCTGAATCCTCTTTACCAGAAGCGCAAAGGCTGCTGTCTTTATATCCACAATTGCACTCAGCCATTCAAAGAGGCGAATTAACTTGGAGTAATTTTAACCGCGATCGCCTACCAATCTGCAAATAATTATCAAGCTTTGAAATTAGGAATATTCAACTATTTATGATGTTTATCGATCCTCACATTCATATGTGTTCCCGTACAACTTATGATTACCTGATCATGCGGGAATACGGTATTGTCGCAGTTATTGAACCATCCTTCTGGTTAGGACAACCCCGGACAACAGCGGGTTCGTTCAAAGATTACTTTAGCAGCTTGGTAGGCTGGGAACGCTTTCGCGCTAGTCAATTCGGCATTCAACATTATTGCACCATTGGACTCAACCCCAAAGAAGCAAATAACGAAGCCTTAGCCGCAGAAGTGATGGAATTGTTACCGCTTTATGCTTGTAAAGAAGGTGTTGTCGCCATTGGGGAAATTGGCTATGACGACATGACAGAAGCCGAAGATAAATACTTTTGTCAGCAATTAGCCCTCGCTAAAGAACTCGATATGCTGGTATTGATTCATACCCCACATCGTAATAAAAAAGAGGGTGCTAGCCGCAGTATGGATCGCTGTATTGAATATGGGCTAGATCCTACGCAAGTAATTATCGATCACAACAACGAAGAAACCGTTGCAGAAGTATTAAAGCGAGGCTTTTGGGCGGCTTTCACAATTTACCCCAAAACCAAGATGGGTAACGCCCGGATGGTAGAAATTGTCCGTCAGTATGGAAGTAACCGCATCATTGTCGATAGTAGCGCCGACTGGGGTGTCAGCGATCCTTTAGCAGTCCCGAAAACTGCGCGTTTAATGTTAGACATGGGCATACCGGAAGAATACGTACAAGCAGTTTGCTACGAAAACGCCCTCGCAGCCTACAGTCAAACAGGGCAAATGCAAGCATCAGATTGGCTGAATGCGCCATCTACCGACCAATCTCAGATGTTTAATGGTAACTCAGTACTTCGCGGACAGGAACCAGGAATTAAGTCAGTAGCAGACTATGTGTTGATTGAGTAGGAGGGAAGGAAGGGAGACAACTGACAACTGACAACTAACAATTGACAAATGACAAACATTACAAGTTTAAATTTTCCCAGGTGGCGCGGGTATTTAGAGTTGATGCGCCCAGCAAATATTGTTACAGCTTGGGCGGATATTTTAGTTGGTTTTGCTGCTTCTGGTTTGGGCGTAATTTCTGCGGAATTAATCAATAATCCAGGAAATACTCCTAATTTAGTGACTCTATCCTGGTTATTATTGGCTACCACTGGTTTATATGGTGGTGGTATCGTTTTTAACGATGTATTTGATGCGGAATTAGATAAACAGGAACGCCCATCGAGGGCGATTCCTAGCGGTAGGGTGTCACGAGAGAATGCGGCTTTATTGGGGATGATATTATTTGCGATCGCGCTTTTTGCAGCGTCTCAAGTATCAGGGTTGAGTTTAGCGATCGCAATCTTCATTACCTGTGCAGCATTATTATACGATTCCCTCGCCAAACATCATCCTTTTTTTGGCCCTTTGAATATGGGCTTATGTCGTGGAAGCAATTTATTATTAGGTGTCAGTGCTGTACCTGCAATTATTTTAGAACGTTGGTATTTAGCAATAATTCCTATACTTTATATAGCTGCTATCACCGCAATTAGCCAAGGAGAAGTTCATGGTGGTAAAAAGATTACCGGAGTCATAGCAGTCATTTTAATTGCCATAGTATTAACAGCAGTTTTAAGTTTAGGATTATTCACAGAATATACAGTAATTTCTGCATTACCATTTGCTGCTTTATTAGCAGTACGAGTATTACCTAATTTTATTCAAGCAGCCCACGAACCAGTCCCTGAAAAAATCAGAAATGCTGTCAAAGTCGGTGTGTTATCTCTAATTATTTTAGATGCAACAATCGCGTCTGGTTTTGCTGGTTTAGCTTACGGCTTATTAGTGCTACTTCTCATGCCAATTTCCCTATCATTCGCCAAAATATTTGCTGTTACCTAAATTTGTAGGGTGTGTTGTCGCGCAGCGCAACGCACCAAAAAGTATTCACCTTTTCCACATAATTATCAACAAAATAGTAATTTATAAATGAAAATTGCAAATCATAACTTTCACCTCACTTATTGCACAAATATTCATCCTGGTGAAAGTTGGTCAGAAGTTTTTGTAAATCTACAAAAATATATTCCCGAACTCAAACAACGGCTATCACCACAAGCATCGTTTGGAATTGGCTTAAGACTAGCAGATACAGCCGCCAAGCAACTTTTAAATGGGAGTAATTTAGCTCAATTTCAAACTTGGCTAAATCAACAAGATTTATATGTTTTCACCTTAAATGGTTTTCCTTATGGGGGATTTCACCGACAAGTTGTCAAAGACCAAGTTTATGCACCAGATTGGTCAAATCAAGAACGGGTAGAATATACTTTAAACTTAACCAAAATTTTAGCGGCTTTATTACCTGAAAGTTTAGATGGGGGAATTTCTACATTACCTTTGTCATATAAACCTTGGTGGTTAGAAGCAGAAGAAAAGCAAGATAAAGTTTTTAAGAGTAGTTGTTTAAATATCGCCGCCGTTGTTGCGGAAATGATAGGTATTCAGCAAGCCACAGGTAAGTTATTACATATTGATTTAGAACCTGAACCTGATGGTTTAATAGAGAATACCTCAGAAGTTATAGCCTTTTATCAAAATTGGTTATTACCCATTGCTGGTAATTATTTAGCAGAAAAATTAAATATTTCACATAGTTTAGCCGAAACTAAATTACTTGACCATGTAAGAATTTGTTATGACACTTGCCATTTTTCCGTAGAATACGAGCAGCCCGAATCTGTATTTACATCCTTAAAAGCAGCAGGCATTAAAATTGGTAAAATTCAAATTAGTGCCGCAATTCAGGTAAAAATACCATCGGATATTCAACAACGTAGTGTAATAGTTGAACGCTTACAACCTTTTGCTGAATCTACTTATCTCCATCAAGTAATAGAACGTCGCCATGACGGAACACTATATCATTATCCTGATTTAATCAACGCATTACCGCAATTAACACAATCCCAAGCTGAAGAATGGCGGACTCATTTTCATGTGCCGATTTTCATCCGCGATTATCAAATTTTGCAGTCTACCCAAGATGATATTGTGACGATTTTGCATTTACTCCAACAAAATCATGCTTGTCAACATCTCGAAATTGAAACTTATACATGGGATGTATTACCAGCAGAAATGAAAATAGATATTTTAACTTCTATTCAGCGTGAATATGACTGGGTATTAAGCAATTTATAGGATTAAAAATGTAGGGGAATGGCAATGCTATGCCCCATCGATATCGAGAAAAGCTATTAATAATATTTAACAGTTCATTAAACAAATGCAAAAAACAGTTGTTATCAATGTCGTCGGCTTATCACCCAATTTAATCAGAGAAAATACACCATTCTTATCTGCTTGGGCTGCCAAAGGTCAAATATTACCAATTAAACCCATATTACCTGCGGTAACTTGTTCTGTACAGGCTACTTATTTAACAGGTAAATTGCCTAATGAACATGGAATTGTGGCTAATGGCTGGTATTTCCGCGATGATTGTGAAATTAAATTTTGGCGACAATCCAATAAATTAGTGCAGTCTCCAAAAATTTGGGAAATTGCTAAATCTATTGACCCTGATTTTACTTGTGCTAACCTTTTTTGGTGGTACAATATGTACTCTTCTGTAGACTATGCCATTACACCGCGACCAATGTATCCCGCAGATGGCAGAAAGCTACCGGATATTTATACATATCCTGCCAATATTCGCGAGTCAATTCAATCAGATTTAGGTCAATTCCCTTTATTTAATTTCTGGGGGCCAAATACCTCAATTGTTTCTAGCGAATGGATTGCGAATTCAGCAAAATGGATTGAGGAACGCTACAAACCTACCCTAACATTAATTTATTTACCCCATTTAGATTACTGTTTACAAAAATTTGGGCAAGATAAACAGCAGATTCAAAAAGATTTACAAGAAATTGATGCTGTATGTGGCGATTTAATTAATTATTATCAAGCTAGAAATACGCAAGTAATTATTCTTTCTGAATATGGGATTACTCCAGTCTCTCAAGCGGTAGATTTGAACCGTGTACTCAGAAATAATGGTTTAATTGCTGTGAGGGAAGAGTTAGGGCGAGAATTACTCGATCCTGGTGCGAGTATTGCGTTTGCAGTTGCGGATCATCAAATAGCCCATGTATATGTTAACGATGCGGCGTATATTCCGAAAGTGCGCGATTTGCTAGAGAAAACGGAAGGGGTAGCGCAAGTATTGGATGAAGAGGGAAAACAAGCCTATCATCTTAATCATCCCCGATCTGGTGAGTTAGTAGCGATCGCGCGATCGGATGCTTGGTTTACCTACTACTATTGGCTGGATGATGCAAAAGCTCCTGATTTTGCACGAACTGTAGATATTCACCGCAAACCAGGTTACGATCCGGTAGAGCTTTTTCTCGATCCGCAACTGAAACTTCCAAAATTAAAAATCGCTTCTAAGCTGTTGCAGAAAAAATTAGGTTTTCGCTACCTAATGGATGTAATTCCTCTCGATGCTTCCTTAGTGCGTGGTTCTCACGGTTGTGTAACAACTTCCCCAAATGAGGGGCCAATGTTTATTAGCCAGCAAACTCATTTATTCAATGAAGAATTAATTGATGCAACTGATGTTTGCTCTTTAATTCTCCAGCATTTAAAGGCTTAATTTCTAGTCAGCACAGTAGGGTGTGTTGTCGCGCAGCGCAACGCACCGACATACTATTAAAAATTTAAGGTTTTGAGCCTATTGAGTTCAGTTAAGGATAATTGTAGGTTGGGTTTCGCTTACGCTCCACCCAACAAAGCCTCCTTGGTGTTGGGTTTCGTTCCTCAACCCAACCTACGCCTATTACATCAATTTTCCCATGCCCAATGCCCAATGCCCATTTATATGTGCAACATATCTTAAGTTTTCCAAAATAGCTTGAGGCGGGTACATAAACTAGTAAACAGTGCGATAGGTAAAGTCGTAGCAATTCCTTTAACTACTCCCATCACAGGCGTGGTTGTATTAGCAATAATCCAATCTTCCATACCTGTTAGTTGTAAGATAGGCCAAAGCAGATTAGCAAAGGCTACATAAGCAATCATGGGATTTTGCCCATTATCAATTAATAATTGCAGCCATTTATTCTGCCCAAAGATATCAATTAAAATGGTAAAAATCATCAGTAAAAAAATTGCGATCGCAGTAGTTATAAAATAATAACTATAGGTAGAAGGGTCTTTATGAATTCCCCCTTGGAACGGCTCAAAAAATAAGCCCAGTAATAACCAATAAAATCCCCATTGATAAAATTGCTTCAGCAAATTATTTATCTCATCTTCTGGATGCGCTAATAATAACCAACTTGCGCCACAAATCGCTGCACTTACTAGGGTTGTTTGCCATACCCAACGCCCTTGTAATCCTACCAGTAAGACTAAGCAAATCATCAGCATAGATAGAATAATCAGCAATAAACGCTGTGTATTCCGAGCAGCTAAAACTTGCTGATTTTCTGATATTTCCGCAGATTGATTACTTTTTTGTAGCCAGTTTAATATCAACTCTCCGATAATAGTCCCAGGAATAATAATAAACAGATACTTCAAATAATAAAATTGAAATATCCAACCAAAACTGAAGTTATATCCCAAAATTGGCACAGATGAAGCTGTCCATAAATCTTTTACCCACCCATCAATAGTGGCGGATGACTGCAAAGCAATTAAACAGCCCAATAATCCCAAACGTAACAGCAAATTAGAGCGCGTAAACAACCAAGCTAACGACCCGAAAACAGCCATATTTGCTAATACCATTAATATGGGGTCGCTACGCTCTAGTAAAAATCCTTTACCAGCATATGGCAGTTGGGAAATGATAGCAATTGTTGCAATAAATCCTGCTACATTCAGCCACACGACATATTTACGCCATCTTCCTAAAATCGCCCAATTTCCAAACATTAAAAATAGCAAGCCAAACCCTAACATTGCTAGATACCATGTTTCTGGAGTTGGGTTTTTGTTGATAGTAAACGGGCGAAGATGTTGGAGAATAATCGCAAAAGCTGCTAACATTAAGCCACGCTTTAAGATATATAAAATAATTCTGGAATTACTCCAACCTTGAGCAAGCCTACGTGATAGTGCTAAAGGAATCGCCGCACCCATTGCAAATAAAAATAAGGGAAATACTACATCTACCCAAGTTAAGCCAGCAATCTGAGCATTAAAAACATGAGTAGGGGGTGGTTCTTGTGCATGATACATCCATGCTGGCAAAATCTTATAGCGGATTGTGCCGGAAAGAACCATCGCTAAAATTGCCAATCCTCGCAATGCATCTAAAGCATCAGCGCGTTTGACATTTGTGGTGGGAGTAATGTTAATTTCCTGAGTCAATGTCATTACCTGAATATCAGGAAATTTAGTATAGCAGCCTTAAATTATTTGTGAAAGTAAGTTAGTGTATGAAGGCAGAGGGTAGAAGAAGGGAAACAAGGAAGACAAGGAAGATAAATAAATATTTATTACTCCTAAAGAGATTGCTATATAAGGTAAGTCACAAATGACTACTTAGAAATAATAAAAGAGCGAGTAGCCATCTGAATCAATCTTTTTGTTGATTTGGCTCGATTTACCGTGAGGCGAGAAATCCGATATTTATCTTGCAACCAACGGAACCTGAAAATTGTGCTGTTATAAAGATAACCTGATTGATAATATTTAGCTGCATGGGTTTCTACTAGAGAATTCATCGAACCATAGGGATATGCAATGTGTCTTGCAATCTCTTTTGGTGGTGCTAATCCAGCCATACATTCTCTCAGTTGCGTTTGCGCTTGAGCAAGTTCTCGATCTAATTCAGGAATAGTTAATTTAACTAAATTTTTGTGGCTTTGTCCATGCGATTGAATATCATAAAATCCCTTGGCGAATCCATCTCTTAAATCTTCGCAGCTTAGATAAGTTGTCGATAGCGGATGAGATTTAGATAATGTACCCGGATTCACAAATAAAACTATTTTTATCTTTTGATTAAATTCTTGTTCTAATCTTTCTAAAACCGGAATTATATTAGTATAAACAGTTTTATAGCTGTCATCAAAGCTTAACATTATCGGTTTTTTACCTACATATTCTTCAGGTATTGCTCGGTGGCGCTCGATAAAGTAATCATATAAATCTTGAGTAGATAAAAACCAATAATTATTCCGGACTAAATACTCTAAAAGTTTTTCTAAGTCTTGCATGTTATAAGACATTTTCTGGGCTATGGGATTGTTGATGATGCCAAAGTTTGGATGATTTAAATCAACAATTCCATGAAATCCTAAAAGAGGTATTCTCGGTGCAGTTATATAAGACAAAAGTAAAATAATAGTAAAAAATAAAGCAATCAGATATAAAGCAATTAATTGCAAATCAAATTTGGGTTTTGCTTTGAATTTATGGATTTTGAATCTCAAATACATTGTTGCTTAATTAATTAAGAATGAATCGTCTACTGTAAAATAATTCTCTATAAGATTCATCACAAATATGAAAATATATTAGTTTTTTCCGCTATGAGATTATGATGTTATACACATCTTGCAGACTGACAAAGCTAACATAAATATTGATAAATTTTGGGTTTAAATTCTAGATAAAATATTTAGATTTTTTTGTAAGTTAGTAGTGAGATAAATTTCCAGCACTTTAGTGCTGACTACGAACTTATCAAAAGTCCTAAAACCGACCACTAGCACGAAGGGTCTTCGGCAAATATAGGAAGGATTGTGCTTTAAGAAATAAATTTTGTCAAATAAATTTTAGCAGCACAATGCTAACTATAATCACAAGGTTAAGTTACACTTTGTTAACGTCAAATCTTAACAGGCTATAATAACAATTTAATATTAGGAAAACTAGGCAATAAAATAACTAAGCGGCTGATTTATTAAATACCTCAAGAATTTGGCGACAAATTTGTTTTAGCTTGTCTTCAATGTGGGAAGAAGGTTTAGATGTACCCACAATACTCCAGTTATCTATGGTAGAAAGTCGCCAAGCTTCACCGCGATGATCGAATGCAGCTACTTCTATGCCGATCGCGCGCCGCAAATTACTTACAGGGTCTTGATAAAATCGGATTTGAATCAAGACGCTACGACTGCGCCAAGATTTGCTAATCCCCGGAAAGTGAAAGCCAATATCTATAGAATCTGGATCGACTAACTCCCTTGTTTCTGGATCGTTCTTCCAAGGTTTGAGATCCGATTTTGCATCCGGAAACTCTAATTTAAACAAATTAACTACCGTAGCAATCTTGCTGGCGAGTTCAAGGTTAGTCGCTTGTTCAGATGCGTTCACGAAAAAACACTCCTATATTGCATCGGCTTACGGGAAATGTAAAGACAGGAAACCGCCAGAAGGTTTATGGTATTTGTGTTTCAGCTTATCAAGGTCTTTTAGGATTTCGCAACTCTAAATGATGCTTTCCTAACAATCATTGTTTACAATAACCGCCAAAAACTGCTATTTCTTCTAATTTTTAGACAAGGTAACTCATCTTGGGTAATTATACTTAATTTTTTTTCAAAATTACAGAAGATAATGAGCCGTTTTGAAAAAATAAAACCTAAATATCCAAAAATTTCTCCGAAAATCCTTTGTTGGTAGGAGATATATATTACCGTCGCAATATAAAATTACACTGTTAGTCGGCAAACAAACAGCAAATTTTTTCTAGATATGTCGCGTCAACGCTCTCTTTTGTCATTGGTTTTAGTATTATTGGCAACATTCCTCATCAGTTGTAGTAGTCCTACTGTAGCTAAGGCTCCTCCTACTTATACAACAGCACAACTGACGAAAATCCAGACTTATGTGCCAGAGATTAAGGCTGTGCGCGATCGCGCAGCAGAATTGAAAAACCTCATCGAACGTAAAGATTGGATTTATGTAGGTAATTTTATACACGGGCCTATAGCAGAAGCTCGGTTAAACATGACTTATGTAATTCCCAACCTCTTACCCCAAACTCAACCTCAAGCGCGTCAGATAGCACGGGATTTGTTTGATCATCTGGTGAAAATCGATCAAGCTGCTAGTGATGGTAATAGCCTAGTTGCCTTGAATAATTATGCTGAGGCTATTGCAGATCTTGGTAAATTCTTGGAACTGGTTCCGGAAACCAGCAGCGCATCGTAAGCAATCTGTTGATGGTTGACACTTCGACAGAGCTTCAGTGCGGCGCTGTTGACTGTCAAAATCGATATTTTGCACAACTGAAATAGGATTGCTATATAAGTTATGAGTGAGGAGTTAGGAAGCAAAACTTTCTAACTCCTTACTTTTGGATCGAGTTATAAGTTATGAATCATGTAGTTATTATCGGTTGTGGTGTAGTTGGAGCAGCGATCGCTTATGAACTCAGTCTGGTTAAAGGACTGAAAATCACGGTTTTGGATAGTCAACCACCTGCACAAGCTTCCACAGGTGCGGCGCTAGGTGTATTAATGGGGGTAATTAGCCAGAAAGTTAAGGGTAAGGCTTGGCAATTGCGACAAACTAGCATCCAACGTTATGAAACCCTCATACCCGAATTAGAAGCGATCGCTAAACGCAAAATTCCCTTCAACCGTCAAGGAATCCTCAGTTTATGCTTAGAAGGGGAAGATTTAGCTGATAAAGAAAATTTGGTAAAAATTCGTCAATCTCAAGGTTGGCAATTGGAAATTTGGGACAAGGCGAAACTGCAAAATCTCTGCCCACAGATAGATGCAAAAAATTTAATTGGTGCGGTCTACTCTCCACAAGACCGCCAACTTGACCCCACAGTATTAACATTAGCTTTAGTTGAGGCTGCCCAACACAATGGCGTTAGCTTTCAATTTGGCGTCACTGTGTTAGATAGCCACGCCTCAGAGCCATTGTGCCAGGAATTAGATACAACAGCTGGTAAAATCGCTGCTGATTGGTTTGTTGTTGCGGCTGGATTGGGTTCCACGCCATTGACAGCCCAATTAAATCAAAAAGTCGATATCCGCCCGGTATTGGGGCAAGCATTACAAGTACATTTAGAACATCCTCTAGGAAATCCAGAGTTTCAGCCAGCAATTACGGGTAATGATGTGCATATCGTCCCTGTGGGCGGTGGCGACTACTGGATCGGCGCTACAGTGGAATTTCCTAGCGATAGGGATGAAATACCACCCAATCAAGAATTATTGGCATCAGTGAGACAACAGGCGATCGCATTTTGTCCCGAATTAGCCCAAGCCAATATTACCCGCACTTGGTCGGGTTTACGCCCCCGCCCCGAAGGACGCCCTGCCCCTGTGATTGGTAAATTACCAGGGTTTAATAATGTCCTTCTAGCTACCGGACATTATCGCAACGGCGTTTTACTCGCACCCGCAACAGCTTATGCAATTCGTGAGATGATGGGCATGGGGAATGGGGCATAGGGCATGGGGCATAAGGCATGGGGCATTGGTCAAAATACAAATGACCAATGTCAGGGCGGGTTCACCGATATCCTCATTTATTTACAAAGATCCAAATAAACCCGCCCCTACTAATGACTTTTTAGGAAGATATTGTGTCAATAACAGAACATAAAATAACCGTAAATTCTCTAGAGTGGTTTTACCGAGAAGCTGAACCAGTGGGTAGAACTGACTTATTACCTGTAGTATTGCTACATGGTATAGTCTCGCAAAGTTACAGTTGGCGTAACATTTTACCAGCTTTAGCTAGTCAGGGAACAAGAGCGATCGCCCCTGATTGGATTGGTTATGGTTTTTCAGCTACTCCAGAAAAGCGAGATTTCGCCTACACTCCCGATGCATTTATTACAGCTTTAACAGCATTTATTCAAGCCTTAGAACTGGAAAAGTTTTCTTTAGTTGTCCAAGGATTTTTAGGTTCTGTAGGTTTACAATATGCCCTCCGTAACCAAGATAAAATTGCTAATTTAGCTATTTTAAATGCGCCTATTTCACCTGCTGCTAAATTACCTTGGAAAATTAAACAAATGGGTTTACCATTAGCAGGAGAAATGATGACTCAAGACCCCCTTTTAGTTGATAGAACTTTAGAAGGTGGTAGCCGTTATCGCATCGAAGATAAAGATTTAGATGTTTATCGCCGTCCATATTTGAAAAGTTCTGCACCTGGACGCGGTTTGCTGGCGACTATTCGGAATATAAAACTAGATTCAGCGATGTCAGAGATTGCATCTGGGTTTAAAGAATGGGAAAAACCAATTTTAATTCAATGGGGCATGATTGACCCTTGGTTACCTATAGAGATAGCAGAAACTTTTACTAATTCTGTACCCAAAGCTGAATTAGTCAAATTAAATAATGTGGGACATTACCCACAAGAACATTATCACGAGACAATTTTACAAGACCTTTTACCCTTTGTGCGTGTTGCCGAGTCTCATTGATGAAAAACTCCATCCCCTTGTGGGTGGAGTTTTGTCAGTAGTCAGTGGTCAGTGGCAAAGACATCTAAAGAGAATGTCTGAAAATGTCTTTAATTTTGAATTTTGAATTTTGCGAAAAGTTGCGTGGGCGGGTCTCCCGACTTGAGCAAACTTTTCAAGAAGAATTTTGAATTGTTAATACTAATCTGGCAAACCCATAACTTGACGATAATGTGGTGAAAGTCTTTTAACGCTGGAAGATGGACGTTGACTATGCCATTGGCTGTTGCTGAATATTTCTTTGCGCAACTCATCAACGTTGACATTCATAACTTTGCCATCAGCGACAATTTGATTGCCATTTACCCAGACACTATTGACCACATTACAAGGTCTACCGAATACTAATAAACCAATAGGATCGGTACGGGGTAATAAAGATAAATTAGTTAAATCGTAAAGTACTAAATCGGCTTGTTTCCCTACAGATAACGTACCGAGTGTATCGCCTAAATTTAATCCCTTTGCGCCTCCCAAAGAAGCCATGATTACTGCTTGTCTGGGTGTAATCCAGTGCTGATAATCTAAATCTGTAACGTTGTGTAAAATTGAGCCGATTTTAATCGCTTCTAGCAAATCTTGAGAATCATTACTTGAAGCACCATCACAACCAAAAGTTACATTTACTCCCGCTTGGCGATATTTTAACAGTGGCGCAATTCCACTACCTAAACGCAGATTACTTAAGGGGTTATGAACGACTGTTGATTGAGTTTCGGCCAGGATAGCAATATCATTATCGCTTAACCAAACACAATGAGCCAAAGAAGTGCGATCGCTTAAATAGCCAATGCGGTAAAGATGTTCCACAGCCGAACAACCATATTTCTCTTGGGCGAGTTTTTCCTGTGCTTTGGTTTCCAGTAAATGAGAGTGACGACAAAGATTATAGCGATCGCTTAATTCAATACACCCAGTAAATAACGCATCGCTACACAATTGAATACCTGTAGGCGCAACTAAAATATTTACACCCTCATCGGGGTTATGAAACTGCTTGACTACCTCTTCTATAATGTCTAGGGTGTCTTGAGTTGAGCGAAAATAAGGCTCATGAGTTTGTTGTGATTCTCCAGATGGTATCCCCGCCGTCAAGGATTCATCTTGAATTAAAGGGGCGATAAAGGCGCGAATCCCCACTTCCTTGTAAGCACGAACAGCAGTAGCAATTGTTTCAAACTCCTGTCCGGGAATGAGCACCAAATGATCGACAACACTCGTACCGCCAGAAAGGAGAGTTTCTACCGCTGTTCCTAAAGCACTGATATAAACTTTATCTAAATCTAGGGGAGCAAAATCGTAGAGTTCCGCCAACCATAATTCTAAAGGTAAAGGTGGAATTGCTCCCCGTTGCCACATTTCCGAAGAATGGGTGTGAGCATTAACAAAACCAGGAAGTAATAGCTGATTTGTACCATCAATTGCTGTGCCGACAACATCTAGAGTTGGGGCGATCGCTGTTATTTTACCATCCACAATCTGGACATCAACAAATGCATAAGCATGATCGGTCGGAATCAAAACATTCTGGATAGTAAACTTCATGAGTGCTTCCAGTGGCTTAGTTTTACAGTTTTACTTTCTTAATGAGTAGCATTTGAGTAGCAAAATTTCAAAAATCTTTAAAAATCTAGCTAGTCAAGTTTTGTAGCTGCTGCGTCAATGTAGTAACTCAGTATATAACTTCTCAGAGATAGAGACTTTATCGGCTGACTTTACAGTAGCGGTCTCCTATTCACACAAGCGTGTGTATTGATATAAGCAAACATATAAAATCAGAGAAATCTCGTCTAATACCAATTCTCTAAAATCAAGCAAAAAATTTCAGATCATCCCGATGATCTGAAAATGGTGACAGTACAGCCTATTGTCATTCCAGTAATTTATACCAATCCACGTTTTGATACGTAATTAAGATTTTTGTAGGAGCGGGGTTTCCCGACCCTTGTGTAGGTTTCAATGTTACGTTTTAGATTGCAATTGGGTATTAGTATTTATGCCCAGCGATAGAATGTCAATAATTTTAACCTTAATTAAGTAATCACCCGACTCAGTGCATTTCAGGGTACAAATGAAAAAATGGTGTTGGGTTTTGCAAGTTTATGAATCAGCCTTTGCGGTCATTAGGGGTTGCACCAAATGCTTGGACAGTAAATCAGGCGATCGCAGACATTACTCGTCCGCCAAATACCCCACAACCCGCTATCTTATCGACAGAAACCAAAACCCTGCGACTTGACTGGACAAAAGCTGCCATAATCGTCATTGATATGCAAAATGACTTTTGCCACCCTGATGGCTGGTTAGCGCATATCGGTGTAGATGTTACCCCAGCCCGCAAGCCAATCACGCCTTTACAAAACTTACTACCACAACTGCGTCGGGCTGGTGTGCCAGTAATTTGGTTAAATTGGGGTAACCGTCCCGATTTACTCAATATCAGTGCTGGCTTGCATCATGTTTACAACCCTACAGGCGACGGCGTAGGTTTGGGCGATCCTCTACCTAGCAACGGTGCGAAAGTACTCATGGCTGGTAGTTGGGCCGCAGCCGTAGTAGACGAACTCCCCCAGTTACCAGAAGATATTCATGTAGATAAATATCGCATGAGTGGCTTTTGGGATACTCCCTTAGACAGTATTTTGCGCAACTTAGGCAAGACGACAGTATTTTTTGCTGGTGTCAATGCCGATCAATGTGTCATGGCGACTTTATGTGACGCCAACTTTTTAGGATATGACTGCATTTTAGTCAAAGATTGTACCGCTACAACTTCCCCCGACTATTGTTGGTTGGCGACGTTGTACAACGTCAAACAATGCTTCGGTTTTGTGACTGGCTCCCAAGAGATTTTAACAGCATTACAAAATGCTAATTCTTGAGTTTTCCATCTCATGAATTTTGCTGCACATCAATAACTTCAGAGGAGATAAATTAATGCACGCTACTCGTTGCGTAATTCCTGTGATTAAATCTCCCAAAGATTATCAAGTTTACCGCATTAGTCCCCATGATTCTAATCGGTTAGCAATTATCTTTGATACAGCAAATGCTAACACTTCCCTAACTTGTTGCGTAGAAATATTTGATGTCGGTGGGCAAACTCCGCCTAATCGTCATCAATGGGCAGTAGAAATGTTTTTTGTTTTAAAAGGGGAAGGTGTAGCTATTTGTGATGGTAAAAAAGTTCCCATTAAAACAGGAGATAGTTTATTAGTACCGCCAACAGGTACTCATTTAATTAAAAATACAGGTGCAACTCGCTTGTATACATTAACAATTATGGTGCCTAATGAAGATTTTTCGGAATTAATTCGTAGCGGTACACCAATGGAGTTAGATGCAGAAGATATGGCGGTACTAGGAAGATTAGATGCTTTGATGCCTTGTTAAATCAAACTTACAAAATTGAGATTGTAGATTTGAGATTTGAGATTAAATAATTCACAACCTAAGAGAATGATTGCTAAGGGCGGAAAACCCCGCCCCTATATATCTATTGGTATAAAGGACTACATGATTCTTATTTGTCAATATTTATTTTTCTATGTTCAAAGTGCTTTCCAAGGAAACAGCTTCAATCCAAACCCGTGATGGGGTACGCCTAGATGCAGATATTTACCGTCCCGATGCTGAGGGTGAGTTTCCCGTATTATTAATGAGACAACCTTATGGGAGAGCGATCGCATCTACTGTTGTCTATGCTCATCCTAACTGGTATGCAGCCCAAGGTTACATTGTAGTTATTCAAGATGTCCGGGGAAGAGGCACTTCTGAAGGAGAATTTAAATTATTTAGTCATGAAATTGCCGACGGTGAAGATACAGTAAATTGGGCGGCGAATCTTCCCCAGAGTAATGGCAAAGTGGGGATGTATGGCTTTTCTTATCAAGGGATGACCCAACTATATGCAGCCGCCAGCAAACCAGCCGCTTTAAAAACAATTTGTCCGGCAATGATTGGCTATGATTTATATGCCGATTGGGCTTATGAAGGGGGAGCATTCTGTTTTCAAACTAATCTGGCATGGGCAATTCAATTAGCAACAGAAACAGCCAGTTTACGCCAAGATAAAGCAGCATATCAAGCATTATTTTCTGCTGCTCGCAATCTGCCTTTAACTAATCCAGAAATACTCCAAACACTAGCCCCTGAATCTTTTTATCATGATTGGCTGGCTAATTCCTCAGCAGATGCAGCCTATTGGCAAGAACTTTCACCCAAACGCTATTTACAATCTGTTGATTTGCCGATGTTCCACATTGGGGGATGGTTTGATACTTATTTGCGCGGTACCCTGCATTTGTATCAAGATATGACAGATCGTCGCCAAACACCGCAACATCTATTAGTCGGGCCTTGGGCACATTTACCTTGGGGTCGTAAAGTCGGTAATGCTGACTTCGGCCCGAACGCAGCTAGCCCTGTAGATAAGATACAAGTTCGTTGGTTCGATCAATTTCTTAAAGGTGTAGATACAGGTTTACTGCAAGAACAACCTGTCTGCTTATTTGAAATGGGAAGTAATATTTGGCGCAGTTTCCCCAATTTGAAAGTATCAAATCAAAAATCTTATTATCTGTCAACCACAGGTTTAGCCAGTATCCGCGAAGATTCTGGAATCCTCACCCCTGATGCCAAATCTTTGAGCCACAATTCTGTTGATGTATTAGTTCATGACCCCTGGCGACCTGTTCCTGCTTTGGGAGGTCATGCAGCCATACCAGCAGGAGTATTTGAGCGATCGCATTTAGATTTACGTTCCGATGTCTTAACCTACAGCACACAACCATTAACAGCAGACTTGCATATAGCAGGGAATGTCATCGTAGAAATCTTTTGTAGTAGCGATCGCTCAAGTTATGATTTGTGTGCCATATTGTCAGAAGTTCATCCTCATGGGCAAGTGTATAATTTGACGCAAGGTTACCTGCATTGCCCAGTTGGGAAGAATCCCGCACCGCTAAAAATTCAACTGCAAGCAACTTGTGCCCACATTCCTCAAGGTAATGCTTTACGCCTGAGTTTGAGCGCAGCTTGTTTTCCCGCCTACCCCATGAACTCTGGAACTGGCCCAGTCACTAATAGCGAAAGTTTGCTAAATGCTCAGATTATTACCTTAAGCGTCAGTTGTGGAGGTGAAGCGAATTCTCAAGTTTTATTACCTGTAGTTGCATCTTCTTAATTATGGGGCATGGGGCATTGGGCATTTTTAATTTAGAATGTCATTCCCATAACAAATAACAAATAAAAATATGCTAATTAAAACAAAACAATTTCAAATATCTCCTAAAGAATTAAGAGGCATTATTGCTGTTGATTATTATAAACGCATGAAATTCTTCTTAATTTTATTTTCAGTGTTAGCAGCAATCAATATTATCTTGTCGATAATACAACAAAAATTTAATTGGTGGTTGTTATATTTCTTGGGTTTCATTGCTTATATTGTTTCTGTACCTTATTGGCTCCGTCTGCAAGGGCGCACTTCTGACTTGAATTTCCAAAGCAGGTATTGCGAAATGGATGAAAACTTCATCACGATATTTTTTGAAGATGGTAGTATTACCAAGGTTAGATACGATCATTTTATGAAAGTGGTCAAAAAAGGTGACTTTTATTTTTTATATATGACAAAAGCTCAATTTCACTACTTACCAGTAGCTGCTTTTGAGACAGAAAAAGATATGCACAGATTTGATTTATTTTTAGAAGGTAAACAACTAATTAAATTGTGGTGAAGTTCCGAGAAATTAAAAATTAAAAAATTAAAAGAATGCAACAGATGGTAGGGGCATGGCAGTGCCATGCCCTCTAGAATATATTGATGTACCGCAAACACTATGTAGAGTTAGCCGCACCCTTGTAGTGACAGCGACTTTGAAAACACGCCCTAGCCCCTAATCCCCAAAACCCGCACCAAAAACGCCCACTTATCAGTCAGTTCCTCAATAATCTTGGTAGTTGGTTTACCTGCACCATGTCCAGCCTTAGTCTCAATTCTAATGAGTACTGGCGCATCACCTGCCTGAGCCGCTTGCAAAGCTGCCGCAAATTTGAAACTATGAGCAGGAACAACGCGATCGTCATGATCAGCGGTAGTAATCAACGTTGCTGGGTAAACCGTACCTGGTTTAATGTTGTGCAGTGGTGAATAGGCATATAAAGCTTTAAATTCTTCTGGATTGTCAGGCGAACCATATTCCGAAGTCCAAGCCCAACCGATGGTAAATTTGTGAAACCGCAACATATCCATCACGCCAACCGCTGGTAAAGCTGCACCAAACAAATCGGGACGCTGAGTCATGCAAGCACCCACCAGTAATCCACCATTGCTACCACCTGCGATCGCCAATTTTGCAGATTTAGTATATTTATTAGCAATTAACCATTCAGCCGCAGCAATAAAGTCATCAAACACATTTTGCTTTTTCAACTTCATTCCTGCTTGGTGCCATTCTTCACCATACTCCCCACCACCGCGAATATTCGGCATCGCATAAACACCACCCATCTCCATCCACACCAAAATACTCACAGAAAAACCAGGCGTCATTGAGGCACTAAAACCACCATAACCATAAAGATAGGTGGGGTTATTACCATCTAACTTAATACCTTTTTTATGAGTAATAAACATGGGCACTTTTGTGCCATCTTTACTCGCGTAAAAAACTTGTTTAGTTTCGTAATCTGCGGGATTGAAATCTACCTGTGGTTGCCGAAAAATTTCACTTTTTCCCGTTACCATATCATAGCGATAGATAGTACCCGGTGTCGTGAAGCTAGTAAAACTATAAAAAGTTTCCTTATCATAGCGCTTGCCATTAAAGCCATTGATAGAACCCAATCCCGGCAATTCTACCTCACGCACAAATTTACCCTTGAGGTCAAAAATTTTGACTTGGCTGCGAGCATCTTTTAAATAATCAGCAACAAAATGATTATTAAGTGTACTCACTCCTTCCAAAGTTTCTGCTGATTCTGCAATAATTTCT
This sequence comes from Tolypothrix sp. FACHB-123, assembly GCF_014697075.1. Taxonomy (GTDB): domain Bacteria; phylum Cyanobacteriota; class Cyanobacteriia; order Cyanobacteriales; family Nostocaceae; genus Aulosira. The sequence goes on along the minus strand of NZ_JACJRE010000032.1, from coordinate 61,799 downwards.
TGCCAGTATTCTGGTGCAGATTTTTGAATATCAATAGCAATTACTCTGCCACGAGGCGCTTTTAAATCTGTGCGAAAATAAAATATATTATCATCGCGATCGATAAAACTATAATCAGCTTCAAATTGACTAATTAGTTCTACAACTTCAGCCTGAGGATTAGTTAAATCTTTATAAAAAACTAAATTTTTAGAATCAGTTCCCAACCAAACTGAAATAATTAAATATTTGCCATCTTCAGTAACATAACCGCTAAAACCCCATTCTTTTTGGTCAGGGCGATGATAAATTAATATATCTTCTGATTGCGGAGTACCCAACCGATGATAGTAAAGCTTTTGATAATAATTAACATCTGTCTTGGAAAATTGCTCCTCTTGGGGTTTTCCCAAGACCGCATTTTCCGCTTCTAATTTACTTTTATCCTGGGGTTCATCGTAGCGACTATAGAAAAAGCCTTGATTATCATTTGTCCAAGAAACACCAGAAAATTTAATCCATTGCAGGTGGTCTTTTAAATCTTCACCTGTTTCGATATCGCGGACTTTCCAGTCTTGCCAATCAGAACCAGAGGTAGATAGACCATAAGCTAAAAATTGACTATTATTACTAATACCTAAGCCAGAAAGGGCAACCGTACCATCTTCTGAGAGTTTATTCGGGTCAAGTAAAACTTTTGGTTGCTCGTCAAGATTTTTCAGAGTGTAGAGAACACTTTGATTTTGCAGCCCATCATTTTTAAAATAAAAATAACGTTGTTGGGAAACATTTCCCGAAGATTCGCCTTCTTTAAAGGGGATACTATATCTTTCATAATTCCACAACTTAGTCAGGCGCTGTCTAATTTTTTCCTGAGCAGGAATTTGATTTAAATAAGCAGAAGTAACTTTATTTTGGGCAGCAATCCAGCTTCTTGTTTCTGGCGAATCAGGATTTTCTAACCAACGGTAAGGATCTGGCACTAAAGTACCGTGGTAGTTATCAACGCGATCGCTCTGGCGGCTGGGTGGATAAGTCAGCATAGTTTTTGATGGGACTCTTTGCCGTGGGTAGTTTTTGCGGAACTGGTTTCTATTCCCATTTTCCGCATCTGCTAATCTCTCAACTACTACCTGTGAGGGTAACTTTCTGGAAATTGTAGCATTAGCAACACCCACAGGTAGCAACCATCGGCAAATGATGACTGTTGCCAAGAACATAGCTAACAGTCGAGTCCATGAAACTTTGACCATGTAAATTATAAATTGTGGCTTGTGTAATGGGCATGGGGCATGGCTTTATCTCCCTAATGCCCCTTCCCTTGTCCTTCTTCCCCTATTCTTTACGCACCAGTACCATGAATTAGTTTTTCTCCCTTGAGCATTCTTACTGCTGCTTCTAGTAGAGCTTCTTCTAGGTAAGGTTTGGTAAAGTAACCGCTAGCACCGAGTTGGATTGCCATTTGCCTGTGCTTATCAGCACCTCTGGAAGTCAGCATGGCGATTGGTAGCTGGTTCAGGTTGTTGTCTTTCTGAATGCGAGAAAGTAACTCCAGTCCGTCACAACGGGGCATTTCAATATCACAGAATACGATATCGCAAGGCAACCCAGAGCGGAGTTTATCCCAAGCTTCTTGTCCATCACGGGCTTGTTCTACTCGATAACCTGCTTTGTTAAAGGTGAGGGAAAGTAACTCTCTGACTGTAATTGAGTCGTCCACAATCAGCACAGTTGGGTCAATTTTAACAGATGGGACTTCTGGTACGGGAGGAGTAGTTTTCTGTTGCCAAATACCACCAGTTTGTTTAGACATCCGTCCTTGGAAGATGTCAATGATTTCCAGCACGTCAGCAATGGGCATAATCCGACCATCACCTAGGACTGTAGCACCAGCTACACCCAAGGGTTTGGGGGCGGGCCCTTCAAATTGCTTAATTACAATTTCTTGCTCGCTCAACACTTGGTCAATTTGTAGGGCAATCAGGTTATTTGCCGATCGCACTACCACAACTGAAACCATATCATCATCGCGAGTACCACCGTAGACATTACCGCGACTGAGTTGGCGGTTAAAGGCTAAAATATCCTTGAGGGGACGGAAGGGTAATACTGTATCGCGCCAGGGAATATAGGTTTGCCCGTCAGCAGTTTCCTGGATATTTTTCACCGGAATATCTAGAGTATCTTCTACACCATCCATTGGGAAGGCAATTCTAGCGCGATCGCTAACGCAGCACAGGGCTTTACAAATACTTAGGGTGAGCGGGAGACGAATTGTAAAGGTTGTTCCTTTGCCTAGGGTAGAATCGGTATTAACTATGCCGCGAATTTCGCTAATTTCCGATCGCACTACATCCATACCCACACCGCGCCCGGAAATTTCATCCGCCTGATCTTTAATGCTAAAACCAGACTGGAATAGCAAATCGTAGATTTCTGGGCGTGTGATGGATTTTGCTTCTTCGGCTGTGAGCATACCCAGCTTCAAAGCTTTGGCTTTAATTCTTTCTGTATCAATACCAGCACCGTCATCGCCCACAGAAATTACAGTTTGGTTACCTTGGTGAAAAGCACGAATTTTGATTTCTCCTACGGGCTTTTTACTAGAGGCTTGTCGCACTTGGGGGGTTTCAATGCCGTGAGCGATCGCATTATTCAGCATGTGAGTTAATGGATCTGTCAGGTGATCCAAAATCATTTTGTCAATTAAGGTGTCGCCACCTTCAATGACTAACTCCACTTGCTTGCCATATTTAATGGCATTATCTCTCACGCCGCGCCGCAAGCGATCGATTGCTTGGGAAAATGGCACCATTCTTGCTCTTGTCAATCCCTCTTGTAACTGGGTGGTTACTTGTCGGAATTGTCTTGCTACTCGCTCAGTTTCTTCCGTCACAAAGTCGATGTCACTCGCTGACTCCCGAACTCTGACAATCATTTCAATCATTTCTTGAGACAATGTATGGAAAGGCGTAAACCGATCCATTTCTAGTTCACTAAAACCCCTGTCAGAATTGGAATCTGGGGATGGTGCACCAACTTCTTTATTTTTGCGGCTGGCTAAAAGCGAAGCTTCCAGTAGCGATCGCTCATATAATTCTTGCATTCTCGCCCCAACATCAGATAGCTGTTGCACCTGAACTAGCAAGTTATCCAATGACTGTCGCAGACGTTCTTGATCCTGCTCTAATGTATTACGATTTACTACCAACTCCCCAACTAAATTGCTCATATCATCCAGTTGCTTCACTGGAACCTTCATCGTTTCTTCAAACCTAGCCGCACGACGAGTAGATGGGCGTGGATTTTTGCCTGTGTTTGCTTTAGTTGATGGTGAGTGCGATATCGTTTGATCTGCTTCTGCTAACAACTTCTCTAAATCACCAAATTCATCCTCTATCTCTGGTGCGCTAACAGTATTGCTGGAATTGTTAGCAGTTGTTGGTTGCAATTTTTGAGGGTAGACAGGTGCAGCTGCAACGGAACTATTATCATCTTTTTCTGTATCTAATAATGCTTCCAGTGCTGCAAAATCTTCATCAGGTATGGGAGATGCGAATTCTTCTTTCAATAAAGTTTCTAAATCTGCAAATTCATCTTCCGCAGCCACTTCTGGTGCAACTTCTCTGTCGTTAGCAACAACAGTATTATCTTGTTCAGTAACTTTTTCCGATTCAGTTGTTTGCTCTATATTTGATTCTACAGATTTTTCTGTAATAGCTGTGTTTGTTAAATTAGTTGCTGTATTTTCTAATAAGTTTTCTATATTGGCGAATTCTTGCAGGGTAGTTTCTGTTTTTGATAATTCATCAACTAACCCTAGTACCGTAATATCAGCAACCGTTTCCGAAATCTCCTCAAAATCTAATTTATCAGGAGAATTTTGTAAATTAGCAGCTTCGGTCAAACTTAAATCTAAAGGAGTTACTGATTCCTCAGCGACTAAATTCAATTCTGAAGTTTCGGCAACAATCTTTTCTGTTGTATCTAATTCCTCGAATTCCCCGAGATTGAGTTCGCTACTTGCATCTGATTCAACAGAGACTAGACTTAATTCTGGAGTTTGGACAACAGTTGTTTCTGTTATGTCTGATTCTTCTAATTCTCCAAAATTCAGTTCGCTACTTGTGGGTAATTCTTCAGTTAAATCTAATTCCAGCGTATTGACAATAGTATTTTCTGGTGTATCAGATTTTTCTAGTTCTCCAAAATTGAGTTTGCTATCGGCATCTGATTCATCAGCAACTAAATCCAATTCTGAAGTTTCGGCAACAATCTTTTCTGCTGTATCTAATTCCTCGAATTCTCCGAAATTGAGTTCGCTATCGGCATCTGATTCAACAGAGACTAGATTTAATTCTGAAGTTTCGGCAACAGTCATTTCTGCTGTATCTAGTTCCTCGAATACCCCAAAATTGAGTTCGCTATTTGCGGTTGATTCCTCAGCAACTAAATTCAATTCTGAAGTTTCGGCAACAGTCGTTTCTGTTGTATCTAGTTCCTCTAATTCTCCGAGATTGAGTTCGCTATCGGCGTCTAATTCAACAGAGATTAGATTTAATTCTGAAGTTTCGGCAACAGTCGTTTTTGTTATATCTGATTCTTCCAATTCCCCGAAATTGAGTTCGCTATTTGCGGTTGATTCCTCAGCAACTAAATTCAATTCTGAAGTTTCGGCAACAGTCGTTTTTGTTATATCTGATTCTTCCAATTCCCCGAAATTGAGTTCGCTATTTGCGGCTGATTCCTCAGCAACTAAATTCAATTCTGAAGTTTCGGCAACAGTTGTTTCTGCTGTATCTAGTTCCTCGAATTCCCCGAAATTGAGTTCACTATCGGCGTTTGATTCCTCAGCAACTAAATTCAATTCTGAAGTTTCGGCAACAGTTGTTTCTGCTATATCTAGTTCCTCGAATTCCCCAAAATTGAGTTCGCTATTTGCGGCTGATTCCTCAGCAACTAAATTCAATTCTGAAGTTTCGGCAACAGTTGTTTCTGCTATATCTAGTTCCTCGAATTCCCCAAAATTGAGTTCGCTATTTGCGGCTGATTCCTCAGCAACTAAATTCAATTCTGGAGTTTGGGCAACAGTTGTTTCTGCTATATCTAGTTCCTCGAATTCCCCAAAATCGAGTTCGCTATTTGCGGCTGATTCCTCAGCAACTAAATTCAATTCTGAAGTTTCGGCAACAGTTATTTTTTCTGTATCTAGTTCCTCAAATTCCTCGAAATTGAGTTCGCTATCGGCGTCTGATTCCTCAGCAAATAAATCTAATTCTGGAGTTTGGGCAACAGTTGTTTCTGCTGTATCTAGTTCCTCGAATTCTCCGAAATTGAGTTCGCTATCGGCGTCTGATTCAACAGAGACTAGATTCAATTCTGACGTTTCGGCAACAGTCGTTTCTGTTGTGTCCGATTTCTCTAATTCTCCAAAATCAAATTCGCTACTTGCAGATGATTCCTCAATTAAATCTAATTCCAGAGTATTGATAATAGTATTTTCTGGGGTATCAGATTTTTCTAATTCCTCGAAATTAAGTTCGCTATCGGCATTTGATTCAACAGAGACTAGATTCAATTCTGAAGTTTCAGTAACAGTTGTTTCTGCTGTATCAATATGAAACAAATCATTTTCCAGATCGGTAACAGAATTAGAACCATTAGCAAATAAATTTCCTGTAGGTTGATTAGTAAATTCAGGAGTAAAATCTAAAGCTTCTGGAGGTAAGGCTGTTGTGGGGAGTGGCGTGCTTTGGCTTAGCCCGTCGGAGACACCGCTTTGCTCTGGCAATAAGCTGTTAATGTCTATTACAGGTTCTTCTTTATCGTCAACGATAGAGGAATTTGTTGTATCAGTGAGCGCCAAATCGGCAAATAAATCCATCCCAGCATCTGCTGACAATATCAAATCTATCTGCTCATCTGTTTGCAAAATAGTCCGATCGAAGTCTTCTAAATCGAAACTTGTTGCTGCTGAAGATAACAGTGATTCGCTATCATTCAAAAACTCATTAGCAGCTGTAAATAAGCTTTCTTCTAATGCTTTAGCTACATCTTGCTCAATGCTTGCATCTACTTCTAACTGTTGTTCTGTTTGTCCATCTTCATCCCAGAAATTGAGTAAATTTTCTGTTGAAGATGAAAAATCTCTGGCTATTGTTGACGAACTATCAAATAAATCTCCAATATCTGATTTATTGTTAGAAAGTGGTTCTTTTTCTGGTATTTCCGTAAATAAATTATCTAAAGAAAAGCTTTCTGGTTGTGGTAAATTAAGTTTTGATTCTTTAATCGGAGTGATTTCTTCTAAAGAATTATCGTGGAAATCATCCAAGAATAATTCATCTAAATCCCTTGATTGTTTATTAGATATTTCCGTGCTAGCGATCGCTTCCTCTTTTGGTTGAGCAAATTCACCGCCAATCTGGGTTTCGTCTGCATCTAATGCCAATCCTAATAAATCTTGCACTACATCTGGTGGTGCAATATCTCCAGGATATTCCAGGAGCAAATCAGCAAATTCTTCTACACTTTCATTATTGGAGCTATCTAAATTTAAATCTTGGTTGATCAGATTACTTAATTCAGAATTGGTTGCTGGTATTTGAGGCTTAAGCGGTACAGAATTTTCTTTTTCTGAGAAAATCTCACCAAATAAAGCGCTGAAATCTTCAGTTTGAATTATAGTTTTTTGGGAATCATCAATACTTGTATCTTCATCAAAAGATAGTAAATCAGCTATATCGCTATCAGCATCCTCCGTATCGCTACCGCTGATATCGATACCTAAATTACTATTAGCATTAATGTCTAAAATTTCTTCTTGTTGCCAAGTTTCATCGAGTTCTGGCGTTTCACCTTCAAATAAATCAGCAAGTGTATTTAACTCTGCTATACCAACTTCTGGGCCTTTAGGGTCAAGATTGCGATTAATTAGCAAGGTCTCATCTTCATTGCCAATTTCTGTATTAAATAATACAGAAAGCTCAGTGTTTGTAAGCTCCTTGATTGATGGAATTGCCCGATCTGGATTAACTGGCTCAGAGAGGGTAGATAAGTTAGTTATGCTGTCATTAAAAATATCATTCGTTGTTGTAGATAGCTCCGCTGCGATCGCATTATCATCATGGTTAGCAAATAAGTCCGATTCAGACTCATCTGGTAAATCAGCGGTAGTCATTTCAAATAGCTCAACTTCCGGAAAGCTCAAGAGTACTTCTAACTGCTGACTAATGACAATTTCCGCGTCTTTACCTTGGAGAACTAATTCCTGTGCTGTTTTAATTTCTGTAATGACAATTTTCGCCAGCGTTAGATAAGTATTATCTGGATTAGCGATCGCATTTGTGGTTGCTTTACATAAATTACACCACTTAGGTAAATTAAATGCCTCACCAAGCTGGAGTAACTGCTGACAACATTGCTGGAGACTTTGCCGATTTTGGGGAGTTGTCCCTTGTTTAAACAGTTGCAACATTTCCCGCAGTGTTTGCATCACTTGGGTTTGGAATTCGCTCCAATTTTCCTGTTTTTGTAAAACAGTCGGCGAACCTGTTTCCTGGGGCACTTTCAGTGTTGTATCATTAGATACATTGCTGTTGTCATCTTCTGCATCCGAGAAATCCCGGTGCATGAAAATTTCTGTCAGTGTGTGGCCGTTATCTGCAAAAGCTGGACGTATTTCTGTTACCGAACTGCTGTCTATCCCATTGGTTGCTTGTTGTACCAGCAATTCTAGGTGCTGATTCAGCCATTGGAAGACTGGCTCAGTTTCGGACATCAAATTATTAGCTGTCTCTTCCGACAACCCATAAGGGCCGCTCAAATTTTCTAACAGCGCCTTGAGGGTATCAGCAACACCAAGGAATAAAGACTCTAACTTTTGGTCAACTTTGATCGGATTTTCTTTGAGAATTTTGAAACAGTCTTCTAGGCGGTGGGATGTATGCTGAATGCTACTCAAACCAAGCATCGCCGCTCCCCCTTTAATAGAGTGAGCCGCCCGGAAGACTTCATTAATCATTTCTGGGTCGTTCAGGGTACTCTGGAGATTTAACAACCCCTGCTCAATCGTATTCAGGTGGTCTCTTGCTTCTTCAATAAAGTAACCCAAAATGCGCTGTTGTTGTTCCGGCAGCATAGTTTTTTTCGCCAAGAGTCAAAGGTCTAAGGTCAACGGGAGCCACTGACGGGTACGCAGGGGTCTCCCCAGGTAGAGCCAGTGAGTTCAATAATCAAGAGTCAAGTGTCAATTATTTGACTTTGGACTATTGACTATGTGACTATTATCTAGATTCCAGGGTTTCTACCCGGAAACGTTCTACAGAAGCTATCAAGTCACGGGATACACCCACTAAATTTTGGAGTGCTCCAGAAACCCTCTGTGCTTCCTGTGAGGTTTCTTGCGCTGTTAGTTCTACGGATTGCATAACGTGAGCTACAGCACGAGAAGTTTCAGTTTGTTCCACAGTATCAGTGGTAATTGAACGCACCAGAATATCAATGCGATTGGCTACTTGAATAATATTTTCCAGCGATCGCTTGGCTTCTTCTGCTAATTTAGTGCCCTTAATTACCTGTTGTGTACCTTCTTCCATCGCCGTCATTACAGAGCCGGTTTCACTCTGGATTTGCATGACAATTTGTTCGATTTCTTTTAAGGATTTGGCAGATTTATCTGCTAGCTGGCGCACTTCATCGGCGACAATTGCGAATCCGCGTCCAGCTTCTCCTGCTCTGGCCGCCTCAATACTGGCGTTCAGAGCTAACAAATTGGTTCTAGAGGCAATTTGCGAGATTAAGGCAACAATTTTTGAGATCTCCTGGGAAGATTCCGCTAACCGCTTTACTTTGCGGGTGGTTTCTGCTACAGTTTCGCGAATTTCTAAAATACCCGCCACCGTATTTTCCACTGCTTCCCCACCTTTGAGGGCGATGGTACTAGCATCACGGGCAACAGCCTCCGCTTCCCGCGCTGCTTCTGCCACCCGCTGAATAGAGTCGGTCATCACCTGTACGGAATTCAATGTTACTGCTAATTCTTCTGCTTGTCTTAAGGCATCACTAGATAAGGCTCTAGCAAAGGTTTCCGAGTTAGTCGCACCTTTGGTTACTTCCTTAGCGGCTACTTTTACCTGTTGGACAATATCCCGCAAGTTTTGAATTGTCAGGTTAAAGGCATCCGCCACGGCTCCCAGTACGTCTGCTGTCACCTCAGCTTGGACTGTTAAATCACCTCGCGCGGCTCCTTCCACATCATCCAATAAGCGAATTACTTGGCGTTGGAGATTTTCTTTTGCTTCTTCCTGTTCATCGGCTTTCCGTTGGGCTTCATTGGTAGTAGTAAAAATTACCCGCGCCATTTCATTAAAGCCAGTGGCTAGGAGTCCTAATTCATCTTCGGAGTAAACCGTAGCTTGGACATTGAGATTACCTTGACGCACAGCATCAAACTGAGCCTGCAAGTTATCTGTAGTACGGCGAACTTGCTTGATAGTAAAATTACCCATAAAAGCGGCGGTAGCAAAACCAGCCAACCCAGCAGCTAAGGACATAGCCCAGCCTGTGTTGCGTACCGATTCCCGTTGTTGGGGTGGGGAAAATGTTGTTGCCCCAAAGCTAACAACAGCTACCACGAGTGAAGAAACGATACCCACACTACCTGCAATCAGCCATTGCTTCTTTTCTAGGGAAGCATTCTCTAAAGGTGCTAACCAACCTTGCTCAATGCTGACAGATGGTTCTAACTTCGAGACATCAACTTGGGTAAAAATTGGCACAGCTTCTTGTGACCCAGTGATGGAAAATAGTTCATCTTCGCGATCGCTATTTTCATCACTTCTCAAAGGTTCTCCACTTTGAGACTCAGAATTGCTGCCCATTTCTAAAGAACCAGAATGCATACCCACATCGCTGAAACTGGAGTCTGCATCCGCTAGGTCAAAACCGGGAATATTACCTAAATCGTCAAAGTCATCAAAGTCATCTAAAAATTCTATGTTACTCTTGGAATTGCTGCTACTAGAAAGATTTCCTGTATCTTCATCTGGGGTGAAACTTTCTGAACCAAAAGCAGATTCAAAAGCATCTAAATCAAAATTATCGTCAATTTCTAAATTATTTGTTTCTATTGTTACACCCTGTTTAGGCAGCTTTTCTTCTTTTGGTAAATCTCTGTTAGCCTCAGCAGATACCTCTTTTAAGCTATCTTCGGCTTCTATCGGCCCCAACCAATTATTGGATGTAGTTTCGGATATATTCTCCTGATAATTGTATGGCAAATTATTTGTTTTTGTAGCATTATCCCGGACAACTGTTTGGCTCTTGGCTAAAGTTTCACTTTCTTTGCTATTGCTGTGGGTATCTAAATCTTCTGGTGGGTTATATTGTTCCCCGATCAAGAATTCTGTAGGTATTTCCCAGCTGTTGCTGGTTGATAAATCAACTTCTGCAAAAGGTGAATCGCTATCATCTTCAACAAAGGAATTTGTCATCCCCACATTAGTGGGTTGCGCAGTACTATCCTCTGTTGAATCTTCCTGCCAAAAAGCAGGTAATTCCAAATCCTCTTCCTTTTCCCAACTGTTAGTCTGAGAATCTAACCCCATTGCTTGGGTATCTAACTTAAAGGGGTCATCGCTGAAAGATGCTGAAGAATCGGACTGAGAACTAAACCCATTACTACTGTTTGCAGAGATATTAAAGGGACTATCCAAGGATAGTTCTTCGATTTCTTCTACTACTGCTTGATACTCGCCAAAAGCTTTATCTTCAAAGCTGTCACTAGTAAAATCTGCTGTACTAGGTTCTAAATCTTCGGCAGAGATTTGCTGATGATTCTCTATAGTAGCAACGCGATCGCTTAAGGACTGTTGGTATTGGTCAATACTCTCCAATCCATGCTTGGCAAAATCAAGGATTTCCTTATTTTCAGTTAACTGTAAGACTTTTTGATATTCGGCTTTGGCGATATCATACTGTTGTAAAACGTAGTAGATGTGACCCCGTAACAAATGGGAGTTAGGGTCATCTGGTAAATTTTGCACCACTTTATCAACTAAAGTAGCGGCAACATCATAATTTTGTTGCGCGTAAGCTGTACAAGCCTGCTTATATATTTCTAAGTAATCTTCTATACCTGCTGCCATATCCACCCTCCCAATTTCATCCTGCCCACCTTGCACTCCGCAAAATTGCCATTTGATCGAGCAGTCTTAGACACTGATTTTTTTTAGCATCTAATAACCACTCACCGCGTAAAAAGGGAGCCATTGTATCCAGCACATGAGTTGGTAACATGAGATTCTGGACATCTAGCCAGTCCATGCCACCGATTTCTTCTACCGCTAAGCCCACTATTGTGTCTTGATCTTCGATAGCAATTACCGGAATTTCTGCTCTATCTGTGTTTAGCGCGGTTGCTTCCCCCAAAAATTGACCCAAATCAGCCACCCAAATTACTCGACCTCGTAAATTTAGAGTACCCAAAAGTAAAGGAGAAGCATTAGGAATCGGAGTGATTCTATCGGGACTCAGTTCCATTACCTCTCGAATTCCAGTTGCAGGTAGTGCAAACTCCTGGTGCGAAGGAATGTAAAACCGCAAATGTAATTCACCTTCAGGACTTTCTACTTGTAATTCAGGACGGAAGTGGTCTTGACTACCACCACTTAAAAAGTCCGGTTTGCTGACCATGTTATTTTCATCCTTATCCTCGCAGCAGTTGTTTGACTGTTCCCACCAACTCAGTTGGTTGAAATGGTTTGGCTATGTAAGCATCTGCACCCTGTTTCATTCCCCAATAGCGATCGAATTCTTCTCCTTTAGAAGAACACATCACTACAGGGACATTTTGAGTTTTCGGATCGGATTTTAACCGACGGCAAACTTCGTAGCCGTTCATCCGGGGCATGACAATATCCAAGACCACCAAATCGGGAGGTGCGCTTTGAATGGCCTCCAAAGCTTCTACTCCGTCACTAGCATGGGTGACTTTTAAGCCACTTGCTTTCAGGAGGTCTGTGATCATCTCCCTTTGTGCGATACTGTCTTCCACAATCAGAACTGTACTCATAAATGCCTATCTACCTCCTGATGTAGACGTTCCCATTTGGAACATTCCCTGATTTTCAAAGCAAGCATTTAGTGTATAAATTAACTTTATTCCTTCACTAATTTACTAAATAATAAATTTGTACTACTTAGATTGGGGCTGGCTGTTTCTGTGATAACATTTTTTACCCCATCTTTTAGCAGATCAACAAGTCTTGTATCTTTTTTGTCTAGTCATGCAATAGTCTATTTGAGATATTTGTCGATGAGTGTCAGTAACTCAGTATCTCTCAAAGGCTTTGTCAAATAATCAGTAGTTCCTACCATCTTTGCGCGGACGCGATCGATAAATAGATCGCGATCGCTCAGTAGAATAATCGGTACTAGTTTAAATGCGGTTGACTGTCGCAGCATGGCACAAATCTCATACCCATCTAATTCCGGCATGGTCATGTCACAAAAAATCATATCTGGCTGGAGTTGAAAAATCAGACTGAGGGACTCTAAGGGATTAGTTAAAGTTAACACTTCATATCCTTTTCGGTGCAAAATAGATTCTATAGGCTTATCGCTACTTGTTGCTGTTTGAATACTGACTATCTGTACTTTGCGATCGCCCGACATCGCCCAATTTTCTCTATGTATATCAAAATAGCAAGTATCTGAATATACTAATTGCAGCCAGCCTTGCAGCACATAAGGATAGATGGCCTTAGCAATTGTGTAAATGTCTCGGTTGAGACTACGAGCTAGTTGTCTAAGGGAAGTTTTACCGTCTGCCCAATGCTTGAGCTTATTAATGGTTTCTACTGGTAAATAACTGTGGAATTGAACTTCATCAGCAAGTATCGGCACTTGATTAGGAGACTGAATATGTGGATACATCTGCTGCCAATTTTGCAGTTGCTTGATAATTTTGCTGACGATAGGACTAATCTCCCAAGTCGTTAATTGGGGGGTAAGTGCTGGCCCTTGGTGAAAAGTGAAGCAACCTGCGTGCAAACTCAGTAAATCAAAAAGAGTTTCATAGACAAGGCCGTACATAATATCACGCGCTACCTTAGGTTTAATCAGATTGCGCTCCAGCAGTTCCCAGAAATAGCTATACTCGGCTACATTCACTGAGCCTAAAGAAGCTAGTTGTAGATCGTCAAGCTGCATGTTAACTCGGTAATATCGTAAATAATCGTCAATTCTTGATAAACTACCATCACCTTGTTGGCAATAGATAATCTGACCGTTGACGAAAAAGATAAACCAATACTGTTGTGGCTTGCAGCTAAAACAATGATGATGTCTGTTCGCTTGTGCAATAAATTTTTGGCTAGGGCAAAAGTTATGGGTTGTCACCAACAATTGACCAGTTCGCTGTCCCCACTCAATCAATTGCAGGATACTAGGAATATCAATTTCATTTAAATCTCCCTGCATTTAACTCAAAGGTACTCCTTGTGATTCTGTTGATCTTCTTTGTTAATTTTGCCCAGTAATGTTTTCATGTTTAACTTTTCTGACAAAGTAGTTCAACTGACTTTGGGCTGCAAAACAGAACTTCCAAGCTAGAAGTAACCCTAACGTAGTTATTCTGGCAGATAAAAATATTGCTTCACCAAATTTTCAAATTTTTGCCCCTAGTACCAATGTGCAAAATTCGTAATTCCCCATAACCAGTCTCAAAGCCTCATGGCTCATTGCCTGATACATTTCCTGAGGGTAGTTTATTGACAACTTTGAGTACTAGATATAGTTTCTGTCAAGCGGGAATAGAGAAATATCTGTAATCAATCAGGAAAATTGCTACTGCTGCAATATTTCCCATCATCGAGTACATTCAGCAATGTTCCTTAATTTTTCGTAATACACTTTGACAAAGCTAGTGATCACACGGTAGCCATCATTATTGCCATCAGCACAAAATATAAAGGCGCGATCCACACACATCTATATTTAGCAAATATGTAACCAGATGTGACATGTCATTTCTATAAATAGTTTTGTAGTTTTGTTTGTCTTGTTTTCCCTAACTAGGGTGAAATCAGACAAGCTAACAAAAATATCTAAGATATAACTCAAATCACGGACATCAAGTACACAAAAGGACTAACGGTGTGCTGTATTTAGCAGAAGTACAAAAGCAAAAAGGCAACTTACTCACTACCAATTTACTCAGTAGTAATTCCAAAACTGAATTGAAACTCCTAGCTTGTCAGCGAACCGACCAGAATTGGAGTACTGTGTCAGAAGATGTGATTGCTGCGGAGGAAGCCAGCAAATTAAATGACGGCGCATTGGTATTGGTAGAATTGACTCCCAATCGTCAGGTGCAGCGCATTCAAGAGGCTGGGCGTCCATTAGTGAATATCTTGCAGAATTTTTCTCGCCAGTTAGAAAAATTTAAGCTCAAAGAAGAAGAGATCGATCAATGGAAGCAATCGTTGACATTTCAGGCGCAAGAATTGAATCGCCGGGAAATGGAAATGGAAGTCCGCTTAGAACAGTTGCAACACATGGAAAATGATTTTCAGCAACTGGAGGCGCAAAAAAAGGAAGTTGAAAACTCCCGTACAGAGATTGAAAAACTGCAACAAGAAATTGAGCGCAATCGCCAGGAACTAGAAGGAGCCTGGGAGCATTTACGGGGCGAGCAGCGGCGCTTGGAGGAATTTCAAGCAGATTGTCAAGGAAAAGTTTTAGATGAAGAGCAAAGTCGAGTGCTGAAGGAGTTACTCGATCGCTTATCCAGCCAGGTTGCACCGACAGAAACAGTACGGGAACATCTAAATTTTGCTTTTGAATTAGTCGAAAAACAGCAAGGTACTCTCAATCAACATTGGGAACAACTAGAGCAGCAAAAAACTGTAGCTGTGCAAAAGCAAGAGGAACTCGATCGGCTGGTGCAAGAGTTTAGCGATCGCCAAAATAGTTGGGAACAGGCACAACATTTCCTCTATCAACAAAAGGCGGAATTAAACGTAAATACAGCAATTCTGACTAGCAAGCAGGAATATGCTGGCATCTTGAAAGAGCAATTACGCAATCAGGAAGATTTATCTCAACAGATCCAGTTATTAGCTGGAACAGGTGGGGAAGGAATATTAGCTCAAGTTGATGTCAAAGCTTTAGAAAACATGGCTTTAGACGAACTACAAAAAGTGGTACAAGATTTGCAGGAGAAGTTAGAAATTGACTCTAGTTTTGTCCACGATCAAGAACAAGAATTAAAATACAAGCAAGAAGCTATAGACGAACTCCAAAACAAGATTAATCAAGCATCTGACAATGATGTGATTAATTTAGAAATGGAACTGGCGGATGAAAAAGACCACTACCAAATGTTAAACCAAAGTTTGGTGGGACAACGCCGAAATTTGCTACAACGGCAGAAGTTAATCAAGCAACACCAATCGGTACTCTTAAAAAGACAAGGACAGACTCTTACCAATGAACCAGAACAGAACCCAATCGATTTGGGGCCGATTCTATTAAAAAGCGAAAACCAACGACAACAACAGTCTCAAGAGTTACAAAAGCTGGAACATGAGATTGAACAGATGCAAGCTGGTATTGAGTTAGCCCAAGGGATGGTTGACAATCAAAGCCATGACTTGGAAGAACAGCGTCGAGAACTAAAAACAATGGAGGAAAATCTGCAATCCTTAAGGACAGCAACTACTGAATGCTGGAGTCGGGTGAATCTCTATCAAGAGTCATTACAACCAATTCAAGACTGCTTGGATGGTTTACGTCAGAAGTTGCAAGGAATAGTTGATTCTTTAGCTGAAGTTCAACAAAGCGGTGATTATCAACTCCAGGCTATTGCTCAAATGCGCCAGACGCTTTTAGAGTTAATATCTCAGCCAGAATTGCTAGCATCCTAAAATTAGGCTAAATTTGAAGCCCTTCAGCTGTTATATTTCAGTGCTAATGTAAATCCAATCATCTTGCACTTGGGCGATCGCGCCGCCAGGAAATGGATCGGTTTGCGTACGGTTGGGTGCTGTAATTAAATTAGTTAATTTCTCGATGTGTTCAAAACTGGGCGCATCTGGAAGTATTTTTTGTAAGACTTGACGCATGACACGCCGTTGCAGTGCTTGGGGTGCTGTCTGTAAGACGCGACGATTGAGCCTAAAGGGAAAAATCGGTACAGGAGTTAAGCCATCTGCGCCCGGTGCTTCCTCAGTTTCAATCGTGGCTGCTTCCTGTAACTGCTGGGCGGCGGTTTCTAAATATTCCACTTCTCCTTGTAAAAGTTCAGCTGTTTGGGCTAAAGCTGATTCAACTTTGGGGTTAAAATTTGTTTGCAGATATGGAATTAACTCTTGGCGAATGCGGTTGCGGGCGTATTGTAAATCTTGGTTTGTGGAGTCTTCCCAAATCGGGAGATGAAAATCATCACAAAATTGCTTTGTTTGGGTACGGGTAATTTCTAGAAGTGGACGTACTAAGGTGATTTTCTCAGTTAGGGGACGTTCCCAAGTCAGGGCTTGCAAACCATCAGCCCCGGTACCACGAATTAAGTTATATAACAGAGTCTCTGCGCGATCGCTAGCTGTGTGTCCTGTGACAATACAATGGTAATTATTTTCCTGGGCGATTGCACTTAAAACTTGATACCGCCAATTGCGAGCAGCCGCTTCACTCGTTAAAGCTTGTGTCGCAGTTTCTAAATAAAATAATGTATTCCAGTTTTTAGCAAGTTGTTCTACATGGATAGCATTAGCCAGGGAGTCGGAACGCCAGCGATGATCGCAGTGTACAATCGCTAAATGCCATTCCCATTTTGGTTGTAAATCTAGAAGTAATTTTATCAGGCACAAAGAATCTTGCCCGCCAGAAACCGCCACTAATAGGCGTTGATGACGCGCAAATAAGTGGCGCATTCGGATAGTGCGATGTATTTTTGCGTGTAAATCAGTCCATAGCATTTTAGATTTTGAACCCCAGAATAACGCACATCCTTTAATATTTTATCTGTGGGTTCTAAAGTATTTTACCACTGAAAATTGGGGATTTGATTAACTCCCAAGGTATGGAGGAGCTAATCTTACTAATTTTAATTCAGAATGAAGGACTGTGTTCCTTGTCCCAACACTTATTATCATGCCACTCTCTTTGAGTATATTGACATTCAGCAGCATTATCAATCCAAGGTATTGATGTCGCATGAGGCGATTCTTTGCTGGAATTTAAGAAAGAAAATAGGGAAGAAGAGCTAGAGCCATAGAACAAAGAATAGATGATAATAAAAGTTGCAACTGGCAGACCTAAGAAAAAAGCCATGCCCAGGACAATGTTGTTGAAAGTCCAAAATGGTTTACCTGTTTTAGCCCGCAAAAATTTTTTCTTGGTTTTAAAATTTGACAACACAATATTAACCTAAATAAATATCTACTTATTGTTAATCCCTGAGAGGATAGTTACATTTTAGAAATCAAAATCGACATTAACCATGAGGTTATTACTGTTTATATTTTTTAAGTTTTGATTATTCAAAGTAAATTTGCCAAAGCAACACTAGATGAAATAAGTTTTTTTGCGGAGGTTTATGAAAAATAAATAGATATTTAATCAATAATTTATGAGAATAACCCGGACGCAAAAAAACCTCCCGTAAAGGGAGGTAAAACTAATTGAGCGGAGACAATTTTATAATTTACAGGCGAACAACAGCTATCGCGCCGCCGATTGCGGAGAAAATAGCGGAGACAACGGCTGTTGCAAATAACCACCAAGCTGCGGTGGCTGCGGCTTTGCGGGTTTCTTCTGCTTGTCGCTGTGCTTGATGTTTAACTTGTTCTAAACGGCGTTGTGCTTCGTGATGTAAGCGTTCTGCTCTTTGAAGAACAGTATTGCGAGCGCCTTCAATTTGGTCAATAATCCGGTTAGCATCGTCTTCGGAAATATCTTCACGGGAACTGATAATCGCGACTAAGGTATCGCGGTTAAACGAAGATAGGCGATCGCGCAATGCATCAAATCCCGCTTGCGGATCGTCAAATAATTGGCGCACATCACGCTTAATACTATCGTAATTCAGTTCTGGACGCTCCAAGGAATTGAGATAGTTGCGAATGCGGGCAAAAACGCCATCAATGACATCTTGGATGCGGCGTTGAATCCCGCGTACTTGTTCCACAAACTGCTCGCGCACCGAGATGATGTTATCAGCAATTCTCGCTGCTTCTTCATCACTCATATCTTCGCGAATTTTCAGCAGGGCGATAATTGTCGAACGATCGAAATGAGCCAAGCGATCGCTAAAACTTTCCATCCCCACACGCGGATCGTGCAGCAACAGTTGTAAGTCGCGCTTGATACCTTCCGGGTTGAGTTCTTCTTTACCTGTTTGCCGCAAATATTCTTCTAAATAGGCTTGGAAGGTTTCTACTCGTTGCTGAGTCCTGGTAGCCAATCGACGGGGTGCGCGAACAATATTGCGAATCGAATGTTGTACAGAATCAATGATTTCATTGACTTGTTGTTCGCTTAAATCTTGACGTTGACTCAGTAATTTTACTAAAGTATCTCGGTCTACTTGCGATAAGCGACGCCGCAGGGCTAAAGCGCCTTCCTTGGGGTTTTCAAACAATCGATTTAAATCGCGCTGAATTCCTTCAGGATTGAGTTCAGCTTGGCCAGTATTGCGCAAGTAATCAGCGATGGTAGTGCTAACCGAGTCATATTGCTCCTTCGCTTTATCAACCACAGCTTGGGGCGCGTGGCGGATACTGTGCCATGAATGTTCTACAGTATCAATAATGCGACTCGCTTGGTCTTGGCTGATATCTTGGCGCTGACTCAACAGTTGTACCAAGGTATCGCGGTCGAAACGAGCTAATCTGGCTCTGAGAGCGATCGCTCCCCCTTGGGGATCTTCTAATAAGCGTTTGAGATCGGCACGAATTGCATCGGGATTGAGTTCGCCTTTGCCGGTATTACGCAGATATGACTCTAAATTTAGCCAGAGAGTTTCAGCTTGATATTTCGCTTGATCCGCCAGATTTTTCGATTCAATTAAAGCGCGATCGCGTTGTTTTTCTAAATCATCAAGAATCGCGTCAATTTCGTAGGGTTGAATATCGTTGCGTTGAAACAGTATTTGCTGCATTTGGTGGCGATCAATCGCCGCTAACCGCCGAGATAGGGTTTCATAATCTGCATCTGGATCTGACAACAGAGGTTTAAAATCCCTTTCAATACCTTCAGAGGTTAAATCAGCTTTACTGGTAACGAGTAGGTAGCTAGAAACGCGACGTTGCAAGTCTTCTACTATTTCTCGTTCTTCAACCGCTGTCACTGTTACCAACACTTCTTGGCGCACGGCTTCTAAGCGATCCGCAATCCGCTGAATTTGTCCTTGAGTCAGCAATCCCCGTTGTTGGAGGATGTTGACAAAATCATTGCGGGAAAGGCGTTCTAATTCCCGCCGCACTACTCCCGGATCAGCGGCTGCATCGTAGATGACATCCCGGAATTCTTGACCAATTCTTTCTGGACTGAGTTGCCAAGCATAGGTGTTATGTAGATAGTTTTCCACATCAGCCCGAATGGGGCTATAGGGTTGAGAAGCTGCTGGTAAACCCAACTTATCTGCTTGTTCGCTGATTTTGTCTTTAGCGGTGGATAGAGATTGCCAAATTTTTTCCACATCTAAATCTGACAAATCTGTTCTCCCCAAAACCACACCA
The DNA here is from genome assembly GCF_014697075.1 of Tolypothrix sp. FACHB-123. Lineage (GTDB taxonomy): Bacteria > Cyanobacteriota > Cyanobacteriia > Cyanobacteriales > Nostocaceae > Aulosira. Next base: position 42,078 of record NZ_JACJRE010000032.1, on the reverse strand, counting down.
GTCAAAGCCGAAATTCCTTGCTGGATTGTACTCTGGATTGGGCCTGGGGCTGCTTTTTGGTCAGCTTCTTTAGAACCACGAGTTTCTGCAATTAATCTCTCCAACTTGGCGTTGAGTTCATCGGTTTTAGTTTGTCCTGGTGGGAGAGATTTAAGATAGTCAACTAACTCCCCTAAACGGTCTTGGGCTGGTGCTTGCTGACTGACTACTTGTTGCCAGAGTTTATATAATGTATCAGAGATACGCTTGACATCGCGTTTAGAAAGGTCGGTGCGACTGCTGACTAGATCGATAAACTTTTGGCGATCAATGTTGCGCAGATCGGGGCTACCGGCGATGGCTTGGAATTGGGGATCTTTGAGTAAGTTTTCAAAGTCACTGCGGATTTTAGACAGATCCAACTCAGGGGGTCGCAACCTGTCGAGGTAATCTTCAACATTTTCCCGAATGCTAGTTGGATCGATCCCGTTTCCTAATTCGCGGCGCACCGCAGCAGCAGCGGCTTCAGCGGTAGCTACAACTTGATTGCTGACAGTTTTAGCACCTAATGCAGCCGTCGCCGTTCCCATAATTGCTTGAAAGCCAGCGGTGGCGCTGTTGACTACTGAGCCAATCAAGGAACCGACTGTAGTCGAACTTACCCACATCAGGAGTAAGAAGTAAGCACCCCAAATCACTAACCCTAAAGTTGCACCCAGTCCTGGATCTAATACCAGAAGACTGAGCTTCACTGCCAAAAAACAAGCAATTAATAAAGCAACTGTGACAGTCACTAATGTCCAGATGCCTACAGCTGTACCAATTTTGCGAATTGTCCCGCCCAAACTTCCCGCTTCTTCATGATTTGAATCAGAGTCAGATGAATGCCCCAGGTAAGAAATACCCGCAGCCACCGAGAGGTTTGTTAATACTATTTGGAAAGCAAAAGCGAGAATTACACCAGAGATTAAAGCCACAAAAAAGCGCGGCCCAGAAGTGAGAACCGATGCTTGTGCTGGTGTGACACCTGAGGAGTCTACTGGAACCTGTGCCACCCACAATAGTGGTTTGTAGAGTTCCAGCATAATTTCTGTACTTTGAAACATTGTATTTCCTTTCTCTAAGCTTAAATTTGAGGAAATTAAGAATTACATGAGCAGAAATTTTCTATTTATTGGGTAAACAATCACGTCTGTAGCTTACAGAATCGTGGAATTTGGGCATTGTCAGCATCTCTCCACAGTTTGAAGAGCATATCTAACGCAAGATAGAAATTTTGATGAGACTACTTGCAAAGGTCTGAATTTGTGCTTTCTTGTCTATGCCTTGGTGGGAGTTTTTTACATTAATACTCAACTACACCAAAATATTTAGATAACAAGTGTATTAAATAGTTATTAAAACTTACTAGTTTATGATCTTAAAGAGAGATAAATATCTGTATATTGTTGTGATTTTTGACTAAAAATTCCAGGCAAATAAATATGCGATCGCTACTTTCTCTCAGTGGGCGATCGCATCTTAATTTTTCATCAAAAGTTGCCGATTACTTTACTTTGGCACGGAACCTGACAAAACCGTAGGAATTAGATGGCGTCCCCGATCCCGTTGCTTGGGGTAGGCTAGGAAAATCTGGGCTACGTGTAATATTAACTAGGACAGCGCCATTAGTATTATTACCGCAGAATGATGGGGTTGAGGGATCGTTAGGTGGATAATAAATTCCGCGATCGCTACTATCTGCTATATTACTGAGATAAACAGTAGGCGTTGTCGAACCAATTGCTAAAGCAATACCTCTATCTGCTCCAGCTAAACCCCCATCAGTGGGACTTTGACCATTAAAAGCAGTGGAAATAAAAGTAGTATTAGCAGGAACTAAGTCGCAAAATTTAACGTTAGTAGCATCGCTTAAACCCTTAGAGAGAAAGTAAACCGTATATTCCAACTCATCCCCAGGCTGAACAGTACCAGCATGAATCAATCCCCGTAAGTAATTAGCCGGCCATTGGGAAGCATCATCATCCTTAGCATAGGGTTCTGGTACATAGTTAGTATCAGTAGTCGCAACATCACTGCGTCCGTTAACATTATTCGTTAAATCTTGATTATTGATGCGAGTAATGCGTTTGACTAACAACAGCTTGGGAGGAAAACCATTATTATTCTTGCCCACGCTGGTAATATTACTACCTGTAGAATCAGTATCAATAGTTAATAAGTAGTTGGGACAACGGGTGTTAGCATTATTGCTAGTAGTTGCTTCCCAACAAGCACTAACATTAGTATCCTGGCCGTTAGGAGTGAGGCTGATAGATTGACCGATATTAGTTCCCGTTAGAGAAGATTGATAAGTGTTGTCCCAAAGATTAAGAACAGTTGCCGGCGGTAGGTTAATCTCATTAGCACTACCATAGGCAATATAGTCAATCACCTGATTTTGATTATCGTACAACCACAGATCGTCACCAGAGTTATTGAGTTTAGGAGTTTGTCCCAACCAAGCTTGAAAAGCTGCTGCTGTTGCTTGATGATTAGCGTTGTTATCTCCAATCCAAATCACAGCATATTGCCCTGGTTGTAAAATTGTGTTGTTAGGAAATGTATAATTAAAACCGTTAATACCATCATTATCATCTGCCGTTAGATGCCCATCGACTAACTTAAACCCACTTAAATTAACAGCAGATGAAGAAGCATTATAAAGTTCAATAAACTCATTATTAGTATTAGTTGTCGTACCTGTTTCGCTATACAAAACTTCATTAATAATAACTTTGCCAACATTAGGTGAAACTAGATCGACAATGTTAAGTGGAGTTGGTTGGGTCTGACCAGGATAATAAGTCCATAAATCTAGCCCTTTGGTATCTCCAAAAGAGCCGTTACATGATGTCCCCGCATTACCTGCATTACCAGATTGACCAAATTTCCGGTCATTACTGGCGGTGTCAAAGCCATTAATGGGATCGCTAAAAGCTGGATTTGGGGGATTAATACCACAGAGTACTTGACCGACTGTACCAACAGTAGAACCACCAATGGTTTTATAACCCCGGTCATCATAAAATCCTCTGGTGTTACCGAGAGGATTAGTAGCATTCAACATTGTAATTGTCGGCCCGCCAGTAAAATTGTTCTCCGCATCCAACAAGGGAAAATGATATTCTCCGCCATAGGTTCTAACTTGGACTTTGTAATTACTCCCAACTGGAAAAAAATTGCCACTGTTATCTTTACCATCCCAATTAATCGTTTGCTGTCCGGTTGCAGTCATAGTTCCTCGCAACAGACGGTTTTGTGAGCTGTTAGGATCGAAATTGCTCCCATCTCGGCTGAGAACGACTTGGAAATTACCTGTGACATTGCTATCAAAGTTAAAATTACCGCCGGTACCGAAAAAACTGTTATTCCCGGAAACTGTGCCGTTAAATTGTAAATTACTCACAACAGGAATAATCGGGTTGAGCGGAATTCCAACTCCTTCTAAAGTGCCATCAGCTTTGTAACGATTGAGGGATGGCAGTACACTGGCATCAACAGAGTTTAAAAAAGTTGGGTATTGGGGACGCGCCAGACTTACACCACCTTGAGGATTTGTCAACTGACTATCCGCCCCTAAGATATCGCGGTAGAGAGGTGATTTACCGTCACTATCAAAAAAGCCAGTTTGATTACCATAGATCACAAATCCATTCGGATCTGTACCTCTGAGTTCTACTTTATATCGGAAGCCATCTGTGGTTACTGGATAGATTGGGAAGTTGAGATATAGACCGTTATTACCAGTGAATAAGGCATAATAGTGGCTGAATAACCGTCCGTTTAAGTCAGTTGTTGAAGTTTGATTGCTACTGCGTACCGTTACATCCCAAGCTGCAATACTACTTCCTTGTTGACTGTTAAAGTTATTACTACTATTCAAATTAAGTTCGCCAGTGGGAGCACCATCAGCAGTGGAGTTACCTCCAACCGGCCCGTAGAAAACGATGTCATAAACTCCAGTGGATGGAGCCTGGTAATAGCAAGGAATATAACCGTTAGGATTACCGCCGCCAGAAATAGCACGGGGGCCATTTAACTCCTGTTGACGAGTTGAGATAAAACCGCGTCCAGATTGGGAAGTACAAACAAAATCTGCTGTGTTGGGTATAGTTTCGCTGCCAATACTTCCACTAACACGACCAGGATTGTAAACACGGATATTACCATTATCCACCCCAACGGCACTGGAACCCAAAAGAATATACTCATCTTTATTGGCATAGACTTTTAGTAATGTTCGCCGCAGGACAAGATTGCCATAAGTATTAGTACGCCATTCTAGGTTAGCTCTGTAACTATTAGCAGGGGCGTTACTGGGATAGATTGTGCGACTACCTTCAGCTTGCGCTACTTGTGTTCCACAATTCAAAATGCATAGTGATAATGCAATGCTACTTAGTAGTTTTCTATAGCGGCTGAGGGATTTGTGATTCACCACTACAAGACTTTTTATTCGTAGACTCATTGATAATTCACTAGCTCCTGATTTGAATTTCATGGGTGCGAATTAATGCAGGATAGGCTGGCTCAGAGGTTCCATATTGGGGATGAATCGCGATCGCACTTACTCGTTCTCCGTCTTTTAGGTTTCCCAATTTTATAGAGAATCTACCATCTTTATCGGTATTTACTGTAGCGATCGCTCCGTTTAATGTGCCTATATTGCTATTGACTTCACTTACTTTATAAATTTCCACTACCGAATCAGGAGCAGCTAAACCATCCAGCGTTACCAACTCATCTTGTAAAATAAAAAACTCCCGACTCAGAAATTTGGGCGCATCAATGCCAAAGTTACCCGCCTGACGATGACGCTGATAGCTGTCATGGACTGGATTTACACCATCACCTTGTTGGTAGTCAATAACACCAACATTTTGCTGACTTACTAAGTCAATACTCAGTCCCTGTAGCTTGGCAAATTGGTTATTTTGAATCCGGTTACCTTGGCTGTGGGGATAAGCGGCGATTGTTACCCCTGTCCCTGGCTGATCGGTGATTTTGTTATTCACCACTTCATGTCCTTTCCCCATCAGGTAAATTGCGGCTCGCTGCAACTGTTGACCGTTATTAGTGATGGTGTTATCACGAATTTTTACTGAACCTTGTGGTTTAAATAAGTACAAACCACTGCCAGCATTAAATTGAATTAAGTTAGCGGTAATTTCAGTGTTATTAACTATACCTTCTAGACGAATGGCATCAGGCATTCCTGCCAAGCCATTGTCAGTAATAATATTGTTCTTGACTTGTAAATTTTCTCCCCGGACTGAGGTAATAATGCCGCTACCATCATGATGAGCAATACGATTATTTTGGATAGTTGTCCCGACACTGTTAAAGACAGATACGCCAAAAGCCGAGGTTTTAGTAGGGATACTTGCATCTGGTGGTATACCCAGCCAGTTATTTTCAATTACCACATCTTTCGGCGGTGTAGAGGAAAGAGTTCGACGCCCTGTTCCCACGAAAACGTCCGAAAGTGGTGCAATAAAAATATCTGCGGGGGGGAGACTTGCAGTAGCGCCATGACTAGCATTAAATCCATATATACTCAAACCGCGAATAGTTACCCCATCAGCGACGACAGTAAAACCACGGAGGACATCTGCGTTAATAATAGGTGTAATTGCGACAACGGGTGACTTCGCATCATCATATCCTGGTTGTGTAGTGCCATCTATTAGCAAGCTTGGGCTAGCTAGAGGTGGTAACAATTCCTGGATCGCGATCGCTCTTTCTTGAGATGGTAAATTAAACTCAATGCGGGAGGATAAATTATTATCAAGGCTTTGCACCTGAATTTTTTCGCGATCGCTCAACTGCTCAATTGATAAGGTACCATTAACCAGTGCGATCGCTTCTCGCAAAGTCACTACATCATCAGCTTGAATCGCCCCATCTTGGTTGCTATTTACCACTACTCTGATAGAAGGTAGGGGAGACTGACTTACAGCGATTTCTGCCAATGTCAATACTAAAATAGCCGTAGTCAGAATTTCATTCCCGAATACAGACCGATAAAAATTGATTAATTTAGAAAAAACCTTCATATATTTAACTTTTCATCTAAAATCTGAAAAATAGATAACTTTACAGCATTTTTGTCTTGATATTTCCTAATTTTGAATTTTTTTCCACTCGTTGCACTACAGATTCTTGTTGCTGGGGTGGCGCAATTTTTTGCTGTCCAAAACCATCAAATAATTCGTTGAGTTTGAGTGTTAAACCCAAATAAGCACCACCTGCGGAACGTGTACCGGAGAAATCGCGGTCATCGACTTTGCCAAATACATAACCAGCAGCCAAGCGCAAATTAGGACTAAGATAATAACCCGCTTCAATTACAAAGCCTGTTTCGGTGTAAGTAGATTGATTAATTACCCGCGCCTCACCTACCAAATCCATGCTGTATCCCAGGCGATAGGTAGCGCGAAATTGTGCCAGATTGACCGTATTCGTACCAACTAAATCGTTAGCTAGGTAAGAGGTACTGTGACGCAGAGCATATTTGCCGTAGAATTCCCATTGCCAGTTAGGTGCATAAATAGCTTCTAGTGCAAAGGTATGATCCTCTGAACCCGTACCGCTACCTAAAAGGATAGTGTCAGGCGTAGTTGCGGGATTTTGACGATATTCATAACGCAAGAGGGCGTTAAATTTATCGTCGTTGAGGTCGCGATAAGCTAAACCCACCTTCAGGTTGACTGTATCTCCTAATCCTGTCAGCCGTTGATTAGCAGAATTTGCTTGTTGATAACGTGCCAAAGCTGTCAGAGACGGAGAAATTTTCCCCGTAGCTGCGGCTGAGATGACGGTATTAGAACCACCAGAGGAACTACGATGTTCGTAGCGGGCGCTGGCTTGAAAATCAGGGTTATCAGTGTATTCTAGGCCAACACTGTAACTATCGCCACCATTAAACCCAATGGAAGAAGCGCTTTGACCGGGGGCAAAAGGTTGGGCAAATTGCTGACCTGCGCCAGTGCGTTGGAAGAAACTACCAAATACATGTTCGTAAGCCAAATTTAACCGCAAACCAGGAGCAATAGTCCAGCGATTATTTAAACCAATTGCGCCTTGGGTTGTGATTTCATTAGCACCACCCAAAATTGAGTAACGACCGGTGATAGTGGTATCTGTACCGAGTTTGTGTTCTCCGTTGACACTAAGGCTAGTAATAGAGTTACCAGAAAGTTGACCGCCACTGTAAAATTGTTGTGCGAGGCTAACATTAATCCCAGGAAGGACAGCCCAATTCAAACCAAAAATTGTCCGGTCTGGATAGACAGCATCTTTAGAAGCAGATAAAGTTAGTTCATTTTGCGCTTGGAAAGTCAGGTTTTTGGCTATGGGAATAGTCAGACGCGATCGCAGTTGGTCAGAATTACTACGTAGGTTATTTGTAGCCATTCTATCTTCCCGATTGCGATGAATCCATTCCACATCAGCAGTAACAGTACCGATTTTTTGTTGAATTCCGGCGGAAATTGTTGTTAAGGAGTTATCAACCTTACTTCCGGGAACTGCTTGCGCACGGGGTGAAAATAATTCTTCAAAGGTATCTAAAGGTTGGGGTGCAATGCCAAAATTATCTTCATGGTCATATTGCAATCGCACATTTGTCGTTGAAGAAACTTTACCTGTAACTTGCGCGCCATAGCGAGTTTGACCGGGAACAAAGCTAATTGTGGCATTATTAGCAAAGCCAGTATCGGCAAACCGATAATAAGCACGACCTTGGATACCCGGTAAAATCTGTCCTTCGGCTTCTACACGATAAGCTGCACCATTAACTTTACCCATGACATCAGAGTCATTACTGGAATGGGCATATTCAGCGATTACCTTACCCTGAGAACCTAGAGTAATAATGGCATCTGCACCGTAGAGTTCAAAACTACGCACTCCTTGATTTTCTTTAATATAGGTTGCGCCGATCCAACTTTCACTATTAAAGTTGCGAGAAAAGTTATATTGCAGACGCGCCGCATAAATATTGCTGTTGGAGTCCTTGCTATCATATTGATAGGTAACAACAATTCGCCGTACTAAAACCTGACCGTATTCATCAACATCTGTACGCAGAATTGGTTGACGGAATAATAAAGTTCCGCGATCGTAGTCGATTTCATAGTCTGGGCCTCGGTTTAACTGCTGGCGTCGCAAAACAGTACCCGGACGATTCAATTCTTCTAATTCTAAAAAGACATTTTCGCTTCCTGGTAGCAAGATGCGGCGAGATAGGAAATAATAACCGCTAGTACCGTCAGGGGCAATGGTATCCCGTTGAAAACCCTCTAAATTGTTACCGTAGAATCCAGTAAATTGGAAATTCCCTAAGTTGTAATTGGCTTTAAAACCGTGGAGTTGACGAGTAATTGCTGTAAATTGCTGTGAAGAACGGGCAAATTCCTCAGTATTGTAGTCACCCCACATAGCATAATCGGGGCTAGCACCAGGAATCTTTGTAGAACGCTCTAAACGTACAAATACGCTATCAATAGAGGGTGTAAGCACCTCTACTTTGGAACTATCGCCATATACAGGATAGTTTTGTTCGCTGAATTGGTTACTGCGAAATAGGCGATTATCACAGTTGCAGTCTTCGTTCAGAGTGCGAGAACTATTGTATGCACCAGTAAACAACCATTCACCGATCGCACCTGTAGCAAATACTGCTGAATGAAAGTCTAACTGAGTACTATTGTCTTTGTTTGGGGGGAGAAAATCACGGAAACTACCGTAATAATTCGTACCTCTAGCCCCGAAACGCAAATCTACTACCCCAGTCAAAATACTCGGACGCAAAGCGGTTTCAAATTGTAAGCTGGTAAAAGCTTCTAACTGATTAACATTAGCTTTAATAGTTACTGTCTGCGCATTTAAACTAGATTTCAGCTTGGCTGTAAATTCTCCTTGCTTCACCTCTACCTGAAATCCTGGTTGATCGGGTTTAAAATCTGCACCGATAAACTCCCCAGCATTAGCGGCTAAAGTAACAACAGTATCCCATTTAGAAGGGTTGTTATTCGCATCTAACAACTTTCCTTTGATTGTGGCTGTAGAACGCCCATCTGCGGGAATCCGCGCCTCTACAGTTTCTAACTTTATCTGTGTGGGTGTTCCCCGCACCATCACGCGCCTACTTACAGCCAGTGCAGTTGAACCGACAATTTGAGCAGTAATGGTATTTTCCCCTTCCTTTAAAGAAACCCCATACCATGTCTGCGTAACTAATTTAGTTGCGGAATCAGTAGCTGTACGTCCAATTTGTGAAGGATCGACTAACTGTCCATTGACTCGTAATTCTATCTTGGCTCCTTCAGAAAATTCGAGAATTACTGTAGTAGCTGCCACATCAAGTATTTCATCAGGTGTGGGAGTGAGGATTTTAACGCTGGTAGTTATATCTGGTGTAGATGTTTGTGTCCCATTGGCGATTTTTTCTAAGCCTCTAGGTAACTTAATATCAGATGTTGCTTGGAAGGGTTGGATACCAGCCGTAACAGATAAATTTTCGCTATCAGCTGCTACTTGCTGTAAACCTCTAGATAATTGAATCTCAGCTGCTGGTTGAAATGGTTGTATTGTACCAGTGGGTAATTGTTGATCGGATGCTACTTGCTGTAAACCTCTAGATAATTGAATCTCATCTGCTGGTTGAAACGGTTGTATACCAACGGCTTCTGTTGCGGATGGTGAACAGAGGGAAGAGGTTTTTTGCTCTGTAATTTCTGATGTCACCTTGGTGTTGCAACGGTTTAAGTCCTCGGACAAACTCGCAAAGGTGGCTGGTAGTTGTTTATTTTCCACCTTGGTGCTGTCTTCAACCTCTAACTTGTTTGTTACTAAAGAGGATATTTCTCCGTCACTAAAGTTCTGTTGTTCTTGAATAATCGGAGTATTTTCTGCTTTTGCGATCGCCGGATATAGAATTACACTTACAGTCCCAGCTACAGCCGCGATTAATTGCAAATTGACAAGATGAGTATGGTGCAGTCTGGTTTTCATTTCTTCACCTCTGAGTTAAAGGTGGGAGTGACTGCAAAGTTCATGCGTACCATACCACCAGGTTCTAAACGCACTAACCGAGATTGGCTATTGCGTTCGCGGAAGCGGACATTAGGTGCAAGGGTATAGCCAGGAAGACTACTCAAATCGAGAACGCCTGTGTGGTTTCCTGGTAAAACGTTGGCGAGGGAAAACAAACCATTGGGATCTGTGGTGATGCGGTTCCCATCTTCCAAGAAAATCACTGCATTCGGTACGCCTGGTTCGCCTGGTTGTTGTTCGCCATCAAAATTTTTGTCTACGAAAACCCGACCGATAATCGTACCGCAATCAGAGACAATTCCCGGCCGAATTTTTAAAGAGTGAGTAGCTGGCCCATCTTTGACAGGGAAATCGTTGTCTATGCGTTGGGCGTTAACAATTGCTGAATTGCGCCCTGAACCGCGCACCGCATCAGGTGTCAATTGGGTAGCGTAGGCTATATTGATAATGCTACCAGGTGCGATCGCTTCTGTAGTCCGCAGAATAATTTCCGATCCACTAGTTTCGGCGGTAAAGGTGATTGCTTGACCATTAGCCTCACCCCGCACCGATTGCGGCAGAAATTTGAAGCCTAGAGGTAAAGTATCATTAACTACTATATTATCTAATGTACTGTCAGCAACATTTTTGAGAGATAGGCGATAAATTACCGTATCTCCAGGTTCAGCAGCAGCGCGATCGGCTGTTTTAATAATTTGCAACTGTTGTGTTTGACACATACCTAAATCCAGTTGCATCGGTAATAAATCTAGTCCAATGCGTTCAGCATCGGAGATTAAAACCGTATCACTGAGCTGGGTTGTACCTTGAACGCTGATTGGTAAACCATCGAGAGAAGTAGCTGTATATTGAACCAGCCTGTTACTACCTTCACCTGTGTTACTAACAATTGTTAATTTAATGCGTCTTTGGGTATAAATAGAGTTGGCAGGTGGATTGACTACCAAAATATAAGTTTTACCTTGATCGGCTTGTCCCTTGTCTTGATCGAATAAGAAGTTGTAATATCCCTCAGTCGCATCTGTCAGCGAAAAGGGGTTAACATTGTCGGCATTTGGGTTAATGCCTTTGGAAATATTATTATTAGGAATATCCGGTATTTCTGTTCTGGTTAACGATACTAATTGTCCTAGTTCCGTACCTAGTGGATCGCTAGCTAATGGTTCATACAAAGCTACAGAAAATCCTTGATAATTAGGTAACTTTTGCCCACCACAACCAAGGATTCTTCCTAATGGGTCAATTAATGGTTTAGAATCAGCCTGATTTAAACCAGAAGTCCCTTGAAATGTATATTGACTACTTGGATCTGTATAAGTATATGTAGCTTGGTTATTGATTGCTGTAGAGGCAATCCCATTATTAATTTGAGCAAAAACAGGTATTGGACTCTGTAAAAAACTTCCTAATAAAATGGTTGTCGCAAACCGCTTAAACCAGCCACCATCAGAAATCTGATGTTGCAAACTTTGACGGCGCACTGAATTTTTCTCCTGTTCAAGTTAACTAAATAATTTGTAATTAGTCATTGGGTATGGGGCATTTGTCCCCTCTACCCCCTCTCCTTTCTCTGCCCCTAGCGTACTTGAACTTGATAAGAACCCTTTACTATCTCTCTAGCAGCAACAGATGAGCCAAAATTCCAACGGATATGGGTGTAAGCTGTTGCTGGTGCTGGACGAGTTTCTTGTTTACCATTAGCAAGAGTGACTTTGATTGTCGGTTCTTCGACAAAGCTGCGTCCGCCATCAATGCTGTAGGTAATCTTTGCGCCTTGTTTATTGTTGACGGTAGCAGATTTCAGTACATACACCATTCCCTGGGGAATTGGTTGATTGATGGTGAGATTCTTGACAGCTTTATCGCCATTGTTACCACCAGTAACTGTATAACGCAACACATCTCCTGGCTGTACCACTACTTGGCCTTGCAAAGCTTGCCATGTAACTGTTTGCTTACCTTGGCTATCTTGTTGTACTACTTTCTTTTCTGCTTCTAAGCGCAACTGAACTGGTGCTTTTTTGGCATTTTGCGCGATCGCAACTTCACCATGAAATATATTGCTAACAACAGGAATTTTACCCGCAAAGGATATACCTGCAACCAGTGCGATCGCGCCTATACTGATCATGGAAAAACGTTTCATCTTAATCTCCTGCTACAAAAATTTTCAAGTCTGCAATCAATTGGCTATGTAAGTAGGGACATCTTTGGCAAAAGATGCCCCTGAATTACTGCTTTATGGTGTAGCTGTAGTACCACTAATCTTTCTTTGGAAAGTGAATGTTACCGTGCTTTGAGGTGTCACATTGCCAGATGTAACTTTGACTACATACTTAGTAACATTGGTCGCCGCAGTTGTGCCAGACTGAGCTGTACCTATTGCTGGGGGAATATTATTGTAGTAAACGATCTCTTCACCACCTGAATCGGCAGTCACATGACTAGTATCGATCTCACTATTAGTATTGTTGTCTAGCGCCCAGTTATTACCACCAGTGGTGCCGTCTTCTATAATCTGTACATTGGCAGCTTGTAAAATCTTGTTACCTGTACCTGATTGGGCCTCAGAAATGTTCTTAGAGGTAATTTGGTACTCAATAATGTTTCCAGGTGCAGGAGTTCTAGGTACATCATTAACACCAGGATTGGGGTCGGTAGCTGGTAAAGGCCCTGTACCATCTGGATCGACTGCTGGTGTGGATTCAAAATTCTCTTGACCTGCGCCAACATCTGGCCCAGTACCTTTGAGAATCCGAGATTTTTTAACCAACTTCAAGAAACCAGTGTATACCCTGTCGATAGTAATATTTCTTGGTTCACTAGTATCAATTACTGCATTAGAATTAAGATCTACAAAAGCAGTAACGGGAACTGGAAAGCCTTTCTCAATATCAGTAGACAGTGGCGTATTAGCCGGTAAATTCACCTCTACAGTGTAAGGGGCTGTATCGCCTGCTGCTACGTTATCAATCCGCACAGGATTTGTTGCACTAACAGGATTTCCTCCGACAACACCTGTTCCTGAAGTAAAAGTAAAAACGCCAGTAGTACTATTGTATGTATAGGTAGCTGTTGTATTACCATTATTGGCGCTAATGGTAACTACAGTATTGTTAGGCAAATCTGCTATATTCGTTGGTGGTGTGGGTAATAAAGAAATGTTGTTAGTACCTGTACCAGTATTCTGAATTGTATTGTTAAAGGTGACAGCATTAGGATCTATCAGACTACCGGGGGCTGTACCTGGATTTATGGCTGAAGATTTGTTGGTAAAGTCTTGATTATTATCACCATTATAATCTGCTGCTGGTGTGCCTTGAGGCCCATTTAATAAAGCTTTGAGTGTGAGTGTCAAGGTTGAGGTATCACTGGCTTCACGAACACCGTTCACTGGCGGATTGGCAGAAGCATCACCATTGTCTGTACCTGTGTTATCTTGGGTGTACAAGTCAGTGGCGTCATTTGTTGTCCTTGCAATGTTCTGAGCGTTGTTTGTTGTGTCACCTAACTGAACCGAGATTTGATCGCCATTTGTCGGATCGCCATTGTTCAATATTTTTACAGGTACACGTACTGAAATAGTCGCATCAGATGCAACAGAGTTTGTGACTCCACCACTGGGGAGATCGTTCCAACCATTGGCATCGCCGTAATTGATTTGTACTTTACCATCAAGCTGTCCTAGAGTGACTCCACTATTGTTATCTGTCACTAATGGCGATTCAGGAATAACAAATTTGGTAGGGTCGTTACCAGTGTTTTTTACACTGAAGTTGAAGTAAATGATATCGTTAGTATTATAGTCACCATCACCGTTGGCATCGGTCTTAAATGTCGGCGCATTATCGGTCACAGTTACACCAGCAACTTCTGCTACGGTGACGGTAACTGTGTTAGATGTAGCATTGAGCGGTGTAGTCGGATCGTCAGGATTATCGTAAGTCGCAGTCGCAGTGTTACTAATGGTTTGTCCCGCAGCGGTTCCTTCCGCTAAGACTGGCGCAACAAACTGGAAAACGCCATTGCTTAATAATGCTGTTGCTACTAAGGCACGGTAGAACCTGGAAGACTGTTTGATAAATCTCTGTTTTTTTGGCATGATGGAAGTGTATATATTCAATCAAAACTAGTCCTGCGTGCGATCGCAGGATTTCTTTTTTACAATGCGGTGAGAAATTGCCCAGTTAAAATAACCTAAAGCTAATAGCTTTAGGAACGCATGTTTGAGGGATTAATTATTGATTGACCTCAATTTTATGACAGCAGATATACACAAATATTTTGCCCATAGTCATGAGTGCTGTGTTCTGGGTGTATCAACAATTGCACTCATACATCACCGGAAAATATTTGTATATTTTGCTTAGGGTAACTAAAAATATACATTGTATAACTTGAATAATCTTCAGTAGAAACAATGATATTTTTTTTTGGAATAATAGAAATACGCCAAAAGATGCTATTTCTATTGATTGAAGGCAAATCTATCTTTTATGGAGATAATTACCTTATTGATGTCATATTAAGCCGGAAAAATGAAGAAAATCTGAGTATGTTTAGTTAGGAAATTTAATAAATATAAACAAAAAGAATAAATATTAAATCTTAAAAATGAGGAAAATCTGAAGATAGGCAAAAGTTGCTCAAAATTCGGTTATGTAACAGGTTATTAACTGCACATTATTGTTATAAGGTTTGCAGGATTACGGAAATTACGGTGAAAGGCTGCAAATATCGAGGTAGAAAGGGGGATATTCTTGGCTATGATTCTCAGTCCCCCATGAAGATGCAAGTAATTCTAGATGCGATCGCTCGCTGTAACTCAAGATTAAATAGGTAAGCGATTAATATCTTTATTATGGCCAATCACTACCATCGCCGTACCCCGCTCTAAGCGCTTTGTCGGTTCGGGATTAATCAGAAATTTACCATCATGACTCACAGCTAATAAATTCAACCCATAGCGGTTACGCAGTTGCAGTTCGGTGATAGTTTTTCCATGAAATTCATCAGGAACAATCACCTCGACAATACTATTATCGGGGTCGAGATCAAAGCGCTCTAAGATTGATGGTTTAGTGAGGGTGCGTGCTAAAGCACAACCTGCTTCATATTCTGGAAAGACTACATGATCTGCTCCCACCCGCTTTAATAGTTTGCGGTGAACTTCACTAGAAGCTTTAGCCACAACATGGGGGACGCCCCCCTCTTTCACGTTTAATGTAGTAATGATACTCTCTTGAATATAATTGCCAATGGCGACGATAACTGTATCAAATTCAAAAATTCCTGCTTCTTTAAGAGCAGCGGATTCTGTGGAGTCTAACTGTAAAGCATGACCAACCATCTGCTCTGTCAATGCTTCAGATACGCGCTTTTCATCAACATCTGTAGCTAGGACATCGTAACCTAATCTATGCAGTGTAGAACAGACAGAGCGACCAAAACGACCTAAACCAATCACTGCAAATTGATGGTTATCTTTACGTAAACTGCGAAAAAAGCTTAATGCTGACAGGTTCACAAGTTTTATCCTTAAATAGCGCTCCCTGGGTTTAGGGCAAAAAATTACACTGATATCCAAAAATATCTCAAAAATATTTTGGTCTATCAGTGTAAATTTTATCAGGTTATTTCTCAGCTGTTATGGAGATATCTGGATTGGGATATTGACTTTAATTATCCCACTAACAAGTTTTCTTCAGGGTAGTGAATTCGGGTAGGACGCGGATCTCCGAGAATAGCAGACATTAATAGAAGAACACCAACCCGTCCGACATACATGGTGAGAATTAATATCAGTTTAGCACTTGTGGAGACTGTTCCTGTAATCCCGGTTGACAGACCAACTGTAGCAAAAGCTGATACTACTTCAAACAGAATTTGGATAAAATCCAATTTGGGGTCTGTCAGGGAAATTAAAACTGTAGATAAAATCACCATCCCTACAGAACCAACTAAAACGCCAACAGCTTTTAAAATGAGATTGATTGCTATTTTTCGTTCATATAATAATACTTCTTCTTTCCCTTGGAGAATTGATTGAGTACAACTGGTAAGAACTCTCAATGTGGTGGTTTTCATCCCGCCACCAGTACCGCCAGGGCTAGCACCAATAAACATCATTGCCAGGGTGATAAACAAACCAGCAGTTGTCATTTTACTAATATCAATCGTGTTAAATCCAGCAGTTCTAGGGGTAACAGATTGAAACCAGGCTAATAAAAACTGATCGCGTAAACTCATGCCGCCAAAGGTTTGGGGGTTGCGATATTCGATACAAAGAAAGGCAAGAGTACCAATAAACAACAGTAATAACGTGGTGCTAGTGGCAACTTTAAAATCTAGCGAGAATATTTGGCAGGCTGTTTTTCTCATGAAGCGATCGCGTAACCACAGGTACATTTCTAAAATTACCTGATAACCAATCCCCCCAAAGATAATTAATGTTGTAATTGTGAAGACGACCAGAAAAGATGACTGATAGCCAATTAAGTTATCTTTAAACAGACTAAAACCAGCATTATTCCAAGCATTAATACTATGAAAAATTGCTAGCCACAATCCTTTATCCCAACCATGCTCAGGGACAAATGCTGGTAGTAATAAAAACACTCCTGTAATTTCAAAAATTAAAGTAGTAGCAATAATTGAGCGAATTACTTGAGCGCTACCACTAATTCCGGTTCGGTCTAAGGCTTGTTGAATGGCGATTTTATCTCGCAAGTCAAATTTGCGCCCAATCAGCAAAATCAAAAAGGTGGTGGTAGTCATGTAACCTAAACCGCCAATTTGCGCTAATAGGGCAATAAAAAATTGACCCCAAAAGGAAAAATATGTGCCCGGATCGACTACCGATAAACCAGTTACACAAACTGCCGATGTTGAGGTAAATAGGGCGACAATTGGATCGTTCCAATGCCCGCTAGTAGTTGAAAAAGGCAGCATCAGTAGGAGAGTTCCTACAGTGATAACTGCTAAAAAGCCTAAACAAATTGTACGGGCAACAGTCATACCGGGGTAAGATTCATAAATTTTGTTAAAGGGGTATGCATGGGGTTTAGCCTGCCAAAAATTCAAAACACCCTTATTCAATTAAAAACACACATGGTAGCCTACGAATATGTTTATTTAAATTCTGTTTCGTCTTAACACCGCTTTCTTCATGAGTGCAACAATTTACCAACAAATTCAGCAATTTTACGATGCTTCCTCTGGTCTTTGGGAAGACATTTGGGGCGAACATATGCATCACGGCTACTACGGGCCGAATGGTACGCATAAAAAAGACCGTCGTCAGGCGCAAATTGATTTAATTGAAGAACTGCTGAATTGGGCAGAGGTAGAAACGGCGGCAAATATCTTGGATGTGGGCTGTGGAATTGGTGGTAGTTCTCTATACTTAGCTGAGAAGTTTCAAGCTAGGGCGACGGGAATTACTCTTAGCCCCGTACAAGCCGCTAGAGCCACAGAACGCGCCCAAGAGTTAAATTTGAGCGATCGCAGTCAGTTTCTTGTGGCTAATGCCCTAGAAATGCCCTTTGCAGACAATAGTTTTGACTTGGTTTGGTCTTTGGAAAGTGGCGAACACATGCCGGATAAAACCAAGTTTCTGCAAGAGTGCTACCGAGTACTCAAACCTGGCGGTAAGTTAATTATGGTGACTTGGTGTCATCGCCCAATTGATAACTCGCCGTTGACTGCTGATGAACAAAAACATTTGCAGGAAATTTACCGGGTATATTGTTTACCTTATGTGATTTCCTTACCAGAGTATAAAGCGATCGCGCATCAACTCCCCCTACAAAATATTCGCACGGCTGATTGGTCAACTGCTGTCGCCCCATTTTGGGATTTTGTGATTGATTCGGCGTTTACGCCTCAGGCGATTTGGGGTTTATTAACTGCCGGTTGGACAACAATTGTCGGGGCGCTATCACTAGGTTTGATGCGTAGCGGTTATCAACGCGGGTTGATTCGGTTTGGGTTGTTGTGCGGGAATAAATAATGAATCTGTTTTCTGGACAAAAGTCTTTTGGGGTGTGGGGTCGCTGGCTTTATGCTTTTTGGCAGTTTTCCCGCCCACACACAATTATTGGTACCAGTTTAAGTGTCTTTGCGTTGTATTTAATTGCAATTGCTGCTGGTAATAATGGTAATTTCTCCTTCACACATATTTTCGGAGCTTGGCTGGCCTGTTTCTGTGGCAATGTTTATATTGTGGGGCTGAATCAACTGGAAGATATTGAGATTGATAAGATTAATAAGCCACATCTTCCTCTAGCTTCCGGGGCTTTTTCGGTTACACAAGGCAAATTAATTGTCGCGATTACTGGCATTTTTGCATTAGTAATTGCTTGGTTTAATGGCCCTTTTTTATTGGGAATGGTAGCGATTAGTTTAGCTATTGGTACGGCTTATTCTTTACCACCAATGCGCTTGAAACGCTTTCCTTTTTGGGCGGCTTTTTGTATTTTTTCCGTGCGAGGGACGATTGTTAATTTAGGGTTATTTTTGCACTTTAGCTGGTTATTACAGCAAAATCTCTCGATTTCCGGGACAGTTTGGGCGCTGACGGTGTTTATTTTGGTGTTTACCTTTGCGATCGCTATTTTTAAAGATATCCCCGATATGGAAGGCGATCGCTTATACAATATCACTACCTTAACCATTCAACTAGGGCCGAAAGCAGTCTTTAATTTGGCGCTTTGGGTATTGACTACTTGCTATTTAGGGATGATTTTAGTCGGGGTGTTACGTTTAGCTGAAGTTAACCCTGTTTTTTTAGTCATTACCCATTTGATAGTGCTGTGCTTGATGTGGGTACGCAGTTTAGCAGTAGAGACACAAGAAAAACGAGCAATTACCCAATTCTACCAATTCATCTGGAAACTGTTTTTCATTGAGTATTTGATTTTCCCTATCGCCTGTCTTTTGGCTTAGAAAAATGCAAGAAACCTTTCACACAACTGATGTTTTGGCAATTGTTGCAGTAGTTTCTAGTATCTCTTTCCTGATTTATTTTGCTGTCAAAACTTTGCTGACTTCTAATTTATTTCAAAAGGGTGTCAATCTTTATCAACAGCAAGATTATCAAGGTGCAGAAGCCGCTTTTCGCCAAGTTATGGCGCAGAATTCTACTAATGATATGGTACGCTTGCTGTTAGGAGATGTTTTAAGAGAGCAAGGTAACATTGCAGAAGCGAAAGCATGTTATGAAGATGCAATTAGTCACAGTCCGAAAAATCCTCAAGGTTACTTGCGGTTAGCTAATGTGCTAATGCAACAAGAACAGCGAGAAGCAGCAATAAATAACCTGCAACAAGCGAAAGATTTATTGCAGAAACAACGTCAACCAGAAAAGGCGGAAAAAATTACTCAGCTTTTAGAGAAGATGAAAGCTAAATTAAAGTAACCGTATTCAGTTGTCAAATCTTGTAATCTTAGCTCCCCGACTTCTTCAAAAAAATCGGGGAGCTTGTTTGTATATCTCTAAATTTTTATGGAGACACATCTAAACCATAATTCTGATACAGAGTTTTAATTTTCTCTTGGATAAGCGATCGCACATTTTCTGGTGCGACAATTACACAATCGGGTGCATATTGCATTACCTCGCGAATGAACCAAAATGTACTAGAAACACGCCTAATAACACGCTTGACTCGTGGTTGATCTGGTAGCCATTCATTGATTTTGTCTTCGAGTTTGGCTTGATAAGCAAAAGCTAAACCCGCAAACAGATGCATTTCTACATCTATCTCTGCTAACCCAGAACTCCGCCACTCACCAACAATCGGCGAAACAGCAGCATCTTGAATCCTGTCTAAACGTAAACTCCAATTGTGCTGTAAGTCTTCCACATCCAAGTTACCCTCAGTCTCTTCACACCAGCAATCAAGATATTGGCGCTTTTCATGCAGTGTAACTTTGGCGTAACGGACAGTAAAATTCCAGATATGCTGTCTCGCATCTTGATAACTTAGTTGAAATGGTTGCTCTCGTAAAATGTAACGATCTATTTCTAAACGCCAAGCTGGCGGTAAGTTTCCTAAAAAATTGTCAATTTCAGTACGCAGAGGTATAGATAGTTCGCTACGCTCAAGTAATAATTGTGCTATTATTTGCGCTTGCTCATTTTGCCCAATATCAGCTAATACCAGCATTGCACGGTGAACAGCACGCAGACGCGATTCTGACCAGTCATGATTTTTACCAATAATTAAATGATGACGAGCGATCGCTTCTATTAGTTTAGAGATATTTGGGCGATCGCCCCACTTCATGCCAAACTCTAGCGCTAAGTTTTCTAACTCGGCTTTATCTCGTTCTGATATCGATAAAGTTATAGACTGACCCTTTCTACTCATAAATTTGTCCGTATACTTTGTCCGTATTTCCTCTTGTCAACTTCTATTTTGCGTGCCAATATTGTTTTTAACAACCAGTTACGGACACTATTTAAGTTTATGTCCGAAAGTTACAAAATTAATCTCAAATCTGTTTATTCGCAAACAGTCCCCACACCTAAAGGTGTACAATTACCGAAAGATTGGTCATTATCTTGGCATCAAGCAGCAACTTTAGAAGCTTTACGCGATCCAAATATTGATGTAATATTCAACAACGCCATGACAGGCGATGGTAAAAGTTTGGCAGCATATTTAGAAGTGCTTCAAGGTGAATCTTCCGCTATTGGACTTTACCCAACTAATGAACTAGCGCGTGACCAAGAAATACAAATACAAGGATATATTGCAGCATTTCAACCTCCAAATCAACCCCGTGTAGTGCGACTCAGTGGTGCTGATTTAGAAATATATGCCGAAAATGAAGGCTTAAAGAAAAGTGCTGCGATCGCAACTCTCACCAGCCAGCGAGAAGCATTATTAACTAATCCGGATATTTTCCATTATTTACATCGCGGTGCTTATATTATTAAGGGTGATAGTCCAGATAAATTATGGGGCAGAATCGATAAAGATTTTGACTTATTTCTTGTAGATGAATTTCATGTATTTGCTGCTCCCCAAATTGCCAGCATTATTAATACAATGTTATTAATTAGCTGCACCAATCGCCGTAAAAAATTTCTGTTTCTTTCAGCCACACCAGATAAAAATTTAATTAATAAACTTGAAACAGCAGGATTTCGTTGTCGAGAAATCAATCCTTACGAACAAAATAAATATCAATTTCCTGAGACTGAAGCACAAGAACAGCAATTAAGATATCAGGGATGGCGGCAAGTAGCACGACCAATTGCTTTAAATTTTATCCCCTTAGAACCAGCTTTTAAAGCTTCAGAAACCTGGTTAAAAGAAAATGCTGATTTGATTGTTAATCAATTTCAACAATATCCAGGTAGTAAAGGCGCAATTATTCTCAATTCTATTGCAGCAGTTAAGCGACTAACTCCATTTTTTCAAGAAATTTTACAGCCTTATGGTTTAAAAGTAGGCGAAAATACCGGACTTTCTGGTAAAACAGTTAAAGAACAAAGTCTTGCTGCTGACTTAGTTATTGGTACAAGTACAATTGATGTAGGCGTTGATTTTAAAATTAACTTTTTAATTTTTGAATCATCAGATGCAGGTAATTTTACCCAGCGTTTAGGCAGGTTAGGCAGACATGATGGCTATGACAAAGAAGGGCAGAAAATTGAGTTTGTAAATTTCACAGCTTATGCGCTTGTACCTAACTTTTTAGTCGAGCGTTTATTTCAGGTAGAATCTCCGCCCTTAACAGTTAATTGTATTTGCGATCGCCCGTTTTTACAAAACACCATTAAAGAGCAATATCGCCAAATTAATGATTTTCAGGGATATTATCGCCGTTGGGGTGCTGTACAGTCTTTTTGGTTATGTTCTCAATTAAGCGATCGCACGATTCAACAACAGTATGCCCAAAGCCGAGATAAATTTCAAACAGTCAGTGAGCAAGTCTTTAATACCAGTCTGAAATCGATGGCTGGACGGATTAAAGGATGGGCTAAAGAATGGCAAGAAATCTCTGGAAAATCAGGAAATCCTATTGCTGAAGATGCAGCTAGTTTTCGCGGTTCTAGTCCATTGCAATGTGGTTTGTATGACTTAACCGAAGCCAACGAAGTAGATAGATTTAAAACCTACGACTTACCCGGAATTTTGAGCAACTTAGATATTGAAATGTGGACTGAGGCAGCATTTACACGGACACTGAAAGAAACTGCACAACGCACCGGACAAGCGATCGCCAAAGGTAGATTTGCTCACTGTCTAGCATTTATCAAGCTGCGTTCTTACCGTGAGGAACGGTTGAACTGGAAATTTACCTACCCTGGCGACTTACAACCAATAACAGACGCTTGGAAAGTCCAGGTTTTAACAGGTATAGAAGTTTGGCAACCTGAAAACCAATGGATTAGGGAGATAAACAAACGCTTAAAAACACAGGGTTTGGTATGTTATGTGCTTCGCCGTCCAGTTGCAGAAGTGCGAATGCGGCTAAGACTACCAATGCATTTTCAAATTTACCCGATTAGCGACCAGTACAGTGTTCATGATGCTAACACACCGTATGCGATCGCGTTTGGTCACTCTGCACTACTACTAGATACGCTGGCGTACACCTTTAAAAGCAAAGGGGATGAAATTTGGATTGCTTCAGCTTCCAATCCCTAATAGAGAGTTGGAGTAGCCTGTTTAGTATATACATCTAAGTCAGTTCGCTATCAATAAGTTGAATAGTTACCGCTATGAGTAAACCAATTCCCAATGATTACATAAATCTACTAGTGCAAGTAAAACAACGCATACGTTCTGCCCAGTATGAAGCACTGAAGGCAGTTAATAAAGAACTCATTGCGCTGTACTGGGATATTGGGAAGATGATTGTTACCCGACAACAAGGAGATAGTTGGGGTAAATCTGTAGTGGAAAAGTTAGCAAAAGACTTGCAAACAGAATTTCCTGGAATTAGTGGTTTTTCTACTGCTAACCTCTGGCGGATGAGGCTTTTTTATGAAACTTATGCCGCGAACGAAAAACTCGCACCATTGGTGCGAGAAATTGGATGGACTCACAATATAGTCATTTTAGAGAAGTGCAAAGATAACCTAGAACGGGAATTTTATATCAAAATGACTCGTAAGTTTGGTTGGACAAAGAATGTTTTGATTCACCAAATTGAGAATCAGACTTATGAAAAAACTCTGCTAAATCAAACCAATTTTGATCAGACTGTTTCAGCAGAGATTCGCAATCAATTGAAACTTGCAGTTAAAGATGAATATACTTTTGACTTTTTGGAACTAGCAGATGAACATAATGAACGACAGCTAGAGGAGGCAATTTTAACAAGAGTTGAACCATTTTTACAGGAAATGGGTGGAATATTTGCTTTTATCGGTAGTCAATATCGCTTAGAAATTGATGATGAAGAATATTTTATAGATATCTTGTTATATCATCGCAGTTTAAAGTGTTTGGTAGCAATAGAACTCAAAATAGGTAAATTTTTACCTGAATATGTAGGTAAAATGCAGTTTTATCTAGCTGTTTTAGATGACAAAGTAAAGCTAGCTGATGAAAATCCTTCCATTGGAATTATTCTTTGCAAATCTAAGCAGAGAACGATTGTTGAATATGCACTGAAAGAATCTAATAAGCCAATTGGTGTAGGAACATATCAAATAGTTTCAACACTACCTCAAGAATTAAAAAATCAGCTTCCGGCTCCTGAACAAGTTGCCAAATTACTTGAAGGATTTGAATAAAGTTTTAGAATGAGCAAATGAATGTTGACGATTATTCACCAAAATGGAGGATCATCAAATGCAAGACCACACTCCAACAATTGCAGAATTGCAAGAATTAGCCTTACAACTTCCTGAAAAAATTCCTTACTTAAAAATGTTAGTGCTGTTTGGTTCTAGAGCTACTGGTAACGCCAACGCAAAAAGTGACTGGGATTTTGCAGTTTTGTGTGATGAAGAACAGCGCGAAGCTTACATAAAAAATAATATTTCAGGTTTGTTTGAATTACCTATGCTGCTTGGCGAAGTATTAAAAATCAATGCTGACCACATTGATATTGTAGAACTTAACCAATGCTCTTGGCTAATAGCTCATTTCGTGGCTCGTGATGGAATTCTCTTGTTTGAAAAATATCCTGAGCAATTTGAATCTTTTCGATTAAATTCCTTAAAAACTGAATCAGAGTTAAAGAAATTTCGGCAAGAGCAACATCAAATTATTGAAAGAGAACTAAATAAGTGGGGAGCATGAGTAATATAGATCCCGAAATAGTTTTAGTGAGACTTAGGTTCATTACCAAATATTACAACACGTTAGAAGAGTTTCGAGCTACTACTCTCGATGACTTCTTAGCTGATTTCCGTCAACAACTTGTTGTAGAAAGACTACTACAATTAATCGCTCAAGCTGCGATAGATATCAACGATCATATCTTGTCGAAGCTAAATCCAGGGAATTCAAATACTAACTTTGAAGCTTTTATTGAGCTTGGTAAATATGGTGTAATTTCTCCCGAACTAGCAAGACAATTGGCACCATCAGCAGGATTAAGAAATCGCCTAGTTCATGAATATGACGATATAGATCCGCAGCAAGTTTTTCGGGCAATTAGTTTCGCATTACAGCAATATCCACTGTATGTCAGACAAGTCAACTCATATTTAATTTCCTTGAGTGAAGAGAATGGCTAAAAAAAGTAAAGCTGCAAAAGCTTCAGATGAATATCAGCAATTATCACTTTTAGATATAGAAAACACTGCAAATTCTGAGTCATTGGATGAAGATTGGTTATCAGGTGATTTTGGTTTTGATAGTGATGACAATCGCACTATCGCAACTAAACAACAATTACTCACACTCAAGCTACTGCAAGAAGCGATTAAAGCGCAAAATCCTGATGATATAGTCATGGCAGATTTTGCCCAATATGTTTTACCTAATCTGCTAAAAATAGCAATTGGTGTCACAGCTAAAGGTGGTAAATTTTTTGATAAAATAGACCAACAGCGAGAAGCCGCAGGTGACACTAGAGTTAGGCGAGATAATGCAGCAGATCAATCACTTAATACACATTTACTCAATGGTTTATTTCCGGCAAATTTAATTGAGAAACGTTTAGAAAATCTAGATACAACTATTCGGCGGGTAGTCAAAGAACGAGAACGGCGTTTAGTCATTGCTGGGTTCATTTTACATGACTTTGAAAAATTTCCCGATGTCACAGAAAATTGCCGCAAATTAGCCTTAGCAGAACATCGTCAAATTATTGATGAAAAAATCAAACAACTAGGACTTAATAAGTTTATCAATCCCGATAATCCAGAAACTTATACAGAATATATTGACGATTTATTATGCTTGGCTTACAATGCTCAACGTCGTTGGGATACTAACTGGAATTTTTCGGAATTTGGCTTAAATCCTGTTCTTAAAGACCGTACTCTTCGCTGTCTTGCTGATTTAACTTGTTTAGCTGATTCTCTCGCTTCTATTATTAAACATCCCCAAGATGCAGAAAATCCGAGATTGCAAGAAATTATTCATAATCTCAGTGATGGACAACTGAAATTTACCTATCACCGTATTGCTGAAAACCGGGGTGTTTTAACTAATGTTGTTAATAATGCCGTAATTCAAGCTTATACTAGCCTCAATACGGATGAGCAGATATATTATGAACCTTTACTATATCTGCCAACAGGAGTAATTTATCTCGCAGCGCGTAATGCTCCTTATCTATCTACAAAAGAGTTACCAGACCTTGTAGTTAATAATATTAAGTTCCTATGTGCAGGACAATTAAAACTCAGACAAACAGGATTTGGTCGTGATGGTAAAGGCATGAAATATGCCGAATATTATAACTTATTTTTTGATTCTCCCGACTTAATGGAAGTAGCTTTAGATGCAACATTACGCATTTTAAGTTCTACTAAACCATCTGTTGCTAAAAGTCGCAGTGAAAATTTAGTTAAGTTTCAACAACAAGGTGTTTTACCTGCTGAGTTTGATTTTAAATTTACCGATGATATCCGCATTGACCAAATAGCAGAATTTGGCGATTTAGTCAGTCGTAAAATTTGGGATGAAGCCGTTAACAGGATTGAAGCAATTCGCAAGAAAGATAAAAAATTACCCGCAATACCTGCTTTTGATTTAACTCATAAAGTCGCTGAATTCTGGAATTTAACAGAATATATTCCTGAGATTCGCCACATTCAGCGCATTAATGAAAGCCTGAAAAAAAACAAGTTAAAAGGTAATACTGGCGGCGTACCTTATGAATGGTATTATCTCGCTGCTAAATATTTAGAAACACATCCAGGTGTGGAAGATGTCAGGGAAATTTGCCAGCAAGTTATTGAATATTTGACAGGTTTAATTTCACCCATTCTTGCTCAATATCAATTACCTGATGGTTGGGATGATTTAAGGCAATGGGTATCACGAGTGGTGATGTTGCCAAATACAAATCAACAACAATCAACTGAAACGCAAACAGAGAATTTTCTCAATGAGTTAGGTAACTATAATGCTGCTAAAAAACCAGGAAGAGGAAGACAATTAATTTGTTCAATTTCCCATTCTGCTTACACAGTAACAGAGCAGATGGAATCAGCAGTTTTATTTACACCGCAAGTTTATACAAATAAACAAATGTTAGGTGGTTCTAATGCCAAGCGCAATATTTCCAGCATTGCAGGTGTGGAAATGATGCTGCGACAAATTTTGATGAATCAAACTCAAGCAGTAGGTAAACGTTTTGAAGATGGTAAATATCGCTATCTCTACTTTTATCCAACTTATTACTTTACCCCAGAAACTAATAAATTTTTACAGAAAGCTTATAGTGGTGTAGCTCAAACTCGCTTTGATACTAGCATCCGCAATCATTTTATCACCAAGGATTTTCAAGCACATTTAGATAAAGAAAATTATCAAAGTGTGGATAGTTTTTTAATAGATGAAAATCTCAATAATGAAAAAGACCGGACATTTAAGCTTGCTTATCCTGAAGACCAGCCTTTAACATTTTATTTCATGGCGCTACCTCCAGGAAGAGACAGCACAGATACGGAATCTTGGATTATGCCTACTTGGTTAGCCTTTGCTTTCCCGATGATTTTGGATGTCAAAACTGTAGTTTCAGAATCGCCAATTCCACCATTTAATGATGGTGCAGAGTTTGAAGAAAGCGTTTTTCTTGACAGTGCGCCTCATGCTTTTCGCGCTTTGGTAAAAAGAGATAGGTTCCGTTTAGACTACATTTTGGAAGGTTGGCAAGAAAATGGTATTCAATACCCTGCTCCCCTGAATGTGTTGACTGCTGCTTACGCCATTCATTTAGATGTGAATGCGCGGCAAGGTAAATCTGGTTATGATGCCAACTGGGGAAGATTTAGCGAATTAGCTAAGGATTTAGAAACTAGTCCTTTGTATGTATTTTATTATCTAAATCGTTGGGCACGTAACCAGGGAGTTGACTCAGCCAGAATTGAAAAGATTCGGCTTTATACCTATCATTTTTATCCTTGTTTTGACCCTTATGCAAAATTTGACTACACCAAAGAGGAATTAATTGTGGGAGAAGAATCAAGTCTCAATCATCCTAAGAAATTAACGGAACTTTATCGCCGCTTTTATAGAGCTAATAAGCGATATAATCCCAAAGCTAATGCTGTATTAAAACCGATTGATATTGCATCTGAAACTATACTTAAAGCTGAGTTAAGTGTATTTCGGGGTGAAACATTAGTTACAGCTGTAGCCGCCGAAGTTTTTAAACTCATGGATCGCGTTCATTCTTCCACTGCTGAGGGACGCTGGGTAATGAGTAAACGGGAGGAAGAACGACAAGCGATTTTAGATTTTGCACAGTACTTTGTAGTTGAGGTATTTGAAAAATCTTTTGCAGGCGATCGCGCTCGTTTAGCAGGCCGTCAACTCAACTTAATTCGCGATACTTGTGAGTTTCTTTATCGCTTAGAAGACGACAAAGAAAATCTAGAGAAAAATCAAAAGTTGCCGGAATCAGATAATGAATAAATAACAGCTATTTTCAGCTAACGACTTTGCAAATGACATCGCATAATCATATTTTTTGGAGAAATATCATGGCTTTGCTCAAAACAGTTGAACCTAAATTATTTCAAACTGCCATTCCCTACAAACCAATGGGTAAATATGTCCACTTTTTAACTATTCGTATCACCGAATCATACCCATTATTTCAAACAGATGGAGAACTCAATAAAGCCAGAGTTAGGGCTGGAGTCAAAGATAAAACTACAATTAGCCGCCTGTCAATGTTCAAACGCAAACAATCAACACCAGAAAGGTTAGTTGGGCGGGAATTGCTGCGTAATTATGGCTTGATGACTGCTGAAGAATGCGAATACAACGTTAATTTTGCAATGGATAATCCTGATTGTATTATTTATGGATTTGCGATTGGTGATTCTGGCTCAGAGAAATCAAAAGTCGTTGTAGATACCGCATTTTCAATTACAGCTTTTGATGAATCACACGAAACTTTTACCCTGAATGCTCCTTATGAAAATGGTACAATGGCAGCAAAAGGAGAAAAGAAGTCAGATGGTAAATTAGATGGTGAACTAGGTTCAGTAACAGCCAGAATTAACCAGCAGGATCATATTCTACCGCAAACTTTCTTTCCTAGTATTGTCACATTAAAAGACCCAACTGAAGCTAGTTTTCTTTACGTATTTAATAACATCCTCCGGACTCGCCATTATGGAGCGCAAACAACCCGCACAGGTCGCGTAAGAAATGAGTTAATTGGTGTTATATTTGCTGATGGAGAAATTACTAGTAATTTACGCTGGACTCAAGCAATATACGACAAAATGCAGTCAAATAACAGTATCAATTCTCCTGAACCGTTAGATGAAGATGATGTAATATCTGCTGCTAAAAGTGCGATCGAGGAATTAATGGCTGATGAATTTATTGTTCATACTGACTTTATTGGTGAGACTTTTGTACCCTTGCTAAGTGAAGTTAAAGCGCTCACAAATAGCGAAGCAGGAATAAAATCAATTTTACAAAAAGCTGATGCAGAAGCTAAAGAATACGCTAACAAACACATCAGCAAAAAGAAATCGGCTGCTAAAGCAGGGTAATCGCTATGCCAATTATTTATTGCTGTCAATTAGAATTACACGACAGTCTTTATTACGCTACTCGTGAAATTGGAAGATTATACGAAACGGAAGCGGTAATTCACAATTATGCACTCTGCTATGCATTAGGGTTAGTTGATAGCGAAGTTTACTCTACCAATGTAGCTGAAGAACATTCCTATCGTTACTTTTGTCCTGAACAAGTTCCCAAATATGAGGAACATTTAACGCCGCTAAATCAACAGGGAATTTATGTTACACCTGCGCGTGCAGTTAATCATACTGCCATTCTCAATACATGGAAATATGCTAATAATAACTACCATGTAGAAATGGAGAAGACGCAAAAAAATATTCCTAGTTTTGGTAGAGCCAAAGAAATTGCACCAGAAAGTATATTTGAGTTTTTTGTTATTTCGCAAAAAGAACTTAAATTACCAAAATGGATTCGCTTAGGGAAATGGATGAGTAAGGCTGAGGTGACAGTGGAACAATTACCTCAACCTCAAACTACAGAAGGTGTATTCACCTACAAATATCCTTTAAATCCTTTAGATGTAATGTTCACTAATCAAGTAATTAGTTACGATGTGGTGAATATGCCTCCAGTTAGTTTAATTCAAAATATCCAAATGCGAGGGCAATACTACCAATTTAAAGAAATGAAAGAACTCAAGATTCCCCTTTGCATGGAATATCATTTTCGGAGTTAATTTCCGAAACCTTTAGCAGACTTTTTCTTTCTTGTCGGCTCTATTGTCATTAATTCTGCTGTAAAACCTCCGGAGTTTTGCAACATTAACTTACGAATTCGCTGACGTTGGTAAGCCTGAACTTCAGCAGCTAGGGGATGATTTGGATCAATTTTGAGGTGAGTAATAGAAGAAACATATTTCTCCTTACTTTCGGGATTATTCGGCTCTTTTAATCCGCACATAATCCCGCCATCATCTCCTGAATAACCAACAAAATCAACTTCAAATTCTCTGTCTGGATTGGCGTTTTCTCCTTTTTGCTTTAATGTCTTGAGAAATTCTTTGCCAGCCTTTACTGTAATTGGTAAGCTCTGCTTTAATTTTTCAGTCAGCGCGTTGGCTGCATTGTAATCATCAATTCTCATCTGTCTTTCTCCAGGTGTAATCACACTTACCAAAAGTAGAGTAACATTTGCATAATTTAAGTTTTACCTGCATGTAGCAGATCTCAGTCTAAAAAAAAGCTGAAAAAATGCCTTACAGTCTTGTTCTTAATCTCGTCCCCCAGTCTCCTATCTACCCAGGATTCCTGACTGGTAGACATTTTCATGCACTATTTCTCAGTCTCATCAGTTCTGTAGACTCCAGTTTAGGAGAATATCTACACTCATCGAATGCAGATAAAGCCTTTACTCTCTCTCCATTGCAAATTCAACGACAACCCAAACCACATCACCAAACGTTGCAATTTATTCATCAAAAACCTATTCCGGCTGGTACTCCCTGTTGGTGGCGTGTGTCTCTATTGGATGACAATTTATTTAGCCAATTAACTCCACTGTGGCTAAATCTTAACCCAGAACATCCTTGGCATTTAGGTTCGGCAAATTTGTATATTACTCAAATTCAAGGTACAGCACAATCAAAGCAACCTTGGGCTAATGCTTGTAATTATGCACAACTTTACGAACAAGCATCAAATAAAGAGCGTAATTTGAGCTTTAATTTTGCTACGCCGGTATCTTTCCGTCAAGGTGGATATGATACGTTTCTACCGATTAAAGAATCTGTGTTTAATAGCTTACTAAATCGGTGGAATAAATATAGTGGCATAGAATTTTCGGCTATTCCTATTGAATCAATTTATCCGAGTGCTTTTGATATTAATACGGAAATTGTCAGCAACTATGAAAGTAAATTTATTGGTTGTGTTGGTGCAATTAGCTATCGGATTTTAGGAGAGGTGGAACCGTTAGCAATTAAGCAAATGAATGCTTTAGCAGATTTTGCATTATATGCAGGATTAGGGCGGAAAACAACGATGGGTATGGGTATGGTACGTCGGATATAAGTTTTTTCTTTGCAAATATCAAATTAAATTATGAATGAAATTGATTACATTCCAATTGCGGCATTAAATCAATATGCTTACTGCGCTCATCGCTGTTGGCGGATGTTTTGTGCAGGTGAATTTATTGATAATCAATACACAATTGAAGGTACAAGTTTACATGAGCGGGTGCATACAATTGGTGATGGGTATCGTGAGGATACTTGGCAAATCCGCGCCATTTGGTTGAAATCTGACAAGTATAAATTGATAGGTAAATCAGATTTAATTGAAGCGGAAAATGGCACATTTTACCCAATTGAATACAAGCGCGGTCGCAAGGGTGAATGGGATAATGATGAAATGCAAGTTTGTGCGCAAGCTTTGTGTTTGGAAGAAATGACGGGGAAGAGTATCAATACGGGTTATATATATTATGCACATTCACATCAACGTCAATTAGTAGAAATTACTCCTGAATTGCGCCAAAGTGCGATCGCTTGGCGCAGTGAATTGCAATTTCTCTTAATCCCTATGAGGGATTGAAACTCGCTTATAGTTTTATCCCCTTTCACCTCCAGTAATTGCAATTTCTCTTAATCCCTATGAGGGATTGAAACTTAGTAGAGATATTAGAGGATGAATTACCTATTAATTGCAATTTCTCTTAATCCCTATGAGGGATTGAAACCAAGAATTTGGCGCAAAAACTTAGCCATAGAAATACGATTGTAATTTCTCTTAATTCCTATGAGGGGTTGAAACCCAGAAGTACTAGCTGTATCTGTACCTAACACACCGCAAATCTTGCATGATGCGTTGCACTAGGTGACAACACACCCTAAAAATAAATTGTGTGTACAAATTTCAACCATGATTGAAGCAATGGGCAAAGTATACCTCGTAGGTGCAGGGCCAGGAGATATAGAATATCTCACGGTAAAAGCTGACAATCTTTTGCAGCAGGCACAGGTATTGGTATACGATGCCTTGGTAGATGAGCAATTATTGCAGCGAGTATCACCTGATTGTCTCAAGTTAGATGTAGGTAAACGCGGTGGTAAACCCAGCACACCCCAAGCCGAGATTAATCAGTTATTAGTTCATTATTGTCAGCAGGGTAAACAAGTTGTCAGACTCAAGTCAGGCGATCCGTTTATTTTTGGGCGCTGTAGTGCGGAAATTCAGGCTTTGAAAGCTGCTGGCTGTGCATTTGAAGTAGTACCGGGAATTTCTTCCGCCTTAGCCGCCCCTTTACTTGCAGGAATTCCCCTGACAGATCCGGTTTTGAGTCGCTGTTTTGCAGTTTTAACAGCCCATGAACCAGAAGCTTTAGACTGGGAAGCCCTGTCAAGGCTAGAAACAATAGTAATTTTAATGGGCGGACAACATCTAGCAGAGATTGTACATCGGCTGATCCGTCAAGGGCGATCGCGTCTCACGCCTATAGCTATTATTCGGTGGGCGGGAACTGTGAATCAACAAATTTGGACAGGGGAACTGGGCAATATTTTAGAAATAACCGCTGGCTTATCGCTGTCACCAGTGGTAATTGTCATTGGCGAGGTGGTTGGGCTACGGAATTACCTACAACCTGAGAAAATACCAACAGAACAGTTAACTATCACCAAAACTCCCAGCCCTGTAACTATGACAGCTAATTCCCAACTTCCTCTCAATGGTAAAACTATCTTAGTCACCCGTGCAGTGGGACAATCTAGCCAATTTTGCGATCGCCTGACAGCCGCAGGTGCTACCGTGATTGAAATGCCTACTTTAGAAATCGGCCCCCCTTCGAGTTGGGAAGCATTAGACAGAGCGATCGCTACTTTAGCTCACTTTGACTGGTTAATTCTCACTTCTACTAATGGTGTAGACTACTTTTTTGACAGATTAACCGCACTGGGTAAAGATAGCCGTAGTTTAGCTAATCTCAAAATAGCAGTGGTTGGGGAGAAAACAGCCCAAAGTTTGAAAAAGCGTGGTTTGCACCCCGATTTTATTCCCCCTAATTTTGTTGCTGATTCCTTAGTAGAAAACTTCCCAGAAGAACTATTAGGAAAAAAAGTTTTATTTCCTAGAGTTGAAAGTGGTGGTAGAGAGGTTTTAGTTAAGGAATTAACTGCAAAGCAAGCAGAAGTCACCGAAGTTGCAGCCTATCAATCTTGCTGTCCTAATAGTATTCCCCAAACCGCAGAATTAGCCCTAAAAAATCACGAAGTAGATGCCATTACTTTTGCTAGTTCTAAAACTGTGCAATTTTTCTGTCAATTAATTAATAGCAAATTCACCAATCTTGCAGATGTTTTAACAGGAGTTTGTATCGCCTCAATTGGCCCCCAAACCTCAAAAACTTGTCAGGAATTAATTGGAAGAGTAGATGTAGAAGCTGAAGAATATACTTTAGATGGATTAACCCAAGCATTAATTGTCTGGGCAAAATAGCAATGTTGACGGTTGACGGTTGACGGTTGACGGTTGACTGTTAACCAATGCCCAATGCCCCATGCCCAATGCCCCATGCCCCATATCCCATGACTAAACGTATCATCGGTTTAACCGGAGGTATTGCCACAGGTAAATCCACTGTCGCTGATTATTTGGCTAATGCTTATAATCTGCCGATTTTTGATGCAGATATTTATGCTAGAGATGCAGTGGCTGTTGGTTCACCAATTCTCAGGGCGATCGCCCAACGTTATGACACTGATGTTTTACTCCCAGATGGTAACCTAAACCGCCCAAAGCTGGGGGAAATTATTTTTGCGCGTCCAGATGAACGCAATTGGGTAGAAAGTTTAATTCATCCTTATGTAGGCGATCGCTTTCAAGAGGCGATCGCCCAATCCTCTGCACCCATATTAGTATTAGTCATACCGCTGCTATTTGAAGTCAAAATGACTCATTTAATAACAGAAATTTGGGTAGTGTCCTGTTCCCCATCACAACAGTTACAAAGGTTAATGCAGCGCAATCACTTAACTCAAGAGCAAGCACAAGCTAGAATTAATAGCCAAATGCCGCTGACAGAAAAAGCAGATCTCGCAGATGTGGTGTTAGATAATTCCTCTACACTAGAAATATTGCTGCAACAGGTAGATGTTGCATTGGCACAAGGTAGCTCATCTCATAATCCAATTTAATTTCTGTCCATTGAAAAAATTTATAGTCTCGTTTTCATTTAAAATTAAATTATTGTCAATCGAAATACCAAAGTGTTTGTAATTTTCTCAAAAGTACATACTATCTTGGTGTTTT
This sequence comes from Tolypothrix sp. FACHB-123, assembly GCF_014697075.1. Taxonomy (GTDB): domain Bacteria; phylum Cyanobacteriota; class Cyanobacteriia; order Cyanobacteriales; family Nostocaceae; genus Aulosira. The sequence continues at coordinate 7,553 of NZ_JACJRE010000032.1, read as the reverse complement.
CACAGTAGACGATCGTACAATCGGGTTGTAAACTGTTAATTAAACAGGTATTTATATTGAGGATATAGGGCTAATTAGTAACCAGATTGACCCTAATATGACTCATTGTATATGGGTTGTAAAAATAAGATTAACTTTATCTAATAATTAAATATTAATTAAAGTAATTTCATTTTTTATATTAGATAATAGTAATGTCTTTGATGTAGAAAATTGGTTGACAAGCTTTATAAACTCAAAATTTATTTTTTAGGGTGCTGACTTTTACATTTTCATCATAAATATAGATAACTGAACAATATTTGGTTGGTTTTTACCAAATATCAGTGCAGTTACTTGTTTATCAACACATAAAATCTTTTCTAGATTCCAGTGTAATTTATTGGCAAAATTACCTACTCTTCAAATATAGGGTAGGTATTGCTGGCTATATCCGATTTTATCAACAAAATCGCCACCTAATTGTATAGCAAAAAAATTGCGATAATTCCTCTAAGTTAGAATTATTTTTAACAAAAAATAATTTTTCTCTATCTGAGCAATAATAATTTAAATTGTATATTATCAGAAACGAAACTTTTTACTAACTTTTTGGTTGTTGATTGGATCATTACTCTGCTGTTAAAGAAATTATTTTGGAGAACTCACTTATGTCTCTGATTAGAACAGGTATTAATTTCACCTTTATTTTATTCAGTGTGTTCTTACCAATACGCTCTTTAACAAAGGAATTCAAACTAAATACTAAAGTACATGATTACAGCCAATTAGTTGCGGGCAAAGACTACATCTTGGAAATTATAGATGAAGGTATGGAAGCTTATATGACCGGAACAGGAAAAGGTATTAAGCTCCACGATCACATAATTTTAAAATCCAATTCTCGGTATAAAGTTGAGTCAATTGATTATTATACCGACCCATCAGATATGTGGATAGCTTTACTCAAGCAAGTCAAATTTGAGTAATTAATATATAACTTCATCGGGTGAGCATTGCCCACCCTACAAGATTTCGTTTATTCTCGATTAACCAAAAAATGGGCAATTAGCGTATTTCTTTCATAGGAAAGTAAATAAAGATGCAAAATATTAGGGTTTTCTTTATCTAGATGCATGATTGTACCATCAACCCCTAATTGGTGATGATTAATCCAGCGATTTTGAGAATCTAAAAGCAAACTGAAATAATTGCTCTTATCTGGATTTTTTTGGTTTAAATCTTCGTAGCTTTGAAAAAATGGTGGTAATCCTATACCCAGTGGCATGGATAAGCCCTTAGCATAATCGGTAATTGGCAATTTAGGTAACTCTTGCCAATTAAATCCACCGATTGCGAACTTATTTTTTTCGCCTGTCTTGGTATCAGTAAACAATAACTCAATTTCCTGTAAAATTACCGAATTATTCACAGGCTTAACATTCCGTAAAATGCCTTTCTCAAATTTGCCAATTCGCCAATATTGAGTATTCCAAGGTTGTGCTGGTTGATAAAATCCTGGTGCAAGAAACGTTGCAAATTGAATTTCGCGTTGATTGTTGTAAAAATCTCGCCAAGTGATGAGGTTATTAGTAAGTGTGGTGCGAATTTTTCTACTCTGTTCTCCTGAAGAAATAATCCTTTCATCTAAAGGAAAGGTAACATTAACTGCTTTTTCATCAATAACGTTGCGCAGCAGATTACTTTTGATGATGGCATCACTTGGTTCTTGCCAATGTTCTAATTGCCACCAATAATCCCAATAGGAAATTTTATTGTTATTCTCAAAAACATTTTTGTAATGTCCTAAGGGGAAAGTAAACCAACCTTGGTAATACAAAGATTTATTATTATCCTCCTTGGTAAACAGCGCAATTTCCCAGTAACCAGCATTTAAGCAATTGTTACTTACGGCAATTTCGGTGATATTTTGTTTTTCAAAGCCATCACCACCACTGATTTCTATATTTTCTGAGTTAGCAGGAAAAGTCACCTGTTGTCGGTTCCACTCTCGCTCAATCAAAGCGATTAATTCTAAATTCTTATCTTTTTTCACCCATTCTGGTAATTTAGGTACTAGTAATGTGAGGTCAACATTTTTAATAACTACCTTCGCTGTTTTTGTGTTTGTAGGTTCTAACACAAAGTCAAAGCGATTAGTATCTTTCTTGATAATGGTTAATTTGCGGTTCGCATATCTTTGGTAGTTTTTGCTTAACAAAGCGGGATTAGCCGGATACTCAGCATTAGAAAATTCTCTGACTTTAACTGGCATTTTATTCGCGAATTTATACCTACCAGTAAACCAAAAACCACCCAAACTAAGCAAAGCAAAAAAGACAATTAAGGAAGCAAAGCCTATTTTCTTTTTAGTGAGTCCTAAATTAAATCTGGCCAATAGGGAATTACTGGCGCTGCTTTGCGTCGTGGAAGTGTTATCCATTTCTCAACTACCTTTCACACTAAATCCTGTTTAACAGCCGGGCAAATTTTGATGAGTAGTTTCCCCTCTGTTAGTCAATTGCTGATACAAATACAACAGGATTTACGCAAAGCATGACCAAGAACGTCAAATTTTTATGTGCATAAGGTCATGGAAATAAGCACAATCAAAAATTAGATGTGTTTGCCCTATGCTTAAAAGCATAGCCTACAGGTTGGTAATTCGTAATTCGTAATTCGTAATTCGTAATTTGTAATTTGTAATTTGTAATTATTAATTAATTACGAATTACTAATGTTTAACTTTCGCCACCGACGACTACGTCACGAATTCGTAAACTGGGGCCGCCACAGCCAACAGGTAAACCATTTTGTCCGCCTTTACCACAACCGCCGGATTCGTCCCAGTAAAAGTCATCACCAATTGCTTCAATATCTGCTAATGTTTGAAAAACGTTACCTGAAAGCGTGACATCTCGGACAGGTTCGGCTATTTGGCCGTTTCTAATCATCCAGGCTTCGCCAGCGCTAAAGGTAAACATTTCGCCATTGGTCATTCCACCTAACCAATTACGAGCATATACGCCTTCTTTGATGTTAGTAAATAAGTCTGCAACTGGTGTTTTACCCCGTTCAATCCAGGTATTTGTCATGCGGACGATGGGCATAAAATGATAATTTAAACACCGCGCATTACCTGTGGGTGTTTCGTCTAGTTTGCCGGCGGTTTCACGGGAGTGCAAGCGTCCAACTAATATACCATCTTTAATTAGTTGAGTTGTGGTGGCTGGTGTGCCTTCATCATCGTAAAAATAACTACCACGATGTCCTGCGGGTGCCGCACCATCAAAGATTTGTAGTTCTTCGGGGCCAAATCGTCTGCCGATGGTCATAACCTCTAACAGGTCTGGGTTTTCGTAAGCCATGTCAGCTTCAGATAGATGTCCAAAAGCTTCGTGGACGAATAACCCGGTAAGTATGGGGTCAATGACGACGGTATAAGTGTTACCTTTGACTGGTGGTAGAGTTAAGGCTGCGATCGCTCTTTGGGCTGCACTTTTGACTTGTTCATCTAAACTTGTTAAGTCTTCATAGGCTTTGCGGGAACCGGTGGTTTCTCTCCCGGTTTGCACGGTTTCGCCGTTTCTGGCTGTCGCAGCGAAGCGCATTTCCATGTCCACCCAAGATTGTTCAATTAATGTTCCTTCTGAGGTGGCGAGGATAATTTTTTGGGCGCTGTCAGCATAGCGGACTGAAGTTGTTGTAATTCGCGGATCGATACTTTTGAGGACATCAGAATAGCGATCGCATAATTGTTTTTTCTGACTTAAAGAAATTTTGCGTGGATCTGTCCCCGTGAGGGGAAGCTGACATATCGTTTGAACTGGATCTATCGGTGCAAGTACAGTCTCTTCATCGCCTACCATACGCGCAGCAGCGATCGCTTCTTCGATCCGTTCTTGAATTGTCGAAAGTCGATTAAAACAGCTCAGTCCCCAGCCACCTTTATAACAAGCGCGAATATGTCCGCCCATTGAAATCCCTTCGCTCAAGGTTTCTACCTTGTCTCCCCGCAACAAGATATCCGTACCTTCTGCTTGTTCTAAGCGAATCATCAAATAATCTACACGAGATGAGTAGCGGGAGATTAAATCAGAAAGCAAATTTTGTGCATCCGCAAGTTTGTTCGGCATTTCGTAGGTAGTAACCATGACCAACTGCAATTTATGGCAAATATTCGAGCAATATCTGCTACTCCATTACTAGTCTAAGGAATTTCCGAGGTTCTATGCGATCGCCTATTGATTTAACCACCACTCACCGGCGGAATTAATACTACTTCATCGCCATTTTGCAAAGGAGTGTCTGGTTTAACAAATATCAGATTAATCCCAAAGCGCGTTAAATCTCGCCATTTTTTCAATTCTGGATGTTCGGCAATTAAGCGATCGCATACTGCACTCACTGGTGTACCATCGGGAAATTCTAACACCAGTTCTGATTTGCCATAGGCTTCTTGATAAGCAGCAAATAGCTTGACGGTTATAGTAATTTCAGAATTAGACATAATATTTTTTGTTCCCCAGTCTTAAATCTGGAGATTTCTGGTCTTCAGATTGCATTGTCCTCAGAGGCTTTCACCTACACCAGGTAATAATGTATCTGGAAATTAGGTATATGCAATTATAGATTCTTATGAGCATGTATTGGGAAACAAGCGCAATAATCATGTAGATAAACTTTGCACACTCTGTATTTGATTGGTAGTGAAAGCGATTAAGAGGAAATGGCGTCAACTAATTTTGGGCTTAAGCTGTCTGTTATTAACGATTGCTTGTAATAGTTTGCTGCACACGAGTAGCATTAGCCCAAACTCAGGATTGAAAACGCTGAAAGTGGCTACAGATCCAACCTTTGTACCGTTTGAGATGAAAAATGCTAACGGTAATCTCCAAGGTTTTGATATCGATCTGATGAATGCGATCGCTCAGGTAGCAGGTTTACAAGTGGAATGGGAAAGTCTACCTTTTGATGGCATGATATCTACATTACAAGCCAAAAGAGTAGATGCAGCGATTAATGGGATTACCATTACCGCCGAACGCCAGAAAACAATTTCCTTTTCTCGACCTTATTTTAAAGCTGGACTGGCGATCGCAGTTCGCGCCAACAACCAAGATATTCAAGACATCAACAGTCTTAAAGGAAAAAAAATCGGGGTGCAAATTGGCTCAACAGGGGCAGATTTTGCCAAAACCATCCCCAACGCCCAAATTATTACCTTTAATTCCGGCCCTGATTTCTTTCAAGACTTGCAAAATGGTAACGTTGATGCAGTAATTAGCGATGCCTTTGCTACATTGTATGCCATCAAAACTGGTCAACTCAAAGGTATTAAAGTTGTGAGTAACCTGCTTACAGAAGAATTTTATGGGATTGCTACACCCCACAATTCTCCTTATTTAGAGACAATTAACAAAGGCATAGGCACTTTATTGGCGAATGGTACCTACGAGCAAATTTATCAAAAATGGATGGGTACTAAACCGTCAAAGTTACCAAATTAATCAGAGACGCGATTAATCGCGTCTCTACAATTGTCATTTATTCTACTCTTTGGTAAAGCCAATCATCTCGTCGGTTGGTTCATCTAGCATTTCCGGGACTAAAGCCGGGTTGGAGCGACGTTCTTCGGCTGATTGTTCCCGGATGACATCATCCATTTTCGCTGGATGTTTGATTTTATCTAGGGTTTCTGGGCTTAATTGCGATGCATCACCTTCCGGATTCATCTTTTCGGCTTGGCTAGGAACGGTTTCTTTATTCATGACTATTTACCCCAATTTATACGCCAAGCTTAAATTTTCTGGTTGCTAGGTACACACTATCTGGGGGCTTAAATCGCTCATCCTGAAGACGCAAGCTGCTTTTTCATTGCCAATAACCTTTACTATGGAAAACGTAATGATTCTGTATATTTCGTTTCAAAACAGGAAATAAGCAGTGCTACCAAATCAGCCACCGAATAGCAACCAAACTCAACGTTGGACGATTTCTCAACTTTTTGGCTTGGCTAGGCGTCATCCTTTGATGATTTCTCGCTGGGTTCTCTGCTGGATAGCTGTGGGGACTGTGAGTGGTTTATTTGCTGGTTTGTATTGGCATATTCTTGAACTGATTACGCATGAACTGCGACATTTTCAAGGGTTGAGTCTGCTGTTGATTATGCCGCTTAGTGGTTTATTAATTGGCTTAGTGATTCATTTTCTGGGAAATCCGGGTGAAATCGCTGTGATTGTCGATAATATTCACTTTCGCGGCGGTAGGCTGGATATGCGAAAAAATCCCTCAATGATTCTCGCATCTTTAGCTAGTATCTCAGCTGGTGGGAGTGCGGGGCCAGAAGCGCCCTTAGTACAGGTAACTGGTTCCTTTGGTACTTGGGTAGGCGATCGCTTAAAACTCCAAGGTGAAGACCTCAGATCTATGAGTTTAGCAGCGATGGCGGCAGGTTTTACGGCTTTATTTGGCGCGCCGTTGGGGGGTGCGATGTTTGCTTTAGAGATTTTGCATCATCAGCATATTGTGGAATATTACGAAGCACTTATGCCGGCAATTGTGGCTAGTTGCGCCAGTTATTTAGTATTTGCAGCTATCACCCATTTAGGAATTGCGCCAACTTGGACTTTTCCCCAATACAACTTACATAATATTGATGATTTTGCTGTAGCGATCGCCTTTGGTATTTTAGGTGCAGTAGTCGGCTGGATTTTTATGGCGATTTTTCGCAGTTGCGATCGCTTATTTACTAGTATCCCCGGCCCCATTTATATACGTACCACAATCGCCGGCTTAGGAATTGGCAGTTTAGCCACGATTTTGCCTCTTACCCGTTATTTTGGACATGAAGAATTAGAAACTGTTCTTAATAGTAACTTTACGGCTATTTTCTTGTTATTACTCGCTTTAGGTAAAATGGCAGCCATCAGCATGACTGTTACAGGTGGCTGGCGTGGTGGATTTATTATTCCTCTATTTTTTACTGGTGCTTGTGTTGGTAAAGCCGTAGCCATGTTAATTCCTGGAGTTAATCCGGCTTTAGCAATGATTTGTACAATGGCGGCGATTAATGCAGCAGTGACGCGCACACCCATCAGCACCACTTTACTGCTGTCGAAATTAACTAACTTTAGTCCCTTCACACCCATACTTTTTGCTAGTTTGATGGGATTTTTCCTTGCACCTAAAGTTCCCTTGATTGCATCTCAACTCAAAAACCAAACAGAAGTGGTGCATTGAAATAGGGCATGGGGCATCGGGCATGGGGCATTGGTGAGAGTTAATACCAATCCGCGTTTTGATATGTAATTGCAGGGGCGGGGTTTCGCCGCCTTGTGTGGGATTCAATGTTGACATTTACAAACACAGTCCAACCCAAAGCTTAATCTAAGCTAACCTAAAGATGATGTTAAAAAAAATTTTGTAGATATTTTTATCTTGAGTTAGAGCAAGGCAAAAGAAAAGAAAATGTGGTTCTTCAGTAGCTATTATGCCAAATTATTAGTTATAGCACTCATATAAACACAAAAAAAGCATCTTTATTTTGCCAAAAGCCTTATATGTATTGACAT
>NZ_JACJRE010000031.1 GCF_014697075.1 Tolypothrix sp. FACHB-123 | reverse complement strand
GATCAAAACGACTTTGACGACGATCAAAACGACTTTGATGACGATCAAAACGACTTTGACGACGATCAAAACGACTTTGATGACGATCAAAACGACTTTGATGACGATCAAAACGACTTTGACGACGATCAAAACGATTTTGACGACGATCAAAACGATTTTGAGCGAAGCGAGGCTTCTCGGAGAGTACGTCTTGTCGTAGACATCGCATCATGCTTTATATTATTTAGTGAATATACGCAAATTTAAAAATGAATGAAGCTTTTTTTACAAAAATTTTTAAGCATTACTGCCTTCAGTAGTTTGTCTATTGGGACTTTGACAATGGCAAGCCCAACACCGGAAACCTCAAAGATACAGTTAGCCCAAAAGCTCAATTGTGATAATGCCCAAACTCAAACCGAAATTAATCGATGTGCCCAGTTATCCTATCAAAATGCTGATAAAAAATTGAATCAAGTTTATCGACAACTTTTACCAACTTTATCTAGTTCCAGAAAACAGAAATTAATTACTGCACAGCAAGCATGGATTAAGTTTCGCGATAGCAGTTGTGAGTTTGAACGCAGCGCATTTCAGGGAGGAACTATCGCACCTGCAATTTATTTAGGTTGCTTGGAACAGACTACACAACAGCGTACTGAACAATTACAAGAATATCTTCATACTGAAAATTAATACCAGCGCTCTTATTTGCTCTAATCTGGTAAAACCTGTAAATAAATGTAAAGAAAATCGCAATTAAACTTAACTCAAATTAAGCAATTAGCATCCGGTAAGTCACTCACTGCGGTAGTCTAGATGAAAGTGAAATTATCGCCTTGTTTGACATTTTGTTTTATGACTTCAACTGTTTCCAGTCCTGCACGCACAATCCGTATTGGTTCTCGTAAAAGTCAACTGGCTCTGGTTCAAACCCACTGGGTAAAAGAGCAACTCCAAAAAAGCTATCCTGAGATTGCTTTTGAAGTCCATACCATGTCTACCCAAGGCGACAAAATCCTGGATGTAGCATTAGCCAAAATTGGTGATAAAGGATTATTTACCAAAGAATTAGAAGTTGGGATGCTCAACAAGGAGATTGATTTTGCGGTGCATTCCCTCAAGGATCTGCCAACTAAATTACCAGAAGGTTTAACATTGGCAGCAATTACCGAAAGGGAAAATCCAGCAGATGCTTTGGTACTGCACGAAAAGTACAAAGGTCAGCAAATTGATACTTTACCAGCAGGTGCAGTAATTGGTACATCCTCTCTGCGGAGATTAGCCCAGTTACGCCATAAATTCCCCCATTTTACATTTAAAGATGTGCGGGGAAATTTGAATACACGCATGGCTAAATTAGATGCGGGTGAATATGATGCTTTAATTTTGGCAGTTGCAGGGTTAGAGCGGTTGGGAATGAGCGATCGCATTCACCAAATTCTTCCTGCGGAAGTTTCTCTTCATGCAGTCGGTCAAGGTGCTTTGGGTATAGAATGCCGTGCAGATGATACCGAATTGATATCTCTGCTCAAAGCTATCGAACATTCCGAAACCCGCGATCGCTGTTTAGCTGAACGTGCCTTTTTACGCGATCTCGAAGGTGGCTGTCAAGTACCCATTGGTGTAAATACGGAAATTACTGGTGATACTTTAACCTTGACAGGCATAGTTGCTAGCGTCGATGGGCAAAACATAGTCAAAGACACTGTTACCGGAGAAGCCAAGAACGCCGAACAGCTAGGTACACAACTTGCGCATTTATTGCGAGAACAAGGCGCACAAGAAATTTTGGATGTCATTTTTACCGAAATCCAAAGAGGTTCTTAAGCCAATCCGCACCCGGATATGGTTAGATAAGTAATCAGTGAACAGTGAAAAAGTCATGATTGAGTAACTGACAACTGATTCACTGTGTAGGCAGAATCGGGGAAACATATATTACCATGCGGATTCTATTTGTTGCAGCAGAGGCAGCTCCAGTTGCCAAAGTTGGCGGAATGGGTGATGTTGTCGGCGCATTGCCCAAAATCTTGAGAAAAATGGGGCATGATGTGCGGATATTCTTGCCCTACTATGGCTTTCTTCCAGACAAGATGGACATTCCTACTGAACCCATCTGGCGGGGATATGCCATGTTTCAGGACTTTGCTGTTTACGAAGGCGTCCTTCCTGGTACTGATGTTCCCTTGTATTTATTTGGACATCCTGCCTTTATGCCTCGGCGGATTTATTCCGGAGAGGATGAAGACTGGCGGTTCACTTTGTTTGCTAACGGTGCAGCCGAATTTTGCTGGAATTATTGGAAGCCAGAGATTGTCCACTGTCACGATTGGCATACAGGGATGATTCCCGTATGGATGAACCAAGATCCAGATATCACCAGCGTGTTCACCATCCATAACTTGGCTTATCAGGGGCCTTGGCGTTGGTATTTAGAAAAAATTACTTGGTGTCCTTGGTATATGCAAGGACACAATACAATGGCGGCGGCCGTGCAATATGCAGACAGGGTAAATACTGTATCTCCCACCTACGCTGAGCAAATTAAAACACCTGCTTACGGTGAAACCATTGAAGGTTTATTGTCTTTTATTAGCGGTAAGTTATCTGGGATTATTAACGGTATAGATACTGAAGTTTATAACCCAGAAAATGACAAATATATTGCCCAAACCTTTACTAGCGATACTTTAGATAAACGTAAAGCCAACAAAATCGCCTTACAAGAAGAAGTCGGGTTAGAAGTTAATTCCAAAGCTTTTTTAATTGGCATGGTTTCTAGGTTAGTAGAGCAAAAAGGCTTGGATTTAGTCATCCAAATCCTCGATCGCTTCCTCGCATATACTGACGCGCAATTTGTGTTGCTGGGAACAGGCGATCGCTATTACGAAACCCAAATGTGGCAGTTAGCATCCCGCTATCCCGGACGCATGGCTACTTACCTGCTGTATAACGATGCTTTATCTCGCCGTATCTACGCTGGTACAGATGCCTTCTTAATGCCTAGCCGCTTTGAACCCTGCGGTATCAGCCAAATGATGGCTTTGCGTTACGGTTCCGTCCCCATTGTTCGCCGTACAGGCGGGTTAGTAGATACAGTATCCCATTTCGACCCCATGAACGGTGTCGGTACTGGTTATTGTTTTGACCGCTATGAACCCCTAGATTTATTCACCTGCATGATTCGCGCTTGGGAAGGTTTCCGTTTCAAACCCCAATGGCAGGAATTACAAAAACGTGGTATGAGTCAGGATTTCAGCTGGTATCAATCAGCCAAGCAATACGTCAAGCTGTATAGATCCATTTACGGCTTACCAGAAGAAGAGGAAGAAGAGAAGGCGGAGTTGGTTTTGCCGGTGAGTTAGTAGGGATTGGGGACTGATGAGGCAGGGGAGCAGGGAGCAGGGAGCAGGGGGACAAGGAATTTTAGATTTTAGATTTGCGATTTTGGATTCCAATCTAAAATCCAAAATCCAAAATCCAAAATTGTTTCAATGCCCCATGCCCCATGCCCCATGCCCCATACCCCATACCCCATGCCCTAAAAATAATTTTTGACGATTTGCAAAATGCGATCGCTCGCTTTACCATCGCCAAAGGGATTAATGGCGTTAGCCATTGTGTTATAGGCTACAGAATTACTTAGTAACTCAGCCGCAGCCGCCACAATATTATCAGTTTGGGTTCCCACCAGTTTAGCTGTACCCGCCGCCACAGCTTCCGGTCTTTCTGTGGTTTCCCGCAAAACTAATACAGGTTTACCAAGACTGGGTGCTTCTTCTTGCAAACCGCCAGAATCAGTTAGCAAAAAATGCGATCGCGCGATCGCACCCACCAATTCTGCATAATCTAAAGGTTCTGTCAGAAAAATTCGCGGATGATTTCCCAATAGCGCTTGTAATGGCTCTCTTACCGTCGGATTGCGGTGTAGTGGTAATAGTAGCGCTGTATCAGGAAACTTATCTAATATCTGTAAAAACCCTTGCGCAATTCCTTGTAGCGGTTCTCCCCAATTTTCCCGGCGATGAACTGTCGCCAACAACGTGCGATAGGATGACCAATCTAAACCAGGTATATTACAAGCTGGTTGATTTGCAGCCACATTTAACAGCGCATCAATTACAGTATTCCCAGTTAAATGAATTTCACCTAAAACCCCAGAACGCTCTAAATTTTCCACAGCTAAGGGTGTGGGTGCAAAATGCAATTGCGTAATTTGGGAAATCAGCCGTCGGTTAGCTTCTTCTGGGTAAGGATTAAACAAGTCATCAGTTCTTAACCCAGCTTCCACATGACCTACAGGAATTTTTTGATAAAATGCCGCCAAAGCTGCCGCAAAAGCAGTAGTCGTATCTCCCTGAACTATGACTAAATCTGGCTTGCGATCGTGAAACAGCGCCTCTAAACCCCGCAGACTGCGACAGGTAATATCACTCAAAGATTGCTGAGGCTGCATAATCTCCAAGTCATTATCTGCTTTCAGGTCAAATAGTTGCATTACTTGCTCAACCATTTCCCGATGCTGTCCAGTCAAAATTACTTGTGACTCAAAATCTGGAGACCTTTGAAAGACTTGAATTACCGGAGCTAGTTTAATCGCCTCCGGACGAGTACCAAGGATTATATAAACTCGTTTTTGATTAGTCATTAGTCATTAGTCATTAGTCAATGGTCAATGGTCAATGGTCAATGGTCAATGGTCAATAGTCAATAGTAAACTACCTACAAGAAAATGAGGGGGATGAAGAAGTGTGGGGAGTGTGGTGAGTGTGGGAAGAATATAAAAAACCTTCCTCTCCTCCCAATGACAACTGACAACTGACAACTGACAACTGACAAATAAACATGAAAAAACCCGGCTTAACCGGGCAGATGTACTGTTTGTCGAATTTAGTAATTACATTTTGATTTCGCAAGTTAATGGGCAAGCCGCGTAGACTGTAGTTTGCATTTGTTCTGCTTCTCCATGCAGCCAACTTAACCATTTAATTTGTTTTGGATGTACTCCCTTCGCAGTTAGCACTCCCGCCGCCAATACAACTGCCATAACATTAAATAAAATCAACCCACCTGCTACTAACAAAACTGCACTAACAGGCATCACAGATTGCAACACAATCGACAACAGACACCCGACCGTAGCCATCAAAACAACTAATGGAAATCCGACAACTAACAAACATACTGCCAATGTGAAAGTCCAGATCAAAAAACTTTTGATCGTTAACAAGGAGTAGGTCTTATTGAGATTAGAGCTATCTGCCGAAACCATGACTTTTCCTCCCAAATACACAGCAAAAACTGAACTGCAAATATCTCGGTTCCCGAAGAAACTGAAACTATTAATTAGAAGTTAAGTATATAAAAACCTATTCCTCAGATGAGCATTTATTTACTAAACTTTACAGTTAATTTTTTGTAATTATGAATGTAAAGTCGAGTTTATATATAAGAAAAATGCTTGATATCTGCATCTATCTGTAGGTATAGAAGCCAAACGGACTCGGCTTTGAAGCTGCCTTATCCACCCCTAGAAGCGATCCCGCTTAACATTTCTTATATTAACAGACTAAGATTCTCATAATTCAAGAGATGTGTCTGAATAAATATCTGCTAATGTTTTGTGCTGTTAATTGCTATCAACTTTTGTCTAAACCTGAGATGAAAATTCTCATTTAAACAGGTTCAAGTATTTATTTAATACAAAAGTCAATTTAAATACATATATTTATATGTATTATCCCTGATGTTTATGCAGGGTTTAAGTATGTTAAACAGGTGTATAGATACTATATAAAAATTATCGGAATAATCGATGCTAGCAAGAAAGTAAAAAAAAGTACTAACGCCGATTACAAGCAAGAATTGACTCACGAACACCGACTACTCAACACAGAAGCACCACCAGACCATTCACAGGTGACTTCTTACTAATTTATGTTTTGTTCTCTTCATTGTAAAGATTTATGACAGACTTACAGCGTCCACCAAGTCCTCATTCGGCGGCTACACGTCCAGCACCACCAGCGCCACCACCACCACCAGCGCCACCACCACCACCAGCACCGCCACCAACGTTAAGCACACAACGTCAGGCTACGCAAACATTAGATATGTCAAACGCTCCAGGAATGAGTGCTGCGCCGCCACCGATACCAACTGCTAACCCAGCTGCGGCTCATCGTCCGGGGACTCCCCCGCCAATTCCTAATGCAACGAAACAAAACAGCATTCCCAGTCTGACTTTAGAACAGCTCATCAAGGAAGCTTTTGATAAAGGATTTTCTGATATTCACTTGGGTGTAGGTGAAGTACCCCGCTTTCGTAACCGAGGGGAAATTGAGTCAACAAATTATCCCGAAACTGATAAAGACACTTTTATGAGTTGGATGCGGGAGGTATTAACTGAAGGAGAAATTCAGCGGTTTCAAGAACAATTAGAATTTGACGGCGCAACCCAGTATGAATTTGCTCGCGTGCGGATTAATATCTTTGACTCCCTCAAAGGCTCTGCAATGGTGTTGCGGTTAATTCCGCTAAAAATCTTAACTATGGAACAGTTGCGGTTACCCCCTGTGTTTAGGGATATCTGTCATGTTCACAAAGGGTTAATTCTGGTAACCGGGCCTACTGGTTCTGGTAAGTCTACAACGATGGCGGCAATGATTGACTATATCAATAAAGAAATGCCGAAGCACATTATTACCATTGAAGACCCCATTGAATTTGTTCACAGAAGCCAAAAATCTTTAATTAAACAGCGGGAAGTGGGAATGCACACCCGCAAATTTGATAACGCCTTAAAAGCTGCTTTGCGGGAAGACCCAGATTTGATTCTTGTGGGTGAAATGCGGGATAAAGAAACAGTCAACACAGCGTTAAAAGCGGCTCAAACAGGTCACTTAGTGATGGGAACCCTGCACACTAACAGTGCAGTCAAAACCATTGAGCGGATATTGAATCTTTACTCTGGGGAAGAACAAGATGCCATGCGGGTGGCAATTTCTGAGTCTCTAGTCTCAGTAATTGCCCAAGGTTTGTGCCGCACCACAGATGGTAAGCGGGCGGCATTCCACGATATCCTAATTAACACTGAGGCAATTAAGGAGTGGATCAAAGACGGTAAATACGATGAAATTAGCGAACTGATGAAACAAGCCAGCTTTGATGGCATGATTACAATGAATCAGTCGTTGTATAACCTCTACCAAGACGGGCGCATCACTGAAGAAACCGCTTTGGAAATGTCTCCAACTCCTAACGAAATGGCGCAATTCCTTAGAGGTAGAGTTTAATTAAAAAGGCACGCCTCGACTTCGCTCGGCGACCGGGCAGAAGGCAGAAGACAGAAGGACAGCGAAGGAAGACAAGGGAGACAAGGGAAACATAGAGAATTGTGCCCAATGACGGCAGTTGCTTCAAGTCGGCAAAGCCGCCCAACGCACTGCCTCCCCCATACCCCATGCCCCATGCCCCATGCTCCATGCCCAATGCCCAATGCCCAATGCCCAATGCCCAATACCCAATGCCCAATGCCCCATGCCCCATGCCCCATGCCCATAATTAAGTTCTCTATTTTCCTTAACGACGTTGAATACAGGCAAAGTATCTCAAAACCAGCTATTTAAAGGTATTGCTCTATTTACACCCGGTGGAGATTTGATTTATACCATCGATCCTAGTAAACAAGGTCGATGGCATTTGCATTTGTGTGCTGCTTTACAGGAAATTTTGGACTTAGTAGAACCGCCTCATTTTTTGGTTCCTTGTTATACTGCGACTGTTGATCATTGGTTAGATCCACGCACGCAACAAGTACGAACTTTTGCCGAAGCTTATCCAGCTGTGTTAAGACATCAGGCTGTATTAAATGCGATTTTTGGTACAGGGGATTTAGTATGGCAAGCAGCACCCTGGCCTGATGGATTGTGCGATCGCATGGTATTGTCAACTTACCGCGCTTCATTTCCCCAGCTTTGGGAAGATCACGATTTGATTGTGCAATTAGATATTGCTGAACCAACTTTTCCGAGTGAGCGGGTAGCGAAAAAAGTACAAAATCTACCACTAAAAACTCAAGCTTACGTGCTGCGCTTATTTGTAGCCGGACATAGTGCAGCCACAGAAAAGATTTTACATAATTTACACGAATTATTAGAGCGATCGCTCGCCCAACCTTATACTCTCAAAGTTGTTGATGTTTTAACTAATCCCGAACAAGCAGAAATCGATCAGGTAACTGCTACTCCTACCTTAGTTAAAGTTTGGCCGCATCCTATTCGCCGCTTAGTTGGCGATTTGGATCGGGGAGATAAAATTTTACAAATGTTAGGCGCTCAAGAAAAAACTTAAATTTAAATATGTTTTTATTCAGCGAGCAACTATAGCTCATTTTCTATGACTATGCCTTTTAATATATGCATATATAAGTATGCTTATTAGCTATTATCTCAGCAATTAGATAGGTGAAATGGCATTTGTGTAAATGGTTTAATATTATCGGAAGATTTGCGATTAAATTTGAAATTATGGACAATACGTTAGTTGATAAAACTTTCCGCGATCGTGAGTGCAATATTGTTATAGCTCAAGCACCAAATCCACCACTGATTGTTTGGATAGTTAGTAGTTTACTGTCTCTCGTCTTTACCGCTGGTACAGTCCATACAGTGTTAGATGTAATTGCAACTGGCTCTTTGTTTACCTGGGCGTGTTTAGAAATATTTGACGGTGTTAATTATTTTCGCAGAGGTTTAGGTCTGGTTGTATTGATTGGTCTTATTGCATTAAAAGTTCAGTACTCATAACAGAGTAATATCAATTCAAATAATAATTGAAGTAACATTAATTATTAAGGGCACATATATTGTGCCCTTAACTATATAATTTATTTTTTGGAAACAGGTTGTAATTGCTGTGGTGGATACTGCTTTAAAACCTGACGCAAATATTCCCCAGTGTAAGATTTAGGATTATTTGCTACTTCTTCTGGTGTTCCCGCAGCAATTACTTCTCCACCTTTATCACCGCCATCTGGGCCTAAATCTATCACCCAATCTGCACAACGAATTACATCTAAATTATGTTCAATTACTAAAATTGAATTACCTTTATCTACTAAACGTTGCACTACATCTAGTAATTTGTGAACATCATAAAAAGATAATCCTGTTGTTGGTTCATCGATTAAATAAAGTGTTTTACCTGTAGCACGGCGTGATAATTCTGTGGCTAATTTTACCCTTTGTGCTTCGCCACCAGATAAGGTAGTCGCTGGTTGACCTAGTTGAATATAACCTAAGCCAACATCAAGTAAAGTTTGTAAGCGCGTGACAGCTTTGGGAATATTTTGGAAGAAGTCTAAACTTTCTTCAACGGTCATATTGAGAACGTCAGAAATGTTTTTATCTTTGTATTTCACTTGCAAAGTTTCACGGTTATATCTCGCGCCTTTACAAATTTCACATTGGACGTAAACGTCGGGTAAAAAGTTCATTTCAATGACATTTACACCCTGTCCGCTACATGCTTCGCAACGTCCACCTTTAACGTTAAAAGAAAATTGTCCGGGTTTATAACCTCTGGCTTTGGCTTCTACAGTTTGGGAGAATACATCTCGAATTACATCAAAAACACCCGTATAAGTTGCAGGGTTAGAACGTGGTGTTCTCCCGATTGGTGATTGGTCAATGACTATGGCTTTATCAACAGAATTTAATCCTTTGATTTCTTCTAATTCTTTTGGTAAGGGAACTCTCTTGGTTAAATGATGTTGTAATGCGGGGTAAAGTAATTCGTTAATTAATGTAGATTTCCCTGAACCAGAAACACCAGTAATGGCGACGAGTTTACCTAAAGGAATTTCGACATCGATATTTTGTAAATTATTCCGATGGGCATTTTTAATTATCAAACTCCGCCCATTTCCTTCGCGGCGTTCTGCTGGTGTATGAATTACTTTTCTTCCTGATAAATAAGCACCTGTTAATGAAGCTTCTGCTGTTAACAAAGCTTGTAAATCACCTTGGGCGACAATATGACCGCCATGAATTCCTGCACCAGGGCCAATATCAACTATATAGTTAGCTGCGCGAATGGTTTCTTCATCATGTTCTACAACAATTAAGGTATTACCTAAATCGCGTAATTTGGTTAAAGTGTTGAGTAATCTGCCGTTATCTCTTTGATGTAAACCAATACTTGGTTCGTCTAAAACGTAAAGAACTCCTGTTAAGCCGGAACCGATTTGTGTGGCGAGACGAATACGTTGAGCTTCACCACCAGATAAAGTCATGGCGGGACGGTCGAGGGTGAGGTAATCTAAGCCAACATCAAGTAAAAATTGCAATCTAGCTTTAATTTCTCGCAGGACTAAATCAGCAATTTGAAATTGGCGATCGCTCAATTTTAATTGTTCAATTCTCTGGCGACAATCGCGAATGGAAACGCCAGTTAAATCTAAGATTTTATACTGTCCTAAACGAACTGCTAAAGCTTCTGGTTTTAATCGCTTTCCGTGACAAACTTCGCAGGGCTGATCGATTAAATAATCTTCTAATTTTTGCTTAATTAACTCGGAACCACCTTCATATTGTCTTTGCAGGATAGGAACTACGCCTTTAAAATTCTGTTTCCGTTCAGCTGCGGTATTGGCTTCTTCTCCATACAAAATAATTTGTTGCTGTTCGGGAGTTAATTTACCCCATTGTACTTGTAATTCAAAACCGTGAGCTTGCCCTAAAGCATATAGTAATTCTAAATAATAAGAATTATCTTTTTCTGACCAAGGAGCAATGGCGGCATAAACTGGTGCTTCAGCATCCGGTACAATTAAATCAGGTGAAAATCGTTTTAAACTGCCTAAGCCATGACAATTAGGACAAGCCCCATAAGGTGAGTTAAAAGAGAACAATCGCGGCGATAATTCTTCCATTACCGCCCCATGTTCTGGACAAGCAAAATTCTCAGAAAATACTAATTCTTCTTCTGGGTCATTGGTGGTTTGTTCTTGAGCATGACCGATGACAATAGTGGCAATTCCACCTGATAGTTTGAGACAGGTAGAAAGTGAATCAACTAAACGTTCTTGAATGCCATCTTTTTTAATTAAACGGTCAATAACTACTTCAATTGTGTGATTAAAATTTTTGTCTAATTCAATGGAATCAGATAATTCTCTGACTTCGCCATCAACGCGCACCCGCACAAAACCCTGAGACGCCAAACTTGATAACAGTTTGCGGTGTGTGCCTTTTTTACCTCTGACTACGGGGGCGAGAATTTGAAAGCGAGTGCGATCGCCTAAATCCATAATCCGATCTACCATTTCATCAATGGTTTGCGGCGAAATACAGCGATCGCATATCGGACAATGGGGTTCACCAGCGCGTCCAAACAACAAACGCAAATAATCGTAAATTTCTGTAACTGTCCCGACTGTCGAACGGGGGTTATGGGAAGTAGACTTTTGATCGATGGAAATCGCCGGACTTAAGCCTTCAATTGCTTCGACATCAGGCTTATCCAATTGTCCCAAGAATTGTCTTGCATAGGCGCTGAGGGATTCCACATAACGGCGTTGTCCTTCAGCGAAGATGGTATCAAAGGCTAAAGAAGACTTACCCGAACCAGAAACGCCAGTAAACACGATTAGGCGATCGCGTGGTAATTCTAAATCAATATTTTTCAGATTATGCTGCCTAGCACCCCGAATACGAATTGTATTCTGGTTGAGGTTGCTGGAGTGCGGAAGATGTCCATTTAAGGATTCGGCTAGCTTTTGATCTGACATATCG
This sequence comes from Tolypothrix sp. FACHB-123, assembly GCF_014697075.1. GTDB lineage: Bacteria > Cyanobacteriota > Cyanobacteriia > Cyanobacteriales > Nostocaceae > Aulosira. Next base: position 88,349 of record NZ_JACJRE010000031.1, on the reverse strand, counting down.
GCAAGCGGATTGTGAGGAAGGCGTGAAACAGTCCTTAATAATACTATCTTTACTGCGTCTATAATAGAACAATCGTACTGTTTTTCTTGGCAAATCCCGATTCAGCAATGCTGCATAAGCTCAGGATCTGCTAATTTGAAAGCATATTTACCAAAAATCCTGCTGAGGTTATATATAAGATGGTTTACCGTATCCCATCACCAACCCAGTCAGAAGTCATCTACCCGGATAATGATGGACAGCCAGTGGCAAATAACACGATACAATTTCGCTGGATTGTAGAAATTCAACAGAATTTAGATTGGCTGTTTGCTGACGATCCTAATGTATTTGTGGCTGGGGATTTGTTCTGGTATCCGGTAGAGGGACGAAATACAATTGCTGTCACGCCAGATGTGATGGTGGTATTAGGTAGACCAAAAGGCGATCGCTTGTCTTATCTACAATGGAAAGAAGAAGGAATTGCACCCCAAGTAGTATTTGAAATTCTTTCTCCTAGCAATACAGCAGTCGAAATGGACAAGAAATTACTTTTCTTCGATCGCTATGGAGTAGAAGAGTATTACATTTACGATCCAGATAGCCATAATTTGCAAGGTTGGCTGCGTGGTGAAGATGGTTTAGATGTCATCCCGCAAATGGCTGATTGGGTGAGTCCTCGATTAAAAATTAAATTTACGCTGTCACCAGAAGGTTTACAACTCTATCGTCCTGATGGCGAACGCTTTTTAACTTATCAGGAAATTTCTCAACGCTTTGAACAAGAACGCCAACGTGCTGAACTAGAACATGAAAGGGCTGAACAAGAACATGAAAGGGCTGAACAAGAACGCCAACGTGCAGATAGATTAGCCGAACAGTTAAGAGCTTTAGGTATAGAACCAGAGGCTTAAGTTTGATGTTACGCGATCGCTTGTTAAATTTGTCATTTAAACAAAAGAGCGATCGCGCAACTAGCTTGGATGAGAATCTGTCAACCGTCAACCGTCAACCGTCAACAGTGATTAAACTGTCGCCTTCTCTAAAATCAACTTAGAACGCTTCACCTGCTCAGGAATCGCCACAGGATAATCGCCTGTAAAACAAGCAGAACAGAAACTATTAGTATCTTCTCTGGTTGCTTCTAACATTCCTTCCCAGCTTAAATAAGCGAGGCTATCAACTTCTAACTGCTTGGCGATTTCGGCTACTGATTTAGTCGCCGCAATTAACTGATCCTGAGTGTCGGTATCAATCCCATAAAAGCAAGGATGAGTGACTGGTGGCGAAGAAATTCGCATGTGTACTTCCACAGCACCGGCTTCGCGCAAAGTCTTGACAAGTTTGCGGCTAGTGGTTCCTCTAACAATGGAATCATCCACAATCACCACTCGCTTACCTGCTAGCACATCTTTAAGCGGGTTGAGTTTCATCCGCAAACCAGATTCGCGCATGGTTTGAGTCGGCTGAATAAAGGTGCGTCCCACGTAACGATTTTTAATCAATCCTTCACCATAGGCGACACCAGAAGCTTGAGAAAAGCCAATAGCCGCAGGTATCCCTGAATCAGGAACGCCAAAGACTAAATCAGCCTCAACCGCCGATTCGGCTGCAAGTCTCCGTCCTAAACGCATCCGGTAACTGTACAAAGTTTCCTCATGCATCAGGCTATCAGGACGCGCAAAGTAAATCATTTCAAAGATACACAACTTGCGCTGGGATTGTTGCTGCCAAGTAATTGAAGTTAAACCTTCTTCATTGATCCAAACTAACTCTCCTGGTTGGACATCCCGCAGGTATTCTGCACCAATGATATCTAAGCCGCAGGTTTCCGAAGCTAAGACATAACGATCTGGTTCGCCTGCTAATATCCCAATAACTAAGGGACGAATCCCATTAGGATCGCGTACTCCCATTACCCCATCAGGAGTCCCAATTACTAAACTAAAAGCACCTTGACAACGGCGACAAGCTTGGATACAGCCATCTACCCAATTAGCACCTGCATTGACTTGTTCGGCGATCGCAAATGCAATCATTTCTGAGTCTGTTGTGGTTACTAGGTTGCATTGACTTTGCAGCAATTCTTCGCGCAATTGTACAGTATTGACTAAATTACCATTGTGTGCTAGCGCTAATTTTCCTAAACGACTTTCGACTACAGCAGGTTGGGCGTTAACTTTGCGGCTAGAACCGGTAGTTGAGTAACGGGTGTGTCCAACAGCCAAGTTACCTGGTAACTCTTGCAGAACCGATTCATTAAAGACTTGAGACACCAACCCCATATCCTTATGGAGGTGGACTGTTGTACCTTCAAATGTGGCGATACCAGCTGATTCTTGACCCCGGTGTTGGAGTGCATACAATCCAAAGTAAGTTAATTTAGCAACATCTTCTCCTGGTGCGTAGATACCAAAAACACCACAAGCTTCTTCTTGCTTGTCGGGTCGATCTTCTTGATTGATTTGGTTGCTTGATTGTTGGGGGTAGTCATCCATATTGGAATCGTAGGGAATCATGCTAGCTTTGCTCCTGGTGGTGGTGTCAAGTCACTGGGATTAGGCGATATCAAAATTGGCAGTCTTAGAGATTTGAGAAATTTGAGGAAATTTGTATCAGTCTCTAAAATTCGCAATCCAAAATTGATGCGAGTGGAGAGCTACAGTTTTCTTAACAAAACTTTAACTCTCCATTAAAACAGTACCGTAATTATGCTAATTGAGGTTAGTAATTCGGATAGGGGGGATTTTACGAATTAACTAGGGGTAGTTATTTGAACTGCTAACCGTCGAGCGATCGCATCAGAAAAGCGATTGGTCATATCGTTGATACTAGCGGTTATTAAGGTTTGGTTATCAGAGGTTAAGACCCCCAAACCCATCTCTGAATTAACCACAGTGCCTAGTTTTTGCCATTGTTGACCGAGATGTTCCTGTAAGTAGGATTCCCAAATTTCTTGTTGTTCTGAACTCACAGATACTAAAATTTGTCCTCCACCTTCGCCAAATAGCAAGGTATCTAACCTGATTGATTGATTGGCTGGGATATCTAAAGTAATTTGTGCGCCCAAATTACCAGCAATGCAAGATTCAGCTAAAGCCACAGCTAATCCACCCTCAGCACAATCATGGGCTGAACGTATCCAACCAGCGCGAATCCCCTCACGGCAAACTTTTTGAATCCGGCGTTCCGACTCAAAATCCACTTTGGTGGGTTTCCCAGCAATAGTTTTATGAATTGCGGCTAAATATTCGGAAGCGCCCAAATTATCATCAGATGTAGGCAGCACACCTAAAAGGTAAATTGCATCACCAGCACTTTGCCAAGCTTGACCGCAAATTTTGCTGATATCCGGAATTAATCCCACCATACCCACAACTGGGGTCGGATAAATCGGCTGGGGATTGCCTTGAGAATCCAGGGTTTCGTTATAAAGAGAAACATTCCCACCAGTTACAGGCGTAGCCAATTCTCGACAACCTTCAGCTAAACCGCGACAAGCTTCTGCTAATTGCCAATAACCAATTGGTTTTTCTGGACTACCAAAATTCAAATTATCCGTCACCGCTAACGGTTCAGCACCCACACAGCTAAGATTGCGCGCAGCTTCAGCCACCACAGCCTTAGCACCTTCATAGGGGTCAAGATAAACATAGCGTGGATTGCAATCTACCGTCGCCGCCACTGCCGATTTTGCATTTTGAATTTTGAATTTTGAATTTTGAATTTCCTCCAGTGGACGTAAGCGCACTACAGCCGCATCAGCACCGCCAGGGAAAATCACCGTATTATTCTGCACCTGATGGTCATACTGGCGATAAACCCAGCTTTTAGAAGCAATAGTAGGAGTATCCAGCAAAGTTAACAAAATATCACTCCAACTTTGCAGACTTCCATCAATTTCAATCCCCGCAGTATTGCAGGTAGGTAAAGAATCAGCCTTCCATTCCCAAGCTTGGCGCGCATATTCGGGAGGTTCCGCCAACAATTCCCGATGATATAGGGGAGTATTTTCTGCCAAAGCATCCGCCGGAATTTCGGCTGCGATTCCCCCTTCAAACAGAATCCGCACAATGGGTTCTGCAATCACCGTACCCGCAACAACCGCCTGAAGTCCCCAACGGTGAAAAATATCAATTAACTCCTGTTCTCGTCCTTTATGGGCGACAAACAGCATTCTTTCTTGGGATTCCGAAAGCAGATATTCATAGGGAACCATCCCCAATTCCCGCACCGGAATTTTATCTAAATCCAGTTCAATCCCGACACCACCTTTAGCCGCCATTTCTGATGTTGAACAGGTAATACCCGCAGCACCCATATCTTGAGCGGCGACAACCGCACCTGTTTTAAAGGCTTCTAAACAAGCTTCAATTAACGACTTTTCCAAAAATGGATCGCCTACTTGCACCGCAGGGCGATCGTCTATTGACTGATCGCTTAATTCTGCACTCGCAAAACTTGCGCCGCCCATACCATCGCGTCCCGTGGTGGAACCGACATACAGCACAGGGTTACCAATCCCAGAAGCCCCAGATTTGACGATTTCTGGAGTTTCCATCAATCCCAAAGCCATGACATTTACCAAGGGATTTCCAGAATAAGCGGGGTCAAAGTAAACTTCACCGCCAACAGTGGGAACTCCAACACAATTACCATAGTGGCTAATCCCAGCCACAACACCTTGGAACAGCCTTTGAGTTTTCACATCTTCTAAAGAACCAAAGCGCAGGGAATTTAATAAAGCTATGGGACGCGCACCCATTGTAAAGATATCTCTGAGGATACCTCCGACTCCCGTCGCCGCACCTTGGAAAGGTTCAACTGCTGAGGGGTGGTTATGGGATTCAATCTTAAACGCAAGTTCCAATCCGTCGCCTAAATCTACAACACCAGCATTTTCACCAGGCCCAACTAAAATACGGGGGCCTGTTGTGGGAAACTGTTTGAGTAAAGGCCGGGAATTCTTATAACAACAATGCTCTGACCACATCACCCCAAACATTCCGAGTTCAGCTTTGTTAGGGTGTCGCCCTAACCGTCGGACAATTTCTTCATATTCTTCTGGTTTCAAACCTTCAGCGGCGATTTCTTTGGGTGAAAAGGGAGCAGAGGATTGGGCAGTCATGGAAATAATGCACCAAAAGGACAGAGAATTATTCTATCGGTTTAAATGATGCAAATGCAGGTAACTGATCAATAAATTGCTCTTGGGTTAAACCGAGAAGTTCGCCAGTAGCGCCAAGACGCTGACCAAGCTGTCCCTTGCTTACTCCCTATGCTTCCTCAAGTAAAATAGATATAGCTCGAATTGATCTGACAAGCTCTCATCATGAAGTTACCAAATTTTGATCCGCAAACTATTGATCGCATCATTGAAATGGCATGGGAAGATAGAACACCTTTTGATGTTATTGAAACTCAGTTTGGGCTAAAAGAGAAAGAGGTAATTGTCTTAATGCGGCAGCAAATGAAAGAATCCAGTTTCTATATGTGGCGAAAGCGAGTTACCAAACGTAAGACTAAACATTTAAATAAGCGAGAGTTTATTGCAGGTAGGTTTAAGTCACAAAATCAAAAATCATGAACATGAATGTATGATTACCAATGTTAAAGGCAATGGTTCAATTAATTGAAAAAGTGGCGAATGCACCCTCAAACTTATCCTGAATCCAGAAACCCAAAAATAAATTGCTGAAATATTTGGCAGTCATCAATAATTTCGATGCGATCGCTTTCTCATATCTAAACTCCCAAAAGTGCGATCGCGCTTTTGGGATATAAGTTACAGTGCTACAGTAATGGTATCTTCAAGCCTCAGATCAAACCATGAATACCATTACAATCAACATTCCCGATGAGCATTTGCTGAAGTTACAACAAAAAGCTACTCGTCTTGGTATATCAGTAGAAGAATTAGTGTTAATGAGTGTTGAAGAATTGCTCAATCAACCAGAAACATCATTTTCTGAGGCGATGGAATACGTACTCAATAAAAATGTTGAACTGTACAAGCGGCTAGCATAATGCGCTATCTGACTTTAGAAGAAGTCTTACAACTTTACAAAAATAACAGGGTGCATCAGCACCCTTGATTTTTATGATTGTTTAACTGATTTAACCTTGTTTCCCGCTTGCTTTTTCCTGTTTAGGAATATTAAGCCAGCACCGGCGATCGCAAATCCGGCTAAAGGTGAAGACTCAGGAACCGTAGCTACGCGCTTAAAAGTTATAGGGGTAGCAACCAACAACTGACCACTGCTGTTAAAAATTTGGTCTAACGAGTTGATGCTGTTAGCTTGAATAGAAATGTCGGATACCACCTTACCGCCAGTGATTGTTGGACAACCTGCTGGTGCATTATTTCCCACATAGCGATTTGGTTCATAGGTGAGATTGACACTACAAACAGCAGCAGCAAGATTATTCTGGCTAATAATTCTTTGGGATGGAGGGCGATCGCAAATTCCACTCAAACTGCTGGAATTGATAAAGCTACGAATACCCAAGTTAATCGTACCACTGCCTAAGCCAAAGGAATAAAAACGGACTCGGTTAAATACAGGACTTTGCTGTTCCAAATAAACACTTTCTGTACCATCAGTCCCACCACCAGCTAATTGCACTGAACAATTCCGCATATTAATCAATGGTATTGCTGGATTGCTGGCTACATTTTGAGAATTATCAAATTTTCCGGTAAACCACTGGATTACTTGTTTAAGCTGGTTTGAAAGCGGTGGTACATTAGCAGCAAGACTCTGTTGGGGAAAAACAAATCCAGCCAGTAAAAACGTTAAGGTGCAAGCCTTCAGTTGATTCATCATCTCTATTGCTAGTTAATCTCTCTTCACCAATTTTCGGATTAAATTAAGCAAATCTTAAAGGAATATGGACGATAAATCTACTGTTTAAAGTTTTTAATTTGAAATAAAAATGCAACAGATGCTTAATACCACAACATTGTTATGGTATTAAGCATCAATTGATTAGACCCAAACAAATATTATTTGAAATTGCTCCAAATAATATTTAGATAAAATTTCCATCTTGGCGGCATAATTTATTTCACACTAGTAGCTTGCAGATTCTCCAAAATCAAATTAGCCCTTGGTGGAAAGCCATCACCATATTCTACTGGGAACTGGGTAATGACATAGAAAACTTTATCATTTTGCTGACCAATGTAAACATTTCCTACAATATCTTTACCTTGATTGAAAACAATTTTTTCTTTCGCCCAAGGATAGGTAACGCTTTGTTCTCGGCTCACCACCTGCCATTTATTAGTAGCAATTAAACCATTTTGTCCATTGACAAAGCTTTTTAACTGATCCAATGTTTTGACATCATTTAAAAAAGCAATGTGAACATAAGCGTTATCATTTCTGCTACCGCCAAAATTCGCAATAAACTTGACTCCTGTACCTTCACCAGAACTCAAACCTTCAGCTATCAATTCTTTGTCAGGAAAGTAGGTGGTAAATAAGTCGCTGTATTGGTCATACAGTTTGAGCGTAACGGGAACTTTTTCCCCTTCTACAGTAATAGTGGCAGTTTTAGTGGCTGGTCTATTGCTGGTTGAGTTATAACTGGTTTGAAGCCCAGTAGGTGTAGGTGAAACACTAGCATCTGAGGACAGTTGGTTATTGATTGGCGCTGTACAACCCAAAGATGATGTCAATAGGATTGCTCCAATCAGGATATTTTTAGGATAAAGATGCATAATCCTGAATCTAAATTGATGTTTACATAATGTAAGACTGTGTGACTTAAATTACAGTTCCTATCGCTGCGATGTGCTTTTTCCTTGGAATCGCAAGAAATTGCTTAAACAGATACAGGCGGGCTGTGACCATCCAGTGATAACAATCACAAGCACTCATGATTAAGATCGTCTCTCAACCAAGAGCAAGCTGCAATACTTCCTTATAACTGAACTCTAGCCGAGTCATTAATAGGGAACACAATATTTGCCGACAGTCTTTTATCGAAGACTGTCGGTTTTTTGTTGTTTGGTCAGTTGTCAGTTGTCAGTTGACGGTTGACCGTTGACTAAGCATAAAATTTCCCCACAAATGGTTGATAACTTGACAGAGAATTTGCCAGAGCCACAACCTGTTGTGGGGATAGTATGATCAAATTGGAAATGTTATCGATTTTGAGTACTGAGATTTAGCACTCACGCTCAGTAGATAAAAAGTCCACTACTTGAAAGCGCGCACACTTTGTATCAAGACATCGCTTGAATAATGTAATCAAAGTATGGTGCTGCTTCTGCCGCATCTTCTGCACTAAGTAAGTCAAGGGAGGCTTTTTTGAGAGAAGCGATCGCTTCTACCATTCCAGGTACGGGAACGCCCAGTGAATTGTACATTTCCCGCACACCAATTAAACCGATTTTTTCAATTGGCTCTTTGTCGCCAGCAAGTACGCCATAGGTAATCAGGCGCAAATACCAGCCAAAGTCACGAATACATAGAGAACGCTGACGTTCGCCGTAAGCGTTGCCACCAGGAGAGATAAAGTCAGGACGCTTCTGCCATAATTGTTTGGTTGCTTCCTGAACAATCTTTTTTTCGTTCTCAGCTAGGGTGCTAGCAATCCTTGTGCGCTTTGCACCGGTTTGCATAAAAGCTTGGATGCTTTTTAGTTCACCACTGCTGGGATAACGCAGTTCGTCGTCGGCTTGGAGAATAACTTGGCTAATTACAGTCATGATTATTGCAATCACGCGAAATATTATTTGCTAGTTTAACGACTCTGAGGTACACAAGTGAAGGGCTAAAAGCCGGTATGTATTGAAATTACACGATTGAAAATGTAAATCGGGGAGCAAGACAGCAGGGAGCAGGGAGCAGGGGGACAGCAGAAATAGATAAATTCCCAATGCCCACTCGCCCTGAGCGAAGCCGTACCCTACGGGAAGCAAGCTACGCGTAGCGTCTCGCAGAGAAGGGATGCCCCATACCCAACAACTGATAACTGACAACTGACTAATGACTAATACAATTTGGCAACAGGGTGAATTAATTGAAGTGACGATCGCGGATTTGAGCGACACTGGTGATGGTGTCGGCAGATATGATGATCGCGTAGTTTTTATTCCTGATACTGTGCCAGGCGATCGCGCGATCGTGCGGTTGGTACATGTTAAACCGAAATACGCTCATGGTAAGTTGCAACAGTTATTGCAACCATCGCCCCACCGTCAACGACCTAGTTGCATTGTGGCTGATAAATGTGGCGGCTGCCAATGGCAACATATTAATTATGAGTTTCAATTAGCGGCCAAGCGCAATCAAGTTATTCAAGCCTTGGAACGCATTGGTGGGTTTAAACAACCACCCGTAGATCCTGTACTGATCCCGCCCTCTGATTTGGGATATCGCAACAAAGCTACATATCCCCTAGATAAATCAGCTACAGGACAGGTACAAGCTGGTTACTACCAAAAAGCTAGCCACCATTTAATTAACTTAAATCAATGTCCCGTCCAAGATTCGCGATTAAATCCCATACTGGCGGAAGTTAAGCAAGATATTCAAAATCGAGGTTGGCAAATTTATCACGAACAACGCCACCAAGGGCAAATTCGCCATCTTGGGTTACGTATTGGGCGGCGTACAGGGGAAATATTGCTGACTTTGGTTGTCAAAGACTGGAATTTACCAGGAATCGAAGCCCAAGCCCAAGAATGGTTAAAACGCTACCCCAAATTGGTGGGAGTGTCCTTAAATCGCAACTCTGCACGCACAAATGCAATTTTTGGCCGGGAGACTCGCTGTATTGCGGGTATGGCATATTTGCGAGAAAAATTTGCTGATTTAGAATTCCAAATACTACCCGATACGTTTTTTCAGGTTTATACTGAAACAGCAGAGGCACTGTTGGGAGTAATTCAGTCAGAGCTGAATCTCCAAGGGTATGAGGTGTTGGTGGATGCCTACTGTGGAATTGGCACTTTAACTTTGCCCTTGGCGAAACAAGTCCGTTTGGCAACCGGGCTAGAAGTACAGCCAGAGGCAGTACAACAAGCAATTTTGAATGCGCAATGCAATGGAATTAATAATGTCAGCTTCCACACTGGGGCAGTAGAAAAATTGCTGCCACAGATGGAAAATGTACCAGATGTGGTATTACTTGATCCGCCCCGAAAAGGATGCGATCGCTCTGTCATTGAAACTTTACGGCAAGTGAAACCATACCGAATTGTTTACGTCAGCTGTAAAGTATCTACCCTAGCTCGTGACTTGCAATTACTTTGCCAAGATAAGCTTTATACGCTCAAACGAGTACAGCCAGCGGATTTCTTCCCCCAAACTTCTCATGTAGAAGCAGCGGCATTTCTTGTGTTATCACATTAAAACAGGGGTACTACCATCTTGACAAAAAACTCAAATTTTAAATTTGTAGTCTATTGCATAGTAAAAATGCTAAAATTGAATTAAGCTAAAAATAAGTTTGAATTTCTTTAAAAAACTGAAGTTGCATAGGCTCTAAAAATTATGAAACAGATTGTTTCAATGGCAAATCGACCCGCAGACAGAACATAAAATGCTATTTATAAATCCCAGCATTTTTTAGTTCCTGACTGTATTTAGAGTTTTCTCTGAGCCGATTTAAATATTCAGCAATCACCATTCATAAATGGAGTCCATGCTCCCTAGCATTTTCAATATTTAGTTTTAAAGACGCAAGTTTGAAGGCAACATGACCACCTCAACTTTTATCAGGGTGCCTGAATAGCAAACTGATGTCTAGCTAACTGAAAGCTATGGGGTTTCTCTTGTGATTACCATCTCGCTCCGTCCAGTTGGACGTTATTGGGGCACTATTAGTTTTGCCTCAACTCTGTACCTGTGTCCCATCTTAGATTTACTCTTGGCAGAAATTCCCGAACAACTACAAGCAGAACTGCGCCTTGGGCTGCAAGAAGCTCTAGTAAACGCAGCCAAACATGGCAATAATCTCGATCCTAGTAAAACAGTTGTAGTTCGCTTTTCGTTAATAGATAATCAATATTGGTGGGTAATATCAGACCAAGGCAGAGGCTTTGCACCCGCTGCTGATGCTGATTGTGATACCGATCCAGTAGACTATCTGCCACCAGACGAAGCAGAAAGTGGTCGAGGCCTTTGTCTTCTCCATCAAATTTTCGATCAGGTAGAATGGAACCGCAAAGGCACAGAATTAAGACTTTGCAAACAGCTAGAAACTCGACCTCGGCTATCTCTGCGTCGATAGGGAAGGATTTGGAAATTGATATTTTTGTCTTGTCTCCTTCATCCCCTCTGCTTCCTCTGCTTCCTCTGCGCCCTTATTCGGCTGACTTCTTCTCCCCATGACTCGGACAGGGGGGTGCGGAAATAGAACGATCTAACCAACCAGTGGCTTGTTCTAATCTAGCGAGTGCTTCTTGTGGTTGATCTTTTAAAAGAAAGACAATTGCGGCTGCTGCTTGTTCTCGTGCGCGAGAATTGCGGTTAGACTTGAGGCGATGCCAATCATTAGGGGAAATGCTGAGCCTCTCCATAAGCGCTTGGGCTAGTTCCAAAGTGCTAAATTCATTCAGTTGACTGGTTTTGGGCAGCTGGGTAGGTTGAGACATGACTCTAAGTGCTGAGTACTAAATGCTGAGTGCTAAGTTCTGAGTGAGTCGATAGTCTAAATTTAGGCTATTGACTATTGGCAGACTCACATTTAATCATAGTTTACTATTGCAAAATGAAGCCGCCTCAACAGTTTTCTCATTCTTCGCCAGAGGAACATTCCGACTCAGAATTTGCACAAGAACTGCAAGAAGTAGAGCGATCGCTTGTCTCCTTAAAAGAACGTTACACTCAAGTAGAAAGCGATCGCGAACATAAATTACAACTACAACAGCGTCGTCAAGACTTACAGCAATCTAAAAACCCCACCTCCGAAATCAAAGCCGAGTTACGGCAGATTAAACAGCAGTTGGAAGTGCTAGAAATAAATCTAGAAAGCCAGTTATTTTCTTGGCGTAGTTTCAAGAAACCTTTCTGGCAAGCCGTCCGCTTTGGAGGAATGGGCGTTATCATAGGCTGGATATTAAAGTCCTGCGTAAGATGATCTCCAGCGGACAATTTTGTAGTCACTGTGTTGCGCGGGTTTCCTGTTGTCGCAGGTGGCATGATTTTAGCTGGGGATAATTGTTAAGATTTCCTCATCTCCGTATTCTTGACGTTGCTAAAAATAAGTTGTATAAGATGCTGAACCGACGGATTGCAGAAATATTACGTAGTAGTCAACCTGATGAGTCCCTCTTAGTTCAAGGCTGGGTGCGGACAAAACGCGAGTTGAAGGGATTTGCTTTTATTGAAATTAACGATGGTTCATCCTTAGCTAATTTACAAGTTGTGATTAACGAGGATGTACCAGATTACGAAACTACTATCAAAAATTTAAATACAGGTGCGGCGGTAGAAGTCGCTGGGGTTTTAGTCGCTTCCCAAGGTAAAGGACAGCGAATTGAACTCAAAGCCGAGAAGCTGAAAGTTTACGGGGAAGCTGATCCCGAAACATACCCATTGCAAAAGAAACGCCACTCTTTTGAATTTTTGCGTACTATCGGACATTTGCGATCGCGTACTAATTCCTTTGGTGCAGTTTTTCGCGTTCGTAACGCTTGTTCCGCCGCAATTCACCAATTTTTCCAAGAAAGAGGTTTTTTGTGGGTACATACGCCCATCATCACCGCTAGCGATTGCGAAGGCGCAGGTGAACTTTTCAGCGTCACCAGCTTGGATTTAAAAAATATTCCCCGCACAGACAACCAAGCCATAGATTACAGTCAAGACTTTTTTGGTAAACCCACCTATTTAACCGTTAGCGGACAGTTAGAAGCTGAAGTCATGGCGATGGCGTTTGGTAACGTCTACACCTTTGGCCCCACCTTCCGCGCCGAAAACTCCAACACTTCCCGCCACTTAGCAGAATTTTGGATGGTTGAGCCAGAAATGGCTTTTTGCAATTTAGAAGAGGATATGGATTTAGCTGAGGCGTTTCTCAAATATATATTTGAATATGTCTTGGTAAAATGTCCAGAAGATATGGAATTTTTCAATCAACGAATTGATAATTCTGTATTAGCAACAGCCGAAAATATTATTAATAATCAATTTGAACGCCTGACTTATACAGATGCCATCAAGCTATTAGAAAAAGCCGATGTGAAGTTTGATTATCCTGTGAGTTGGGGCTTAGATTTACAATCGGAACACGAACGCTATTTAGCCGAACAATTGTTTAAAAAGCCTGTGATTGTTACCGATTACCCAGCGCAAATCAAAGCTTTTTATATGCGCCTCAGCGATGATGAAAAAACCGTGCGTGCAATGGATATTCTTGCACCGAAAATTGGCGAAATCATCGGCGGTTCCCAACGGGAAGAACGTTTAGATGTTCTCGAACGCCGTGTTATATCCCAAGGAATGAAACCAGAAGATTTGTGGTGGTATCTTGATTTGCGGCGTTACGGTACAGTTCCCCATGCAGGTTTTGGCTTAGGTTTTGAAAGACTTGTGCAATTTATGACGGGAATGGGAAATATTCGGGATGTCATACCCTTCCCTCGTACCCCGCAAAATGCGGAGTTTTAATTTCGTACAAGCCGCAAAGGCGTAAAGTAAGAGGATACATAAAGCAACAAAAATTCCCTATTTTCTCTACGTCTTTGCACTAAGGACACTTTGCTCAAGTTGGCAAAGCCGCCCATGCAAGTGTCCTCCTCTGTGAGAGATAAATATGAAAATCACCCCTACTTTGTTGAGGGGTGATTAGTTTATATTTATGGTGCAGTAAAATGAGGCGATGCTGACCTTAACTCAGATATAAACAAGCAAGTGCTACCTATCGATAATTGTCATATCTCTCCATCATCATTTCAGCCAATCTGGGGCAAATTTGTATCATCCATCAAGCTTGCCCTAAGTCAAAGGCCGTGAATTAATCAAAGCAGAGAGAATTATCAATTTGTGAGCCAGAAAATACTAATAACAGTCCACAGGCAAACTCACCAATTTTACCCAAAAATTGATAGTGCGGGTGAGGATTCCGCATTGTATTTCATCAAAATGGTAGAGTTGCCAGATTCAGGGAACTAAGACTCGATTGTGAGTTATGAATTATGAAGTAGCAATTAGGAAATTTAATCTTCAGCTTCACAATTCATAAGTTATCAATCTGGGAATTAGATGCAAAAGTTGTACAAATTAGGTTGAGATTTTATCGCTAATTCATCTTGTGAGCAGAAGGATACCAAGGTAAACTATCAGCTATCAGCAGTCAAGTATACAGTTAAAAGCTGACGGCTGAATGCTGATAGCTATTTACGCCATTTGATTTTCAATCGCCCACCGCGCTAGTTCAGTGCGGTTATGGAGATTGGTTTTGCCCAACATATTGGACACATGGCTTTCAACGGTACGCTGACTGACATTTAATTCTTCAGCAATTTCTCGGTTAGCTAAACCCCTAGCCACAAACTGTACTACTTTCAGTTCGGTAGGAGTTAGCTGTACATCGAAGGGAACCTGGATGCGGGAACCATTTTCCCCTCCTTTTGCTTGGTGTTCTTTCCAACGGATAGTTTGCTTCAGGGAAGATTCTACTTGCGCTACGAGTTCTTCTGGTTCAAAGGGCTTGACCATATAAACGTCAGCACCTTTATTGAGACCTTTAACTCGGTCTGCGCTTTGTCCCTTAGCTGAAAGGAATAGAACAGGAATCCAGCTAGTACGTTCATTTTGCCGGACTTGTTCTACAAAAGTGTATCCGTCCATTTCCGGCATCATCACGTCGCAGATAATCATATCTGGAACATCATGCTCTAAAATTTCTAGAGCTTCTCTTCCGTTTTCGGCGGTGATGACTTCATATCCCCGGAATTCCAAGTAATCCTTCACCAGCAAGATGAGGTTAGGGTCATCATCAATCAGTAGAAGTCGTTTGTGATCTTTCATGCTGGGCTCTTTCATAGCAGTGGCACTTGTCGCGCTTCGGTCCATCAAGGTCTTGTATATTTATCCTCTATGGTGGATTATTTGAGATGTTGTCTTTCCCACTTAACTTGCCTAGTACTTGTCGGAAGTTTTACCAGTGAAAACCACTGTTTAGGAAACTACTAACTTATAGGCGTTAGTCCAGTAAGGATACGTAGAGCAGTAGTAATTATAATGCGTTATTATATATCGCTTTGAAAGTGGCGGGTGAAAAAATGCTGATTAAATAATAATCCTTCCGATTCACAAGATCAGTATTGGCTGAAGATGACCCTAGCTCAAAACCAACCACCGCTTCAGAGCGCTTACTACTTTACGAAATCCTTCGGATGTTAAGCCGCGATCGGATATTCACAAGCAACCAGAGAAGTTTCTGGCAACCGATGGGTTAAAAATGCATATTCTTCCACCACCTTATTGCCTATCAAGTGTTTGGGCGATCCGCTCGATCGCTTCCTGATTTGCTTGAAGATACCAGACACCATCCGGGTAAACCACCATTATCGGTCTAGAACCAGAAACCCGCAAGCTATTGACTTGAGTTTTCAAGGTAAAGGTACAAGTGGGATTACTGTTTAGCGACTGATATAGCTTGGGCTTGGGCAATCGCCTTTTTAAGTATTCCCCGGATTCCAGACTAGCTTGTTTTGAGCAGCAGTGGCTAACTGTCTGTTCAGGACAAAGGGAAATATGTCTTTGAATCTTTGCAATTCCTACAGTTTCTACACAATTAGGCCAAGCTTTATTGTCTAGAAATTGAGTGGTTTTGGGGATTTTATGGCTGCACTGGATCACTGTATTGTCACTCATCGAGCGGCTCCCTGATTACAGTTCTATAACAATTTCCTAGCTTTGCAAATAAATTTGTTGATATAAAAATATTCGTAACTTAAGAAACAGAACCTGAAGTTTTACAATAAATAAGTATTTATACTTAAGTATATGTTTGAAGAGTATCGATAAGTGGCTATTGGGCATGGGGCATTGGGCATTGAGTATTGGGTAATTTGTCATTTTGTCATTTTGTCATTTTGTCATTTGTGATGGAGCGTAGGGATTTGTGATTTACTCTTGCTCCCTTGTCCTCCTTGTCCCCCCTGCTCCTCTGCCCCTAGTTCGGGAACCCGTACACAAGGAAATGTTGCCATTGTACGCTGGTCTTCGGTAAATTAGCACTCAGGAGTTGAGAGTGCTAACTCTGGAGAAAATTAATATGGCAGCAATATCTTTAAGCGTTTCTACAGTTAAACCATTAGGCGATCGCGTTTTCGTGAAAGTGAGCGCCTCCGAAGAAAAGACCGCAGGTGGTCTATATTTGCCCGATACCGCTAAGGAAAAGCCCCAAGTAGGTGAAGTAGTCGCCCTTGGCCCTGGTAAGCGCAATGATGACGGTTCTCGTCAAGAACTCGAAATCAAAGTCGGTGACAAAGTTCTTTACTCTAAGTATGCTGGCACTGATGTCAAGCTAGGCACTGAAGAGTACGTCCTGCTTTCTGAAAAAGATATTTTAGCAGTTGTGAGCTAATTAGGTCTTGGAAGCTGTGGCATGGCGATCGTGCCCCATTCCCCAAGATCTATGACCAAAATTTACAGACAAACTTGATTTACTTGACTTACTCCCTCAATTAGACACCTATGGCAAAGCGCATTATCTACAACGAAAACGCCCGTCGCGCCCTTGAGCGAGGCATGGACATTCTAGCAGAAGCTGTGGCAGTTACCCTTGGCCCTAAAGGTCGTAACGTCGTGCTAGAGAAAAAATTTGGCGCACCCCAAATCGTCAATGATGGTGTCACCATTGCCAAAGAAATTGAATTAGAAGACCACGTTGAAAACACTGGCGTATCTTTAATTCGCCAAGCTGCTTCTAAGACTAACGATGCTGCGGGTGATGGTACCACCACAGCTACCGTTTTAGCTCACGCGATCGTTAAGGAAGGCTTACGCAACGTTGCTGCTGGCGCAAATGCAATTTTGTTGAAGCGCGGTATTGACAAAGCTACTAATTTCTTAGTAGACAAAATTGCCGAACACGCTCGTCCTGTAGAAGATTCCAAAGCTATTGCTCAAGTAGGTTCAATCTCTGCTGGTAACGACGAAGAAGTCGGTCAGATGATTGCCCAAGCAATGGATAAGGTAGGTAAGGAAGGCGTAATTTCCCTAGAAGAAGGGAAATCCATGACCACCGAATTGGAAATCACCGAAGGGATGCGCTTTGACAAAGGCTATATCTCTCCTTACTTTGCAACCGATGCAGAACGGATGGAAGCTGTCTTCGATGAGCCTTTCCTCCTATTAACCGATAAGAAAATCGCTTTGGTACAAGACCTCGTACCCGTACTTGAGCAAGTAGCGCGTGCTGGTCGTCCTTTAGTAATCATTGCTGAAGATATTGAAAAAGAAGCTTTGGCAACTTTGGTAGTTAACCGCCTGCGTGGTGTGCTGAACGTAGCTGCTGTTAAGGCTCCTGGATTTGGCGATCGCCGCAAAGCTATGCTGGAAGATATCGCTATCCTCACCGGCGGTCAACTGATCACCGAAGATGCTGGCTTGAAGCTGGATAACACCAAGCTAGATAGCTTAGGTAAAGCCCGCCGCATCACCATTACCAAAGACAACACCACAATTGTTGCTGAAGGTAACGAAGTTGCTGTTAAGGCTCGGATTGACCAAATCCGTCGTCAAATTGAAGAAACCGAATCTTCCTACGACAAAGAAAAACTGCAAGAACGCCTAGCTAAGTTGGCTGGTGGTGTTGCAGTTGTGAAAGTCGGTGCAGCTACTGAAACCGAAATGAAGGACAAGAAGCTGCGCTTAGAAGACGCTATCAACGCTACTAAGGCTGCTGTAGAAGAAGGTATCGTTCCCGGTGGTGGTACAACCCTCGCTCACTTAACTCCTCAACTGGAAGAATGGGCTAACAGCAACCTCTCCGGTGAAGAATTAACCGGTGCGTTGATTGTTGCTCGTGCTTTACCTGCTCCTTTGAAGAGAATTGCTGAAAACGCAGGTCAAAACGGCGCTGTAATTGCTGAACGTGTGAAAGAAAAAGAATTCAACGTTGGCTACAACGCTGCTACCAACGAATTCGTTGACTTGTTTGATGCTGGTATCGTTGACCCTGCTAAGGTAACTCGTTCTGCACTGCAAAACGCAGCTTCCATCGCTGGTATGGTGTTGACAACCGAATGCATTGTAGTTGATAAGCCTGAACCTAAAGACGCTGCACCTGCTGGTGGCGGCGGTATGGGTGGCGGAGACTTCGATTACTAATACTTTCTAGCCCCCTATTTGTCAAAACAGCTGCTTCCCTTGCGGAGGCGGCTGTTTTTTTGTGTTATTAAATCGCTGAGATATTATCCCTGCTGCTAGACAAAATTATGAGTGAAATTCTCGAACAAGAAACTGTTAATACTTGGCATGGCAAACTTAATTTAGTCTACGCCGATCGCAAAAATACCACCCAGCTAATTTACAATCACCAGCAAGCACCGCTAAAAGTACAGCGTCCATTTTATCCAGAAGGTGAAAAAGTCTGTCATAGCGTCATTTTACATACAGCTGGGGGAGTTGTGGGAGGCGATCGCCTTTCTCTCAATTTTCATCTCCAACCCCAAGCCCAAGCATTAATCACTACAGCCGCAGCAAGTAAAATCTACCGCAGCAACGGACAGCAAGCTAGACAAATTATCGATATCAAAGTAGATGCTGGCGCTTGTTTGGAGTGGTTACCCCAAGAAACAATTTTGTTTAACAGTGCGATTTATCGGCAAGATTTACGGGTAGAATTAGCAACCGAAGCCAGTTGGTTAGGCTGGGAAATTACCAGATTAGGGCGCAGTGCTAGAGGAGAAAAGTTTTTGCAAGGAGAATGGCGATCGCATACCGAAATTTGGCAGCAAGGTGTACCCTTGTGGATTGATCGCCAATATTTACCCGGTAGCGAAGAGGTTTTTCACAGTCCCCACGGCTTGGCTGGACAACCAATAGTGGGTAGTCTAGTTTGGGTGGGTAATCCAGTTGACTCAGAAATAGTGGCAAAAGCCCGCAATTTATGGGATGGTGCAGGAGAGGTGGGGGTGTCGCGACTACAACATGGACTTTTATGTAGATATCGCGGTGCTTCGTCATCTGAGGTGCGAAACTGGTTTACGTCTGTTTGGCAGATGCTACGGGTTAATTTTTTGAGTCGTGGTAGCTGTGTACCTAGAGTTTGGCAGGTTTGAATGAACCGCCAAGAACGAGGCAGTGCGTTGCGGAGGTTCCCTCCGTTGTAGCAACTGCCGTGCCAAGAACGCCAAGAGGGAGAGAAGAATGCAACTTACGCCGCAGGAAAAAGATAAGTTGTTAATTTTTACTGCTGCTTTAGTGGCAGAGAGACGTAAAAATAGAGGTTTGAAATTAAATTATCCAGAAGCAGTTGCTTATATTTCTGCTGCGATTTTAGAAGGTGCTAGAGATGGGCAAACTGTGGCGGAATTGATGAGTTATGGCACTACTTTGTTAACGCGAGATGATGTGATGTCAGGTGTGCCGGAAATGGTGCATGAGGTGCAGGTTGAAGCAACTTTTCCTGATGGGACAAAGTTGGTAACGGTGCATAATCCGATTCGTTAATTTGTAAGGGAGTAAGGTATGATTCCTGGGGAAATTATTCCGTTAGATGGAGAAATTGAATTGAATGCTGGGCGTGAAACTATTAAATTCCTAGTAGGAAATACAGGCGATCGCCCCATACAAGTTGGTTCACATTTTCATTTTTTTGAAGTTAACTCAGCCTTAAGTTTTGATAGAGAACAAGCGAGAGGAATGCGCCTCGATATTCCCGCAGGTACAGCAGTTCGCTTTGAACCAGGGGATGAAAAAGAAGTAACCTTAGTTCCCTTGGTTGGTACTCGTCAAGTCTATGGCTTCAACGCCAAAATTAACGGAAGTCTCTAAACATATGCGCTGCCTTATGTGTTTTAAAAATCATACAGATAAATTACATAGAAAATTCTAAATAATTCCGCGCCCTTCTCTCCGTTTCAAGTAGGCGGCCAATTGGGCAGGTGATTTTAACTTAACAATTTGCTGGCATCCAGTATGAGGACATGCGAGAAAAAACATATCTAGAGCAACACCTGAATGATTAAATTTTTCTCGTAAAATCATGGGTATATGATGCACTGGACAAAGTATTTCATCATCCTTTTCTTTCAGATGTGACTTGATGCGAGAGATTGTTGCTTTCTTTACAGATGTATCATGAAAGATTGTAGAAAGTTGTTGGTTAGAAACTTGAAATTCAAAAATATCAGACTTATGAAGAAAGCCTACATCTTTAGCTGTAAAGCTCTTTGTTTTTTTGCATTGTAGAGGCAGGTTATTATTGTAGAAACCAGTACAAGACCAAAAAAAGTCACTAAGTTGGTAAAGACTACCATCAAGACGCTTTTGGGACTGCAAAATCATCGATTTTCCACAACTGCATTTTTTATCTAAAACAACTTGACCCATATGAAATTGCAGTATATGAACCTTATCACTTCCTAAATTGGAGGTTTCGTAGTTTTCAGGACTTGCAGATTGTTCTTCAGCAATTTCTTCAGATTTAAGTTCTTGATATTCGTTAAATTTATCAGTTCGTAAAAGCTCTAGTTCTTGCTTGCGTTCTTGATCTCGCTGGGGTATACGTCCGTCACGTCTTTCCTTACGTTCGAGTTCAACAACCTCGGCATCAACTATCTCAATTTCCTCAGTTACATCTTTCGCAGTCTTATTACTATAAGAACTACTTGTATGTTGATTTGAAGATTCTTTTTTGCTGCGGGAGTTAGTCCAATTACGAATGACCTTTACGGTATGACGAATAACCTCTACGGCAGTACATCTCACAAACTCTCTGAGGACGGTAGTACCAGCAGCAAATAGTGCTTCAAGTAACATATAATTGAATGTTGAATCTAATTAAGGTTTACATGTAACTCTAGATAATGCAGACTAAACCTGCTTTCTTAGCTTACCCGTGTAAATATTGCATTCTAATCTGTATTTATACCGATTTTTTTGAGTAAATTACCTAAATATTCTTCCTTTCTATTAATTTCAGTTTCGTAAATTAATATTTATTTCTCTAAATTAACCGTCATCGGAAAATATCAAGCTATACAAAAATTCTCACTTAGCTTCTTCAGGTTGCTGAAAAATATTTAAATCAACACCATTACCAGGAGTGGCATTATGCCTTACAGAATGGATCGCCGTGCTTATGCAGAAACCTATGGGCCGACAGTAGGCGATCGCGTCCGACTTGCTGATACAGAATTATTTATTGAAGTTGAACAAGATTTCACCACCTATGGCGACGAAGTGAAATTTGGTGGCGGTAAAGTTATCCGCGATGGAATGGGACAATCCCCCATTTCTAACGCCGATGGTGCTGTAGATTTAGTCATTACAAATGCTTTAATTCTGGATTGGTGGGGTGTAGTTAAAGCCGATATTGGGATTAAAGACGGCAAAATATTTAAAATCGGTAAAGCGGGAAATCCTTATATTCAAAATAATGTCGATATTATTATCGGCCCCGGAACCGAAGCTTTAGCTGGGGAAGGGATGATTCTCACGGCTGGAGGTGTGGATTCCCACATCCATTTTATTTGTCCGCAACAGATAGAAGTTGCGATCGCATCCGGAATAACTACCATGATTGGCGGCGGTACAGGCCCCGCTACAGGGACAAACGCCACCACCTGTACCCCTGGCCCTTGGAATATGTACCGGATGTTGCAAGCGGCTGATGGGTTTCCCGTGAATTTAGGATTTTTAGGTAAAGGTAACGCCAGTCAACCCCAAGGACTTGTGGAACAAGTACAAGCTGGTGCAATGGGGTTAAAGCTGCATGAAGACTGGGGAACCACTCCCGCAACCATTGACACTTGTCTCAGCGTCGCCGATGAGTATGATGTACAAGTGGCAATTCACACCGACACCCTCAACGAAGCCGGATTTGTTGAAGATACGATCGCAGCTTTTAAAAATCGTGCTATCCACACATACCATACTGAAGGCGCAGGGGGAGGACATGCACCAGATATTATCAAAGTTTGTGGGGAGGCGAATGTTCTCCCATCTTCCACGAACCCCACACGCCCTTACACCCTCAACACCTTAGACGAACACTTGGATATGTTGATGGTATGTCATCATCTCGATCCTGCGATCGCGGAAGATGTCGCTTTTGCTGAGTCTCGTATCCGTCGGGAAACCATCGCCGCCGAAGATATTTTGCACGATTTAGGCGCGTTTAGCATGATTTCTTCCGATTCCCAAGCGATGGGGCGGGTAGGAGAAGTAATAATTCGTACCTGGCAGACATCTCATAAAATGAAGGTGCAACGAGGAATCCTTAACCCACAAGGAAATGAGCAAAGGGCAGACAATTTTCGAGCGAAAAGATATGTCGCAAAATACACCATTAATCCAGCCATTACCCACGGGATCGCCCAGTATGTCGGCTCGGTAGAAGAGGGGAAACTTGCAGATTTGTGTTTGTGGCGACCAGCGTTTTTTGGCGTAAAGCCAGAGATAGTGATTAAAGGCGGAATGATTGCATGGTCGCAAATGGGCGACGCTAACGCCAGCATTCCCACACCGCAACCAGTACACATGCGACCGATGTTTGGTAGCTTTGCAGGGGCGCGTCACGCCACATCATTAACTTTTGTTTCCCAAGCGGCGTTAGAAAGGGAGATTCCCAGTCAGTTTAGTTTGAAAAAATCAGCCGTAGCAGTTTCCGGGACACGCCAAATAACTAAGCGGGATTTGAAGCTAAATGATGCGCTACCCCAGATTGAAGTAGATCCAGAAACCTATGAAGTTAGGGCTGATGGCGAATTGTTGGTTTGTGAACCTGCGACAATTTTACCAATGGCGCAAAGATACTTTTTGTTTTAGTGCATGACCGAGCAATCTACCGATTACGATAGTCCTTGGAAAGAAATCATTGAGCTATATTTTCCCCGCTTTCTGGAATTCTTTTTTACCCTAGCTTACGACGCGATCGACTGGACGCGACCTTATGAATTTCTGGACACAGAACTGCAACAGCTAGAACCTAATGCGGAAATTGGGCGGCGTTTCGTTGATAAAGTCGCCAAAGTTTGGTTACTTGACGGTGAGGAAGCGTGGGTATTAGTTCACGTAGAAGTTCAGGGACAATATGACAGCCAATTTGCTGAACGGATGTACACCTACAATTACCGCTTGTTTGACCGCCATAAAAAGCGAGTCATCAGCTTGGCGGTATTAGCCGATGAACAAGCAAATTGGCGACCTTCCAGCTACAGCTATGAACTGGGGGGATGTCGCGTCAGCTTAGAGTTTCCCATAGCGAAGTTATTGGACTATGAACAAACTTGGGAAACCCTAGAGCAAACCACCAATCCCTTTGGGATAATTGTGATGGCGCATCTCAAAACCAAAGCAACACAACGAAACCCAGAAAGTCGGCTACAGTGGAAACTAAGCCTAGTCAGAAGTCTTTTTGAAAGGGGATATAGCCGACAAGATATTCAAGAATTATTTCGGTTTATAGACTGGGTGATGGTTTTGCCAAAAGAATTGGCAAGTAGTTTCAAAACAGTAGTGAGAAATTACGAGGAGACAAATAGAATGCGGTACGTAACTAGTATTGAACGTCTAGCAAAAGAAGAAGGTATTGTCGAAAATGCTAGAGAAAGCGTGATTGAAGTTCTCGAAACCCGCTTTGGAGAAGTGCCAACTGCTATTGTGGAAGCTATCAATGCTATAGAAGAACCATCGGTATTAAAGACACTTCATAAAAGAGCGATCGCAATTCCTTCTACAGCCGAATTTCAGCAACTCTTAGATAATCTCACTGCTGGAGAATAAGCGATCGCCTGTTTTGTGCTGAGAATGCGATCGCAATTCCTTCCACATGAGAATTTCAGCAACTCTTAGATAATCTTACTACTGGAGAATAAGCGATCGCCTGTTTTGTGATGAGAGTGCGATCGCAATTCCTTCCACATCAGAATTTCAGCAACTCTTAGATAATCTCACTGCTGGAGAATAAGCGATCCCCTGTTTTGTGTTGAGAGTGCGATCGCAGCTATCTAAATAACCTTGTTTCCTTATTGAAGTTAAAATCTTCCGCTTCTTATGTCTTTGAGACTAATACCGTAAAATTCCTGAGCTTGTCTAATTGCTTTTGTGGTGTCATCTGTTATTACACCGTTAAGTTGACCTTTATAAAATCCACGTTCTTGTAGCCATCTTTGCAATTCTAATACACTAAACTCACTCTTAGGAGTATTAGTCACTAAGCTATATAACTTGGCTCTGGTAGTTGGGCCAGCTATACCACTAGGTGCTAAATAATTAGCGGCTTGAAATCGGCGCACAGCATCTGCGGTATTGGGGCCAAAGTAGCCATTTGGTTCTCCCTGTAAATAGCCGGCTTTGATCAAGTGATCTTGCAGAACACGAACTCGTTCACCGCGATCGCCCATACGTAATTTATCGCGATCAGCTACTGCTTTGGGAGCATCCTCACCATGACCAACACCAAGGGGTGGTAATTTTCTCATTGTTGCTGGGCCAACCACACCATCAGCATCTAGGTTATAAGCTGTTTGGAATCTTTTCACAGCCTCTTCTGTAATTGGGCCAAAGATGCCCGTGGGGTTACCATAGTAAAATCCAGCAACTTGCAATCTTTCTTGTAAAACTCTGACAGATTCACCTTCATCACCTTTCACAAGGTAATTGGGATTGCTGCGCTTGCTAGTTTGTGTGTCGCTGCTTTGTGTTTTGATACTGGAACCCTTTGGACACCCCCAGCTTTCTAATTTTTGTAGAGTAGTTATGCTAACGATGCCATCCACAGTTAACCCAGCTACTTTTTGGAAACGCCGGACTGCATCTTCCGTGGAAAAGTCATAGATTTGAGTAATAGGGGCTTGATAAAAACCTGCTCTTTTCAACTTTTGTTGTAAATTTCTAACAGAAGGGCCTTGGTCGCCTCTTTCGAGAAGACTCCGATTATCTATTAGTTCATTAGGTTTATCTTCAGGAGATATTGGTACTATTTCTGCACTAATTTGTTGTGATTCTAATTGTTTTACGCGCTCTTTTGCATCTTCTTCATTATCAAATTTACCTGCATATATCAAATAATTTTTACCATCGAACAGCACTCTGAATGCTCCTCTTTGTATCTTTTCAATTTTTTCTAGAACGATACTGCTATTATTCTTGACTCTAACTAAGTAACCCTTAATCACATGACTTTCTAACTTGTTACATACACCATATTCAGTGTTTTTGTTGATATATGGGCTTGCTATAAACGTGGATGACATTTCGGAGTTTTTAGGTATTTCTGCACTGGTAATATGATTAGTTGAATAATTAATACGGCTAATCAATTCCAAAAGTTCTATCATATTTTCCAGTTTATAATCTGTTTGTATTTTTTCGGATTGTAATCGTTTTATTTCTTTTTCTAACTCTCTCTTACTTTTTATTAATCTTGTTTTAGTTATTTCTAATATTTTTTTTACACGCTCAGTCTCTTTTTCTTTTTTTCTAAACTCTTGAATTTGTGCTTGAATTCTTTGTTTTTCGTTATTATATTTTTGCCTTACAGATATTAATAAATTAGTGGATAACTGTAGTTTTATTTGTTCATTTTGTTTATCATGTTCTAAATTTCGCTTCTGGCTTTCGGCTTTATTGAGGTCTGATTTTGCAACATCAAGGGTTTGCTGTAACTTTTTAAGAGCTATACCTGCAATAAGTGAGATCAAAACTACTCCAGCAAAGCCTATACGAATAGAATATTTGATTTTCTTTTGTGTTGCAGTTAATCGTTGATTTGCTTTTTTCTCTTCTTGTAAAGCTAATTCTGCTTTTTTTCGTGCTTCAGCCAATATTTGCTTGGCTTGTATTTCAGCTTCTAACGCAAATTTAAAGTTTTGTTTATCCAATTCTTGGCTAGCAGCTAAAAATTGATAATCTTGATCACTTAAACTTTTACCTGATGCCCAGATTTGTGCATCTTGCAATGCTTTACCATGTAACAGATGTGATTCATCCCGACAATTAGAATCTAACCAGGCGATAATTGATTCTCCATAGGGACGTAACTGAGATAAAGCTTTATTAACCCAGTTTTGATCAAAAACAGCTTTATAAATTTGGTTATAAAGCATTAAATTTCCATGCTTTTTAATAACTAAACCAGATAGCCTCAATTCCATCTGTTCGTAAATTTCATAAGCTGCAACTTCTCCTAGAAGTAAAATTTGTTGATAAATTCCTAATAATCTACCAGTATATTGCTCATCCCTGAAAATTCGATCGCGTATCGTTTTCAAATGCTCTGGTTCATCTTGAGATTCCCAATTTTTAACAATGTGTACGCGCACCAGCTTTTCTATAGCTGAAATCTCCATGTTAGTAAGAACAAGATGACAAAGCTTTTGGGTGAGAAATGGCTGCCCACCTGTCCAAAACAAAATTTCTTGCATCACTACTTGAGGATTATTGACTTTGTTCACCAATCCATCAATTAAAGGCTGAACTTCTTGCAAATCAAAGCCTTTTAATTCAATTGCTTGGCCAATATTAAAAGGTGTACGCTTTTTATCTTGAATTAAATCTGAGGGTGTGGCTACTCCCAACAATGCGAAGGTGATGCGCTTGTATTTTGGCTGATCAGCACGCTGGTTATAACAGTCTCGGATCAAAGCAAAAAAATCGTCACTCGAAAAGTTCAAGCTGAGAATACTGTCGATTTCATCTGCAAAAATCACAATTGATTCAGATATCTCAACTAGCAGAACTTCTTCGATAAATTCACTTAATCGTTGTACCGGAGAAAGATGATCGTGTTCTCGCCACCAACTGCGTAAATTAAACTTGTTTGAAAGCTCAAAACTACTCACCAAAATACGCACTACACCCGCATACCACTGATCTGGTGTAACTTGCTGACTACCAATTTTTGTCAAGTCAACTGCTGCACAAGCAATGCCTTCATTTTGCAAGCGTTGCATTGTTTGCACTCGCAAGCTAGACTTGCCCATCTGCCGCGAATTCAGCACATAACAAAATTCCCCAGCTTTTAATGCCTCATACAAATCTTCGTCTGCCTGTCGCTTGACATAACTGGGGGCATTTATTGGTAAACTACCCCCAACTTGATACTCGTAGGCTAGATTATGTTCTGTACTCATCATCTAAACTCTCAGGCGATCGCGGAAATATTGACGATACAAATTGCAACGAGGCGTAACATCATTTCCTTGCAGTTGCAGTAATCCCATACTGAGTAATTTAAAGCATTCTATCGAATCCAAGCGAACTGGGCTAGTATTAGCAACTACTTTCTTGATTGCAGCAGCTAATTCTGGACGTTGTTCTAAATTCCACAAATGCCGTCGCAAATGGTCACTATAAAGCCCAGCTTCTGTGGGTGCTGTTTGTAACAGCAAATCAAGGGTATTATCTTGTCGGGCAATGTTATAAAGTGCGACTCTTACCAAATAGGGATGCCCTCCCACCATTGCCATTAACTGCTCAACTTGGGTTGAACTCCAATTGAGTCCATGCCTTTGTGCCAAATTCAGCACTTGTTGAGCGTTAAACTCTGGTAATTCAATCGGCAAACCTACATTAAAGGGCGATTGATTGATATTCATTGGAATGTAGACTTCAGTGGAATGCACCACTACCAACCGCAGTCTTTTCCAAATCTCCCGATTTTTTCCGTCCTCATGCCAAGCACGTAATAGTCCAAAAAAGTCAGCAGCTATTTCGCGATGTTGGAAGACCAAATCAACTTCATCCAATCCCAAAACAAGAGGTTGGTTGATTTGTGCCAGTAAATACTCCTCAAAATAAGCAGTGCAGTTATCTTTACTGCCAAAAATATCGTCCCAGTAATCCCCTAGCTTGTTAGATATCCTCAGCCGTCGCCCCACGCTGGCACAAAACCACTGGAGAAATTTATCTAAATCGGCAAAAACTTTTCCGTCTGCTAACTGAAAGCTCAAAGGAACAGTTAAACAACTCTGTTGTGAAGCATGATGGAGAATCCGCGCCATGAGTGAGGTTTTACCCATCTGTCGCGGTGCTTTGATCCGAATCAGAGATCCTGGCTTCAAAATTGCTTCGTAGCAGCGAGATTCGATTGGGGGACGTTCAATATAAAATTCCGAAGCTAAATCTACCTGTCCTTCTGGTAATTCTGGTTCTGCAACTGGTAGGGGTGGATCTGAAGGATGAAGGACGACGACCTCCCCCTCTGTGCTTGCGGAGAGGGGGATTGAGGGGGTGAGGTCTTCAAGGTCTTGGCTACCCGCCAACAAACTCAATATTTCTGGCAAAATCTTTGAAGTATCAGCAGGCGATTTCCACTCTCGCTGCTGAATCTGACTTAAATAACCCCGTAAATCATAATTTAGTGGTGAACTTAAGGGAAAATTGACGCGAATTGGCAAAATTACTGGTTTATGCTCAGGACGCACATCCTGTAACTGTTTTGCCCTTCTTACTTCTTCTGTCACCATCTCACTAGTTGCTGATTGTGGAGACAACAGCAGCAGAAAATAATCACACCGTTCTAATTCTCTATCAATGCGCTGGGGCCAGTTTTCCCCTAAGCGAATACTCTCACCCGCCATAAATGCTTCATGTCCAGCTGCTTTGATGGCTTCATAAAAATGTTGGGCAAGGCTCAAATCTGGGTCTTGACTGCGATAGCTAATAAAAACTCTGGCGCTGTCGCTATTTGGTGGCAACGGTGGTACATTCTGATTAATATCCAGAAATATTGACAAATTTGAGCATTTTTGTTTTATCGTGGCTAGTGGTAAAGCCAATGCACCTTCTGTATTGTCGTAAGCAGCAATTATGCCAATAACTCGCTGAGTTTCCGCATTAAATACAGGCGAACCACTATACCCACCTTGCACTTGTTGCGAATTCGCTTTAACTCGCAACCGCAACATTGGTAAGTTGCTAAATTCAAACTGGGGATTCACATCAGTGATTGTGCCATCAATCGAAGCGCCTTGCGGAAAATCCAAACGCCCATAACCAATAGACAAAAATCGATCCATTGGCTGAAAATTAAAAGCTAGGGGGACTGAATCACCCTGATAACCAGGTAATTGCAAGATGGCAAAATCATCGCCAGTGCGATCGCCTAAATAAACCAACTCCACCCTTTGCCCATTGACTCGCACGTTTTCCCAACCGCCAGTCTCTTCAACTACATGGGCGCAGGTAAGTAAGTGTCCTTGTGTTGAGATGAAAAAGCCTGTACCCCGAATGCTATTTTCCGGAGTGGCGATCGCCACAGTACAAGCTTTAACTAAATCCCAACTCATGAAAATTTATTACTTGTTTTCTTTTGCTGCCAAATTCCAAGTTATTTTCACTTTAAGTGATGCTTGCCCACTGGATTCAACTACATAAACTGAGCCTTTGGTGGTAAAATTCACCCCAAACTCAACTTCTCCGCTTACCGGTTGTGATTCTTGCTGTAAGATGTGAAATGCCTTTGTAATTGGGCGACAGCCGCGAACTATTAAATCTTTAACTGCATCGAAGCTACCTTCTACTTTTTCCATCGGTAACTCACCAGTAGCAGCTACACGCCCCACAGATACTTCTGGTATTTCTACAGCTACCAAAATCGTGCCGCCATCTTCTGTATTTAGTTCTAAAAGTTTACGAGCCATAATTTAATTAGCTAGTGATTATTTGTTAATTTTTTTTAAACTTATTAAACTTTTTTATGTAAATAATTTTTCTGCTTAGAGCAATCTCCTTCAGTAATAACCCAAAGGAAATAATACCAATTAAAGTAGCTCTGAGAACAATTAATTTTACCGTATACCTGGTCGCTACATGAACTCGCAAAATTCTCGCTCTGACAAAATTTTGGTTGTAGATGATTCCCCAGATAACGTGTTTTTAATCAAAACTATTTTGGAGGAAGAAGGCTACACAGTTAGCACAGCAGAAAATGGTGCTTCAGCATTAGCGCAACTCGAAGCATCTCCTTGTGATTTGGTATTGCTGGATTTAATGATGCCGGGAATGGATGGTTACGAAGTTACTCGGCGCATACGTGGAAATACTGCCATGCAGCAATATATCCCCATACTGCTGATTACTGCTCATGATGCGCCAAATGTTGCTAAGGGATTAGATTTAGGCGCTGATGACTTTATCCGCAAACCTGTAACTGTGGATGAATTATTAGCACGAGTGCGATCGCTCTTACGCTTAAAACATAGTATCGATGAACGCGATGAAATTGCTCGTCAGCGCGAAGATTTTGTTTCCCGTCTCACCCACGACTTACGCACCCCCCTTGTAGCCGCCGATCGCGTACTCATGCTGTTTCAGCAGGGTGCTTTGGGAGCATTATCACCGCAAATGGAGGAAGTGATCGCGATTATGGCGCGTAGCAACACCAATTTGCTGTCAATGGTGAATACCCTATTGGAAGTTTACCGCTTTGAAGCTGGTCGCAAAACCTTGGCATTTCAACCAGTGAACCTCCGCCAATTATTAGAGGAGGTGGTGGGAGAATTAACACCTTTAACTGAAGCAAAATCACTGTCGATGAATTTAGGAATTGCTCAAGAGTTAACCATCAATTCAGTCATGGGCGATCGCTTAGAATTGCATCGTTTATTGACTAACCTAATTGGTAATGCTATAAAATTTACCGATTCTGGCTCAGTAAATATTCATCTTGGTTCAACAACCCAAAGCAGCAAAAAGTCGTATTTAGATGCTGTGGAAAATTCCGCTTTTAGTGAATTCCTAATTGTTGAAGTAGAAGACACAGGCCCCGGTATTTCACCTGAAGAAAAAACCACATTATTTGAGCGTTTTCGCCAAGGAAGTCACAAGAGTTCTGGTAGTGGCTTAGGGCTGTATCTTTCCCGGCGAATTGTTGAAGCTCATCAAGGAAATATTCTAGTTAAATCTGAGTTGGGTCAAGGTAGTGTATTTATTGTTATGCTACCTGTAAAAATATGAGTCAATAGTCAATAGTCATTGGTTATTTGTCATTGATAATTTCTTCCTTGTCTCCCTTGTCCCCCTTTCCTTATCCCTCTTTTCTCCCTTCCCTAGCCCCTAGCCTCTAGCCCCTATAAAAAACATGATTACTGAATTATCAATTTCTATCAACGATATTATTCATAAACAACGCGAATTTTTTCAAACTGGTAAAACTAAAGATGTTGCTTTTCGCATAGAAAAATTAAAAATTCTCAAACAAGCAGTTATAGAAAATGAACAAGCAATTATTCAAGCATTAAAAGCCGATTTAAATAAACCAGAATTTGAAGCTTATGCTACAGAAATTTTAGTATATAAAGAAATTGATTACGCAATTAAGCATATCAAAACTTGGACTAAGCCACAAAAAGCCGCCGTTCCTCTGGAATTTTTGCAATACTCAGCTAAAATTTATCCAGATCCTTTAGGAGTAGTTTTAATTATCGGCCCTTGGAACTATCCATTTAACTTAATGATTGGGCCTTTAGTTGGTGCGATCGCGGCTGGAAATTGTACAATTCTCAAACCTTCAGAACTTGCGCCTCATACCTCTAGTTTGCTGGCTGGGATAATTGCTAAATATTTTGATCCAGCATATATTGCACTGGTAGAAGGTGGTGTAGAAACTAGCCAAAATCTGTTAGCAGAAAAATTTGATTATATCTTTTTTACTGGTGGTACAAATGTCGGCAGAATTGTCATGGAAGCAGCAGCAAAACACCTTACACCAGTTACTTTAGAATTAGGTGGTAAAAGCCCTTGTATTGTAGATACAGAAATTAACTTAGAACACACCGTTAAGCGGATTATTTGGGGTAAATTTGTAAATGCTGGACAAACTTGTATCGCTCCTGACTATATTTTAGTTGATAAAAAAATTAAAATAAATTTAGTAGAAGGACTGAAAAAAACTATCAAAGAATTTTATGGAGATAACCCAGAAACGAGTCCTGATTATGCTCGTATTATCTCTACAAAACACTTTGATAGATTAGTAAATCTTCTAAAAAATGGTGAAGTCATCATTGGTGGAAAAACGAACCTGGCGGAACGTTATATAGCTCCCACGCTGCTTGAGAACGTCTCTTTAGATAATGCAATTATGCAGGAAGAGATTTTTGGGCCGATTTTACCCATTATTGAATATGATGACATCCAAGAAGCGATCGCCCTAATTAACTCGCGACCAAAACCCTTAGCTTTATACTTATTTTCGCAAAACAAAAACCTGCAACAGCGCATTTTGCAGGAAACTACATCCGGTGGAGTTTGTCTTAACGATACAATCATGCAATATGGTGTTCCGTCTTTACCATTTGGTGGTGTGGGTGATAGTGGTATTGGTAGTTATCACGGTAAAGCTGGTTTTGACACTTTCTCCCACCGCAAAAGTGTTTTGCAAAACTCGTTTTTATTTGATTTAAATTGGCGTTACGCTCCTTATCAAGGAAAGTTAGCTTTCCTCAAGCGATTCCTGGGTTAATTAGTTCACATTTTGCATTAAGCTGAATTTTTCATGAGAGAGTATGGTTGAATCAGCACATCAGCAGGAATTCCTAATTGTTGATTTAAACGCCGAATCATCTCTAATGTTAGTGGTTGCTGGCGATTTAAAATTGCTGCAACCTCTTCCAGACTTCCAATAATAGGTTCTAAATCGTGAGTAGATAAACCACGAGATTCAAGATAGTACAAAATAGCTTCTATTGGTTCTGGTGCTGCAATTGGATAGTGTTGTTGTTCGTATGCTTCTACTAGAGTTGTTAAAACTTCTAAATGATCGCATTCTAGTGTATTAGGTTCTGCATCAAATAATCTTTCTATTTCATCAAGTGCAACACGATAATCAGCTTCATTTCGGATTGGTCGGAGTTCGAGCATACACATTACCTCAAATTGTTGCCGCATCTACGTTATCGTATTCAGAGTGCGTACCTACAAAGCGGATGAAAACAATATTAATGTCATAACGAACGTGAACAATTAAGCGATATTTATTGCCTTTAATATTAAAAACTACGCGATTATTAGCAATAATACTGGCATTTCGATAAGTAATTTTAATATCTGTCGGACTAGTCCATTCTGCACGAGAAACTTCATCATACCAAGTTTTGAGTGGCTGCTCGGCATCAGGATGTATTTCCCAAAATTGCCGTAAAGTACTGCGAGCAATGATTCGCATACTAAAATTATAATATTCTTTCAAATATGAGGGTGCTACCCAGCAAAAACCGGAGATGCTGGGTAGTATCCTTCTCGGCGTATTTTTCAGCAATTCTTATTAATTACGAATTACGAATTAGTAACTATACCTTTCTTCCGCCCAAGGTTCACCCCGTTGGTGATAACCATTACGCTCCCAAAAACCCAGTTCTTCACTGTTGAGAAACTCTAAACCATTAATCCATTTAGCGCTTTTCCAAGCATAAAGATGGGGAACAACTAAGCGCATCGGCCCGCCATGTTCTGCTGGTAAGGGTTCACCAAATAATTGAAAAGCAAAGAAATTTTCTTCTCGGACAAAATCTGTCATTGAGATATTAGTAGTGTAGCCACCATAGCAATGTTCCATCACATGAACTGCTTGGGGATCTACCTCTAACAAACTCATAAAATCTGTAACTTTAATCCCAGTCCACTTAACATCAAGTTTAGACCAGCGCGTCACACAGTGAAAATCTGCTGTGAATTCAGATTGAGGTAAAGCCATAAAATCTGCCCATGTAAAAGTAGCAGGTTTTGCTAAACCCCAAACTTTAAATTCCCATTCTTCTATATTTATTTGTGGTGTTGCACCATAAGTTAAAACGGGAAAGCCTTTAGCCAAATATTGACCAGGCG
Source organism: Tolypothrix sp. FACHB-123 (assembly GCF_014697075.1). Lineage (GTDB taxonomy): Bacteria > Cyanobacteriota > Cyanobacteriia > Cyanobacteriales > Nostocaceae > Aulosira. Next base: position 54,405 of record NZ_JACJRE010000031.1, on the reverse strand, counting down.
GAACCCGTTCGTTATTTTCTTGCTCTGGTTTCTGAAAAAATTTTCCTAACATAATCTTAGAAAAATCACTTTTTCAAGATAATTGGTTTTCTTGAGATGATTGTCTAAGGATTTGAGCATCTGCACTACTCCAAAAGGATAAAAAATACCAATTGCGCAGAGTACTAAAAATCCAGAAACTACAGATAGCTTAATTTCGATAAATTATTTGCTCATCACCCATAGGCAATAGTTAATGGAGATTGTCCAATTAACTATAACTATGTATGGATAATGCCATGAGAAAAGCAACGAAAAAGCGCCAAATTAACAGCGCTGTTCGTGCCTTTCTTAACTATCGACATTATTATTCGTCTTCTGCTTCTTCGTCTTCAGCAGTTGGATAGACAAATGTAGAGCGTCCAGTCAAAATAGACTTGCCTAGGGAAAGAGCTTTTTGTGCTTCAACAGCAGCTTTATGTCTCCAGTTAGCTCGGCGCTTATCTCTTTTAGACTTAGATGTTTTCTTCTTTGGAACAGCCATGATAGCGGATATCGCAATTCTTGACAACCTTTTTATTCTAAGCCATCAATTGACACTGGCAACATAAAAATGGGAATTGGGCATAGGGCATGGGGCATTGAAACAATTTTGGATTTTGGATTTTGGATTTTAGATTGGAATCCACAATTGCAAATTTAAAATCTAAAATTCCTTGTCCCCCTTGTCTCCCTTGTCCTCCTTGTCCCCTTTGTCCCCTTTGTCTCTCTTCCCTACTTTTTCTCTGTGGGCTTGGGGTCAAATAACAGAAGCGATCGCGCTGTTTTAAAATAAGTTGCCCAACGTTGCGCATCGGGACGAGTACGCCATTGTTGACGAGTTACTTCTAAAGCTAAAACTGGGGCGATCGCTCCTAGACTTTGTACGGAGACAATTACGGATACATCTGTGACTAAAATATCTTGGTCAAAACTCCTTTGAGCTGCGGCTCTGGCTACTGCTTCTGCCCTTCTGAGTATGGTTTCGTAATTTTCTTCTGGTAGTCGATCGATTGCCAAGTCAACTCTGGCTGTGTAAGCTCTCACAATCTGCGGGGCGATCGCCTCATAAGCAAACCACACCGGAACCGCCGAAAAAAGCAAAACTCCTAACTGAACTATCCGGATTTTTCTGGCAATTTGGCTAATAACTGAAAAGGAAATGATCGATGATAGTTGATGAGCAACACTTCTACTCATGATTTTTTCGCTCCTGTCTACAGAATCTCTAATTTAAATTGAGTGAAAGTAATTTCCGGCTATTTTATGTAATAAAAATCACATATTATCAGGGTGATGATAAGAATCTCCTAGACTATAAGACATAGGTTAACTTTGTTTTTTCCGCAAAGCCAACAGCAATTTCAAGCAAACAAGAAGCGACACAGAGGGGATGGTAAATTACTGGGCGATTACTATTGGCATCAATCAATATCATTTATTTCAACCTTTAAGTTGCGCTCAAGCTGATGCCGAAGCGCTGAAAGACTTTTTGGCTACAGAGGCAGGTTTTTTACCGCAAAACTGCCTACTGATGACGGATACCTCGCCACCGATCATGAGAGACAAATCTACATATCCGACGCGCGAGAATATCCTGCTGTTATTAGAAGATTTAGCCGCAAATTATTGGCAACCACAGGACTATCTTTGGTTATTCTTTAGCGGCTATGCCATTAACTACAAGGGACAAGATTATTTAATGCCGGTCGAGGGAAATCCCGATTTAGTTCAGGAAACTGGCATAGAATTGCGATCGCTCTTACAGAGTTTGCAGCTAACTGAGTTAAATGTATTGCTGATCCTGGATATCAACCGCGCTTTTGGTACCCAAGCTGATGCTCCCGTTGGTCAAGAAACTCTCGAACTGGCTCAAGAGCTACAATTAGCAACAATTCTTTCTTGCCAACCAGAGCAATTCTCCCATGAAAGCCGAGAACTAGGTCATGGATTCTTCACCGCAGGATTATTACAAGCTTTAAGTTCTGGTCATGGTAGTAATCTGGGGAATTTAGTCAATCAGCTGAGCATTCTTACCCCAGAATTATGTCAACATCATTGGCGACCAGCACAAAACCCCGTTGCTGTTGTACCATCGCCGCAGCAAATCATCCTACCGCCATTGCGCAGCAAAATTACACCAGCGAAAAGCGAAGTAGGAAACGTTATTTTTCCCGAAGAATCTTTTGTAGTGGCGCGTGCAGCACCTTCTCTCGCCACAAATTCTGGCAAAACTGCGACAAAAGTCCAAACAACAAGCAATAATCAAGCAATTTCTGGGTTAGAAACTACTATTAGCCCTAAATATCCCCCAGGGAAGCCGCCACAATTTACAGCCGTCAGCGAGAAGTTTCCCAATCAAGCAGCCCAAGGGTTTGCTGGAAATGGAGCCTCCCAGTCGGTGACGAAAAAACAATCCCAAGTACTCCCATCTGCATCACAGACGATTCATGAGGAACAGTCTCTTCCCGCTTCTTCTTCAGGTTTTATCTCTCAAGCACCTGGGACTCAGGTAAAAAAATCATTTTGGAGCCAGCTTTTGTGGTGGCTAGGAGGGAGTTTATTAATTTTAGGTTTAGTTGCAGTAGTTTTTCTGCGCAATCAAACCAGATTGAAAACGTCTGAAGTATTGACCACATCGTCTAATACGACGACTAATGAGGCGAAAGACCTGACTAATTTGCCTAATAACAGTACTGCTGTCTCTAATTCCACGACTACAGCACCACCAACTCAATCGCCAACGCCAAAACCAGCACCTACAGCCAAATCTACACCAAAGGTTACGAATTCCGAATCGCAACAGCGCAATCAAGCTGTATTGGACTTGGCGAAAATGTCTTTGCGGGAAACTCAAGCCAGCGATTTAAGTTTAGCGATCGCTACTGCGCGAAAAATTCAATCAGGCGAACCGCTTTACGAACAAGCCCAAGAAGATATTAAAATCTGGAGTCGGATGATTTTAGATTTAGCAGAAGGTCGCGCCCAACAAAAACAGTATGCAAATGCGATCGCTGCGGCACAATTAATTACTAAAGAAGAAGAACTGTATCCCAAAGCCCAAGCACTGATTAACCAATGGCGACTAGAAGCCAAGCAGTATGTTAGTAATAAAACTCTCTTAGACGCCGCTAATGCTCTAATTAGACCAGGACAAGCATCTACATATAATCGTGCTATTGAAGTAGCCAAGAAAGTTCCACCAGGACAACCAGGCTTTGATGTTGCTCAAAAATCCATCAATCAATGGAGCGAGAAGATTTTGGATTTGGCAAAAAATCGTGCTGTCAAAGGGGAACTAAATGCAGCAATTGAAACTGCGGCTTTAATCCCAGAGATGACATCTGCTTATGAAGATGCACAAGAAGCCATTCAAAAATGGCAAGTCAGGCGGATCAAAAATTAGACTCAGACTAATTTTTAGCATTTAATCCAAAATCTCAAATCTCAAATTGCTCAAGAGTCCAGAATTAACTAGCAGCTTGCTTTAATTCTGGACTCTTTGTTAATTTATGAACTCAAATTTGAGAAATGATAACTTGCAAATGGCAAATCAGGCGATCGCGAGAAAATCTCTTTTCTCTAGTCCCTAGCTCCTAGCTCCTAGCTCCTAGCCCCTAACAGTACTGAGAAATATCCTCTCCACATTCATCAGCTAGATAGCATAACGCCCGGAAACGTAAGCCAACTACTTCCTCATATAAAGGATTCAGCTTACACATTGGCGGAATATGAAATAAAGTCTTGCCAAATAACTTGACATCACGCTCAAAAGGACACTGAGCCGGAATTAACTGACACAAGCGGTGCGCCAATTTGCGATCGCGTACTTGAATACTGTCTACTTTTTGTCGTAAGGGCTGGAGGATATCGCCAGAAGACTTAGTAGCAGAATGTGGCAGCTGGTTGACTTGGGTATTAGTAGCTTCTGCTTGATTAATTGATACCCAGCTTGCCAAGAAAATTCTTTTTGTGGTATTATCAAATACCTTCATGGTTACTCCTCTATTTGATGGAGGGTATTCACCTTTACGATGAACATATACATAGTGGCTTAGACTCTTCCCGGAAAAATCTTGTTTCTACTAGATGCAATCTGATGTTATCCGTAGCCACTTAAATGAGAACTCATTTATAACTACGTCAAGTTAAACGCAATTTCCCTGGAATCGGAAGTGTGATCTGCTGATCTTGTTCATAACTTGACATAGTTAAGATTTTAGTGAAGACATCTATCTTTGGATGGGTTTTGCACTATTTGTTACAAAATTTAATTACCTAGTATAACGTTGAGTAAAAATACTAACTGCTAGATTGTATACAAATCTGTAAGCTGATGCAGAATACTATTGCGCTTCCTAGTTGTAACAATTAAACGGAGACAAGGTTATCGGGAAGTAAAGATGGGGTGAATGATATATAGCAAGATTTTGGAGAATTGTTATTAGCTTGACAGCAGCTTTTTTACCATGTGCTGTTAGGTATGTCAACTATTAGGTAAAAATTTCTTGTCTCCTGATCCTGCTCCTTAGCCCCTGTCTCCTCCATCACTAGGTAACGCAAGTGATTATCCGACAATTTGCAATCTATGGCGTTTTAGGGTTGACTTACTTGGGCTTGGCATTGGGTTACATCCCTGGATTACGCATGAACCGTGCCACTATAGCCCTAGTGGGTTCTGCTTTTTTAATTGCCTTGGGTGCTGTAAATTTAACAGAGGCATGGCAAGCTATTGATGCTAATACCATCGTATTTTTGCTGAGTATGATGGTAGTCAATACTAGTCTAACTTACGCCGGATTTTTTGCGCGATCGCTCTCTATATTATTGAGCATTACCCGCAGTCCTCTTGGCTTATTGATAGCTTTAACCTTTGGTAGCGGTATCCTCTCTGCCGTATTTCTTAATGATACAGTAGCATTAATTTTTACACCATTGGTTTTGAGCTTAACTCAAGCCTTGAGTTTAAATCCCATACCTTATTTACTAGCGATTGCAGGTGCAACTAATATAGGTTCTGTAGCCACTTTGAGTGGTAATCCTCAAAACATTCTCATAGGTTCTTTCTCAGGAATTCCCTACCTAGATTTCCTTTGCGCACTCGCTCCAGTCGGCTTAATTGGCTTAGTAATTCAGATAGGCTTGCTATGGTTACTTTATCCTGATGTTCGTTCTACCCAGGCTTGTCAGCAATTAGCATCTGGAAACTACCGGATTTACAAACCTTTATTTAATAAAACATTAGTTATCACTACAGGATTACTTATCGCCTTTGCTGTTGGTCTACCTCTAGCGGAGTCGGCTTTAGTTGCTGCTAGTTTGTTGTTGATTACGCGACGAATTAAACCACAGCGCATTCTCCAAAGAATCGATTGGAATTTGCTAGTGATGTTTTCCGGCTTGTTTATTTTGACGCGAGTTACAGAAAAATTAAATTTACTACAATTATTTACTCATGCAGTCAATAATTCTGCAAATTTTTTGAGTGTAACTGTTATTTTATCTAATCTAATATCTAATGTTCCGGCTGTACTCTTATTGCATCCTTTGATTCCCAAAGATAATACCCCATATTGGCTATTACTTGCAGCCGGATCTACATTAGCGGGTAATCTCACCTTATTTGGTTCAGTTGCTAACTTAATAGTTGTCGAAGCTGCTAAAAATTTAGGGTATAAGTTAACATTTCTCGACCATCTCCGCTTTGGTGTACCGCTAACATTATGTACTTTAATTTTGGCTTACCTATGGATTCACTAGGTAATCAAAGATGATTTTTTGATTACTTAGTTAGTAATTTTGACTGGCGTCGTGGTCATGGAAATTTACTCCGAAACTGCTATAGCTTAGCTCCAAATATAGAAACTATACCTTTCAAGTTTCAGAAAATTTTACTGAAAAAAAGATTTTATGAGTCAACATTAAGCTATGTAAGAGAATTTTTTTCACACCAAAACGCAAAGACACTTAGAAATAACTTTGCGTCTTCGCGTCTTTGCGTTAAATTGTAATTCTAAATACCTTACGAAGCTACCTGAGCAGCAGTCCTAGGCCGCCGTCTTCTCCCATCGCTAACTTTTACAGGTGGCTCATCAGGAATCTGCATTAACAATGTCACAGTAGGTTGACATTGCAATTCCCGACGGATGGAGCGTTGTAATTCTCTCTCTAACATCCCTTGCAAACCACCCCAATCGACTTCGGGTTGCTCTCCTTCACCAGGTTGGGCGAATTCTGACCAACGAACGCCCAAAATTTCTTCAATTCGCTGTTGTACCCATTTTTGTAAGAGCGATCGCTCTATACTGGTTACCACACCCCGTAGGTGAATTTCTGGCTTGGCTAATAATTTACCACTCCAATCAATGGCTGCGGCAATAGTGACAATCCCTTCCGAAGCCATGCGCTGGCGTTCTTGCAATACCTTAGCGCTGACCATCCCAGAACTAGTAGTATCTACCAATTCAATTCCTGATGGAACTTTCCCAGATACACGAATCGCGCCTTCTGTCAATTCCACGATATCGCCATTCTGGATAATCACCATATTTTCTTCGGGAATACCCATACTTTGCGCTGTTTGCGCGTGCTTCACCAACATTCGATGTTCGCCGTGAAATGGTACGAAAAACTTCGGTTTGGTTAAAGCAATCATCAGTTTTTGGTCTTCTTGACAACCGTGACCAGAAACGTGAATTCCTTTTTCTCGTCCATAGACAACGTTTGCGCCTTGGAGCATCAGTTTATCTATAGTATTTACCACAGCGATAGTATTTCCGGGAATTGGGTTAGCGGAAAATACTACCGTATCCCCTGGGCGAATTTTAATATGGGGGTGTTCTTTGTTAGCAATTCTTGTCATTGCTGACATCGGTTCGCCTTGAGACCCTGTGGTCAAAATTAGTACATTTTCTTCAGGTAGATTGCGGACAGTATGTAAAGGTTGTAACAGATGTTCGGGACATTTGATGTAGCCTAGATTACGCGCATGGGCAATCAAATTCAACATTGAACGACCGACGACTGTCACTGTACGGTTATACTTCTGCGCCAGTTCCAAAATCATGTTGATGCGATGGACACTAGAAGCAAAAGTAGTGACAAATAATCTTCCTGGGGTTTGGGAGAATACCCGTTCAAGATTGGGATATACAGAACGTTCTGAAGGAGTAAATCCGGGTACTTCTGAGTTTGTCGAATCGCTTAACAAACAAAGCACGCCTTTTTCGCCATGTTCTGCTAGCCGTTGTAAGTCAAATTTTTCTCCATCAACTGGGGTGTGGTCGATTTTAAAATCTCCCGTGTGGATCACTATACCTATGGGTGTATGAATCGCTACGGTGAAGCTATCAGCAATGGAGTGGGTGTTGCGAATGTATTCGACAAAGAAGGATTTGCCAATTCTGACGACATCACGGGGTAAAACAGATCTTAACTCTGTGCGATCGCGTACCCCAGCTTCTTCTAATTTTCCCTCTAGCATCGCCATTGCTAGTCTGGGCCCATAAATTACAGGTATTTCAAATTGTTTGAGGTGAAATGCAATCCCACCTATGTGGTCTTCATGACCGTGGGTAACAATCATGCCTTTAATTTTATGGCGATTTTCCCGGAGATAGGTGGTATCTGGCAGGACAATATTGACACCATGCATTGCCTCTGTGGGAAAGGCTAAACCTGCATCTAATAAAATAATTTCGTCGTCGTACTCGAAAACACAGGTATTTTTACCAATCTCATGTAATCCGCCCAAAGGAATAATTTTTAGGGCGGAGCTTGTATCGTTTTTAGCCATTTGCTCCTTGAATTGTTGTTTGTGGTTAATTTAAGTTAATAAAGTTAGCATCTTGTATCAAAGACAACATTAGCTGTCTTATCCGGACATTCCCAAAGCAGCCTAATTTAAATCAGATTTTTCTATTGTTTGTTCAATAAAAATGGATTTTACGCTGAAGGATTCATATTATAGCTATTCAGTCGTAACACAGGAGTTGCCACTGTACCTGGTAAAAATTATGTATTTTCCTTGTTTCTTATGTATCTGTAGTAACCCTGAACTTGCTAGCAAGTAACAAGCTGCTACTTAGATTAAACTAAGTTCTTTGAGAACCACCTCTAACTTGTGACTAATTTCTGGTTCAGCTTCACATAAAGGTAGCCGAGTTGAACCAACCTCCCAACCTTGAATTTTTAATGCTGTTTTCACGGGAATGGGATTTGTAGTTAAAAATAAAGCTTTAAACAGCGGAAAAAGTTGCAGATGTATTGCAGTCGCTACTTCAAATTTTCCGACATTAAAGGCTTGGATCATCTGCTGTAGTTGGTTTCCTACCAGATGCGAAGCTACGCTCACCACACCTTTAGCACCGATCGCTAACAAAGGCAAAGTTAAAGAATCATCTCCAGCGTAAATCTGAAATTCTTTTGGTGTCAAGCGGCGAATTTCACTTGCTTGGTCTAAACTCCCACTAGCTTCTTTTATACCAACAATATTATTAATCTCCGCTAACCGGGCAACTGTTTCTGAACTGAGGTTTTGTCCAGTACGACCGGGAATGTTATACAACAGGATAGGTAAGTCGGGACAGGCTTGCGCTACCGCTTGAAAGTGCTGATACAGTCCAGCTTGGGGCGGTTTATTGTAATAGGGGACAACTTGTAGAGTCCCATGTACTCCTATTTTAGCTGCCTTTTGAGTGGCGGCGATCGCTTCTTTGGTGGAATTAGAACCACAGCCGGCGATGACTTTGGCTTTTCCCGCTACCGCCTGCAACACTTCCACAAACAGCTGATACTCCTCATCCCAAGTTAAGGTAGGAGATTCACCTGTTGTACCACATACCACCAATGTATCTGTACCGTTATTCGCTAGATGTGCTGCTAGTTCTGCCGCTACATCATAGTTGACACTACCGTCTTCTTTAAACGGCGTAATCATAGCGGTTAAAACTCTACCAAAATCTCCCACCCTTTTTGTACTCCTGATTATCCTTTTTGTTATTTTTCGCTTGGTGGTTTTATTTTCATAATTGTCAGTTGTCAACTGTCAGTTGTTAGTTGTCAGTTGTCTAAAACCCATGACGAATGACAATTGACAATTGACTAATGACTAATAGCTAATGGTTTTAGTAGATTTTTTTCTACTAATAACTCAGCAATTTGCACTGCGTTTAATGCTGCACCTTTACGAATTTGATCGCCACATAGCCACAGTTCTAAACCACAAGGATGAGAAATGTCTTGACGAATTCTGCCTACTAAAACTTCATCTCGACCAGTGGCTTCAATTGGCATAGGGAAGTGATTTGATTGCCAATCTTCTACCAACTTAACTCCAGGAGAGTGGCTTAAAATTTCTCTAGCTGACTCTGGGCTAAAGGGGGTCTCGAATTCTATATTAACTGCTTCTGAGTGGGCGCGAAGTACGGGAACCCGCACACAAGTGGCAGTAATTCTTATTTGTTGGTTACTAAAGATTTTACGGGTTTCGTTGACCATTTTCATTTCTTCTTCACAATAGCCCCAATCGGTTAAAGGAGAATTGTGGGGAAAGAGATTAAATGCCAACGGATAAGGTAATACTTCGGCGACTGGGGTTTTGCCTGCTAAAATCGCCTGGGATTGGGTTTGCACTTCTGCCATTGCTTTGGCACCTGCACCACTGGCAGACTGATAAGTGGCGACTACTAGCCTTTTGATCGGTTGAATTTGATGTAACGGCCAGATTGCCACTGCCATTAAAATTGTCGTGCAATTGGGGTTGGCAATGATGCCTTGATGAGTTGCTGCGGCTTGGGGATTTACCTCTGGGACGATTAAAGGTACGGACTCTTGCATCCGGAAGGCACTAGAGTTATCGATGACAACTGCGCCTTTTTCTACGGCTTTGGGGGCCCAAGCTTTGGATGTGGAACCACCAGCACTGGCAAGGACAATATCTACACCTTCAAAGGCGCGATCGCTGACTGCCTCTATTGGTAAATTTTCTCCTTTAAAGGAGATTGTCCGCCCCACACTCCTCTCGGAGGCTAACAATTTTAAATTTGCTACCGGGAAATTCCGGCTTTCTAGTAATTCCAACAACTCAGTGCCCACTGCACCAGTTGCGCCCAGAATAGCTACATTATAGGATTTAGACAACCTTACTTCCTCCTTTAAGAGGTTATTTATGATTTATTTAACAGATGCAAAAAATACAAAACTTATTTCACTAAGGAATAGGAGTAGTAAACATTAACTTTAAATAAATTTTATTTAATTATTTACTTTTATTAATTTATCCCTAGGGCTTTCCCTATAGATATTATTGAAGATTTCTTGATTTTAATAAATTTAGTAACGCTTCGCTTTTGCCTTATTTACTTTCTTTTGCTGACATTCATATTTTGTTACTTTTCTTTAAATTATATTATTATACAACGAATTTATTAGCGATGAAAGAATTAAAATTCTGTAATTAAGTATTGTTGGAGTTTCATGATTTTCCAGTTCAGTCAACAATTGTGCCTGGGAAATTGTGCTGCCTAGATGATGGATGTACTATGATCCAAGTGAACTAAAACCAGCAAAACAATCGACTGAGCTATGCAGTAGAGCCGTCAGTGCCAATAAATCCCGACTGGGATTGCAAATTCCTACTTGAAAACCAGGATATCACGCTGTTAGCCCTCTGAATCATAAATCCACTTATGTGCTTAGATATGGAGTGTGCAACCCCCAATATCAGTAGATAATTTTGTGGTTTTGCATGACGCAACAGTCTTGGGGAATGAGGATGAAACATTGATTGTCATCAACCGTAGAGGTGCGATCGGTAAACTTATTGCACTAAAGTGTTCAGTCATTTGCCATTAGCAGTACACTGGATCTCTGCTGCCGGGCACAGATTGAGATTAGGATTCTCATGATGCCCGATCCAGCCAAGAGATAGCAACGAACAGCAGCGAGCGATCGCGTGCGTGTCTGTACTCGGAGTTAAAAATACCAGAAATCAGAGACGAAGCATGAAAGTCACCCAGGAAAAACTTCCCGCCAGTCAAATAGGGCTGGAAATAGAGATTACACCAGAGATTACCAAACAAACCTACGAACAGGTAATTAAAAACCTAGCCAGTACTGCCAATATTCCTGGGTTTCGCAAAGGCAAAGTGCCTCGGCAAATATTGCTCCAGCGCCTAGGTACCACTCGCATCAAAGCAGCCGCCCTAGAAGAACTAATTCAAGATGGCATAGAAAAAGCTGTTAAACAAGAAGACATTAAAGCAATTGGACAACCACAGTTACGCTCTGACTTTGAAGAATTAATTAATAATTATCAACCAGGGCAACCACTGACTTTTTCTGCGGCTGTTGATGTAGAACCAGAAATCGAGCTAGAAAAATATACAGGTTTGCAAGCCAAAGCTGAGGAAATCAAATACGATCCGGCTCGCGTTGATGAAGTTCTCGATCAAGAACGGCAAAAACTCGGCACTTTGATTCCCGTGGAAGGACGTGCAGCCCAAATTGGCGATACCGCTGTTTTAGATTTTAAAGGCGTATTAACTAAAGCTGAGGGTGAAGACGAATCCGCAGAACCTACCCCAATTCCCGGTGGCGAAGCATCGGATTTTCAAGTGGAATTATACGAAGATCGGTTTATTCCCGGATTTGTTTCTGGCATTGTAGGGATGAATCCTGGGGAAACCAAAGAAATTTCTGCTCAATTCCCCGATCCTTATGCTAATGAAGAGTTAGCAGGTAAACCAGCTTTGTTTACCGTGACACTCAAGGAACTCAAGGAAAAAGAATTACCAGAATTGGATGATGACTTTGCCCAAGAAGTCAGCGACTTTGATACCTTAGCGGAATTAAGAGCTTCTTTAGAAGAGCGCTATCAAAAAGAAGCCGAACAAAAAACCAAAACTAATCAGCAAGAAGCCTTATTAGCCGAACTACTGAAGCACGTAAAAGTTGACTTACCCGCAACTTTAATTGAGCAAGAAGTCGATGCTATGCTGACACAAACAGCTATCAGGCTATCGCAGCAAGGATTGGATGTCAGGAAATTATTCACCCAAGATATTATTCCCCAGTTACGGGCGCGATCGCGTGATGAAGCCATTGAACGCCTACAACGTTCCCTCGCCTTACGGGAAATCAGCAAACGCGAATCTCTCCAGGTGACAGACGCAGAAATTCAAGCTAGAGTCACAGAGTTGCTGGAGCAGTACCCAGAAGAAGAAGTGGACGAGGATAGACTACTTTCTGTAGTGGAAAACGAACTAGCAACCGAAAAAATCGTTGATTGGCTGTTAGAAAACTCAACAGTAGAACTTGTCCCCGAAGGTTCTTTAAGTACCCCAGACGAGGAAGCAGCAGAATCAGCCCCAGAAAGCGCAGCAGAAACTAGCGAAGCGGCTGCAACTGAAGGGGAATAGGCTGTAGAGGGCAGAGGAAGCAGAGGAAGCAGAGGAAGCAGAGGAGAAATAACCTATAACCTATACCCAATGCCCAATGCCCAATGCCCAATGCCCCACATCCCAATTTTCCCGCTAGAATGGTTAACAAATGTTAAAGAAATCACCACATCTAGTGCTATCTTCGCGAGATACTGGGTTAAACGAGAAAAATTTAGATGAGGCATAATGGTTAACACACAGAGCAAATGAAAATCTAAATTAGTTAAAGAGGCAGTTTATTGCTGCTTCGCTGTTTGTCCCACTTAGTTGTCAAATATTTTTTTATGCTTTTATCGCAGTCGGGAAATTACCCAATTAACAGCTTAAGTCAAATCAATATCAATTCTCACTTAAGCGGCCCAAACAACATTGTACCAATGGTGGTAGAACAATCGGGTATGGGAGAAAGGGCATTTGATATCTACTCCCGCCTGCTCAGAGAGCGGATTATCTTTTTGGGAACGCCAATCGATGATGCTGTTGCCAATTCGATTGTTGCTCAATTATTATTCCTGGATGCTGAAGACTCTGAAAAGGACATTCAGCTATACATTAATTCTCCTGGTGGTTCGGTCTACGCAGGCATGGCAATCTATGATACAATACAACAAATCCGTCCCGATGTTGTAACTATCTGTTTTGGATTAGCCGCTAGCATGGGGGCCTTTTTGCTCACAGCAGGGACTAAGGGTAAGCGTATGTCTTTACCCGACTCTCGGATTATGATTCACCAACCGCTTGGTGGTGCGCAAGGGCAAGCAATTGACATCGAAATTCAAGCCAGAGAAATTCTTTACATTAAGGGTAAATTAAATCAGTTACTGTCTCAGCATACTGGTCAATCCTTAGAAAGAATTGAAGCAGATACAGAACGCGACTTTTTTATGTCGGCAGAAGAAGCGAAAACCTACGGTTTGATTGACCAAGTCATTTCCAGACAAAATATTCCCACACCAGGGGAAAACGTCACCATTCTGAAATAAGAGGCTGGTATGTCTAAGTACGACTCCCATTTAAAATGTTCGTTTTGTGGCAAGTCTCAAGAGCAGGTGCGTAAATTGATCGCAGGGCCGGGAGTCTACATCTGCGATGAATGCGTTGACTTGTGTAATGAAATACTTGATGAGGAATTGCTCGACACTAATGGTGCCGCCGCGTCGCAACCAGCACCAAAATCCGAGCCTCCGCAAAAACGCCGTACCCGCTCTTCCAGTCTTTCGTTTAACCAAATACCCAAACCTAGAGAGATTAAAAAGTATCTAGACGAACACGTTATTGGTCAAGACGAAGCCAAAAAAGTCCTGTCAGTGGCGGTTTACAACCACTATAAGCGGCTGGCAATAGTTCAGTCGAAAGCGAGTGGTAAACCAGGGACAGAAGACGCTGTAGAACTGCAAAAGTCAAATATTTTGTTAATCGGCCCGACTGGCTGTGGCAAAACACTTTTGGCGCAAACCCTAGCAAAAATTCTTGATGTGCCCTTTGCTGTTGCCGATGCCACAACTTTAACAGAAGCTGGGTATGTGGGCGAAGATGTGGAAAACATCTTGCTGCGACTGTTACAGGTGGCAGATTTGGATGTGGAAGAAGCGCAACGGGGAATTATCTACATCGACGAAATTGATAAAATTGCCCGCAAGAGTGAGAACCCTTCAATTACCCGCGATGTCTCTGGTGAAGGCGTACAGCAAGCTTTGCTGAAAATGCTCGAAGGAACGATCGCTAATGTACCACCCCAAGGCGGCCGGAAACATCCCTATCAAGATTGCATCCAGATTGATACCAGCAACATCCTATTTATCTGTGGTGGAGCCTTCGTAGGTTTAGAGAAGGTTGTAGATCAGAGAGTGGGCAAAAAGTCAATCGGCTTTGTACAACCGGGAGAAGGACAAACCAAAGAAAAACGAGCAGCCGATACGCTCCGCTATTTAGAGCCAGACGATTTAGTGAAATTTGGCATGATTCCGGAATTTATCGGGCGGATACCAATGGTAGCCGTGGTAGATCCGTTAGATGAAGAAGCTTTGATGGCGATTCTCACCCAACCACGCAGCGCCTTAGTCAAGCAGTACCAAAAACTGCTGAAGATGGATAATGTCCAATTAGACTTTAAACCAGAAGCCTTGCGAGCGATCGCTCAAGAAGCCTATCGCCGCAAAACTGGTGCGAGAGCATTACGGGGCATTGTCGAGGAACTGATGTTAGATGTCATGTATGAGTTACCATCTCGTAAGGATGTAACTCGCTGTACAGTGACGCGAGAAATGGTAGAGAAGCGTTCCACTGCCGAACTTTTAGTACATCCCTCTTCCCTACCGAAGCCAGAATCAGCATAACAGTCAACACTTCGACAGAGCTTCAGTGACCGCAGTCAACAGTCATCAGTCAATAGTTTTTAGCACCAAAAAATAATCAATAATAAAAAACAAATGACTAATGACAAAGGACAATTGACCAATGCCTTACATTAAGGTTCGTGGTGTTGAGCATTATTATGAGTGGGTGAAAAAACCATCTAATTCCTGGGTAAAGCCAGTGATGGTTTTCATCCACGGTTGGGCTGGTTCGGCTAGGTACTGGCGCAGTACGGCTAATGCTTTAGTAGATCAATTTGATTGTTTGCTGTACGATTTACGAGGATTTGGGCGTTCTCGTGGTAAACCAAGTATAATCCAAGCTAGTGAATCTGTTGCCGAATCGCGATCGCTTGCTGAAGAAGCCGCAGCAATTCAAGAATTAACTTATGAATTAGAAGAATACGCTGATGATTTGGCTGCATTGTTAGAAGAATTGCAGCTTCAGCGTGTTTATATTAACGCTCATTCGATGGGCGCATCCATCGCTGCTTTGTTTTTTAACCGCTATCCCCAGAAAGTTGAACGGGGAATTTTGACTTGTAGCGGAATTTTTGAATATGATGAAAAAGCCTTTGCAGCTTTTCATAAATTCGGTGGCTATGTAGTTAAATTCCGTCCCAAGTGGTTAAATAAAATACCCTTTGTTGACAGGATGTTTATGGCGAGGTTTCTGCATCGCCCCATACCCAAAGCCGAACGCCAAGCTTTTTTACAAGATTTTCTTGAAGCTGATTATGATGCGGCTTTAGGGACAATTTTTACTTCGGTAAGTAAAGCCCAATCGGAAGTGATGCCTCAGGAGTTTGCTAAATTGACAGTACCCGTACTGTTAGTTGCGGGGGAGTATGACAAAATTATTCCGGCTCCAATGGGACGGCAAGCTGCGGCAATGAATGATAATGTTGAGTTTGCGATGATTCCTGATACAGCACATTTTCCTATGTTAGAAGATGCGTCTACTTACCTGCGGCGAGTGGGGGAATTTTTGCAAATTCCCGTAGCAGTTGATTAAGGGAATGACAATTTCCTATGCAGAATGCGCGGATGGGTAGGTGTTGAAAATAGGATTTTGACACAAATAGCTGAAACTCCTTATCTGTAAGAATTTCACCAGTTAATTACTTATCTATTGTCCGCGCACCTTACGCAGACTGACTTTCAGCGATTTTGGGTTTGCTTGTTTTCTATAGCTTGTGTTATGATTTACTCATCCGCGCACCAGAACCTTGAAAACCTTATATTGCTTAACTTTCGGGCTTCCGCTGTTAAAATTTCAATTAATCCCTATTAGGGATTGAAACTAAAAAGTTTTTCAACATCTTTTAAACCTTTTTCAGGTTAAAATTTCAATTAATCCCTATTAGGGATTGAAACTTGTAAGTATCGTTTCTTCTAATGATTCAAAAACTCTGTGTTAAAATTTCAATTAATCCCTATTAGGGATTGAAACGCTAAACCGTCTTATTTAAAAAAAGTAGTTAAAGGTTAAAATTTCAATTAATCCCTATTAGGGATTGAAACAGGGAGAGCTAGAAAAATGATTGCTCGACAAGTAGGGTTAAAATTTCAATTAATCCCTATTAGGGATTGAAACGGAGAGTTAGCGCCAGCTAATGATATGTGACCACCGGGGAAGTTAAAATTTCAATTAATCCCTATTAGGGATTGAAACCCTTGCTGAATGTCCAGGGATGGCGATCGCATGTATGTTAAAATTTCAATTAATCCCTATTAGGGATTGAAACGATTATTCTAGTACATGCGAACTAATGAAAATATTTATGCGTTAAAATTTCAATTAATCCCTATTAGGGATTGAAACCTAAGTATGGGCGCTTTTCTGTGGTTTAAAGTTTTCGTTAAAATTTCAATTAATCCCTATTAGGGATTGAAACATTTTCATCTTGCAGTTTGGGAGAGATGCCAAGCCGTTAAAATTTCAATTAATCCCTATTAGGGATTGAAACATGCTGGAATCTATGCATCCAAGCATCAAATTTTTGTTAAAATTTCAATTAATCCCTATTAGGGATTGAAACGAAGCAACGCAAGTCTGCTGCATGAGTGGCGTGTTAAAATTTCAATTAATCCCTATTAGGGATTGAAACGATAAGGCTGTAGAGTTTGCCAAAAGTATCGATACGTTAAAATTTCAATTAATCCCTATTAGGGATTGAAACCAGCAAACTTGTATTTTCTACCATTCAAGTATTCGTTAAAATTTCAATTAATCCCTATTAGGGATTGAAACATAGAGCGTGTGACTTATAACGGTGAAGAAATTGTTGAGAAGAAAAAATTGAATTTTTTGTAAAATTTGCGTAAATCTGATTTATTAATTTCTCAATCCCTTCTCTTTTAAAACATCACTTAACCAAACTAGATTGCACCGCGACATCAGCAACACCAACTAGTAAAGAATCTTCATCAATTGCTTGGTATATTCGCTTTTCAATGGCAACTTTATATTTAGGACGCAATTGCGGATTCAATTTTCGGAAAATAGCAGCTATGAGCAGATTGTGGATTTCTGAGCGAAAATAATGGGATTATCTAAATAGGGGTTCATCCCCGGAAATGGTGAAGCCATCGCCACACCTCTAAATAGTTGATAATTTAATTCTTACAACTTTAATATCGCCCAATCATAAACTTTTCACTACTTCAATCTAAGTTTGGAAAAATCCTAGAGTTGAGACGTTGTTTTTTAGGTAATGCGATCGCATCATGCAACTGTTCTCAATCGACAAGTGTTTAAAGCCACAGGTAATCAATTTTAAAACACACTCTAATAGCGATCGCTCTCCTTTTTGCGTCTCTGCGCCTTTGCTTAACCATCAAAGGACACAGAGATAAAAATTAACCTAAACCCAATTCCCGTTTTAATAAATTAATCGACTTACTACCAATATAATTATCAACCTTAATCAACTTGGGCGGACGAATAATATCTTCCGCAGCAGCTTGTACTGCTGCTTGCACCAAGGCAAAACTTGCTTGATCGCTGATAATTACTTCAGCCCGCTTAACGATCGCTTGTAGTTTGTAAGCGTCTTTTGGTTGGGTAGTCATCACCAGTAGTTCATCTCCCCGCAACCCGTGAAGAATTACTTCAGCCGCGCGGGCGATTCCGGAACTAAGACTCACTATACCAACGCAGTTCTCTTTGGGTAAAGTTTTCAGCAGGTTCAGTTCTTTGGAATAGTCGTAAATATCTAGGGGAATCACCCTGACGGCTTTTGGCGCGGCGATGCTTTCTACCTCGCTAATAAAATACCGACTAGTGACGACTGTAGCCGAGGAAGTTTTATCTAGAACAGATGCTAATTCTTCCATTGGGATCAACTGGATCGGTATTCGCAGGTCTTTTTCTAATTCATAAACCATCAATTCACCTGCACCGATGTCGTAAGTAGGTACAGCTACTAACACCTGAGCGCTACAACGCAAGCGCCAATCTATTTCTGCTAAAAATAATTCTCGCGCTTCCGACAGCGAACAACCTTGAGAAAGTAGTTCATCAAGTGCTTGCTGGACAATTTTATCTGCTTCGGGATGTTGTTTGAGGATAGGTGATTGCAGTTTGCTACCACCCTCATGACCTTGGGCGCGGACATAAATCCCGGAACCAGCTAGACTTTCGACAAATCCGTCTTCTTCTAACTGACGATAAACTTTACTAATTGTATTGCGGTGTAAGCCTGTTTGCATTGCCAGTGCCCGCGTGCTTGGTAGTTTATACCCAGGTGGATATTGCCGGGAAGCGATCGCAAACCGGATTTGATTAAACAGCTGGGTGGATGCGGGAATTTCACTGTCTGGCTGAATACGGAACTGAATCATCACCAAACCTCTTAAGTGCTAATAGCGGCATGTTACCAGCTGCATCTGCTACTTGGAATTTCTCTAAGGAAAATCTCTCGTATACTGACTTTTGTTAGTTGATAATCTGATGGCAGAAAGCTTCGAGATACTGGCATATTTATATCAAATGTTCGTGCAACCCTGGTAAAAACTATTATGACAGAGCAAGCAATCGACACCACAACAGTTCAAATTTCTCAAGATAATCTTTCAATAGTAGCTTACTTAGCACAACCGCGGGCATCAGGCTCTTACCCAGCAATTGTAGTGTTGCAGGAGATTTTCGGGGTGAACGAGCATATTCGCGATGTCACAGAACGAATCGCTAAAGAGGGTTATGTGGCGATCGCTCCTGCACTGTTCCAACGTCAAGCACCGGGCTTTGAAACTGGCTATACTTCTGAAGATATCGAAATTGGTAGAGGCTATGCCATGCAAACTAAAGCCTCAGAGTTATTGGGCGATATTCAAGCTACAATTGATTACCTCAAAACCCTGCCAAATGTTAAGCAAGATAGCTTCGGCTGTATTGGCTTCTGTTTTGGCGGTCATGTAGCATATCTTGCTGCTACCATACCAGATATCAAAGCTACTGCTTCCTTTTATGGTGCAGGAATTACTACCCGTACACCAGGGGGTGGTGAACCGACGGTGAAACGTACTCAAGATATTAAAGGTACGCTTTATGTATTATTTGGGATGGAAGACAGCAGTATTCCTGCGGAACAGGTAGACGAAATTGCAGCAGCGTTAGAAAAATACAAGATTCAGCACCGTGTCTTTCGCTACGATGGAGCTGATCACGGATTTTTCTGCGACCGTCGCGCCAGCTATAATCCTAAAGTTGCAGCCGATGCTTGGGAGCAGGTAAAACAACTCTTTGGTCAACGGGCCTAATAAACCTACACCGTCAGTTGTCAGGCATCAATAGTCAGCAGTTAGTCTACAGCAACTGATCCTGTAAGTTCTCCAGTTGTGAATTATGGTAACCAAAAAAACCAAACTACTCACAACTGACCACTGACCACTGACAACTGACTACTAACAATTTATCTTCAAACGTCATGAATTCCGAATCGAAACGTTCTCAAACAGCCAATTCGCCATTTACAATGGACGATTTTGCCAAAGCGCTGGAAAAACACGATTATCAGTTTCAAAAAGGGCAGATAGTGCATGGTAAAGTATTCCAGCTTGACCCTGATGGCGCTTACGTTGATATTGGCGGTAAATCGTCAGCTTTTATTCCCCGTGATGAGGCTTCTTTGAGAGCAGTTACCGATTTATCTGAAGTTTTACCACTGCAAGAGGAACTAGAGTTTTTAATTATCCGCGAGCAGGATGCAGAAGGGCAGGTAATGCTGTCGCGTAAACAGTTAGAAATTAAGCATATCTGGGAAAAATTGGCGCAAATGCAGGAAAATTCCCAGACTGTACCAGTGCGGGTAACTGGGGTAAATAAAGGTGGTGTGACTGTTGATATTCAATCTTTGCGGGGATTTATTCCGCGATCGCACTTGATTGAGCGTGATAATTTAGAAGCACTCAAAGGTCAAACTCTCACAGCTGGTTTCTTAGAAGTAGACCGTAATAACAAAAAGCTGATCCTTTCCCAGCGTTTAGCAACTCGTTCGAGCAGCTTTAGTTTATTAGAACTCGGTCAATTAGTGGAAGGTAAAGTCACAGGTATTAAACCTTTTGGTGTCTTTATCGATTTAGATGGTGTCAGTGCTTTACTGCATATTAAGCAAGTCAGCCAAAAGTTTATTGAGTCTCTCGATAAAGTATTTCAAATTGGTCAGCCAATTAAAGCGGTAATTATTGACTTAGACGAAGGTAAAGGAAGAGTTGCACTTTCTA
Organism: Tolypothrix sp. FACHB-123; assembly: GCF_014697075.1. Lineage (GTDB taxonomy): Bacteria > Cyanobacteriota > Cyanobacteriia > Cyanobacteriales > Nostocaceae > Aulosira. The sequence goes on along the minus strand of NZ_JACJRE010000031.1, from coordinate 33,866 downwards.
CCAGAGTTTTAGAGAATTTCCCCGGTGAAGTTTTAGAGAATATGGATGAAGTAATGGCTTCAGCTGAAGCGCGTGCTAATCGTGCTAGTCAAAAAGCTGACCAATAGCAATTTTTATTGATCGCACAATTGATTTTCATTTTTGAGACGCTTTCCTTGCTAATTCCTTTTCTAGTAAGAAAGCGTCTTTGTATTAGATAAGTTATTACAGAAATTTACTTACAGATTCTTTAGTCCGCCGCACTGGGTTTTTTAGCCTTCACTGTTTAGATTTATCTCCCGTTCGATTATTTCCTTAACAAATTCAGGTATTTCTTTTTCTAGACTGATCGCCCGTTGTTTTAACCTTTCATATATCTCAATATCGTCTCCTTCCCATAAAAGATCTACTCTTCTAACTTGCCGCATTGCAATATGTGTGTAACTTTCTGGATATGCCCAGTAACAAGACAAGCAAATAGATTTATCCTGAATGTTGTTCCAATTTTCACAATGCTCACATGACCAAGATTTAGCTCGATTAGCAGAGCCACAAAGCAGCATAAAATTTTCTGGTTCTAAATCCGGTTCTCCATCAACTTCAAATGGAATACGATGATCAATTTGCAATTCACGCTCATCAACTTTCTCTAAGTAGATAAAGCACTTGCAACCATATTTCGTAATCAACTCATCTTTAATTTGTTTGGATAAGCCTGTTCTACCAGAAAGTCTGGAAAACCTTGCCTTGCTAATATCTCCAAACTTGTAGGCAGCTATTTTTCTTCCATCACTCCCTGTGACGCGGAAAGTTTCTAGAGGAATTCCATGTTCTCTAACATCTCTAGCCGCCCTTGGAGGATGATTATAGCCATATATTTGTTTCAAGTCTTCCGTTGTTACAAAACCGTATTGCAAAATGTGGTCAATAACAGCCTTAGGTCTTTTAGCGGTGACCGACTGACAAAGTTTTATGAAATCATCAGGTAACTGTTGAAAACTGTCCATGCTTTCCCATTGAGGTCAGTTGGTTTGGTGATTTGCTAATATAGCTGGCAAAATCTGACAACTGCCCATCTGCTAAATTTGGCGATAAATATAAAGATTCTACTGTTATTTCATCTTTACCCAGCAACGTTGCTTGTGATGATCTCCCTACTTCGATTTCAATCTTTCTGAGTCCCAATTCCCAAGGTAATGTATTACCAAAGACTTTATTGCCTCGTCTGCCATCATAACTGATTGCAAACGCTACTTCTCTGCGATTTAACTGTTCAAGGGCTAGGACAAAATCATCAAAATGAATTCCAGAGAAATATCTTGAATCTCTATTTCCGCATACACCTTGATAGGGAGGGTCTATATAAACAAAATCACTAGTTTTTACCTCGGCTAACACTTCTCTGTAATCTAGGCATGTAAATTTACATTTACCTTTCAAAAGAGTAGAAACTCCTTCTATGTTTTTCTTCATCTTCTCAGGTTGAGTACCCTTACGCCTTTTATCAGGACTTTGATTGAAGTATCCGTCAGAGTTATAGCGAACAGCCCCTTTTACACATCGAGCTAATAAATACAAAAAAAGTTTTGGATCATTGGTTTTATTAAAATTTTCTCTAACCTCAAAGTAGTGATTTATAGAATCATGATGCTGCTCATTCCATATATTTGTATAAGCGTTCACTATTTCATGTGGTTTTTCTACAATTAGCTCCAATAGCTCAATCAATGGCTTGTTTAGGTCATTAAGCCAAAAGTTTTGAGAAATGCGTTTAGCAGCAGTAGCAATACTAATAGCTGCAGTTCCAGTAAAAGGCTCTACCAACCGGTTTACCTTATGAGGAAAAAACTTGAGAATATCTGAGGCAAGATTTCTTTTACTACCCTGATACTGGATTGGATGCGGTAGGCTAACCATCTTGATAGCAGAACAAATAATCTTAGTCAGTTTATCACAAGAGAAAAGGCAGCTTGCTGATCGGAACCCGACCAAGGATTAGCTAAGGGCTGAGTCCATTTGCTCTGTCAGTGTTTTAGCTTCTCAAAAGCAATTTTTCTTGTTGATAGCTATTTCGCAATTCTGCTAACTTTTCTGTATTAAAAGCAAATTGAATTGACTCAACTAGTTCTACCCAACTATGTAACATAGCCTCTGAGTGTGCTTGAGAGAATTCATCAATAAAAAATTCTCCCCACCAATGAGGCGCTTGCTTGTGGCGATGGGGTTCATGTTGCTTGCGCCAGCGTCTACGCCATTTTGCAACATCGCTTTGCGTCGGTGCTTTTACACCCAAAATTGGCGGAAAATCAGCATAGCTCACAAATTTACTCACGCCTTTACCATGAACGTAAATTATGTAGCGCCAGCATTCCACTGTATATATATCTTCACGATTAATTTGGAATCTTAAACAAATAGCTTCTTCGGTGACAAATCGCGCTAATGGATGAACGATCGCTGATTTATGAATAATTTTTGATTCACGGATGACAAGCGCTTTGGGCTTGAGGGATGATAACATAAGACTAAATTTCTGTTTAAAAAGAATGGGATTTCTGCTTAAAGGGAATGCCTTCTGTTTAAAGGAAATGCGTACCGTTCTCACAGAGAACATCTCTGTAAACAGAATGTACGCGATCAACTTCAACGCAATCGCCCTTTAGTTTTCCAGGCCAGAGGGCGATTGTTATTATTTAAGCTATAATTATTAAACGACTCATATAAGTCATTTGTCAAGTAAATTATGGGAATGGTTCGGTTAAAGATTAGAGAATTTGCTGCGGATAGGGGTTGGACGCTGAAAGAGGTATCTGACCGTTCTGGTGTGGTGTATAGTACTCTCAGAACCTACGCGCGATCGCCTGGACTGGCAACTGTAGATTTTACCGCAATTTTGAAGTTAGCACGCACTTTTGACGTAATGATTGAGGAATTAGTCGAGGTCGTGCAAGAATAATTATATCCTGGTATGAGTACAGATATTGGATCGCTCTAGCATCTACCATGCATCACAGAGGTTTGGTTATTTATTGCGATCGCTTGCGTTTGAGCATTCAAATTTACAATTATTTCTAGCAATAAAGCCTGTTGTCTCTTCGGCGGAGTATTTCTTGTTCCTGGTAGTAATCCAGCAGCATAAAGGATAGCAACAATCGATAACACACCCATGATTGTATAAAGAATCATATTACTTGTGGATTCATTGCTTGTTTGATATATATTGAACGATGGTGCGATCGCTTGTGTTGGTACTAAGTTTGTTGCAGATTGATTTGGATTTAAATCTCGTTTTATATCGAAAACTGTTTGATATCTAGCACTAAATTCATGGCGCACCATTTTCGATAATATATTTGCTAGCCAATCGCTAACTTCTGCTTTATCTCTCCAGACAATTTCTCCGTAAATATCCAAGGTTAAAGCTTGAGGTTCTAAACCTGTGAGTGCTTCAATTGCAGTCATTCCTAGCGCGTAAATATCACTATTAAATCGGGGATATCCTCGCATCTGTTCTATTGGTGCATAGCCTTGGGTATATATTTGCGTTCCTGGTTTTTGTAGCTGAGTATTTTGAGCAATAAATTCTTTGACAGCCCCAAAGTCAATTAAAAATAAATTATCGTCTTTATCTATAATTATATTATCTGGCTTAATATCTCGATGAATAACATTATTTTCATGGACAAATTCGAGGATATTAATTAATTTATCGATAATTTGGATAACTTCAGACTCTGCGAGATTTTGCTGAGATTGAATTTTTTCACTTAAAGTATTTCCCTGGATATATTGTTGAATTAAATAAAATTCTTGATTTTCTTCCACATATTCAAAGAAACTCGGTATATTCGGATGTCCGTTTAATTTTTGCAGAATATTTACTTCTCGTTGAAAGAGATTCTTGGCTGTAGTTACTGCACTTGGTTTAGTGCTAGAAAACGTAAAATGCTTAACTGCATAATGCATTCCAGATTGTAACAAGTCATTGGCTAGATAAGTTTTGCTAAAACCACCTTCCCCAAGTAATGCAACAATCTCATAACGTCCACCGATAATTTTAAATATCCCTGTATTCATCTGACAGTACCCTAGCAGAGATTGTCCCTAAGCAATTGCATTCAAAAAATACTTACTTTGTTTGCCGTATCAGCAAATATATTTCACTACTGCACCCTAACTATCTATGTTTAGCATGGCTAAAAGTCTAGTGATACAAGCATTGATTCAAGTATGTAACATATTTTATACTACAAAATACATGTTATGATGAATTTTACACACTGAGAAGTTTTATTACATATAGGTCATCTACTAATATACTTTTAAAGTTGCTAAATTATGAATCAACTTTCAATACGTTCTGGTGTATTAATAATTGGCGCAGTTTTATTATTACTTTATATAATTAAGCCTTCGTCTATACCTTGGTTTCCTTATTTAATAGTCTTGGGTTTTGTCACTTTAACTATTAAATCTACGATTGATGGTGTCAGACTGAAGAGAAATTTACTTCAACAAGTAGATACAATCCAACAAAAAATTCAGGCTGAATTAGTCCAGAAAGTTCAAGGTATTAGCAAATACCAATTAGAGAAGATTAATAAAGTAGCTTTAATAGAAAAAAGATGTAGTGACAACCCAGAATTAAAAATTTGGGAAAGACATAAGCGTTCCTATCAGTTACTTCCTAACTCCCTTTTAGCTCTCGGTTTACTAGGGACATTCTTGGGAATTACAATGAATTTATTCTTAATCGGGAGAAATACTGGCGGCGAACTGCAATTACAACAAGCCTTACCAGATATTATCGGTTCAATGGCGATCGCGTTTGTAAGTAGTCTTGCAGCTTTAGCAGGAAGCGTGTTTTTGACAAAATTTCATCCGACTTATGATTTAGAGTTAGAGAAAGATAAACTGCTGATTTCTTTAGAAGATTACCTAGATAATGATTTCTTGCTATCCCAAAACCAGCCAACTGTAGTTGAAAAAATAGAAGTTTTAATCAAGTCTATCGATAAATATTCCCAAAGCTTAAATAGTTTTATCACTACTTTACCGAAAAGCACTCAAGATTTTCAAAATGCTGTCACAGCAGCATCTAGTACACTTAATACATCTGCGAATAATTTCCAAGCTGTAGCGAATCAATCTTCGCAATCGATGCAAACAGGCGCTAATGTTTTAAGTAGTGCAACTAACAACTTAGCAAAGCTAACTACAACTTTTTCTGATATCACAAATTCTCTACGTAACTCGACAAATTCTTTTGATAACGCCATAGATAAATTACAAGACTATGCAGATAATCTAGAAGCTATTTGTCAGACTTTAGTTAATAATTCTTCAAAAATCCAAAACTTAATTCAAACTAATCAACAAAACCTCACACAAGTAAGCGATCGCCTAGTGCAAAATGCCAATAAACTGTCAACAAGCAGCCAATTTTTCAACACTAATGTATCCCAACTAACAACATCTTTAACGCACCATACTGGGGAAGTTGGTACACACAATAATCGCTTGCAGAGTTTGGTGGGAGTAATTGAAAATACTACACAAGCTTCTCAGACGAATACAACGCAATTAGTCTCAGCATTAAATCAAAATGCATCGCTATTAAATAATCAAATTAATCAATTACAAAAGATTACTGAAAAATTCGAGCAAAACAATCAAGCTATGCAGCAAATTCAAACTAATATGACTAATTTAGTAACTGCATTAGCAAGATTACAATAATCTTGAGTTAAACCTCAAGGGTGAAAATAATATGCCAAGAAGAATAAGAACTGTACCTATAAATGATACTTTTAGCATCTGGACTTCTTTTACTGATTTAATGTCTAATGCTTTTATGATTATGACGCTACTGCTACTATTAGTAATAGCCAGAAATTCAAAAAATAATGATGCCCAGATAGGAACTGGTGCAGATGAAAAGCCAACAATTATTGAACTACCATCGGCAAAATATGAATTTCCTTCGGGTAGCGCAGTATTACCACGTAATTTAAAAACCGATATCGGTCAAAATGGCATAATTTTAAAAGAAATTGAAAATAATATTAAGCAAATTGAAAATAGTAATAAAAAAGTTGATGTTATTGAAGTTATCGGTCATACAGATGGTGAAGAAGTTGGTTATTTAAAATGTAGTAATCAAAACGGCGGTAATTTAGATACCAAATTAGAAGAAGTAGCTACTCGTAATCGAGATGTTTCGATTTTATGTCCTGGTTCTAATGCTGATTTAGGTTTAATGCGCGCCTTAGCAGTAGTTAAAGAACTGCAAAATGTGCAACGTCAACAAAAATCAGGACTTTTCAAGCAGCTAAAATTTCGAGCCTATTCTGCGGCGCAATTGCTATTACCAGATGACCGAGGATTTGCACCACCAGACAGAAGCGATAATCCCAAACGTCGGCGGATTGAAATTCGTTTTGCTCAGTTAGGACAGTATAAAACACCGGGTAATAATCGCTAATAACTTTGATTTTGAGCAAAGATTACAAATATTAGGAAAGCAACTGGCGATCGCTTGTCTAATAATAGCTAAGCGTGATTATATGGCAATTCTGTAAAAAAAGTATATTATTAAACAGGCATTAATTTGGTTGATGAATGCAAAAGATTTATCAAATCATAGGAAATATCATCTATGGCATTTGACTATATCTTGCTAGGTAAAAAGCTACGAGAAGCGCGTGAAAGCCTACTGATTCAGCCTGAAGAAGCAGCAAGTAAACTTCAAATCAGTACTGATAACTATTATAAGTTGGAATCCGGACAATATAAAGTAACAGGCGATCAAGTTGTCTTACTAGCATCACTGTACCAGCGGGATTTTCGCTATTTTGTCACTGGTGATTATCCTTCAGCAGAATCCCAAATACAAGAAATGTTTCGCCTTAATTCATCACTATCAAAAAATGACAGGATAGCTATCCAACAGTTTGTAAGATTGTGCGAATATGAAAGTTTTTTAGAACAAGATATTTTTCAAAAAAAATCAAAACCTCTGCCAAATTATGCAACGTATAAATTTAGCCATAGCCATTTCAAAAAGCAAGGTGCTGAAGCTGCTGGATTTGAAAGAACACGTCTTAACTTAGGAATATCAATAATATCAGATATTTTTGATTTAATAAGAAGTCAAAGTATTCACCTTTTTAAACGTCAGCTAGAAGACCGTAATATTTCAGGTTTATATATACATCATCCAACCGCTGGACATTGTATTTTAATCAACTATCTTGACGACTTATATAGACAGAACTTTTCTGCTGCTCATGAATACTGTCATGCTCTTTTTGATTCATCTATTGGTCAAGAAGTTACTTACTTTAATAAAAATAATGATGGAATTGAATGGCGTGCTAATAATTTTGCTGGAAATTTTTTAATTCCTCAAAAATGGATAGAAGAAAATATTAAAAATATAAACCCAGAAGATTTAGTAAATACAATTATCTCTACATCAGAAAAGTTTAAAGTAAATTCTCAAGTTGTAATTATTCGTTTCCTAGAGATGAAATTGATTAGTGAAGAATTACATATGCAAATAAAGAATGAAAGGAGGCTAGTTATTAAATCACAAGAAAAATTCGATCCAGAAATTCCACAAAATCTATCTACAGGACAGAAGGAAAGATTAACACAATTAATTAGTCATGGACTTTCCTGGTATTTTATAGAATTATGTACTGAAGCATATAGACGAGGAGGTATAACTTATCACAAGTTATTAAATATGTTGTTATTACCTTTAGAACAGGGATACGAAATATTAAATGATTTTAGAACTTTTTTAAGGGTGGGCGGATTGTGAAATCTAGTGTGGTTATTGATACCTGTGCACTCATACATTTAATGTACATTCAGCGTTTTTATCTTCTTAAAGAACTTGGTTATTCTGTGATTACTACTATATATGTACAGTTAGAATTTGAAAACGAACGCGCAATTAGTAAGGATTATTTTTGCAATTTAGTTAGTAATCATGAAATTTCTCTTTATCCTTTAGAGATTGATGACCTTGTTGAAATGGCAAATATTCCTCAATCTAAAAAAGCTAGTGATGCAGAACTATCTTGTTTTGTAGTAGCAAAACGTATTGGTGGTAAAGCTATGACTGATGATTACACTGCGATTGATTACATACAGCGTCATGTTTCAATGCCACCAGGCAGCATAATTACTCTTTTTGATATGTTGTTTGAAGCATATTTAAGTTACTGGGTACTAGATTATGACCTACGAGACATACAAGCTAAACTGAGCGCTAAAAAGTTTAACTTTCAATACGAAGATATAGCTACTGAGTGTGCAAAAAGGCGATGGATCGCAGGTGAATAACCTCTCATAAAAGCTGTTATTTCTAGAGATTTTATAATTATTTTTAACCCATTCAACGGAGAGGGGGAGATTCGAACTCCCGGAACCCTTGCGGGTTCATCTGATTTCAAGTCAGACGCAATCGACCACTCTGCCACCTCTCCAGTAAACTGTCTAGCATTTTGTGTATCTGCTATGTACAGGCTTTCATAGATTAGCACAAAAGCTGACAGATAATACTATATCTTACATCTACGCAGATTGCACTACTGGACGCGATCGCTCGTAAAAAATTTCCTCTGAAACTACCTGGTAATCATCGCCTACCCAAACTAGGGAGGCTTGGGACACCACACCCGCCTCTAGGGTAACTAAAGAGAAATTACGCCGTTTTTTGCCTTGAATTTCTACTATCCTGGGTACGCTAGCCGCATTTAAGTAAATTGTTCCTTCTGGACTTTTCAGCAAAGGCTTGCGTAACTCCTTTTTCGTGTGTCGCAGGCTATGGTGCATGTGTCCAAATGTCACCAGGGGAATGGTTTTACCAGCGTTGAGAGTCTGGGAAATCGCTTCACCCAAATCCGGATCGCCAAAATCGCCGCCAAGCGGGAGCCAGTCTTTACCACAGGGATCTTCTGGGCGATCACCTAAGCCGCTAGGCCCGTTGTGTCCCAGAAAAATAATCGTATCGTATGCCGCACTTTTGACCGCAGCCACAATTTTATTCGCTGATTCTTCTAAATCCGTTACACCGTAACGTTCTTTGCAGATGTCAGCATATCTCCATTCTGGCCCGCCCCAACTAAAAGGACGACCGCCAACGACAGTTAAATTCCATTGGGGAAAATCCAACTTCCCATAACCAACATGGGCGGAACCTAATAAATCGAGTTGTTCTTGAACCCAGTCTTCCTTGGTGCGATCGTAGGGACATTTTTTCCGTCCCCATTCTGTGGCAGTGTACCATGCATCGTGGTTGCCCATTACAGCAGCTTTGGGAATATCAATAGAAGCGATCGCTCTCACCACCTCCACCGACTCATTACCAAAATCCCCGACAAACAGCACTAAGTCCACACCCAAATGCTTGAGTGCAATTCCATCGTCTTCTTCCCATTGGTCGTGAACGTCGCCAACTACAGCTATTTTCAGGTTTGTTGATTTTGTTATCTCACTGGTCATGCCACTGTCCTTGCCGTCTACTTTTAGGATAGGCAACTCAGCAGGATTTGCACACATATTGGGGCATGGGGCATTGGGCATTGGTAGTTTATTTACTATGCCCCTAGTTATTAAATTAAGCTAAAAGCCTTGGAAAATCTCGTTTACTGCCTCCTGCTAGAAATAAGCATAGGCGGAACGTGGAATAAGAGTTGTATTTTCAGTTTACACCAATGCCCCATCCCCTATGCCCCATGCCCAAAGCGGCGGAGCAACTATCTCCCTTTCCCCAAGCAAAGATAAAGTTCTCCGCCGCTTCCATAAAGCTTCTAGGATTTTTGGTGAAAACCACTATATTTTTTGGTAAAAACTACTATAATTAATCCACAGCACAAATACTTGCAACCTTAAGTAACCCCTAACTGTGTTTAAAACTGCACTTGTCGATCGAGAAACAACCCATCCGGGTGTACTACCACTGGATTTATTTGCGGCGATTGAAAGCCTCAAAAAAGAACTCAACGCAGTGATATTAGCCCATTACTATCAAGAGCCAGATATCCAGGATATTGCAGATTTTATTGGGGATTCATTACAACTAGCTAAAGCCGCAGCTAATACCAATGCAGATGCGATCGTTTTTGCTGGCGTTCACTTCATGGCAGAAACAGCAAAAATACTCAATCCTGATAAATTGGTACTGCTACCAGACTTAAATGCTGGTTGTTCTTTAGCCGATAGTTGTCCGGCGGAAGCCTTTGCAGCCTTTAAAGCCGCCCATCCCGATCACCTAGTGGTTTCTTATATTAACTGCTCTGCGGATATTAAAGCCATGAGCGATATTATCTGCACCAGTTCCAATGCTGTGAAAATTGTCCAGCAAATTCCGAAGGATCAGCCGATTATTTTTGCTCCCGATCGCAATTTGGGGCGTTATGTCATAGAGCAAACCGGACGAGATATGCTGCTGTGGGATGGTAGCTGCATTGTCCATGAAACCTTCTCAGAAAAGAAAATTGTCCAGTTAAAAATAGCCCATCCCGAAGCAGAAGCGATCGCTCACCCAGAATGCGAAACTAGCATCTTGCGCCACGCTAATTATATTGGCTCTACAGCAGCTTTACTCACCTATTGTCAAAACAGCCCCGCACAGGAATTTATCGTGGCTACAGAGCCAGGAATCATTCACCAAATGCAAAAACTTGCTCCTCAAAAGCGGTTTATTCCTGCGCCACCAATCAATAATTGTAATTGCAATGAATGTCCGTTTATGCGGTTAAATACTTTAGAAAAAGTGTATTGGGCAATGAAAAATCGGACTCCGGAAATCACCATGTCTGAAGATATTAGATTAGCAGCTTTGCGTCCAATGCAACGGATGTTAGAGATGAGTGTTTAAGTAAATTCATCCATTAAGTTTTGATAATCTGTAGAGACATAATTATCTTGTGTCTCTACATACAGCATATTTCCGGTAAATGAGGTACGCGCTTCGGGGCATGGCAGTGCCAGTGCCCCTACAATAAACGATAATCTGTACCTCACAAACTGGCAATCTGCTGTATTTTTTTGCTTTGAAATAGTTGGATTATAAGCATCAGTCTTGTGTTTATACCAATTTGAAAAAAGAATGCGACAGTAGGGGCGAGGTCACCGCCATGCCCTCTAAAATATATGGATAAACTTTGGTGAAAATGTATGTTCTGAAGTCATAGTATTTTTGACAATCATTTAGTTTAATGTAGGGTGTGTTGTCTCACAAAGTAAACGCACCAACAACAATTCAACCTGCCATACCAAAGAGCGATAATACAAGCTACAGGCTGGTAATTTATGGTCAATATTTATGAAATTAGATAAGGTTGTCCCTTGGGGTAGAACTCTTGAAGAGTACAAGCTGATGTTTGCTTTATCAGATGCAGATCTGAATAAATCAATTCTTGGGTGTGGTGATGGCCCTGCAAGCTTCAATGCTGAAATGACAGAACTCGGATATTCAGTTGTTTCGATTGATCCTATCTATGAATTTGCTGCTCAACAAATCAAACAACGAGTTCAAGAAACTTACGAGTCAGTAATAACACAAGTTAAACAAAATTCAAATAACTACATTTGGAAGAACTTTCGTAATGCAGATGAACTTGGTTATGCCCGTTTGGCTGCAATGGAGAAATTTTTATCGGACTATGAAACTGGTAGAAAAGAAGGGCGCTACTTACCCCAATCTTTACCAAATCTAGAACTAGCCAACAATCAATTTGAGTTATGTGTGTGTTCCCATTTACTCTTTCTTTATTCTGAGCAACTATCGTTAGATTTTCACATTGCATCTATTGATTCTCTCTTGAAAATCTCTCCAGAGGTGCGGATTTTTCCCTTGTTGAAACTTAATTGTGAAATATCACCCTATCTTGAGCCAGTGATTCAAAGGTTTTCCCATCAAGGATTTGATGTTCAGGTTCAGCCTGTTGCTTACGAATTTCAAAAAGGGGGGAACCAGATGTTAACTATTCGCAGGTAAGCGCAGTAAACGGATAGCTTTGTTGCGAACAAATTGAATGGTTCTAATTGCCTCATCAATAGCAGTATATTGAGTTGTTTTCCCTTCAACTTTGAACTCTAAGACAATCATTTTGCGTAGAAAACATCTATGCAAGTATTCTAGGCTAATTAAAGCCGTCCTAAAATAATGGGGCTTTAGACCCAGCTTTTTGGTAAAAGATATTCCTAAAATTTATCGTATATTTGAATTTGTCGCTTGATTCAGAAGAAAGCGATCGCTATTTTTTTCTTATACTTTGTCCAGCTACAGCAATCTCAAATTTTTTGTGAACTCTGTGCCTCTGTGTCCTCTGCGGTACAATTTCAAAGATGGGGAGGTAAATTTCCCCATCTTAATATAATTCCATTACTGACCTTTTTGCGCTTTTGATTGAGCCGCCTCACTAAATTGCTGGTATAACTTAACACGGCTTTGCGCTTCTGGATAACGACTATGGCTTGATGATACCTTACTCATCAAATCCGAAGCTTGTTGCCATTGTGTAGCTAAAGCTGACCATTGTTCGGGAGTTGTCGCTGTTTTCCCAGATGCAGAAGCTTGATTAGCAATCCGCACTGCGGCTGCAAATGGGTCATCAGTGGGAGTGGTAACAGTTTTGCTAACATTGGGATTTGTTGCTGGTGCTGCTTTTTTATTCGCTAAATTTTGAGAAGCGTCTGCATATTTTTTATATAGCTGAACGCGGGTTTGTGCTTCTTGATAGCGACTATGGTTAGGTGACACCTGACTCATTAAATTGGAAGCTTCTCGCCATTTATTAGCTAAATCTGAATGCTGCTGTGAAGTTGTGGCTGTTTTCCCCAATGCAGAAGCTTGATTAGCAATCCGCACTGCATCTTTGAAGGGGTCTTTTGCAGCAAGAGTAGTATTTTTGGGAATGGAAACAGTTGCGCCTTGAAGCTTGACAGATGAGGGTTGAGAAGTTTGTGCAGAAATAGAACTTTCCTGTTTCCCTTCTAACCAACTGTAAGTACCCCAAACTAGCAACAGCAGGGGTACACATAGGCTAGAGACTTTTAATACCTCAATTGGCAGAGAGCGCTTTGGTATATTTTTACTCAGGAATTTATTCTGGCTTCGGCGGCGATGTCTTCTTTTAAAGATGACAAATCGCAAAGAATTTGGCTTTGGTAAGCTGACTTGAGCTAATTCACTTTTAGTCTCTTTGAGATTTTGAAAATCATTAATTATTTGCTGAATTAGACCCGGTTGCGGTAAAGTAATTTCCTCTGACCAAAGCAATTGACTATCGCGATCGCGATAAATTTCCGTCAACCAAAGTAATTGTTGTTCCCTGACAATCCGACTATTAATATTCACGCGGCGAATATTACGCGGTGCAATAGACTCAAGAATTTGCCTAATTTTTTGCACTACAGTAGATTGTTCTAGTTGCTCGACTGTAGCAGCCTCACACAGCAGTTGTAAGACACCATCTGAGAATATGGCTCTGGTTCTTACACCAGATGCAACTAGTTTTTCGTTCAATATTTGAATGATCGCCGCAACGCTACCTTGGTGTGCTTGCCAAGCGATATCGTTTATTCGATCTGCCATTTTTAATTTAGTGATAAATTTTCCACCCTGATTTGTTAAGGAACTCATTTAATTTATTTAGGCTAGTATGTTTATGCAAAACTTGGCCTTATTTTTGATTTTATGAGTAAAGCTACAAGGTTGACACATAAAATCTTTAAAATAAGGTCGAAATTCTATCTTTAGGCAGAAGGCTGAATCTGCATCAGTTAGTTTAGTCCTCATTTTAGGTAATTGTCCACCTGTTAAAGATGAAATATTACCTGTTTGAGGACATCTATTTGCTGCTTATCATACAGCTAAAAATACATTTCTGGCGCGTTCTCAGGGTACGTAATTATACTAATTTTTTATGTAGAGAAAACTAAATATTATCCGCATCACTACTGATAAATTCTTGTGTGATTCCTGTACTAGTAGCGATGGTAGGGTGGCAAACCCACCCCCTCTAGTCTACTTGCGTTCTGGATGACCTGTTTCTTCTACGGTATGTACACCCATTTGGTTAATCGCTGCAATCATCTGATATAAACGTCCCAAATCCCGTTGATTGAAGTAGAGAATCAAACGAGGTAATCCCACTGTTTCATCCTGTCCTTCTTGAGATAAAGCCTGACTCTTTTCGATTTTGCCTTTCACGAGAATGTCGCTAAAGTTAGCATTGAGTTTATCTACTTCAGTTTCAGATATATCTGTTGTGAGGCGAATTACCAACTGATCGCCGACATAGCGGCTAGAGTGATAAACCTGGTAAAACCGCGTAATTGCATCGCAAGCTACCTCTACACTGTCTGTAATCGTGTAAAGGCTAGGGTCTTCAGGACTTACCAGACCTTTTTCCACTAGCTGCTCATCAATATATTCACTCCAAGAACGCCAGTAATCGCCACCAGGATGATCGATTAACACGAGAGGAACAGGGCCGAATTTACCTGTTTGGCTCAATGTCATGCACTCAAAAGCTTCGTCTTGGGTACCAAAACCACCAGGGAATAAGGCGACAGCATCGCTTTCTTTTAACAGAAATAATTTGCGCGTGAAAAAATATTTGAAGTGAATCAGCTTAGGATCGCCCTCAATAAAAGGATTCGCTTGTTGCTCAAAAGGCAATTGAATATTTAAGCCAAAGGAATTTTCTCGTCCTGCACCTTCATGACCCGCCTGCATAATACCACCGCCACCGCCGGTCATTACCATAAATCCCAACTTGGTAACAGCGCGCGCAAACTGCATAGCCATGTGATACTCTGGGGTTTCTGGTGCTAGGCGAGCCGAACCAAAAATAGTTACTTTGCGGATGTGTCGGTAGGCATAAAAGAGTTGAAAACCCCGTTCCATGTCTGCTAAAGCAGCCGACAATATTTTCCAATCAAGACGCTCGATGTCACTATCAGCTAAACGCACTATGGTAGCAAGTGCTTGTTTGATGAGTTGCTGATTTTTTAACGTCGGTAACCGATCGATTAATTCAGCGATGTCCGCTTGGAGAGACTCTAATGTATCAAACGACGCAGATGAAGCCATGATAACCGCTGCCACAATGGTATTATATTTTATCTAATTTTGGAGCGCTATGTATCAACTGTTGCAACGTTTGTTGATGAATAACAGTTTTGATATATCGCACTAAAAAGCACCTATGGTTAACGAGCAACCAAGGCGCTAGTAACGCTTCTCTATGAGATGCTTCGCGATCGCAAAATGTCAAGACTCGCGCATTCAAAGTCACAAGACTTTGAGGATTGCTGTTGTCAGGTTTTTAATGGGGTTTAATTGACGCCCTCGAAATACTAATACCGATAGACTGCAATTACCCCTAGTGGGAACGCGAAATGCAAAATTCGTCTTGGTAGGTGCTAATTACAAGAATTTTGCCAGGGATTTTCTGCAAAATAAAAAATTCAAAAAGCTGATTAAGTAGCCATCATGAACTGCGTACACCAGAACGGATGAAAAAATTTCTTAAGAGTTAACAGTTAACACTTCCCTGCGGGACGCTACGCGTAGCTTGCTTCCCGTAGGGTACGACTAGCTCCGTGACCACTGTCAACACTCAACATTATTTTCTAGTTAGGTAGGCTTTTCATGTATTTTTAATGGTAGCTAGCCCCATCAGAGGAGCCAGCACTGTTTCGGCCAATTCTGCTAAGGATGTGTGTAACAACAGGAATAACAAAATTACTTTAGCAGTAATAATCGTCACAGATTTACCACAGCAAACAGTTTGATAGAGACGCGAAATTCCGCGCCTCGCAAACTGGTTTACAAATATTGACCTAAAAATTAGAACAAATGGAAAAATCAACAGGATTTTACTACCAATTGAGATTCAAGCAGTAAGATACTTTTCCAATGTGTTAGCTAATGTACTTTTAGGCACGGCACCTACGACCATATCAACTTTTTGTCCACCTTTAAAAATCATCAATGTGGGAATGCTGCGGATGCCGTACTGACTGGCAACATTAGGATTCTCATCAGTGTTGACTTTAACGACTTTTAGCTGACCTTTGTACTGCTCGGCGATTTCATCCACCACAGGAGCTACCATCCTGCATGGGCCACACCAAGGTGCCCAAAAATCAACTAAAACAGGTACTTCACTGTCGAGTACTTCTTGCTTAAACGTAGAATCTGTGACTTGTGCGGCTGCTGACATGCCTAAAAACCTTTGCCAATTATATTTCTGAGTTTCGTGAAAATTCTACCATAGCAAAAACAGCTGCTTAGAAGCGAAGGATGTACATTTGCAAAGAAGCCTGGGAATTTTATTTATAAAAACATAAGGAACCGCCCGAACATAGTCCGGGCGGAGTGTGGTGTGAGGAGTGAACGGAAACATGCGTCTCCGCTATCTCTATTGTAGGCGACATATGTAATTTTTCCAGTGATTGTTTAAAATGCTGGAAAAATTTCCTGAAGGATTTGGATATTTAAGTTTGGACTTTTTTAACAATCAAGACTCAAGACTCAAGACTCTAGAGTTAATGGTCAATAGTGATTTGTTCCGTATTCCTAGACCCTAGATCCTAACCCCTAGTCCCTTTATTTACCCATACCTAGTTGTTGGGCTTTTTGGTAGACTTTGCCTTCAGTGAGTAAGGAAGGAGCAATCACAACTTCAACTTGTTGCATTTCTTTGATATTTTTAGCTCCTAAGGTGCCCATACTAGTTTTTAAGGCTCCTAAAAGATTATGAGTACCATCATCTAATCCAGCAGGGCCGATGAGGATTTGCTCTAGGCTACCAGTGGTAGCAACGCGAATCCGGGTACCACGAGGTAAGACAGGGCTAGGAGTAGCCATTCCCCAATGGTAACCCCGTCCAGGAGCTTCGGCGGCTCTAGCGAAGGGAGAACCAATCATCACGCCATCAGCACCGCAAGCAATGCACTTGCAAATATCTCCGCCGGTGATTAAACCACCATCTGCGATGACAGGAATGTAGTTTCCAGTTTCTTGATAGTAATCATCGCGTGCAGCGGCACAATCTGCGATCGCAGTTGCTTGAGGTACGCCTACACCCAACACACCACGAGAGGTACAAGCAGCACCAGGGCCAATCCCTACCAATACTCCAGCAGCCCCTGCTTTTAATAGATTCAATGTCACTTCGTAGGTTACGCAATTTCCCAAGATTACGGGAATGGGCATAGTACGACAGAATTCAGCCAAATCCAGGGGCACAATCGACTCTGGCGAGAGGTGGGCTGTAGAAACTACTGTAGCTTGTACAAAAAATAAATCTGCTCCAGCTTTGGCTACTACTTCGCCATATTTACTGGCTCCAGCTGGGGTAGCACTGACTGCGGCTATCCCACCTTGTTGCTTAATTTCCTGAATACGCTTTTCAATTAATTCCGGCTTGATTGGTTCAGCATAGAGTTCTTGCATCAGGTGGACAAATTCATCTTTGCCCACAGCCGCAATCTTATCTAAAATCGGATCTGGGTCAGCATAGCGAGTTTGGATACCTTCTAAATTGAGAACTCCTAATGCTCCTAGCTGCGATAACTTTACAGCCATCCGCACATCTACTACACCATCCATTGCACTGGCAATGATTGGGATTTCGCGCTCAATGTTACCAATCCGCCACCTGGTATCTGCCAAACTCGGATCGAGTGTTCTGTTACCAGGTACTAGTGCAATCTCATCGATTCCGTAAGCTCTTCGAGCTGTTTTTCCCCGCCCAAGTTGAATGTCCACGCTGTAACTTTTCCCAAATCTTTGTTTAAGCTAGGGTATCAAATTGTGGGCGGAGTTGGTGCAATTTTTTTTCAAGTTACTGTCAATATCCACAGGGACAAATATCACTGAAATTTGTTAATTAGTTTCTGTGCGATCTTGGTTGCAGATGACTGTTAGGGCAATTAATTGCGGCATAATTAGTTTGATGTGTCAGTTATTACCAGGAAAGACATAAGCCAGGACATCAACTGCCAGAACTCCCCTGACACCCGCTAGTACCAAAAGGGTTTTCTGTCATCTTTTAAGAACAAAAACTTTAGCTCTCGCTTAAAAGCAACCGTTTAAGAACCACAATTATATCTGAACCCTGACCTTGGGAAGACAAATTATCCTTTTTTTCATCCCTGTTTGCGAAACAGAGGTTAATTAATGACTTTGTTTGTGTTAATTTCACGAAAATATAATTAAAGGTATTGAAGTAAATTAACAACGCGATGTCTACGACGGGCTACGCCAACGCAATCCAGAAGTGAGAATACCGATGAATAACTTTATACGCACTTTTATCACAGTCGAAAAATCTATTCAGATTGTTGCTTTGCTTGGGGTGGTAGTGTTCTGGGGATACTTGGGATTGACAAGTTATCAAAGTCAGCCCACATCTTCTGTGCCCAGCATTTTACCCACAATGCAGAAATAAAAAACTCCACCCACCGATCGGTTCAACTTTATCTAGAATACGTAGATACTGTATTATTAAAAATTGTGAGGGAAATTTGATGAAAAATCAAAATACTGATACAGAAAAACATTCTCTTCCTCAGCGCATTTACCGATTTCTTGGAGGTGCAGCCCTGGGTCTATTTGTGGTCATCATCCCAATATCCTATGCTTCTTCCATAGATTGGAACCTGTTGCAAGTGAGTATTGCATCATTGCTGGTTATATCCAGTGGTTTATTATCAAGCATTTGGGGTGAAAAATTTATTGATGCAGTCACAAGGGTATTAGATTCCTGTGGTTTTTGAACCGTGTAAAGTCGTCTCAGGGATTTTGGCAGCAGATGAAGACAAGAGCGATCGCACTACAAAAAACTGCTAAAGCGATCGCCTAAGGGACTCACTTGGAATAATTTATTTTTTGGACATACCTAAAAAAAGGTATTTTCAGAACTATCTTTGATCGACAAGGGCGCTATGGGAGCCAGAATTGTTACCATAGATTGAGATTAGATAATGAAGCCTTGATCCAAGCTGAAACCTTAGAACTATTAGAATGGAATCGCCTCTGCCAGCATCTTGCGACCTTTGCGGCAACTAAGTTAGGGGCGATCGCATCACGTCAGCTACAAATTCCCGACTCCCAGTCCCAAAGTACTCAGTTGTTGGAGCAAACAAAAGAAGTTTACCAACTAGAGAGCCGTCTATCCCCCAGCCTATCCTTTGAGGGAATTCAGGATATTGGCGATTCTCTCGAACGCGCAGAACTCCAAGGGATTTTGGCAGGAGATGAACTGTTAGCGATCGCGACTACCCTATCTGGTAGTAGGAATTTACGCCGGATAATTGACAACCAAGAAGATGTACCTATCCTGATGGAGTTGGTTGCCGATTTACGCACTTATCCCGAACTTGAGCAGGAAATTCACCGTTGTATTGACGAACGGGGACAAGTAACCGATCGCGCTAGCCAAAAACTAGGAGAAATTCGCACGGACTTGCGGAGATTACGTAGTCAAATTACCCAAAAGCTGCAAAATATTTTACAAGCAAAATCTAGCGCAGTCCAAGAGCAATTAATTACCCAAAGAGGCGATCGCTATGTCATCCCGGTAAAAGCGACACACAAAGACGTTATCCCCGGTATTGTCCACGATACCTCTACCAGTGGCGCTACCCTGTATGTGGAACCGAACAGCATCGTCCCTGTAGGTAACCAATTACGCCAAGCCATTAGAAGAGAGCAAACAGAAGAAGAAGTTATTCGTCGCGCTTTAACAGAACAAGTAGCCGCAGTTAAACCAGATTTAGAAAGGTTATTAGCAATTGTGACTACCTTGGATCTGGCTACAGCTAGGGCGCGTTACAGTTTTTGGTTAGGTGCGAATCCGCCCAGATTTATTAGCTGGGAACAGCAAGAAAGTATTACCTTACGCCAACTGCGTCACCCGTTGTTAGTGTGGCAGCATCAACACGAGCAAAGTTCACCAGTAGTACCCGTAGATTTGCTGATTAATCCGATAATTCGGGTAGTGACGATTACCGGGCCAAATACTGGCGGTAAGACTGTTACCTTAAAAACTTTAGCTTTGGCGGCATTAATGGCGAAGGTGGGTTTATTTATTCCCGCTCGCGAACCTGTAGAAATACCTTGGTTTGACCAAGTATTAGCCGATATAGGTGACGAACAATCATTACAGCAAAGCTTATCGACATTTTCCGGTCATATTCGCCGGATTAGTCGGATTTTGGATGCTTTAGGAAGCGTGGAACCAGGGACTGCGGACAAAGAAGAATCATCAATGCCCCATGCCCAATCCCTAGTATTACTAGATGAAGTAGGGGCAGGTACAGATCCAGCAGAAGGTAGTGCTTTAGCGATCGCACTTTTGCAGCATTTAGCTAACCACACCCGACTGACAGTAGCCACAACCCACTTTGGCGAACTTAAAGCGCTGAAATACGAAGATGAGCGCTTTGAAAACGCCTCAGTCGAATTTGACGAAAGTACTCTATCGCCAACTTATCGCTTGTTATGGGGCATTCCTGGACGTTCCAACGCCTTGACAATTGCTCGGCGTTTAGGTTTAAAACAAGAAGTTGTCGAACAGGCGAAAACGCACTTGGGAGGCGCAACCGACGAAGTTAACCAAGTAATTGCTGGCTTAGAAGCGCAACGCCGCCGCCAAGAAACCAAAGCAGCAGAAGCTCAAAAATTGTTGCAGCAAGCAGAACGGTTATATAAGGAAGTATCAACCAAAGCTGCCAATTTAGAAGAAAGGGAACGTGGGTTAAAGGCTTCTCAAGAAGCAGCAGTACAACAAGCGATCGCCCAAGCCAAAGGTGAAATTGCCCAAGTCATCCGGCGGTTGCAGCAAGGTACACCCACCGCCCAAGATGCCCAGCAAGCAACTAACGCCCTCAATCAAATAGGGCAGAAATTCCAGCCAGCAGCGCCAGCCAAACCCAAAGCCGGATTTATGCCCAAAGTAGGCGATCGCATCCGGCTGTCTCAGTTTGGGCAAACAGCAGAAGTATTAGTTGCTCCTGATGAAGATGGAGACTTGACTGTGCGTTTTGGCATTATGAAAATGACAGTCAAGCTGGAAGATGTGGAATCTTTAGATGGTCAAAAAGCTGAACCAACTGTCAAAGCTAAACCAGCACCCGCACCAGTTACCCCAGCAGCCCCACCAGCCTTAGCAATTCGGACTTCTAAAAATACAGTAGATTTGCGCGGAAAACGGGTCGCTGACGCTGAATTATTGTTAGATAAGGCAATTTCCGAAGCAATAGGCCCGATATGGATTATTCACGGACACGGTACAGGGAAACTACGGCAAGGCGTGCATACCTATTTACAGCAGCACCCCAGAGTCAGCAAATACGAAGCAGCAGAACAAGTAGACGGTGGTAGCGGTGTTACCGTTGCCTATGTGGAGTAGGGGGACAAGGAATTTTAGATTTTAGATTTTAGATTTTAGATTATTTAGATTGAAATCCAAAATCGCAAATCTAAAATCCAAAATTGTTTCAATGCCCAATGCCCCATGCCCCAATAATATATTTCTACTTTGTAGAAAATAAATTTTCCTTTAGAGTAAGACAGAGATACAAGCTGATTACCACAGTGAGAAAGCAAGCTAAAGCTTCTGACTAAGATAGCTAGAGGAAACTAACCTAAATGCTTAAGAGTCTGTTTCAAAATGGGTAACAGCAACCGTCCCTATTAGCCCGATCACCTATGCTAAAAGTTATGCACTCGGCCACTAATTCAGCCACTCCAAATTCCCAGTGGGAGGATTTAATTAAACTCCCAGCCCCGAACACGGTTCAGTGGGACAATATTAAAACCCAATTGGACTTAGTGCTGTTGGCGCTGGAAACTTTAACTGGCATTGGTTCCGAGGCGATGCTCTCGGCAGCAATCGAGTTGAATTTGGAGTCAAGAGTGCCGGATCGCGTGGCTTTATGGCGATTGCGCCAGTCGAATCCGCTACGCAAAGGACAAGGAGGACGCAAAAAACTTGATGTAGAAGAAGCGCGATCGCTAGTTCTCATCATCTGCTACCTTGCCAAACAGCACCAAGAATTAATTCGCCGTGCTGTTGGTCTATTAGAACAAATGGCGGAAAATAACCAGGAACCTCACCAAACCGCTTTACTTGGAGATTATATTGATGCTTTTTGCAACACTTACCAAGAGCGAATGGAAGAGGACGATAAAATTTCCACTGATTTACTCACCCATCTGGCACTTAAACTGCTGGTCGATTTACTGTTTTATAGCGCCCCCGGTGGGCACCGCCGTTTGTGGTTAGCACTTATAGATCGTTCGATGCAATTTTAGATTTTCGATTTTAGATTGCTCCTCCAAAATCCCAAATCAAAAATCACCAATCATCTCCTTCGCAGTTTCTGCCATGCCTCTATCAAATTCTGTCATTCGTCGCTACACACCCCCCACTTGTACACTAGAAGTCTTCGCAGAAGACTCAGCTTTGTCTCGGTGGATGGGCAAAACTGTCCTCAAGCAGTTAAGCTTTGAGCTGCGTTTTGACGATCCGCGACTGCCAGAAGAAAGCAGATTCCCAATTCGGGGCGATCGCGATCAACTTGAAGCTTTGTGTGATGCTGTCACCACCTACGTTCAGCAATTTTTGCACCAATCTCCAGAAAGTTTTTGGCTCAGTTTCACCGGGCCGCAAGACTCTAGTAAAGTAGCTGATGATTCAAAATTAACAGATTTTGCCGCTTCTTCTGTCCCGGCTACTACTAAATCAATCAAATCTTTTCCTACTTACCTACCACAAACCAAAATATATTTAGAACCAAGCAGCTATTTAAATCACAATCTGTTCCTTGGTTCCCTGGCTAATCAGACATCCGGGCCAGTAATTCAACTCAGTCTGCTACAACTATTTGATTTAGCAACTGCCTTAGATGAATACTCAGCAGATATCATGGCGTTGCCAACTTTAGAAAATACTCGCAGTTCCACTGTCCGCTTCCCTACTTGGGCACCTGTAGCAGCTGTATTAGTCTTAGGAGTAGGTTTGTTACCTATTACCTGGCAATATGTAAATAACACCAAGCCTAAACAGCAAGTTGCAACAACAAGCACTTCAGAATCACCAGAAATTGCCCTTCAGCCTTCGCCATCTTTCAACCCAGAAGCTGGACTTTTACCCCCAGACAATTTACCCCCAGTACCTCCCATAGGCTCTACTCAGCCACTTCCTGTAGTACCTACAGCACTGCCAACCGCGCCTAGTTCTACTGTTGCCAATCCCTCAGCATTACCGAATGCTAACCTCCCTACATCACAAACAACCGCTAGTTCTAATTTACCTAAAAGTACTCAGCCATCTGCTGCTGGCAGTGTATTTGGCGTCCCTCAACCAGCTAACCCAACGCTTACTGCTAATTCCCCTTTTAAAGTACCTGCTACTGGTGGACAGCAAGTCGCCATTCAACCAAATCCGACAGCTAACCGTCCAGGTGCAACTAACCCAGCGGAACTTGCTTTGCCTCAAAGGCGGGAATTACCACCCAGCTTAGCTGCTAATAGAGGCACTGTTAATTCAAATCCAAATGTTGTCACAACAGCGCCACCACTTCCCACCATCCCCAATGAAACAGCAAGTTCAGCCAAGGTAGATGGAGCTTACAATCCTGCGTCTACTACCTCTACAGTCACAGGTAGCACTAATCCCCTAGTTGAAAAATTGCGCAATCAACGCCAAACAGCCTCATCTAACCAGCCAACCAGCGATAGCACATTATTTGATACACCTCAGATATCAGAAGCTAGACAATTTCTCCAAAAACGCTGGCAACCACCTTCTGGATTGCGACAAACTCTAGAGTATAGTTTGATAGTCAATGTTGACGGTACCATTGAACGCATTTTTCCTTTAAATAAAGCAGCCCGAGAATTTGTGAATAATACAGGAATGCCTAATATCGGAGCGCCTTTTGTCTCAGCCAATAAAACTGGGCAAAATATGAGAATGCGAGCGGTACTTAGTCCTGATGGCAAAGTCCAAATCTTCCCAGAAAATTAATAATTTAGGGAAAGTTTAATGCCATTGAGAAAATCAGTTTTTCTGAGTAAAAGTTTGAGTACTTGCGGTAAATTGCTTGACCATTTAGCTATATCGTACAGTTGACTAAAGTGGGTTTAAATTTTCCGTAAGCTCAAATTTTACTTTGAAAATAACTCGTTAATACTAATTCAAAATTAAAAATTCAAAAATAAAATAGCCCTATATATCAAGGGTTTGGATTCGATACAATTAAAACAAACAAAATAGGCTGGTAAAACCAGCCCTTAATTTTTTTGATTGCATTTGCTATTTTAAAAAGTCAGAATTCTTAATTGAATTCTAGAATCTTGGCGGATAAGTAAACAGATTTAAGTTTCCCAGTAATTGATGTCGAATCCTTAATTATGCATAAGTAATTCTCATTTAATAACGGGATTTTTTGGTTTTTAATTTTTGCTTTTTACGCCGCCGTTCTGTAGAAGCAACAGCATGATCCACTGGATAACCGACCACAGGAATTACCTGATATTTGCGTTCTTCTTCTAATTTTTTGATTTCGGTGTAATCAACCCAGTGAATGCAATCTACGGGACAAGTATCTATTGCTTCTTGAATAACTTCTTCTGCGTCTCCATCCTGACGAACTACACGCGATCGCCCATAATCTGGTTCAATGTAAAAAGTATTACGGGCGACATGAGCGCAGTGCTTACAACCAATACAGGTGATTTCGTCAACATAAACACCCTTTTGACGCAGCATTCCGCCTAATTCCGGTTCCAAACCAGAGCGTTCTGGCGCATCTCTTAAAAAACCGCCTAATTCTGGTTCTAAACCAGAGCGATTTTCTTCTTGTTCTTCCGGTGACGGCAGAAAGTCATCCATTACGCACTCCAGCGTTGTACTACCAGACGAATTGAACCATCTTCTTGTTGTTTTTGTTCTGCAACTTGAAAGCCAACACGAGCAGTTTCTTTCACAACTGTTTGATATGCATAACGCTGAGTCACTTGGCGCAAAAATCCATCAACAGAAAGATTTTGTTGCCAATATTGCAAGTCAGCTACCAATTCATATTCTTGGCCATTCCATCTAAAGCCGATATCATAACCATTTTCTTGCTCAATGGAAATTTCCGCAGGATGGGTTTGACCGCGATAGCCACGTACCTCACGCGGGCCTGGTTTCCAGTCTATACCTAATTCTGATAAAGCATCTTTTAAAGAGTCGAGGTTACGGATTTGAGTCTTAATTTGGCTAAAGTGTGACATGGCGGTGGTGAATTAACGACACTAAACTATTTTGAACAATTACCAATCACTCAAAGTGGTTTGCGTATTGGCCACGCCGGCTTGCTGTACCATAGTGGCAAAAAACTCAGAGGTTGGCTCATGAGTAAGCACCTGTCCCAACTGCTCTTCTATAGCTGCTGTGACTTCAGCACAAGAAGCACCTATAATCCCAGTGACTTTCTCTTGTACCCGACCATCTGGATAAATTATGAACTCTAATGTCTCCATGCTCTTGGCCAACCACGATTAGTACGCTTGAATTGTACTGCTTTAGTAGAGGGCTATTTATATAGCCGTCGGAACATTTTTACTTTAGATACAAAGTTGCCATTTGTTAACTAATGTTCCATCTCTCAAAATATATATCTCAGAAAATTTACAAAAATTATTAATTTTGCAAGTCTGTACATTGGTCTTTAGTAAGTTTCTCTTAACCTAATCCATAAGTCAAGCTGAGAATTTATCTAGTCAGAGGTTGAAAAAAAGCCATAAACATAGGCTTTAGCGGTAGTATAGTCTGCTGGCGTATTTATAAAAATATAAAATTTATTGAAAATGTTTATCATTATCATTAAATTTTTACTAGGTATAGGGCATGGGGTTTTTAAGTGGTGAGAGCGATCGCATTTTCTCAGTCAGAAAATTTATGTAAAAATACAGTGAATGCAAGTATGAATGATTAGCTAGTTAATACTTAGTTGGAGCGCCTATGGAGTCCAGATTAAAAAACAGCGATTACCTTTCTGTTCGGTAATTTTTGCACCTAACCGATGATAAAAACTTAAACCGCGAGTGTTGCGTGCATCAGCATTCCAAGCAATATGTGTACAATCATTTTGCTTGGCGATTTCCGCCAGACGACTCATTAAAGCTGCTCCGGCTCCTTGGCTTCTCATGTTATCATCTACATATAAATCATCCAGCCAAATACTCGGTTGTCCTGCAAATGATGAGTATCTAAATCCATATAAAGCAAATCCAATTTCACGTTCTGCAATCTCTGCAAACAAAACGTAAGCAAAAGGAATTGCACTAAATAGCGTTTTGTGGATTTTGTCTTCTGAAGCTTGCAAAACACCAGAAAAAGCGCCAATATTGCGGTCAAAGTCCGCTTTCTTTTTAATGAATGAGAAAATCAGCGAGACATCATCAGGGGTAGCAGTTCTGACTTTCATTGATTAAGTTTCAAGTTACTTGAGAATGATTTTTCTCACAGTTTAACTTGTTTAGTGATTGTACTCAGGTTGAATTATCTTTTTCCAGTAATCGACTCGCTGATTCATCAGTGATTTATTATTAACAGTAACTTCCAAGATTCCACAAATAAAAGCTTCTTCTCCAAACTGCTGATAGTCATTGATTAACAGTATATTATTTGGAGTAAATTTACCGTTTTGAAGTACTTTCCTGTTGTCTTCAAAACGATACTCAATATTTTCACTATAGCCGATATATCTACGCCCATTAATTTTATTAGTCATTATATAGACACCGCTTGTCATAGCTAAATCTTCTATTTCTTTCAAATCCTTAATTTAGCAATTATAGCCGATGTAAAATATGTATCTCAAACGTGATTATAATGATGTAAAAGGCTGGTTGATTTGTCACGCGATCGCATGATTAGCCTCATGCCAATTTAAATAGGGTTTGTGGAACATTAATATATTCTAAAGGGCATGGCACTGCCATGCCCCTACCATCGGTCGCATTGTTTCAGGACTACGCATCTTCAGGATTTAGCTGTCTTAACTCATCAGTCGTATATGTTCCGATAGGACTCCAAAGCAAATAAGGAACCAGTAATAGCGCTGCTATCCAAGAAATTGGGAAAACACAAACCGCCAGAACAACGCTGAAAATTAAACCTGCTAGCCCAATCTTTTCCCCTACGTCTAGACTACGTAACCTCAACATTAGAGGTATATAAGCCACAGTAATTATCTCTAATAAAAGGTACAAACCCATTAGCAAACAGGTAATTGCACTTCCGGGATTTTTTTGCCAGACGATATTAGCTGAAGCTGCACCGCAAACAAAAATTATCGTCCAAATAAAGGGGATTAATGGCTCAAAAATTAGCCATTGGGGACGAGTTAACAACGCAAACCATTTAACATCACGGGGAGTAATGAAGAAACTACCAAGTGCAATAAAAAATGTGACAGCCCCAATCACTATCCAAGATTCAACCATGCTGTTCACCTCTCTATGCTTGTAAATTTTGACAAGCCATACATACACTGCCAGTTTGGCAATTGTAGATAGAGGTTAAATCAGTCGGGGGTGTGATTATTCACATCTATAGTAGGGAATAGGGAACAGCTTTTCAAGTCTGTAATCAACAATCCAAAATCCAAAATCCAAAATCTAAAATCTAAAATTTATATCACTCTTGCGCCCCAGCTTTTTGCAAACTCCGCACTATACTTCTAAATCCATTAAAGTCAGCAATCATCAAAGCAGTATAACCACCGCGATTTTTTAAATTGACATCAGCCCCCGCTTCAATTAACGCTTGTAATGACTGCTGAAAACCCCCTGAAGCCGCCCACATCAACGCTGTAGCTCCGGCTGAATCCTGAAAATTTACATTTGCGCCTTTAGCTATTAATAACCGCAAAACTGCTGGATGATTTCTTTGTGCTGCTTTGAGCAAAGCTGTTTTTCCGTCTTCTGCTGGGATGTTAGGATCGGCACTGTTATCTAGTAATACTTTCACTGTCTGGCTGTGTCCTTGAAATGCAGCTAGGGTTAAAGGTATCTCACCCAAATTTTTGTCATGAATGTCTCCACCGTAGCGTAGAAGTGCTTCTACGATTTGGCTGTGTCCCTGTAATGAAGCTAACAGTATGGGTGTATCGCCCAGGTTATTTTTAATATGCACATTTGCGCCTCGGTTTAGTAAAGCTTGGGCTATATCTAAATAGCCTTCCACCGCCGAAATATGTAAAGGTGTTTCACCATCACTATCTTGGTGATTGATATCAATGTCTTTATCTAATAAAGCGGTGACAATTTCTATGTTTCCTGCGGCGACTGCGGCTGATAGTGCAGTTCCACCATCTTGATTTTCTGCGTTGACATCAACTCCAGCCGCTAAAAGTGTGTTCACAACTGCTAGATGTCCCAAGTCTACGGCGATTGTTAACAGCGTTTCACCTTCTGCATCTTGGGTATTGACATCTGCGCCACTTTGGATAAAGGCTTCAACAACGGCTGCATGTCCCTGCTTGACTGCTACCTTTAAAGCTGTGTCATCATCTTTATCTGTGATGTTAACTTGGGCACCAGCAGCTAGTAAAACTTTGACTATATCGACATAACCTTTAAGTGCGGCTGCCATTAAAGCTGTACTACCATCTTCATTGGTAGCATTGACATCTGCGCCTCTAGATATCAAAAGCTTGACAATATCTAGCTGTTTGGCGCTAGCAGCCAGCATTAAAGCTGTCAATCGGTAACGTTTTCTCGGTAGGTTAATATTCGCCCCAGCATCTAAGAGCGATCGCACAATTTCTGTGTAACCTAAATTAGCAGCGAACATTAACGCTGTAGTTCCTTCGCGATCGCACGAGTCTACATTTACACCAGCAGCCAGTAGCGCATTCAGTCGCTTGATATCACCGCTTTTAGCCGCCGCAAGCAGCAACATATCATTGTTTTCTGTCATCGAGAAATTCCGCACAGACGGTTATTGTTGATCTAGCCTCACAATTCAGTCTGAAATTGTTTATCCACTTTTGCAAGAGACTCCACCAACTAATTCACAATCAACAACAAAAATCCATCTTCCCTAACCCCTAGTCTCTTTTCAACCTCATACCGCGAATCTAAAGAAATAGAGTTATGCTAATTTTTATGAAGATTTAATAATCGGGCGATTAACCTATGGATTTGGCACTTTCTCAATCTACCAAGTATTGGCTGAACTTCTTTCACCCACTGCTGATGTGGTTATTACTTGCGGTATCAATTTATGCTGCTTATTTAGGGCTACAAGTACAGCGTACTCGAAATGCACAGGGTGACCAAAAAAAAGAACTAATTAAAGGTAGATATAACATTAGACATCACGAAATTGGCTCTATACTCTTGGGTCTAATGGTCGCGGGTTCAGTTGGTGGTATGACTGTAACCTACATTAATAATGGCAAATTGTTTGTTGGCCCTCACCTATTGGCAGGTTTAGGGATGACTACCCTGATTGCTTTTTCTGCTGCTCTATCTCCTTATATGCAAAAAGGAGCAAATTGGGCAAGAATGACACATATTTTAGTAAACTTTACCCTATTAGGACTATTTGCTTGGCAAGCCGTCACTGGGGTACAAATTGTGCAAAGAATTCTCACAAATGCATAGTTATTAGTCAATGGTCATTAGTCATTAGTCAATGGTCAATAGATTGTGGATTATGGACTATTGACTATTGACAACTGTACGGGCGGGTTCACAAATATCCTCACTGATAAACGATTATTTTCAATAAACCCGCCCCTACTGACTGTTGACTGTATTACCGCTTCTTTTTAGAAGCAGAAAAGGGGATTCCTAAAGATTGATGAAAATCTTCTTGGACTTTGCGAGTTAAGCGCCGAGAAACTTGACGGACGATTTGGTTAAGTAAGCGATCGCCTGTAGATTGAATTAAAGACTTGGGTAATCGCTGAATAAACCGGGGAAAGTGAAGTTCCACAGTCAAATCCAATTCCCACTCGACTCTTGTCATTTCAGCAAATTTACTGGGAACTTCAGCCAAATTTTCTACTAATTTCAGTGATGCTCGATAATCTACGTCGTAACCTGGTGCGCGGTAATCAGGTATGGGGATAGTACGAATACGGTAGACTCCTTCATCGGCTGGTAATAATTCCAAACCAATTTTCGGCTCAACTTCATAGCCAAAAGAACCAAAACGGCCAATTATTAAAGCGTAGCCATTTTCTCCTAGTGGTTGCACTTTCATAGGTTCAGCGCAGCGCGCAAACCATGAAGCATGAGTATTCAAATACTCAGCAACTAGATCTGCTGGTGCAGACATTTCCATATAATCGCTGTAGCAACCATAAAATTTAGTTGGCGTTGCTTGTGCTACTCCTGTCAGTGCGTCCTCAGCTTCTGTTAGATGAGACGCCACAGGTAAAACTGTTTCTTTTATTTCTAATGATTGATATTCGCCGTTTCTTGAAAGCATAAATGCGTTCCTGCATCCTTTGGCGTTGGTCTATATTAATCGTTCCCAGCTTACGTGGGTCATTTCGCACTTGGATTCTATTTTGACGGAATCCTCATGAATCTGTCATGGACTTCGTAGAATCACTACAATAAAGAACTGAACAATCACATATTAGTTTCCCAGGATAGCGTTTATCATGAAAGCATTTGTAGCAGGGGCCACAGGTGAAACAGGTCGGCGCATTGTACAAGAACTGATAGCACGCAATATTCCCGTTCGCGCTTTAGTCAGGGATACTGAGAAAGCTCAAGGAATTTTGCCTGCTGAGGTAGATTTGGTGGTGGGTGATGTGTTAAATCCCCAAACCCTGACTGCGGCTTTAGGTGATAGCACAGTTGTGCTGTGCGCCACTGGTGCAAAACCCAGCTTTGATCTGACTGGGCCTTACAAGGTAGATTTTGAAGGGACAAAAAATTTAGTAGATGCTGCTAAAGCCAAAGGAATAGAGCATTTTGTCTTAGTTACTTCTTTATGTACTTCTATGTTATTCCATCCATTAAATTTGTTTTGGCTAATTTTGGTGTGGAAAAAACAAGCTGAGGAGTACTTGCAAAAAAGCGGTTTAACTTATACCATTGTCCGTCCAGGTGGGTTGAAGAATGAAGATAACTCCAACCCGATAGTGATGCAGGGTGCTGATACGTTGTTTGATGGTAGCATTCCTCGGCAGAAAGTTGCTCAGGTTTGTGTAGAAGCACTATTTGAACCAGGCTCAAGGAATAAAATTACCGAGATTGTCTCTAAAGCCGATGCGCCAGCTAAAAGCTTTGGTGAATTGTTTGCTAATGTCGCCTGATCTGACTATAGATTGCTAAATCTTGCGTTAACATGGATGGGTTTAACCTGTCTGGACAAAGTTCGCGCCTTTGGAGAAAGTTATCAGTTGTCAAGTTCACATAAGACGCAGCAATGCTGCGGTGAACTTTGACGAAAGATCGCCTTGACTATTGTTGTTAGCTAACAAGCAAATATTAAGGAGTCAAACTCTGAAAAATTTTAAATTTAAGGGTGTTGAAAAACTGATTGGCCCGATAGCTGCACTTCTCGGCTTCGTATACTTATTTCAATGGTATATAAATGGAGAATTGCGATCGCCAGGCGATCCTATCTTTGAAGCTCAACAACCACCCCTGGTAATGAAAGGTGGCGATCCTTATATCCGCGCCTTAATGCGAACGATTTCCGCCAGTGAAGCCAACAGTAAACGTCCCTATTCTCTACTTTATGGCGGTCAGCAGGTGCGTGACCTCAGCCGTCATCCAGAAATTTGTGTCACTATTGTTACTGGCCCTAACAAGGGAAATTGTTCCACTGCTGCGGGAAGATATCAAATTATCAATACAACTTGGTATCGAATTGCACCACGATATCATCCAAAACCGATGAATTTTATGTTTTGGATTGCTTATAGTTTTGAAGCCGAGTATCAAGATGTGGTGGTTTACCGTTGGTTAATTGACTCTAAAGTTTGGGGAACTGATATTACCCAACTGCTATATCAAGGTAAGTTAAATGATGTTTTAAAACGTTTATCACCTACTTGGACAAGTCTTGGCTACGGTATAGAAACTAATTCTATTAGTAGCTCTTTACCGCGAATTTATCAGAAACTGTTAAAGGAGGAATTACAAGCAGCTAATCAATCAATTTCACCAAATTCTATTTTAAATCCTATGCCCATTCCTAGCCCTCAAAAAACCTCTGCGGGAAATAAAAATAAGACAATTCCTCCCCATAGAGGTAGTAGCGGCTCATTAGAATTAAGATTGAATAACCTGTAGTTTCTACTACTTGGTTATTGTTGATTTGAGATTTGATGATAAATCTTGATTCTTCAATGTTTTCTGAGAAATCCACTTGATAAAGCCAGGAAATAGGCGATAAAGAGTTTGGGAAAAATTTGCAGAGCCAACTAGGATTTCTGATTTTTTATTCTCAACTGCATCCCATATAGCATTAGCTACATCCTCAGGCTTTTCAACTACAGGGTTTTTGATCACATTCTCCAGTTGTTCGCGACGCTGATTTAAGTCTTGGAGATCCTTACCGCGAAAAATTGCCTTATCTAAAAAATTACTCTGAATGAGATTGGGATAAATTCCACAAACATCAATATTTTTTGGTTTCAATTCTGCTTGTAGCGCTTCTGTTAATCCAGTCACAGCAAATTTACTCGTACAGTAAGGAACTAAATAAGCAGTAGGTACTTTACCGCCTATAGAACTAACATTAACTATAGTTCCCTTGCCTCGCTCCAAAAAATGAGGTAAAAGAGCATTAATTGTATGAATATAACCCCATAAATTAGTATCTATTACCTGATGCCAATCGTTAAGAGAAAATTGCTCAACAGGCCCAGATGCAAAGATGCCTGCATTATTAATTAAAACATCAATATAGCCATAATTATTCAACGCAGTTTCAATTACGGTACTTACCTGAGATGGATTAGTGACATCGCCAGTTATAGTTAATGGTGCTGAATAACCTAAGTTTTTGATTTCTTGTGCAGTATTTTCTAGGTTTTCAGCATTTCGAGATGTTAAAACTAACTGATATCCTTTACGGGCAAATAATAACGCTGTTGCTTTACCAATACCTTGGGAAGCACCTGTAATTAGAACAGTAGGAGCCATATTTGAAATAAAAAGGTTTTCGCTTTTTGATTGCTGTGTACAACTTAAGTTTGGACAAAAAATTCAAAAAAACCTTCTGACTATGGCTAGATGTTCTGAAATTTAAACACGCGATGTTTGATTCCGAAATCCTAGTAAAGGTTGACGCAGACAAAGATAAACCAGCGCACCCAATAGGGGAATTAATGTAATAACCCAAAATACTTGAGAACTATTCCAACCGCGACGCGCCATATCATCAACCAAAACAGTGGGGAATAAAAGGCAGAAAAGACAAAATGCTAAACTCATGCCATGAATAAAGCGATCGCTCTGGAATTGTTGCACAAAATCAGCCCAATTACCTAATGTTAATCCATAGGTAAGTATGATAATTGTACTGAAACTCAAAACAATACCAAAAAACCGCGAATCCAGCAGATTTAAGAAAGCATCTTTTTCTCCAGAAAATTCTTGATTCGCTTCCCGTAAAGCTAAATAAGGTATAAGTCCTAGCACGCCTGAAGCCATTGATGCTAAAGCAAAAGGCCAAAAAGAAAGCTTTTGCATTCTGCCATCAATGAACAAAATAAGCTGTTCAGCATTTAAATAGGGTATAATAAAAAGCCGAATTCAGTCAAAAAATGGAATAATGCCAGCAAAAAATCATTTAACTTCCCAGCAAATAGAG
>NZ_JACJRE010000030.1 GCF_014697075.1 Tolypothrix sp. FACHB-123 | reverse complement strand
CTCTATTTGCTGGGAAGTTAAATGATTTTTTGCTGGCATTATTCCATTTTTTGACTGAATTCGGCTTTTTATTATACCCTATTTAAATGCTGAACAGCTTATTGTCGGTGGCGAAACACATCTATACATTGCTAACCAGGAAAAGCCTATTTTTAGTAAAATTCTCAATCCTGGAGAACTTTTATTAGTCAATGACCATGAATTTCTCCACTATACTGCTCCTATTAAACCAGAGATTGATGGTCAGGGCACAAGAGATGTTTTTGTCCTAACTTCTCCTAGTTTGCTTGCTAATTAATAGTATTAAATAATAGAACCAAAGATAAACATATATAACTATTTGTGTTTATCTTTGGTTTTAATTTTCAACTACTGTAATTCATTAAATGAAGTTGGATTTTGACATTTTTACAGATTATTTGACTGACTCAAATCCTACCAATAATTTTAGTTAACTTTGGCAGGAAGCCAATCATCATGTGTGGCTTGGTCAATATTTGGGGATTGAATACACACGAAATAACATTGTCCCTCGCCTTGTACAGTAAAACCATGAGCAACATTCGTGGGATTGTAAACTCTATCTCCAGCATTAATAGGAAACCATTTACCCTTACCTGCTGCTATACCCATACTATCTGACTCTGAAACTGGCGACCAATTCTCTTCTACCAAAGCGTAAGCATTAACTGGGTTAGGAAAACCTTCCACTTCTCCAAGTATTGGGCACAAAGCATGGGCTATTGGATGAACATGTACAGAACCAGGGTAATTACTTTTAATGCGAACTATGGAAATTTCTAGTGCCTCTGGTGCTAGGTTGTATTGTTCTATAAACGGCTGCAATATGTCTTTGCGTACCAAGGTTTTTTCAAATCCATGATAATCTTTTTTTGTTGACCAATCAAATACGTCTGGGCCTGGTTTTCTCCTTAATATATTGATAAATTCATCGGTAATTCTTTCTAAAAGGTCGTTTGATACTTTTGATATCTTTTGAGTTGGCTTTCTAGAACTAATACTTGTCATTGTTTTGACTCCTCAAATTTATTTATTAACAGTTATTTGTCTTATTTTCACGCTTAATGTTAGCAACGGATGAGCTAGTGATTATCGCAAGTATTCATCCGCAGTTGCATTTAATAGTATTAGCGATCGCACAGAAGATAAGACGCGATCGCTTCTCCGTCTTCTTCACTTGATACGGGTTATTTACTCACATTTTATCTTAAAAATTTCCGACCGTGTATTGACTGAAATACCTTAATATGATATTGATTTTTCCCAAGGCTCAGGTCGCAGAAGTTTTTTCAGAGAGTTTGATAACTTTTGCGATCGCGCTGTGCAACGCCTGATACTTAGTTCAAGTTATTAACATAGGAAATAAGCTAGAGTCACGGTGAATACTTACCATAGCCATAACTGACTGAGTTAGGTGAATCACAGCTATGAATAATGAATTTTATAATCGAGGCTTGGAAAAAGCTAAGCAAAAAGACTACGCTGGCGCAATTGAGGAATTTAATCGTGCTTTACAGCAGATACCCTACTTTCCTGAGGCTTATTTTCAGAGAGGGTTGGCATATTATGACTCAGGGGCAATTCTCCAAGCTGTGTCTGATTACACCGAAGTCATCAAGCTAAATCCTGAAAATATGGAAGCATACTACTCTCGCGCCTTGGCTAGGGTGGCATTAAAAAATTTGCCAGGGGCGTTGGAAGATGTTGAACGTGCAATTCGCCTGAATTCTCATTATGCCGCAGCTTATAGTTTGCGGGGGATGGTACGCCGCAAACAAGGGTATATTCATGATGCGATCGCTAATTTTAAACAAGCCGCAGAATTGTATCTCGCACAACAGGATAAAGAAAATTGTCGTCTGTGTTTAGAAAGAATTAAACAACTACAATCACCAGCAGCAAAACCAGCGGTTGAGCAGATTAGTTCGCCTAGCGTCACTATCACATCCCAAAAGGAATATTTTCGGCAACTATTAGAGAAGGCAGAAAAGGGAGATACCCAAGAAGCGATCGCAGATTTAAACTGGGTATTAAAAGCCGATCCTCAAGATGCACAAGCTTATTGCTGTCGGGGGGTAGTGCGTTGCAAAATGGGTAACTATCAAGACGCGATCGCTGATTTTAATCAAGCCATTAAATTAAATTTTATCGATGCTATTGTTTATCGTAACCGAGGTAAAGCCCGCTGTGCCTTAGGCGATTATCAAGGTGCGATCGCTGATTATAACTCTGCACTGCAAATTGAACCCGAAGATGCCTTAGTCTATGTTGCTAGAGGTAATGCTTATCGTGCCACCAGCAACTATCTTGGTGCAATTACTGACTATTCCCAAGCCATACAAATTAATCCCCAAGATGCCCAAGCTTACTATAATCGGGGTATTGCCCATACTCATTTAGAAGAAATGCAGCCGGCTATTGCCGATTATCAAAAAGCTGCAAGTCTGTTTCTCGAAAAAGAAGATTGGGATAACTATCAAATAGTTCTAGATAGTCTGAATAAAATTCAAAAGTCATTCCCAGAAAATACAAACCAGAAATATAATCTTCTCCGCCAGCGATTATTACACCTAGTTGGTGGACAATGGGAAATAGCCCAAAGATTAATTGAGCAAAAGAAAGACTACTATCCGCAAATGCCCCAAGAGTGGTATTTGCAAAAAGTGATAGCCGATTTAGAACGCGATCGCGGAATTTAATAGCATTGCCAGAATCCGAAAAAACCAGGTATTCTTACTTTTGGGTTAGATGTACCCTAAATATTTTTTTATTACGGCAACAAGCTGCCATATTTAGTGAATGCGATTTTTTTCCCGGTTTTTAACTACATTCATTGCAGTATTGCTACTACCTATTCTCATGGTTTCCGCGCAAAATCCTACTGTTAATCCTGGAGAGAACCTTGTTACTGATGGTATTCCCCCAATACCTGCATCTATAGCCGAAACAGTAGATCGTTATACCCAGTTTCGTGCTGCTAGCCTTGCTAGTTGGCATCCTAGTCGCCGGGAAATGTTGATTTCCACCCGCTTTGGTGATGTTCCCCAAATACACTTAGTCAAATTTCCCCTAGGGAGTCGCCAGCAGTTAACATTTTTTCCAGAACGAGTGGGAGGTGGAAGTTTTCAGCCGACTGCGGGAAGTTATTTTGTCTTTAGTAAAGATACTGGTGGTAATGAATTTAACCAAAATTACCATTATGAATTAGCCACGGGGGAAATTACCCTGTTGACTGATGGGAAGTCGAAAAACAGTCGGGGTGTGTGGTCAAATCAGGGCGAACGCATGATCTACACTTCCACTAGACGCACGGGTAAAGATAATGATTTTTACATTATAGATCCGCAAAATCCGAAAAGCGATCGCCTGTTAGCACAGGTTGAAGGCGGCGGTTGGGGTGGTTTAGACTGGTCGCCAAGCGATGGGCAATTTTTGGCACTGGAATATATTTCTGTCAATGAAAGTTATCTGTGGTTAATTGACACTCAATCAGGTGAGAAGAAATTAATTACACCTAAGGGTGGTAAAGAAAAAGTCGCCTATTATGGTGGCTTATTTAGTAAAGATGGTAAGGGTTTGTATGTCATCACTGACCGCGACTTTGAATTTTCCCGCTTGGCATACGTTGACTTAGCTACATTAAAACATACATACCTCACAAGTAATATCCCTTGGAACGTTGAAGACTTCGACCTTTCCTATG
The DNA here is from genome assembly GCF_014697075.1 of Tolypothrix sp. FACHB-123. Taxonomy (GTDB): domain Bacteria; phylum Cyanobacteriota; class Cyanobacteriia; order Cyanobacteriales; family Nostocaceae; genus Aulosira. The sequence goes on along the minus strand of NZ_JACJRE010000030.1, from coordinate 98,871 downwards.
ATGGTAAACTTATTGCCTTTGTCACTAATGAAGACGGGGCTAGTGTATTACATCTGTTAGAAACAGCCACAGGTAAAGAAAAACCACTGCCAAAGTTACCAGTAGGTAATATATATGGAGTCAATTGGCATCGCAATAACCAAGATTTAGGCTTTACTTTAGTATCGTCCCGCACACCCGCTGATGTTTACTCCTTAAATATTCTCACCAACAAAATCGAACGCTGGACAGAAAGCGAGACAGGCGGCTTAAAGACAGATAATTTCCCCGAAGCCCAACTCATCCGCTGGAAGAGTTTCGATGATAGAACTATCTCTGGCTTTTTGTATCGTCCCCCTGGTAAGTTTAAAGGTAAGCACCCAGTCATTATTGATATTCATGGAGGCCCTGAAGGCCAATCTCGTCCATCATTCTTGGGTCGGAGTAACTACTATCTCAATGAATTAGGTGTGGCGATACTCTATCCTAATGTCAGGGGTTCGACTGGTTACGGTAAAACCTTCTTAAAGTTAGACAATGGCTATAAACGAGAAGACTCTGTCAAAGATATCGGTGCATTATTAGACTGGATTGCTACCCAACCAGACTTAGATAAAGACCGGATTTTAGTTACAGGCGGAAGCTACGGTGGTTATATGTCCTTAGCCGTTGCCACTAAATATAGCAATCTCATCCGTGCTTCTATTGATATAGTTGGTATTTCTAACTTCGTCACTTTCCTTGAAAAAACCGAAGGTTATCGGCGTGATTTGCGACGAGTAGAATACGGTGATGAACGCGATCCCAAAATGCGAGAATTTTTGCTGAAAATTTCCCCTGTGAATAATGCCAGTAGCATTAAGAAGCCGCTATTCGTGATTCACGGTAAAAATGACCCCCGCGTTCCTCTCAATGAAGCCGAACAAATTGTAGCAATAGTTAAAAATAATCAAGTTCCAGTCTGGTATTTGATGGCTAAGGATGAAGGACACGGTTTTAGCAAAAAGAAGAACATCGACTTCCAATTCTACGCAACTGTGATGTTTATCAAAGAATTTCTGTGAATTTTTTTGAACAATTCTTGACATTTAGCATTTATCAAAAATGTAGTCCGTAATCTTTCCCAATGGATGACCAATGATTAATTATCATTGGTCATTTTTCTATATTCCCTATTTTATTACTATAGATTACTTGTCAATTAATCATGACAAGAAAGCAGAATGGTTAAAAAAGCGATCGCAATTTTTAACCTTAAATTAATCTTTGATTTTTCCCACACTTTCATATAGCAATTCATCAATTACTGATAAATCGACTAACTTTTTCCTAGTTATTGCTAATTTATAAAAGTGACTTCATGTTAAAATCCAAAAAATACTGAATTTTCTTTTCCTAATTAATTTCTGAGGATTAGATAATCAATAAATTCACTCGGTGCAACGAAATATATATCAGGGGCAATTAGATATGCAAAATTTCAGAGATATTGAGTATCTTAACTTGACTTAAAATTAGGAATTTTGGTGTAACAAAAAACACCTGAATAATTGATATAAATACACTTTCAGCAGTTTTAGCGAGGAATAGCAATAGCTGCTGAAAGCAAGTAACACTCTAATTGAAAGTCAACACAAAAACGATAATGATACACCAGCAATCTTTACTAATTCTTATTAAATCTGACTACTTAAGTATATATAATTATCTATATTCTCTGTAAAAAATTATTATCATCAGAGACTGAATTGTACGTAATGTTGATGGGGCGATATACAAATTTAACCAGAATATACAGAGGTAAGTGTTGTTAATTAATAACATAATATCTCAATTTTGCACCCCAGACAACAATGAATTACTTACACACTTTTAGTGATAGCAGATATATATTTATATGGTTAGTGTATTGCTGGTCGATGACCAAAATTGTATTAGAAGATACTTGGAAGCTCTACTAGATCCAGTTTTGGATTTACAGGTAATAGCTAAGACTCCAAAAGGAAAAAATCCGATTGAGCAAGTAGCCACTTTACAGCCTGATATAGTCCTGATAGATATAGATACACTCCGCCTAGATGGAGTGCGGGTAACTCAGACTATCTGTCAGCGATTTCCACTAGTTAAAGTCCTGTTGTTAAGTAGTGACGATCGCGACGAATATATCCATGAAGCCTTGGATGCAGGAGCAATGGGCTATCTGCTCAAAGATGCATCGGCTGAAGAATTTCGCGATTCCATGCGTTTTTTTTGTGAAAGTTATAGTGAGTTAGAAGCTCATTTTCCAGAAGAGTCACTGGTGAAAGTTCCTGTAGCTAGCTCAGTCTCTGCAAACTCAGCTTATGGAGAATCTACAGTTAAACTTCCTGTAGCAGAAAGAAAATTCGCCTTACCAGCAGATCATCCATCTGATTTGAAGTCAGTCGGAAAATTAACCCTACTACCAAGCAAGCAAAAAGAGGTTCCTAGTGAAGTCCATCCACCATCACCTAAACAAATAGGTTGGCAGCAATTATTCATCTTACTCATGATTGCTGTAGGCGGAACAACTGGTATATATCTGATCCGCCAAGCCTTGAGAACGCCGCTACCATCTTTGAGTCATTTGCAACAGCAATCAGCCTTGATGGGTACGGAATTTAGCGGTAAAGTGAAGCCCGCAAAGATAGTCAAAATCGCCGCTTCTAGCCCTTCAATCGTAGAAAAGATTAATATCAATATTGGCGATCGCATACAACTCAATCAACCCCTCATGCTGGTAAAAAATCCAGAGGGTGACAGGGAAATTGAACAAATTTTGCAGCAACGCCAAAGCCTGCTACAACAAGAACAAACAGCACTCCAACAACAGCAGGCAGCGCAACAAAAAGTATTGATCTGGGAACAGAAAATTAGCGATATCAAGCAGAACGAAACCCCTCTAGCGGAAAAGATAGCCGATGCAGATTTAGAGCTATCCTTATCGCAGAGCGAAGCTGATAAACTACCTTTACCCCAAAGACAAGATTCGGTAGAAAGAACCAAAGCCATTTACGAAAGAGCGCAATCACGAGTGCGTCGGTTTAGACAATTATATCAACAAGGCGCGATCGCCAAAGATCAGTTTGAGCAAGCAGAAGCAGATATGAAAGTCGCTAAAGCAGATTATCAAGTAGCTATAACTGCTGCGGCTACTGCAAACGATTTAGAACGCGCCAAAAAGCAGAAATCTCAGTTACAGCGTCAAGTTTCCCTAGAACAACAAAAACTCAAGCGCCAAGAACTAGAGCAACAATTAAAAAATCTGCGTTTAGAATCGCAACAAGCCACCGAACGATTAAAATTAATTCGGCAACAAGCAACTCAGCTATTCCAACGACAAATGCCATCGACAAATACCATAGTCAAGGCAACAACATCAGGCGTAGTGGTACAAGTACCAGTGAAAATAGGCGATCAAATCTTTACTGGCAATCCCCTATTAGAATTGGCTCAACTTAAGTACCTCAACGTGGAAGTATTGGTGAATGCACGCATCATTAATGCTCTACGTCCAGGTCAAAAAGCCACTGTGAAAGTCGGTGTCGGTAAAACTGCGCAGAAATTTACAGGAAAAATCATCACGATTAATCCTATACCCGCAGAGAATATGAATCACAGTGTTGAGATCCAGTTTGAAAATCCTGAAGATGCTTTACTAGTGGGGCAAATGGCATCTATCCAGTTTTTAAAAGAGTAATATTGATGAAGAAACTCTCTGTATTATTAACTACGGAAGGGACGTATCCGTATCATAAAGGTGGTGTTAGTACCTGGTGCGATGTTTTAATCAGCCAACTACCAGAGATAGATTTTCATGTATTTGCGATCGCGGCTAATCCATACCTAGAGTTACGCTATAAATTGCCTGATAATATCAAGCAACTAGTCAAAGTACCCTTGTGGGGTACAGAAGACCCTGTAGAATACTCTTGGCGCTTTCCCTTTTCTCAAGCCTTCAAAAGCAAAATCGCCACTAACAACAGAGTAATTTCCAGCCAATTTATCCCTTTATTTGAGAGTTTTTTAACAGCCATCCTCTTTGGCCAAGCAGATATTGAAAAATTAGGCTACCTCATCCTAGCTATTTATAAATATTTTCAGCGTTATGACTACCACAAAACAATGGAGTCAAAACAGGTATGGTCAACTTTTCAACAATTAACCTCTACTCATTGGCATCCTTTAGTAAATCCTAGCACCGTCACCCTTCTAGAACAGACGGAGGCCATGCGCCTACTTTATCGGTTTCTCATCCCTATTCATCTTCCTGTCCCCAAAACAGATATTACCCATGCTTCATCTGCTGGTTTTTGTAGCTTACCTTGTGTCATTGCCAAGTTAGAACGAGGCACGCCTTACTTGCTAACAGAACATGGTATCAATATCCGAGAGCAGTATCTCAACTTAAACCGCAGTATTCCCTCCCTCTTTGTACGACAATTTTTATATCGCTTAATGGGAGCCGTAGTTAAAGTTAACTACCACTACGCCGATCAAGTTTCTCCCGTGTGCGAATACAATGCTCGTTGGGAGCGTTGGTGGGGTATACCTGACCATAAAATCAAGGTAATTTATAACGGAGCCGATCCGAATATTTATCATCCTACCCCGCCAGTGAAAAAAGAACGTCCTCAAGTCATGAACATGGGCTTGATTTTCCCCCTCAAAGGACAACTAGATTTGATCGCCGCAGCTGCTATTGTCCGCGAGAAAATCCCCAATGTGGAATTTCGCTTCTATGGTCGTCCTTCCGATGAAAAGTATTTTGCCCAATGTCAAGAACTGGTTCGCACCCATAAATTAGAAGAAAATATTAACTTTGCCGGATTCACCAGCGAACCTTGGCGCGCATACAGTGAAGCCGATGTGGTGGCGATGTCGAGTATTTCCGAAGGTTTCCCTTACGCGCTTATTGAAGCTATGCTTTCGGGTGCTACCATTGTTTCTACTGATGTGGGTGGCGTGAGCGAAGCATTAGATAATACAGGATTGATGGTACAAGCCCATCGCCCACAAGCCCTAGCTGCGGCGATTTTACAGCTACTTGAATTACCTGAAGAAGAAAGGCGAAAATTCGGTCAGCGAGCCTATGAACGCGCCATAAAGCTATTTACACAGCAAAAATTCTTAGATGCCCACCTAGATACTTATTATCATCTCACACAGGGAGTAAGAAAAGACACAACACCCAAAAAAGAATTGGCGATCGCATCTTCTAAGTAAATTCTAAGTAAACAAGTGCAACAACCGCAGTTTTCCCTCTGCTCACTTCGACTTCTCTGCGAGACGCTACGCGAACTTTCAGTAAGCAGAGTCGAAATAACAAAACGTAAATAGACTTCAACCTCTTACCAATGAGAAATAACACCTCCCGCCAGCTATCTTTAATTCCACGTAAATTAATTATGAGTACTTTATTGACAGCTTCTTTAGCTTGTAGTGCCATCAAGCAAGAAACTGCCACTGCGCAAACCAAAATTCTCATTCCTCTCTATTCTTACCCTACTTGGTATAATCCCCCTACCTATACCTGGCCGAAAGTCGCTGCGGCTGCTAGTCAAGTACCAATTACTGCAATTATTAATCCCAATAATGGCCCCGATAATGGCCCACCAAACAGAGATTATAAAAGAGGTATTCAAGACCTCAAACAAGGAGGTGTAACAATCCTGGGTTATGTAGCGACAAATTATGGTAAGCGCAATATTAATGAAGTCAAAGCTGATATTGATATCTACGCTACCCATTTTCATCTTGATGGAATTTTTTTAGATGAAGCTGCAAGTAGCCCAGATAAGCTCAACTACTACCAGGAAATTTACAAACACATTAAAACTCAGCCTAAACTGCAAATGGTTGTACTCAACCAAGGGACTCAAACCGATCCAGGTTACCTAACTCGACCGGCTGGTGATAATTTAGTAATTTTTGAAAATTATTCAAAGGCTTGGAATCAATACCAACTTCAGTCCTATGTCAAAAATTATGAGCCGAAACATTTTTCCTGTTTAATTCACACCGTTCCTGATGCAGCAACAATGAAACAACATATCAATCAAGCTGTGGCACGCAATATCCAATATATCTATGTCACGGATGATAGTCCAGATAATCCTGACAAAGATCCTTGGAACAGCTTACCCTCTTATTGGGAAGAGGAAGTAAATCATATCCGTTCTTTAAATCAAAAAGTTCAGAGGTCTTCAGGAAGCTGAACTTGATAGATTCTCAAGTCCCGATCTTCATAATAAATAGCCACATCTTGTGGATGGAGGTGACGATAAGTTTCACACATCTGCAATGCCGTAAATTCTAGGCTTGCACGCCCTGCGGATGAACGATAATGACGATAGGTAGGGTCAGATAAAACCGAATAGGGAAGTGTTTGATTTTCACTAATTCCCGTCGCCAAGGGTCGTTTTTCCACCACAATAAACATATTTGCTACGGAATAACGAAAGTGAAAATCAGAATTGCTAACTTTAGCAGCATACTTCTCGACAAATAAACCCAGATCCTCATACCAACCCGCACCATAACTTTCTGCTAGTTGTTCCACGGGGGCGACAATCATCCAGCGCTTAATGGGAAATCTGACTCTTAATTCTAGGGTTTTACGTGCAGCCATCTCATATTCTAGATAGGTAATTTTAGGCGGATTTGGCAACAAAAAATTAACTGCGATCGCAAATACCAAAATCAAGCAGATAATCTCAGACCACAAACCCAATACCAAACTCAGCAACCAGATGATGGGGATTAACGCCAATCCCCAAAGCCAGCTAAGTCCTATGGGTAGGGTGAGTAAAAAACTGTTTTCCCATCCTAAGGGATTTTCCGGCAAAGCATAGACTAAAGCCAAGACTATCCAACTGGTAGTAATAATAGTCAATGCTAATCTCCCGCCAGCGAAAAAGCTCATTCCGCCGATCAATGCCAAAATTAACAAGGTTGGTTTTGCGATCGCTACAATCGTCAAGCAACAAACTGTATCAATCACAGCATCTCGACGGTGTGAACTTCTCGATGCTTCCCAACCTCGTGCTAATCCTAAAACTAGAAATATCGCGCCTATTTCTAAGTTACCCCCAGCCCATTGACGAATTAAGGAGGAATTTAAACTTTCTGTCACCGTTGTCAGCCATTGTTGTAACCATAGCGGCGTCACCTGAGATAATTCTAGATGAGAAGTGAACAGATAAGCCCCTAAGCTATACATAGCACCAAAGGCTGCTGTTCTATTTTGAGAAATTACGCCCAGACTATAGCCAACACTTAGCACCAACACACAACCTAACAGGGGGTTGAGAAAGCGAATAACTTGCATAGCATCAATCGCCCCTAACAGAGATAAGACACTCCCTAAAGTAGACAACATGGGAAAAGAGTGAATTTGTCCCGGCCAATCCCCAGCGATAATTTGTCTGGTAGCTAGTAACACCCCATAACTATCAGGATTACCAAACCGTAGTTCTCGTAAGGGATGCTCAAACCGCAATAATACAGCAAAGGTCAGGATCACTGTGATTAGTAGAACCTCTAGGATATTTCGTGAAAGTGCGATCGCGATTAATTTCTCCACCATCGCTAATTCTTCTTTCCCAAACTGGAGAATTCTCTGCCAACCCTGACGAATTTTTGGTAAAAAGCCTTGATCGAGCGCATCTAAAACAATACATCCTACCCTCTGGCTTATCAGATGCAACTGTTTTTTAACACGCCAATTATGGTGATGTAACCAGCGCAGTAAAAAACAACCACCATATAAAAATACCAGCGTAAACCAGCTAAACAAATGCAACGCACTCAGTAGCCAAACCCCAAATAAAGTAACTAACACTATTCGCGAGCAGCTACCAACTATTCGACTATCCCAAGATATTTTATCTGAAAAAATAAAAACTTTGCTGGGGAGCCAAATAAAGACCATTACAAACAACATCACTACCCATATAGTAGTGAGTACATCAAAAATAAAAGTTTGCAGAAATATCACAATTATTTACATTAATCTATATGGAAATTTCACCAGCCTAAAATCAGTTAACAGTAAATTTGAATGTCACAGCGCCCAATGTCCAAATTTAGGCTAGTATTGGCACCTGAATGATTATAAATTGATTAGTCAATAATATTAATAAAGCTATCATGAAAACCGATGAAAAAATCCTTTCATAATAGTTTTTTAAATTTACCAGAGTCTTACTATGTTGGCGATATAGCTTGATTACAACATGCTAATTAGCTGTTCAAAGGCAAGCCATCACAAAAAAATGAGGAAAATCTGAAGAAAGTTAAGTTAGTATTTTTACTGCTCTTAACGAATACTTTATAGATAGTTTATTGATTCTTTATATGAATTGTAATATCTTAAATAGCGGCAATTGATATTATGAAAACTGCCAAGCCTAATTTTAATAGAACTTGCTTAAACAATACTTAACCTAGTTCAATGTTCTCCTAAAATTAGGAAATAATGATGCTGAAAAGTAATAGCATAAAATCAACAAAATTATTGTGAAGAACAGAATATTTTTTTTTTGCTGAGCAATAACATATAATTTGCATTTTCAACACAAAATCAAAAAACAAACATTGAAAAATTTACCTGTAGTTTATGGTCTAATAAGTATTTACGTAAGACAATAAAGGTATGATATCAACCAAATTAATAATTAATCTCAAATTGTCGTAAAATTGCAATTTCTTGCTCAAAACTTGCTACTAGAACCTGAAATTCTAGAGATGCACTAAAAAACTCTAAATACTCTAAGTGATTGGTTGAGAATCTGCTGTTAAAACAAAATTTTGGCATAGAAGACAAACAATTTGCCTTCTAGCCAAATTTTTGATGCATAAACAGAAAAATTTATTTATTGGTTTTAAAAATTATGTTTACTTTCATTCAGGTAAAAAACAATGTCTAAAAAAGTATTAGTCACTGGAGGCGCAGGTTATATCGGCTCCCATACCGTCCGTCAACTAGGAGAAGCTGGTTATGATGTAGTGGTTTATGACAATCTCTCTAGTGGTTCTGCTGCATCGGTCATCTATGGAGAATTAGTTATTGGTAGCCTTGACGATCAAAAACTATTAGCTCAAACTTTTAGTCAACATAAATTTGATGCAGTCTTGCATTTTGCAGCCTATCTATCTGTACCGGAATCAATAGTAAAACCTCTGGATTACTATAAGAATAATACTTGTAATACGCTGAATTTATTACATTGTTGTCAATTATTCGATGTTAAAAAAATAATTTTTTCTAGTACGGCTGCGGTTTACGGTCAACCTGATGAAAATCTCGTCACAGAGTTATCATCGACCAAACCGATGAACCCCTATGGTCGCTCCAAACTCATGAGCGAACAAATTATCCAAGACTTTGCGCAAGCATCAGAATTAAAGTACGTAATCTTGCGTTACTTTAATGTCGCTGGTGCAGATACTACAGGAAAGTTAGGTCAATCTGCAAAGAAAGCCGAACACTTAATTAAAGTAGCTTGTGATGCAGCTTTAGGTCGTCGTCCCTCCGTCAGTATCTTTGGGACAGACTTTCCCACTCCAGATGGAACTGGAATTAGAGATTACATTCATGTAGAAGATTTAGCTACAGCCCATGTAGATGCATTGCGCTATCTAGAAGCAGGAAATGAGAGTCAAATATTCAACTGTGGCTATGGCCAAGGCTATAGCGTGCGGGAAGTTTTAAAGATGGTGCAGAAAATCTCTGGAGTAGACTTTCCTGTAATAGAAAACCAACGCCGCACAGGAGATCCAGCTTGTGTGGTTGCAAGTTCTGATAAAATTCGCAATATTTTAGGTTGGGAACCGAAATATAACAGTTTAGCAACCATTGTCTCTACAGCTTTAAACTGGGAGAAAAAATTAATTGCTTTGGCTACATTAGAAAAACAGCTAGCACAAGAGAATTTCCGGCTAGGTGCGCTATTGCTAGAAAGCAACAATATTTCAGCTACTCAATTAACACAAGCTTTACAAGAGCAAGCACTTACTCAGCAAAAATTAGGGGAAATATTAGTACAAAAATCAATTATTTCCCCACAAATGCTAGAGAAATTTTTGCTAGAGCAAACTTGGAGAAGACAAGGAATTTGGTTACAAGTATAAGAGGGTAAACCCATTCAGATTTATTCTGACTTGTTAATCACTTGCCAATATAGAAATTTGATTATTTTTTGGAAAAATTGAATATTTACAGTTTGATTTGGTGTTTAAAATACCTAAAAAATCCAGATGTGTTAGCTAAAAGGACTGTAAATGAATATATTTCAAAAATTATATATCAATTCTATAAACACAATTTTTGCAACATCTACCTTTTGGAGAATGAAATACAATGCCTAACGAACTATCTGTGATCGATTTGGAAGAATTGCTGAAAAGAGCAATAAATAATATTAGTGAATTCTTTTCATCTGCTGATTATTCACAAAAAATGAATTTAGCATTTGGTGAAAACTGGGATCAAGAAAAAGCTCAAAAAGTAATTAATGAAATCATCAATTATTCCAGCTTACCCACCATTAAAATGGTTAGCTCAAAGGATATTAATGGTGGACAAGGAGCTTTTGGTATTTTCAATAATACGGTTTATTTATCAAAAGCACTGTTAAACGCTCCCGCCAAAGGTGTTGATGTACTAATAGAAGAACTCGGACACTATATAGATTCGCAAATAAATATCCAAGATGCACAGGGCGATGAAGGTGCAATTTTTTCAGCCCTAGTTCAAGGTAAAGAGTTAACGCCAACTCAACTAGCAGCATTGAAAAGCAAAGATGATACTACAACAGTCATCATCAATGGTCAAAGCAGAACACTAGAACAAGCAGCAGCACAGTACGGAAATATCAGCCTAGACGGAAACTTACAAGATTGGACAGCAAGTGAGAGATTAGATTTCTTACCTGGAACAGGAGTACAAGGAGTTGAAATCTATGGAAAGTATGCAGTTGATCTCAATGTAGGTGATGCCTATGTTTTCGCCTTAAAGACAGATGACCTGGCAATAGGTACGTTCACAACATTATGGCTGAATACAGATAGGAATTCCACGACAGGCTATCAAGTAAATGGTCAATTTGGGGGCGCAGAGTATAACGTCAACTTCGCAGCAGACGGGCTTCCCTATCTTTACACAGGAGCAGATGGAGAAAATTATCTTACACCATTAGACTATGGCTTTAGTCCAGATAAAAAAATAGTCGAATTTGCTGTGCCAATATCGTTGCTCAATGGGGCACCACAAGCAATTGACATTATAGGGGATATTAATAACACGGCATTTATACCGGGAGATTATGCTACCCAAAAATACACAGTATATGGGGCACAAAATCTACCAACAAGAACAGATTTGAGTAAAAAGGTAGGGATAGTTTTTTCCGCAACTACGGCGAAACAATTTTTTAGCGAAACAGCATATCACCAACTGTTCTTGTCGATGCAAAGCCAAGCGATGCAGGCAGGCATTCCCTTTGATATTCTCACAGAGGATGACTTAACTGATATCAATAAACTTGTCAATTATGATTCGCTAATATTTCCCTACTTTGCAAATGTACCCCTGGCGAAACTAGATGCCATTCAAGAGACACTAACACAGGCAGTTTATCAATATAACATTGGTCTAATTACCGCCGGAAATTTCTTAACTAACGATGAAAACGGTAATGCTTTACCCGGAAATTCCTATACCCGGATGGAGCAGTTGTTGAATCTCAAAAGAATTGGTGGTAGCACCACACCGGTTAATGGTGTTCTCAACGCTGAAATTACTACTCATCCAGTTATGCAAGGATACAATCCGGATGAGGTAATTCGCAATTACAATAACATTACCTATGACACTTATGGTGATGTTGACCCTAATGATAATAAAACACCCATAGTTCTCGCAGATTTTCTGGTAAATGGGCAGAAAGAAAATGCTGTGTTAGCGACACAAACCGGAGGCAGAAATGTCCACTTTAGTACTCCGGGATTCATGGCGGATAACAATTTATTGTGGAAAGCATTGCAATGGGCTGTTCTGGATGAGAAACCCAAAGTCGCGTTAAATATGAGTCGGGATGCGAGTATTTTTATTTCTCGCAATGACATGGATCAGTCTCAAGAAGCTGATGATGTGAATCCAAATGGAAATACTCCAGGAGTTTACGATAAACTGCTGCCAATTCTGGAGCAATGGAAAAATGACTATAACTTTGTAGGGTCATACTACATTAACGTCGGTAACAATCCAGCAAATGGGCAATTTACTGATTGGACTGTTTCCAAGCCTTACTATGACCAAATCCTGGCTCTACAAAACGAAATTGGTACCCACTCTTACACTCACCCAGAAGACACAAATCAGAGTACATATAAAGAAAATAATGCGTCGGCTCCTGTAAGTCCCACTCTTACTGATGCACAATATGCTACCAAGTTAGAGTTTGAATTTAACCAATCACAATTAGTCATTGAGCAACAATTAGGAATTACCGTTACAGGTGCAGCGATTCCCGGAGCGCCAGAAGGTATAGGAGTTTCCAAAGAGCTTCAGAAATACTTATCCTATGTTTCTGGTGGTTATGCAAGTGTGGGTGCGGGTTATCCTAATGCTTTTGGCTTTTTGTTTCCGGAGAATAAGGATTATGTTTATCTTGCGCCGAACATGTCCTTTGATTTTTCGCTGGTGCAGTTTCGCCAGTTAACACCACAACAAGCGGAAGCAGAATGGCTCAAAGAATATACTGGCTTAACCAATCACGCAGCCCAAGCCATCATCCATTTTCCTTGGCATGATTATGGCCCTACAGAGTGGGATACAGATCCAACGGATAACTCAGGCTCGCCTTACACTCAGGCAATGTTTACTAATTTCATTGCCAGAGCATACAACGATAATACAGAGTTTATTACGGCTGAGGAGTTAAGCCAGCGCATTAGAACTTTTGAGAAATCACAATTAACTCTTGATTATCCCAGTGCAAATACTATTACTGCTACTGTTGCCGGAGTTACTGATGTAGGCGCTTTTGGTTTGAATATCGATCCCTCTCAAACAATCAAAAGTGTTAATGGTTGGTATGCCTACGATAAAGATACGGTATTTTTACCACGTAATGGCGGTCGATATACCATCAATTTGGGTACAACTCAAGATGATGTGACTCGGATTATTGACCTACCAATGCGTGCCGAATTAACTTCAGTTGTTGGTAATGGTACAGATTTAGAATTTTCATTCTTTGGTGAAGGTAAAGTTGTCTTAGATATCAAAAATCCCGGTGCATTGAGCGTAATAACCGAAGGTGCAAGCAGTACGACTCGTAACGGTGAGATTGTCGAGATGACTTTTAACGATCTTGCCCAACATACTGGTAGGGTGAGATTAGTTGTAGATGCGCCACCAACTGTTGCTAACCCAATTGCTGATGTCAGAGTACCTGAGGATGCAGCAGATACTGTAATTGATTTAAGTAACGTCTTCGCAGATATTGATAACCCTCTTACTGGCATTACCAAGACAGTTAAAGCTAATAGCAATAGTGGCTTAGTTAATGCCAGCATTGTTAACAATAATTTGACTCTGGATTATCTACCTAACCAATTTGGGACTGCGACAATTACTATTACTGGTACATCTAATGGCAAAACTGTTGATGATACCTTTACAGTCAATGTTGATGCTGTAGATGATGCACCAATTGTAGTTGCACCAATTGCCGATGTTGTGGTTAATCAAGGTTCTGCTAACAACATTATCAATTTAAGCGGTGTATTTAATGATATTGACAACCCTCAAGCAGCGATTACTAAGTCGATTGTCGGCAATAGCAATAACACCTTGGTGAATGCCTCGATTGTGGGTAATTCTTTAACATTGCAATATTTACCCAATCAATTTGGTAATGCACAAGTGACTGTGCGTGGTACATCTAATGGTTTAACTGTTGATGATACTTTTAGCGTCACTGTTAATCCAGTAGGGAATGTGATTAACGGTAACTCTTTCGGTAACTTCCTTACAGGTACTTTAGGTAGAGATATCATTAACGGATTTGGCGGTAATGACACTATCAATCCGAGCGGGGGTAATGATGTTGTTTATGGTGGCGATGGCAATGATACTGTTTTGGCAAGTTCAGGGAATGATGCGATTTTTGGAGATTCTGGTAACGATACGTTATACGGTGGCTCAAATAACGATACCCTGACTGGTGGTAAAGGTAATGACCGATTATTTGGTGACGGAGACATTGACACTCTAATTGGTGTCAACCCCAACGATACTTTAGCTGGAGCAGGAGAAATTGATACCTTAACTGGTGGTTTTGGAGCTGATTTATTTGTTCTGGGTGATAGAACTAAGGCTTACTACAATGATGGTAATAATTTAAGTTCTGGCACAGGCGATTATGCGCTCATTGAAGACTTCAGTACCTTTGATGGTGATAAAATTCAACTCTATGGTAGTGCCGCTAATTATAGCCTCAGTAATGGATTATTTAGTTTCTCATTGGGCTTCTATAGCGCACTTTACTTAGAAAATGGCAGTCAAGATGAGCTAATTGGAGTAATTGATGGATGGAATAATCTGAGTCTTACTAGTAGCAGTTTCAGCTATGTAAGCTAAGAAATATTTAGCTTTGAATTCGCGCCAATTTGTGAGATAAAAATAATCTTAAGGGCACAATATTTTGTGCCCTTAATAGTGTTCTTCAGATTTGATGTAAATATAAAATTATGATTTCGCAAGATGATAAACTATTTGAGTTAGTTAGCGCTATTGAAGAAATAAGTTCTGCACCTGCTGATTTTTGGCAAGTTACGGCAATTATAGAATCCTTAGGTTATACAGATAGAGTTCTTCAGCAGGAATTTGGTTTTAGTGATGCTTTATCTTTGGGTAAGTATGTTTATGAAAATCATAACTTTTCTTTAGCAGCGAAAGTCACCAAACCGCAGAAAAAGATTTGGCGTAATCTTCTGAAAGAGATGCAAATATTTATTGAGCAATTTTCCCAAAGTTTTGTTTTTGCTCTACCGTTGCTGTTGATATTACTTTTAGAATCTCTCCACATAGATAATCAATCTCAACTATTACCGCCGGAACTGGCTTCATTAATTACTCTCGCAACTATGGCAAGTCTGACTATTAGTGGTGGATTTGTACAAATGATTAGCCGGAGGGGAGAATTTTATCTAAAATTGGGCGAACCGATGCAAGCTCGAAGAGTTTGTTTGCCGATTATTTATTTAGGTGCAGCTACTAGTATTATTGTAGGTTTATTAGGGCTATGGTTTGGGTTTTATCAAGGTCAGTTTGCTGATGAATATTTAATACTGGCTGCTTTATATTATCTGGTTTTGAGTTTACTTTGGATGCTATTAGCAGCTTTGGGGATTCAGTTACGCTGGTGTACACCATTAATTATGTTGGGGTTAAGCATACTATTTGTGTTTTTAAGGGTTTGGGTGAATTTAGATGCCCTAACTGCCCAAATTATTAGTATGTTTGCCACTTTATTAGTAGTAGTTTGCTTAGTTGGTTTTAGATTTGGTAAAGATAAAAAAACAGGTCAGAGTAGTGGCGCGAAAGTTCCCTTACCTCGCTTGAGTGCGTTGGTATATTTATTAGCTCCTTATTTCTTTTATGGTATAGCTTATTTTAGTTTTATTTTTGGCGATCGCATGGTGGCAGGTTGGGCTGTCAATCCGGCTTCTGGGCTAGTTTTTGCGATAAATGCTGACTATCAACAGGCGATGGATTTAGCTTTGGTAAATTTTCTGTTACTGGTGCCACTGGTAGAATATTTGAGTTACCGATTTATGCGTTACTGGTTTGGTAATTCAAAAAACTTAAATGTGGAAAAACTTGCTAAATTCTCGCAAAAAATATTGTATCGCTACTGGTTAACTGTTGGTTTAACTGTGATATTTTTTGGGCTATGCGTGTCTAGTTCATTTCTATTTCTCAAACCCGCAACATGGAGCGTACAGACAACTTTACAGTCTTTATTTGGCTGCTTAGGTTATTTATTTTTTGTCATCGGTTTATTGAATGCAATATTGCTGTTTAGTCTAAATCAAGCAGCTATGGTAGTTAAAAGTATTATCCCTGCTTTGCTAGTTAATTTGACTTTGGGCTATATTTTAGCAAATGTCATTAGTCCAGATTGTGCGGTAATTGGTTTAGTCACGGCTGCTGTGTTGTTTATGCTGCGCTCCACTTATAAGGTTTTGCAGGCGATGAAACAACCAGACTATATCTATTATGTTGCTGGATATTAAGGAGGGTAAAGCTTAGGGGCTAGGGGGTGAGGATTTTTATAGGTGCATTGTAAGTGCGATCGTCAAAGACGTTACCCTTCAACGCAGTCGATACCGCAGGGTATACATCGCACATGGGGATGTATGTTAATAAAAATACTTGGCTAAACATTTATCAAGTGCTACCGTCTACAGGTGATATTGGATTTGAAGGGATTCTCCAAAATGAAGTGTAGACGAAAATTAGCTTATGGAAAGAAATCACTGATTAGTTTCAGTTTAATATCTGTGGTGCTTGCGCCATATTCGGCTATATTTGCCACACCACCGAGAACTCCAGATCAAACTGTAAATTGTGAGATTTTAGTTGTGGGTGGTGGACTTTCTGGTGCTGCGACAGCTTATGAGGGTTTGCTAGCTGGAAGGAATGTATGTTTGACAGAAATTACCGACTGGCTAGGGGGACAAATTTCTGCACAAGGAACTTCTGCGTTAGACGAACGCCCTACCCAGCGATCGCGTCAATTCTATTCTCGCGGTTATCTGGAATTGCGCAACCGCATTGAGCGTAAGTATGGTGAACTTAACCCTGGGGATTGTTGGGTGAGTGATTCTTGTTTTCTCCCCCGTGATGCACACAACATTTTAGCTCAGATGCTCAAAGATGCAGAAAAAAGGGGGAAAGGTAAATTACAATGGTTCCCCACCACGGTAATTAAGGATTTAGAAATTAGCGCTGATGGCAAACTAATTAATAGTGCGATCGCGATTCAACATCAACCAGTCAAAGGTGCAGCACCCCTCAATACTTATCCTTTGTCTCAAACCATTGAAGATGCTTATACCTACGCCAATTCATCACGCCTAACTAAAACTATTATCCGGTTTGTACCGCAGCAAAATCCCAAAACAGCTACAAAAAATTGGTATGTTGTAGATGCCAGCGAAACTGGGGAAATTATTGGTTTGGCTGATGTTCCCTACCGCTTAGGTATTGATGCACGTTCCTACTTAGAACCTTCTGCATCTAGCACGGAAAATGACCCCTATTGTACTCAGGGTTTTACTTACACCTTTGCAATGGAAGCGACTAAGGATGCGCAACCGCAAACTATGCCTTCCTATTATCCCCAATACGCCCCATATTTCAGCTATGAATTGCAGCGGTTGGCAAATTTTGACCTAGTTTTTACCTATCGTCGCATTTGGAGTCCGAAGAAAGGACAGCCAGCAAAGTTTGGCGGTGTTAATTTTACTGCTTCTCAGCCTGGGGATATCTCCATGCAAAACTGGACTTGGGGCAATGATTACCGTCCGGGAACTGCTGCTGATAATTTAATTTATACTCGCCAACAGTTGCAAAGTAGTGGACAGTTGCAACCCGGTGGCTGGATGGGGGGACTGAGCACAGATGCTTTACGTAAAGGTGAAGAAAATGCTCTTGCCTATTATTATTGGCTAGTGGCGGGAACCACAGATTCTCAATTAGGGGATGGGGTGAAACAGCCGCAACCAAATCACCGCCTGTTATCAGGAATAAATTCCCCAATGGGGACGGTGTCTGGTTTATCGAAATATCCTTATATGCGGGAAGGAAGGCGGATTATTGGTCGTCCTAGTTGGGGACAAGCTTCTGGCTTTGGGATTTGGGAAATTGATATTTCTCGCCGCAACTATAATGATGAATATTATCGTAACACCCTGCCCGCAGATATGTATCGGCAGTTAAGAGCAGCACTAGCAGGTTTAGAGGCGACTTCGGTACTGACTGGGCAAATTGACCCAAACAAAGCTTTACGACGGACTCGTTCTACGATCTTTCCGGACTCTGTAGGTATCGGTCACTACGCAATTGACTTCCATCCTTGCATGACACAAAGCCCACCGGAAACACCTGGGAATACAGAACGTGCTGGGGAAAGACGCGGCGCAGGTCAGGCTTATCCCTTCCAAATTGCCCTCAGAGCCATGATTCCCCAGAAAATTGACAATTTAATTGTCGGCGGTAAAAGTATTGCAACTAGCCATATTGCAGCGGCGGCTTATCGAGTACATTCCTTTGAATGGTCTGCTGGTGCGGCTGCGGGGACTGTTGTGGCTTTTGCTTTGAAAAATGCGATCGCACCTTATCAATTAGTAGACGATTTACCCAAATACGAACCGCAATTAGAAGCGCTAAAACGTCTTTTAAAGGAAAATGGCAATCCTACTGCTTTTCCTGATACTTCTATTTTTAACCAAAATTGGGAAGATTGGAAGTAGTTGGTAAATTTATAAAGTCCGCTGCGGCGGACTTTATTTTCAGTTAATAGCGTCCATCAACTGCTAACTTTTGTAGCCAATTCTGAGCTTCTGCGTATAGTTTGAATTGACTTTCATCAGCGCGAAACTCTGGAGTATGTACCATTCTTTTTCCATTTACCAATTTGGTACCGTGATATTTGTGTAGTAATTCATGAAATAAAACAAACTCGGTCACAAACTCAGGTATTCTGCCATCATCGAGAGTTAAACTCATGACTACTCTATCTCTGGCTGGTTCATAATGTCCAAATTTACGATAAGTATTAATTTTGCTCCATACTAGGCGCGGTTTCGCAAGATTTGCCGCAAAATATTCTTTATTTAATTTGGTAAATAAATTATCTAAATTATAAAATTTACCTTGGGGATTTTCGGAAATTACTTCAGCTATTAAATCCACCATTAGCAGTACGCTACTATATTCTTCGGAAGTTGCAAAAGAACGAATAAGTTGTGTATGTGCTTGACTTTTAGCAAAAAGTGCTGATTTTACCACAGCATGTAAAACTTCATCTGGTGCATTAATAAACCCTTCGCCAATTACCAAATCGGCAAAGGTGCTTGATTTTCTTCCTTTATATAATCCTGCCAAATTCGTAAATTTAATCTTGAATTGGATGCACTCTTGTTGATGTTTTTTAAACATTTCTTGAGCGATATGTCGCACCCGATAAGTACTTTTGATGTGAAGTTGCAGATTTTGTTCATATGTTAAAAACTTCATCCATGAGTAGATTTGGCGGGATGTTTGATTTAGGTTAGCTGGTGTTGCTTGATGATGAGAACAGAAATTTTCAATTGTGGCGACTGTTTTGACTAAATCCTGATTTATTTGTGCGATTGCAATCGAGTTTGGGTTAGGGATTGAGGCTAAATTAAAAATGTTCTCTAAAATAGTATCTTGTTGTATTTTGATATTTTTAATACTGATATTTGCTACTGGAGTTTGATCAACTTCGGTAGAAACAACGGGTAAATTATCCAAATCAATACTTTTGAGAAAAAAATAAGCTTCGCGAGAACGTTTTGGTAGCTGGTGAGGGGTAATTTTCCCTTGATTGCATAATTTCTCAATTGTTTCTACTGAGGTTTTAATTAATGTTTGAAAGTCAGCAACTTTTTGATTAGATAACCCATTCTGCAATTCTTTTTGTACTGTTTGAGCAGTTTTAAGAATTCCGCGAATTTTAATCATGCTAATTTCTGCTTTTATTTCCAGCTAGAAGACAAAGCACCATTGACTGGTTTATTTTCAGTCTCAATGCTTCATTGCTTACTCATTTTAGTATTTTTCGTCAACAAATTCGATTTATTCTTGTCTGCTCAGGGAACAACCGGGAGTTGAATACTGACTGTAGTTCCTGTTAATGGCTGAGACTGAATACATAACTTACCATGATGAGCGTTAACAATACGTTTGCTAATCGCTAGTCCTAATCCTGTACCTTCAGGTTTTGTGGAAAAGAATGGTTGAAAAAGCTGGGATAGGATTTCCGGTGAAATAGGATTTCCGTCATTATGGACATTAATTATAACTGCATCATGGCGGGAAGTATCTATTGATAATTTAACAAGATCTCCGGCTTGAACTGCTTCACAAGCATTGCGGATAATGTTAATTAAAACTTGTTTGAGCTTATCGCGATCGCCTGCTATTTTTACTGTCGATAATGCTGGAGTAAATTCAATTTTTTTGTCTCTAGCTTCAGGCATTTCACTAGTTGTCAGCAGCCAATCATCAATAAATTCATTAACATTTAATTCCCGCAGTTGTAATACTTGAGGTTTGGCATAAAGCAAAATTTCACTTAATAGACGTTCTAGCCGACTAGCTTCACTGAGTGCTAATTCTAAACGCTCCTGTGCAGCTTCAGCGAGGATAGTTTTTTTAAAGTACTTTAATCCCATGATTACGGTAGTTAAGGGATTACGAATTTCATGGACAATTATCGAAGAAAATTCACCAATTGCGGCTAATCTTTCCTGCTCTAATAGTTTAGCTTGGGCTGCTTGTAACTCTGCTGTACGTTTTTCAACTTCAGCTTCTAATATTTGATTAAATTTACATTGTTGCTGATAAAGATGATAGTGGTCAATTGCTGTAGCTGCACGTTCAGCAAATAGTTCTACAATTTTAATTTCATCATTAGTAAATTCACGCACCTGGCGATGAAAAGAGCAAATTGTCCCAAAGACTTGACCTTCAGTAGTTTGTAAAGGTATTCCTAAATATGCTCGATAACCTGGTGCTGGTCTACCATATTCTGGATGAGCAATTGCATCTTCAACAGCTAATGTGCGCTTAATTTGCATGACTGTACCAGTCAACTGACCGTGTAATGCATAAACATGGGGCGCATCTTGAGCCATTTCTATACTACTTGCTAGTATAGTTTCAAATCCTGCTTGACAATAGGTAACAACTGTCCAATCTATTCCTATTAGTTCGCTAACTCCGCAGGCGATGTTATGCAAATAGGAATTGAGTTCGCCAGTGCGATAGTTTAATGAGGATAAAAGTTCTATTATCCGTTGTTCGCGTTGCCATTTTTGGTTTTGCAACAATGTTACACAATCCTTGCCTTTGCTCATGGATGCTTGATACATGGTTTAGCAAAAATAATTTCAAAAAATTGAATGATAAATTCTGTATCTAATCAAGAAACTTTGATTATCAAACTTAAAAATTTCCATTCAGAAATTTTTAAGTTTAGCTATTGCAACATTAATTTGATAAAAAGATTCTACTAGAGATAGGTGATGTTCGTATACAACAATATTATGAAATTTTCCTTAAATCAACCTAAAATTTAGTCAACATCTGCTGAAAAATTAAATTTTGCTGAGAATGTCCTGAGAAACTGATAGCCGAAATATCAGTTTTATCGACGTTAATTTTTAGATGGATATAATTTGCTGCAACTGAATTCAAGCAAGAATTATTTATAGACAAAGCTCAAGCACAACTGAATAGTGCTGAATTAGCAAATAATGGAGATTATACTAAATTATGAAATTAGCAAACTTATTTATATTAACTACTACTACTTTGACGATTGCTGGGTGTGTTGGACAAGTAGCTAAGCAGCAGGCTGTTGTTAATGCATCTGTTCCTGTATCTTTGACTCCAGCACAGTCTTTAAATAAGTCAGTCGTTGCGCAAAATTCTCTTGCTATTCAGTCGGGTTCATTTGTTTCCGGCGAACACAAAACTCAAGGTACAGTCAGGATTACCACCAAAGAAGGTAAATCTACTTTAGAACTTGGACAGTCGTTTAAAACTTCTGATTCCGGCCCGGATTTAGTAGTAATTTTGCATCGTTCAGATAATGTGATTGGTTCAACTCAGCCACCTTCTTATCCCTTAAAGAAGGGTGATTATGTAATTCTGGCTCCCTTACAAAAATATAGCGGCGTTCAAAGTTATATTATTCCTACTAATATTAATTTAGCTGATTATAAATCAGTTGGTATTTTGTGTCGTAAGTATAATGCTACTTTTGGTGCGGCGAAGTTGAGTAGTTAAGATTATTTGGGGATAAAGATATTATGCTAGATTCGTCTTTATTTATTCCGACGATTCTGGGGACTCCGCGTAAAGGTCGTCAAAGTGAATATGTGGCGAGATTTTTGGTTGAGCAGATAGCTGCGCGCGATCGCCTGTATACTGAATTGATTGATATTAAAAATATCGCCATCCCTACTGATGATGCAGGCGAATCCATCAAAGACCCTCAGTTTTCTGCCACTATAGAACGTGCAGATGGATTAATCATCGTCGTACCAGAATACAATCACGGCTATCCAGGTTTACTCAAGCACGTACTGGATACCTGCTTAAAAGAATATATCCATAAACCTGTTGGACTGTGTGGAGTTTCCTCTGGTTCCTTTGGCGGTACCAGGGTAATCCAAAATCTCTTACCTGTAATGCGGGAATTGGGTTTAGTAACGATTTTTTACGACCTAAATTTTGCCAACGTGCAGCAATTATTTGATGAGTCAGGAAATTTAATTGATAAATCAACTTACATTCGCCGCATGGAAAGGTTTATGGATGAGTTAGTTTGGATGTCAAAAGTCTTGAAATATGGTAGAGAAACAGTTAGCAAATAAAGTGTGAGGTCATAAAAATGACATTTAATTTAACAAGAGTAGTGCAGCAATCCGGACAAGGTGATTCATACTGGGTGCTGGGAGATTTGTACACTTTTAAAGCAGTGGGCGAAGATACTGGACAAACCTATGCTTTAGTAGAAATTATCATGCAACCACAGAGTGGGACACCACCGCATATTCACAGTCACGAGAACGAATCTTTTTATATTCAAGAGGGAGAATTGGAAGTTCAGCTAGGGGAGGAGATAGTGGTAGCAACGCCTGGTACTTTTCTCCATTCTCCCAAAGGTCAACTCCACAGGTTGATAAATAATACTACCCAGCCTGTCAAGTTGCTGTGCTGGGTAGCGCCTGCTGGTGCAGAAAAATTTTTCATGGAAATCGGTGTACCCGCGATAGATATTAAGCACTCACCCACTGTTAGTCCCGCAGATATTGAAAAAGTTATAGCTACTGCTCCCAAATATGGTTTGCAGATTATTTTGCCGCCTTCACAATAATGCTGCATCTAAATTTCTTAATTGCAAATTGGGATTACAAGTTCATAACCGCTTGCTATCTCTTGTAATCAGTTTCCAACCTTCTGCTTGACCGATGATTTTTACAGAGTTGAGACGCAAACTTTTGTAAGCCGATTCATTGATGAGGAAATAAGATTGCCCCTTGTAGTGCCAATAGTATTCTAATTCTCCTAAGGTAGCGGGAGTAATTTTGCGATCGCTATAAAAATCTAAGGAAGGACGGCTGTAGGGAAATGAAGTGTAAATTTGTTTAACGCTCGGATTTGCCTGTAATATCATGCTGGCAACGGGTTTGACTGGGTAAGCATTCCCTAATTCCCACACCCAATAGTTGGTTTTCATCAACAACAGTAGGGAAATATAAGTTCCCCAAAAGAGAATCTTCAGGAATTGTCCATCACCTCGTTCTGCGTAAATGGCTGCTAGGGTCATAGTTAAGGCAACCGCTGCGCTAATTACTTGTAAGTCTGTTTTTGGCGTTGCACCAGCACTAAAAAAAATACTCCCCGCAGAACCAGCTAAAGCCATTAAGGATAACCCCGCAATCCACGACCGAGGATAGGATGTGAGTAAGGGTAAGTTTTCTGTTTCTGTGATTTGCGCACCTAAGGCTAAAGCTAAACCCGGATAAATGGGTAATAAGTACCAGTGAAGTTTGCTACCCATACCAAGAATAATCACCAGGTAAACGCCAATCCATACCAATACGAGTTTTGCCCAGCTAAGATTGCGATTTTCCCAGGTTAAACGTAAGCTTTGGGGTACAAACAGTAGCCAAGGCCATGCACACAGGGCAATTTCTTGGAAATGAAACCAGGAGAGTTGAAAATTGTCTTTTAAACCGATGCCAATTTGATTGATGGTTGGATTGATAAAAGCCATCTTGAGAAAAGTATGCCCGTAATGTAGAAGCTGGGCACCATACCAACAAAAGGCTGGTAAAATACCGATGCCAATAGCTATCCACAGATAGTAACAAGTGAGCAGTCGTGGTGTGTCCCACAATAAAAATACAACTGCGATCGCACCTAACAATAAACCAAAAATTCCTTGGGTTAGGCAAATCAAGCCTAGGCCAATACCAATGCCCAAACAGTAACGCAAATCTCGACGCGATCGCAAGACACACAACATCATCACCATCAAAAAGCTGACGACTGCACCATCTAAAATCGCCAACCGTCCGTGACGCACCACAGGTAGCATTGTCAAATAAATCAACGCGCTATAGATAGCTACCCAACGTTGACGGAATATCTCTCGCCCAATGCAATACAGTAAAGGTACGGAACAAGCTGTTAAAATTGCCCCTGGTATCCGCGTACTCCATTCATTCACACCTTTGAGGTGATAAACCCAAGCAACTAGTAAATGCATTAAAGGCGGTTTGTATGGATAAGGTTCACCTCCGAGTGTTGGGTAAAGCCAAGCCATAGAACCTGCTGGGGCACGAAAAATTTCGCGAGCGACTTGTGCCACAATCCCTTCGTCTCCATCGCGCAGTGCAACTCCTCCCAGATTGACGCTAAACAGTAACACTGCTGCCAATAACAAGAAAATTAGCCAGACGCCATCAATCAATCTGTCAACTGTGCGATGTTGTTTTCCTAGATGACCCCAAATAAAGCTTCCTTCTTGCATATTCTATGATAATCATTTTGCTTGCTGGTTTGATTACATAGAGATCAAAGCGAATCTCTCATGTTGCCACCCAGTAATAACCTGTGTGTTTAGCAATTGCTAGATTCCAAATTAACTCATTTTTTCCGAATAGTAATCTTTTTTTTTAAGAAACTTGCCTAAGTTTTTTTACTCTATTTTTATCTAAAATATTTTGCGGCAGAAAGATATAAATCATACAAATATTCTGGTCTGAAGTTCTCTGGGTATCCTGTGTTTGCAACTTTCAAAAGTATCTTCAAAGTCTTTAAATGTTGGATATTTATTGAAGCAACTAGAATATTTTAATGTTTTCTTGTTTCAGGAACTGATAATTACAGTGTTGCAAAGATTAACTGTCAATATCAGTTTATCAATTAAACTTCTCTGACTTGTAGTTTGAAAAACTCAAAATTGGCTAATTTAATTACAAAGTGCAGATTCTATCCATGATAAATCTGGAGCAGGACTTCGGCTCACTTCGACTGCGCTCAGTCAGTGAAGGGATAAGTAGGATAAATAAAAAATGACTTAGTTTCTCTGCCCAATGCCCCATGCCCAATAACAAATAACTTAAAATATAAAAATGATTTGCAAATCCCATTCGGATTGTTGGCGAACAATTTCAATGTGGCGAATAAATTCTCGAAAATAAAATCTGCGTTCGGACTCGGATAAATCTAACCAAAATTGTGGGATAGAAACTGCAACAGCAACGGAACGTAAATTAACTGGTGGTAAAGTAGCTAACTTAGCTTGGAGTGCAGAAATTTCTGTGCGGAGTTTATAAGCTCTTAGGTTTGCTGTTTCTGTATCTAATACTCCGGTTTCTACTAATGGGGGTAATTGAGTAAGTATTTCTTGTTGACGTGCGATCGCATCTACTAAATTATTCTTAATTGCATCTAATTGGGGAAAATTCATTCCCGCTACTGCTTGGGGTAATTCTTGACAAACTTTGCTAATTGTTTTGTGCAAAATTTGCTCATAAGCAATCGCCCGACATTTGGGATTTTGCGGACAGCTAATGGGACGTAAATAAAGATACTCTTTTTCTTGACGATGTTGGGTGACGCGAGTAACTTTCATATGAGATTGACACTGGCTACAGACAACTAAACCCGCCAAAGAACGCGGTGCGCTAGCTGTGCGGGATGGTAAGCGACTATTACGGCGTAAAAGTCGGTCAACTTGGGCGGCTTCTTCCAAAGAAATAATCGCAACGTGGGTATGAGAAATAATCTCCCCATCCAAGTAAGCTGTATTGCCCCGATATACTGGATTAGTTAGCCAGCGCCTCCCTGTGGTGACAGAAATTTTTTTTCCGTATTTTTTGGCTAAATAACGCACAGCACCCCGCAAGGAGCCATAAAGTAAAAATTGGTCAAAAAAATCTTTTACTACCGGGGATGTACTACGGTCAACAATGTATTTATCTTTAGTGCGACGGTATCCGTAGGGTGGCTTACCTGGTGGCGGCGCAGTTGCTAAACGGCTGCGGGCGTGTCCTTGGCGAATACGCCGACTGCGCTGTTGACGTTGAATTTCTTGGAATAATTTCAGCAATTCTGCTCGGAGATTGCCTTTTTCAGACGTGTAGGGCTGTTCTGTAGCAATGATTACTACACCCATTCCTTCTAATTCATTTAAGCGATCGCTTACTTCCTTAACAGTATCACCCAACTCCTCCAAGCGCCGAATTAACAGATAAATTCCGCTTTCAGCTTTGCAGTCAGCTAATAATTGTTGTAATTGCGATCGCGCAGCTTGTCCAAAGGACTCTCGCCCTCCCAAATCGTGGTACACTCGATCCACTTCCCATCCCCAATCATTAGCATCAGGGGGATTTTCTAATAAAGGGTCAGTGTAACTGTAGGCAATGATTTTCATGAGCATTGGGCATGGGGCACATCTTCATATTGAATTATATTGAATTGGTATTAGTAGTTCGGTTTGCTGGACTTTTACTCAAGAGTAAAGTTTCACAAATACATTTGCTCAAGCCACACTATATCTATTAACCCTAAAGTTATGACTACCAACATCATAAACCTCATGCAAGCTGATAAATACCCTTTTGCTCAAGAACTGATTACTGATACGGAAGGTAATATAGCAATCCTAAATGATTTATAAACATTCTCGGCTTTTTCTTCCTCCGCGTCCTTGGCGTCTTCTCTGCGAGACGCTACGCAAAGGCGGTTTTATAAAAAATCCTGTTTGCAACTCAAATCGGATTGCTATATCCGCAAAGTAATCATATGGATTGCAGCTACCATTTTACGCCATTCATTAATTCTCGTAACATCAGATAGCGATTTTCAAAGAATGCGTCAAGTCAGGGAATTTCCTGTAGAAAGTTGGATTTAATTAATTTATTTAATTTACTGAATTTAATTTGCTAGTTACTCATGAACAGCAGATCACAACAGCAAAAAGCAATTACAGCCTTTGGTGATTTTGTGTCTACACCCCTAGACACCTTGCTACAACAGCATCTACAAACACCAACAGAATCAGCAGTTTTAGCTTTATTTCACGATGTCGCTGCAAATGTCCCAGCTTACCAAGCTTTTCTCAAACAACAGGGAATCGATCCCACAACAATCCAGAGTTTAGCGGATTTTCAAAATTTACCCGCGATCGCCAAAAATAATTATATCTCCCGCTATCCCCTCACAGACTTGTGCCGCAATGGGCAATTATCCGAATGCGATATGATAGCCGCTTCTTCCGGTTCCACAGGTAAACCCACATTTTGGCCGCGTTTTTTCAGCGATGAACTGCAAATCGCCACCCGCTTTGAGCAAATTTTTCACGACAGCTTTTATGCAGATACCAAACGCACCTTAGCAGTAGTTTGCTTCACCCTGGGTACATGGGTAGGGGGAATGTTTACCACTAATTGCTGTCGCTATCTGGCGAGTAAAGGTTACCCCATCACAGTCATTACCCCAGGAAATAATAAAACAGAAATCTTCCGGGTAGTTCAGGAACTCGGCGCAGGATTTGACCAAGTTGTCTTATTAGGCTATCCGCCATTTCTGAAAGATGTCATTGATACGGGTATTGCTAATGGCGTGCAATGGCAGCAATATCATATCAAGTTAGTCATGGCGGGAGAAGTCTTCAGTGAAGAATGGCGCAGTTTAGTTGCAGAAAGAATAGGTGCGTCAAATCCCTGTTATGATTTCGCATCCCTTTACGGAACAGCTGACGCAGGTGTATTAGGGAATGAAACACCCTTAAGTATCTGCATTCGCCGTTTCTTAGCTCAAAATCCCGATGCAGCCAAAGCCTTATTTGGTGAATCGCGGCTACCAACCTTGATACAATATGACCCCATCAGCCGCTTTTTTGAAGTTGAGGATCGCACATTACTATTTTCTGGGAATAATGGCATTCCCTTGGTGCGTTATAACATTTTAGATACAGGTGGCATTATTAGTTATGACGCCATGCTGCAATTTTTAGCAACATGGGGATTCGATCCCATCCATCATCCAGATATCTGCATTACATCTCAACCAGCGAGAGGAATTCGTCCCCTACCGTTTGTGTATGTATTTGGACGTTCTAACTTTACAGTTTCTTACTTTGGTGCCAATATCTACCCAGAAAATGTCACAGTCGGCTTAGAGCGATCGCCAATTTCCCAATGGGTAACAGGTAAATTTGTCTTGCAAGTCAAAGAAGATGCAGACAAAAACCGCTTTTTATGCATAGTTGTGGAGTTAGCACCAGGAATTGAAGCTAGTGAAGATAAAAAACAAGCGATCGCATCTTCAATTCTCTCCCAATTGCTGCGCCTCAATAGCGAATTTGCTAATTACGTTCCCCCAGAATATCAAACGCCACAACTTGCATTAGCTCCCACAGGCGATCCAGAATATTTCCCCATAGGCGTTAAGCATCGTTACACCCGTCAATAATCTTACCTATGGCATTGTTGATACAACGATAATAAAGTACATTCCCAAACAAGACGCGGCTGGGCGTAGCAAAGTAAGGCTTTACGCGCTTTGTCTAGTGGTTTAATTATCTCTGGTTTATACCATTGTTGCCAGTATATTTGCTGAAGGTAATCAACTAGCCATAGCTGTGCTTCTGTATCCAAACCCTTATCAATTGTTTTCGCTAACTCCAGCGCTTGACGGTAGGATGATGGTGCTTTTTTCACAGCTTCCAGTAACTCAGGGGGGATAGATTGGAGTTGCTGATAAGATGCGATCGCGCTTCCTGGACTACCTGCGGCTATACTCAACAATGGGGGATTTTGCAAAACCTCTGAATGACCGGATTGAATTAGCACCTGAGCTAAAGCAGATTCATCTAATCGAGAAAAAGGAATGCGTTGACAGCGCGATACCAATGTTGGTAACACAGAATCAGGTGTAGGTGCAATTAAAATTAAAGTCGCCTGTCCTGGTTCCTCCAAAGTTTTTAGTAACGCATTCGCTGCTGCTTCCGCCATAGTTTCTGCTTGTTCCAGCACTACAATATTTCTTGGTGCTTCCAAAGGGGGACGACCAAGAAATTCTGTAATTTGCCGAATTTGCTCTAACCTAATCACAGGCGGTGCTTTCCGCTTCACACCTTTCTCACCTGCTTCTTTGGCTGTGAGTAACTGTCCTTGATATTGGTAAGTTGGCTCTACCCACAATACATCTGGGTGGTTACCTTGCAGCAAGCGATTATGTAAAGACGAAATTAATTTTGTCTCTACAAAACTCGCAAATAGGAATTCAATAAAGCACCGTGCTGCTAAACTCCGTCCCACCCCATCCGGCCCCACAAACAGATAAGCCGGTGCGACACGCTTTTGCTTCACAGCCTGAGTTAATAATTCTATCGCTTGTTGCTGTCCTAAAAGTGGTTGAAATGGGGCATTGGGCATGGGGCATTGGGCATGGGGCATGGGGCATTGGGGAGCCACTGCGTTGGACGGGTTTCCCGGCTTAAAGCAAGTGGCGTCATTGGGCATTGGGCATTGGGCATTGGAAATTTGTTATTTATCTTCCTAGCCTCTAGCCTCTAGTCCCTAGCCCCTATCCTAACAATAGGCGATCGCGCAAAATGCCTTGAATCGTTTGGTGTACAATTTCCTTACTCAAGCTACCATCAATGCGAATAATTCTTTCGGGAAAAGCGGCGGCTAAATCTGCGTATCCTTGCTGTACGCGCTGGTGAAAAGCGATGGTTTCTTGTTCAATTCGGTCTAAAGCTGCTTCTGTGCCACGTTTACGCGCCAATCCGACTTCTACATCCACATCTAACCAGATAGTCAAGTTGCTTTGTAAACCCCCAGTAGCAATATAATTTAGCTGGTCAATTAAACTCATATTTAACCGCCGACCGTAACCTTGATAGGCAATGGTCGATTCCACATAGCGATCGCATAAAATATATTTACCCTGCGCTAAATATGGTTTAAGTTCTTGTTCCACATGTTGCGCTCTATCAGCAGCATATAACAATAATTCTGTCACTTGGGCGATTGGTTTATGATCCACCTTTTCTAGCAACAAGCGGCGCAAATCTAAACCTAATTCTGTTCCCCCTGGTTCTCGCGTCAAGACTACAGAAACACCAAGACTTTGCAACCACGCTTGACAAAGCTGCATTTGGCTTGTCTTACCGCAGCCTTCCACCCCTTCAAATACAATTAATTTGCCACCCATGCTGATAATAAACTTTTTTGCTGACATTTTATTACGCTAGCAGCTTATAAGCGCTTTTACTCCCAGATAAATGGGAACTCTAGATAGTGAAAGAACTAGATTATTCCCAATTCTGTCATCATGTCTAATTGCGATCGCGATCCTGTTAACCCATCTTTGCATGGAAACTTAACTAGAAGCTTAAGTTCAGTTGAAACTTGGGGCTTTGGTCTAACAGGTCATATCCTATGGATAGCAGTAATTCCCGCAATTCATGCAGCATTAGGTTCCCAAGCTATCTTTGTCTGGATTCCGGCTGTTCTGTGCGGGATGTTACTTAACTATCAAATGCAGCATTTAGGATTTCACTTGCAAAATATCGCTGGCGGAACTCCTAATTATGCCAGTCATTTGCTGAAGCGATATCCAGGTTTAGCCCGCTATGCTGCATTGGGATATTATTTCAGTTGGGTATCGGTTTTACCAGTTAACGCCATTGTTTTGACAGATTTAATCGAGGTAAATTTAGCAGCTTTGGGTATTAGCTGTCCTAAGCTACTGTTAGAAATTGGCTTAACCTTACTTCCCTTTGTTTTGGCATTTAGTGGCACTCGTGCCCTGAGTATTCTACATTTATTTTTTGTTATCCCAGCATTTGGTTTACTCCTGATTTTTTCTGCCCAAGGACTTGGCTGGTTAGCTTTCTCATCCGCTAGCCCTGGCTTTTTCCCAGAAGATTTATCCTTAATTAGCTTTGGAGATTGGGCTAAGTGGTTTCTTTACGTTACCTATGCCACTTATGCTTGTGAAACTGCTGCTTCTTTTGTTGCTGACAGCCGTCATCCTCACAAAACTCTCTTCAGTCTCAAAGTTGCTGCTTGGTTAATGTTACCAATTTATTTAGGTGCATCCTGGGTAGTAATGCGTTTAGCTACAGATGCTAACCTCAAAGATAGTGCTTTTTTGAACTTGCTTGCTGCTGCCAAACCCTTTTGGGGAGATGGGTCTGCTTTAATTATCACCTTTTTACTCAGCGCTTCTTGTCTTTTAGCTTGTGCCACAGTTGTTTCTAATTGTTCGCGGATTTTATATCAACTATCACGGGATCATTATATTGCCTCAGTGTTTGCCGTAGTATCTCGGCGGGGTGTATTTGGCCCGGCTTTAGCCTTAACACTAGTACTTAGCCTGGGTTGCTTAATTTGGGGAAATGTCGCCGCCATTGTTGTTGTTGGTAACGTTGGCTGGTTTATCTCGATCATGGCGGTACATCTAGGAATCTGGTTACAACGGGATAAACCACAAGTGTTATTTCCGCGAATTACATTAGGTATTTTACTGGTAGAAGTAGCAATTTTGTTCGTCGGTGGTTTAGCTTGGGGATGGCGAGAATTTATTATGGGGTTATTGCTGCCCCTAGGAATTATTAGTATTGATGCTATAGTTAACAGCGTTGCGTTTCCACCTTTTCGTCCCCTTTGGTGGATGAAATATGAGCGATCGCGTCCGGCGATAATTATCAAAGATTCTGTAATGCTTCAGGTAAGCATCCTGATTTTTCTGTTGTGTAGCACTGTTACCATCGGTTGGGTATTTGGTTTTCAGCTGAATCAAACGACAAATCGGGAAGGCGAAAATCTATTTGTTGTCTTACTAATGACTATTGCTTTTGTAGGAGTTGCGATCGCCTGTTGGACAAGTTTACCCCAAGTAGTGGCGATCGCTGAAGCCAGAGAAGCCGCTGAACATCTATTTACAATTGCTCAAGATGCTATTCTCGTCACAGATGAACAAGGGATTATCAACCAAGCAAACCCCGCCACAGAATTATTATTTAATATTAATCCATCTGATTTGTTAGGAAAACACCTTAACAAATTGCTACCGGAATTAGCTGCAAATCCCCAACAATGGGCAAAACGCAGCGAACAAATTTTCACCCACAACACCAAGAGCAAAATTTTAGAAATAGCAATTTCCGATCGTCCCCATCAATATTTTCAAGAATACATTGTCATTCTCCACGACATCACCAAGCGTAAACAAGCAGAAGAGATATTACGCAATTCTGAAGCAGAATTAAAAGCAGAAGCCCAACAATTAGCTAGCCAACTAGTACAAAGTGAAAAAATGTCTAGCTTAGGCCAGTTAGTAGCCGGAGTTGCCCATGAAATTAATAATCCAGTTAATTTTATCTCTGGAAACCTTACCCCCGCTAATGAATATCTCCGAGACTTACTAAAATTACTAGAACTTTACCAACAGCATTATCCCCAACCCGTCCCAGAAATTAAAATTCATGCAAAACAAATTGATATTGACTTTATCATTAGCGATTTACCCCGCTTACTAAATTCCATGAAAGTTGGTGCTGATAGAATCACAGAAATTGTGCTTTCTCTGCGCAATTTTTCTCGCTTAGATGAGTCAGATATGAAAGTAGTAAATATTCATGAAGGTATCGATAGTACTTTAATGATTCTGGCGCATCGCTTCAAAGCTAATGACAAACGTCCAGAAATAAAAGTTGTTAAAGAATACCACGATCTTCCCTTTATAGAATGCTATCCAGGACAACTGAATCAAGTATTGATGAACATTTTGGCTAATGCTATTGATGCTTTAGAAGATGCATTTTTTACGCAACCTAAACCTCAAAATTTGCGAATTAATATTACAACTTTATTAACCAAATATCAAAATATCTTAATAAAGATTAGCGATAATGGTTGCGGAATTCCCGAAATTATACAACAGCGATTATTTGAACCTTTCTTTACCACCAAGCCTATTGGGAAAGGAACTGGTTTAGGTTTATCTATTAGTTATAAAATCATTACTGAAAAACATCATGGTACATTAAAGTGTAACTCTGTTATGGGCAAAGGTACAGAGTTTACAATTGAAATTCCTATACATCAAAAATAAACAAAAAATAATTTATTGCTGCGATCGCTATTGGGCGATCGCCTGCAAAATACACACATCTCGTCGGGGTTTAGCAGTAATCATACGTGTCAACTTAAGCTAAAAGCTATATACGGCGAGTGTTGTACAAAAACCCTCGCCCTCATCCCCTAACCCCTTCTCCCCCAGGAGAAGGGGAACTAAATCTCTTGCTCCCCTCTCCTTCAGGGAGAGGGGCTGGGGGTGAGGGCAAAACCTTGCAACCAAGAGGGTTTCACGTTAAGTTGACACCAATGAGCAGTAATAAACCCTGCAAAATCAATTGATTATTGACTATTGAAAACCTACCCTTTATCTATTGGCGATCGCTATTGACAAAACCTGATTCAATTTACCACTGCGATAACCTTCTAAATCTAAGGTTACATAGATAAACCCAAACTCTTGAAAAGCAGAGACTACTTGCGGTAAATCCGTAGTTAACACAAACTCTTTAATTTGTTCTGGCGGTAATTCAATCCTGGCTGTATCGCCTTCCGAACGCACCCGCAAATTCTTTAACCCCAGCTTGCGCAAGTAAATTTCTGCTCTTCCTACACGTTGTAACTTCGCAACAGTAATCTCTTCACCATAGGGAAAGCGGGAACTCAGACAAGGTTGCGCTGGTTTATCCCACCAAGGTAAACTCAGTTCTTGGGAAAGCTGGCGGACTTCCATTTTACTCACACCAACTTCTGCTAAAGGCGATCGCGCACCTCTTTCTTTCGCTGCTTGAATTCCTGGGCGATAATCGTGTAAATCGTCGGCGTTAACTCCATCTACCACGTATGGATAACCCAACTCTCTAGCTAAAGGTTTGAGAGTGTCGTGTAACTCGCTTTTGCAGAAATAGCAGCGATTGACAGGGTTTGAGGTGTAATTGGGATTGTCCATTTCGTTTGTCTGGACAATTTGATGAGGAATCCCAATAGTTGCCGCTTGAATTTTCGCATCTTCCAATTCTTCCGGCAATAGCGAAGGAGAAACAGCCGTCACAGCCAAAGCGCGATCGCCTAAAACATCATAAGCAATCTTAGCAACCAAAGTACTATCAACACCCCCAGAGTAAGCAATTAGCGCCTGCTCCATTTCCGCAAAGATAGCTTTTAGCCGCTCAAGTTTTTCTATTATTGTCATTTTTCTAGCCTACCGCAATCCTATAGCACCCAACAAATTCTATTCTAGTCACTGGTAACCCGTAACCAGCGAGTGGTCTATTGATAGAGAATTACGAATCAGGTACGAGGAAGACGCGGGAAAACGACGAATAAAAAATGGCTAATTACAACTATGTCATACACCATACAATAGTTTTACTTAGCAAAGGTCAAGAGTGTTTTATTCACGGCTCAGAAGTTGAGATTAATGCTGCAATCGCTTCTAAATCCAATCCTGTAACTCTCGCCACCTGTTCCACCGTCATTCCACCAGCCAGTAAATTACGCGCCGTTTGCAACAACTGCGCCTCAGCCCTATCTGCTCGTTGGCGTTCCTGTTCAGCCCGTTGATATTCCTATTCTTCAGGAGTTGGTAATAATTCGCCGTCCAAAGTCGCCCAGCGTAACCAAGTCGCCTCAATCCCTTTATAATTTCCTTGCCAACGCTGCAAAGCTAACCCTAAGGATTCACTGACCAATTGATTGCGGTCATTTGTCACTAAAGGTTGGTAAACTCTCTGTTGAATCGAAAAACCCGCCCAATCATCTGGGTTAAACGGGTCATACCAGAAATATTCTGGCACGCGCATTTGATTTTGATAAATCAGCTTTTTCTCATTCTTATCTGCGGTGGCTGTACTTTCGGAAAGCAACTCAATTACAACATCTGGTGCTTTCCCTTCTTCCCAAACTACCCAACTTTTGCGTTCACCTTTGGGGACACCCAACACCACAAAAAAGTCTGGGCCTTTAAAGTCTTTGTTTCGCACCTGCGCCAGACTGTAGTAAACAAACATATTACCGCCTACAAACCCATCTTCTCGGTGCGATAACCAAGGAATTAAGGCATCTATCAGCAAGTCCATTTGAGCTTTATGCCTTGCACTTTCCATTGGGACACCATCATCATAGGGAAGTTCTGCTTGAGTAGGGGGAATTTCAATCAAAGGCGCAGGTAGAGTTGTTTCTGACATGGCTGTTCACCAATGGGGTAGCCCGCAGCAAATATATCTATGGTACTGGATTGTTAATCTAACTGAGTCTCTCAAGATATTTTACAAAAAATAAACTTAGAAACAGGCGATCGCAACTCACTTCTTCCATCTCAACCCAAATTCTCTTAACAAACCTGGAGTCTTTGCAAGCACGATCGCTAATTGAAACAACAGCAGCTACTTTTTCCCTTCATCCCTTAGTGATGGAATATGTTAATTTTCAGCTTATTCCCGAAAATAATCCCCAAATTAAACATAATCTTTTGCTTGAGCAAAAGCATCAACTCCAAATAGCCAGTTAACTAGTAATTAATTAGGAATTACTCAGGTTTACTATATTTTGCTACTAAATTAGCTAATAAAGGTAAATCAATCGGTTTAGAGATATAGTCATTCACGCCAGCAGCAAGACAAGTATCGCGATCGCCTGTCATTGCCATTGCTGTTTGGGCAATAATGGGAATTTCACTATACTGCTGATTTTCTCTCAGTTGGCGCACTAAGTTCAGACCGCTATCATCCGGGAGATTCACATCCATCAAAATTACTGCTGGTGTGAGAGTTTCCAAAAATTCCCACATTTCCGCAGCATTTTTCGCCCAAGTCACTTGATAGCCTAATTTTTCTAAATAAATCTGCATCAATTTGGCGTTGTTTAAGTCATTTTCTACTAGCAAAATGTCGATAAAAGAGCTAGGAGCATGAATAATCGGTGGTAAAGCCGATAAATCAGACACTTCACCTTCAATTCCTTCTAAATCCCCAACAGGATTAAGAGGAAGGATAATTGTAAAACGCGAACCGCGATTTAGCTCCGATTCAACTTCCACAGAACCACCGTGAACTTCTGCGAGTTTACGCGTCACTGCTAAACCTAAACCAGTACCTTCATGACGAGCGACTATGGAGTTAGAAATTTGGAAGTAGGGTTGAAACAGTTTTGCCTGGTCTTCTGGAGAAATACCAGCACCAGTATCCCAAACTGTAAAATGGACAAAACTACCTTTAGCCAAAACTCTTAAACCAACACTGCCTGTAGTTGTAAACTTAAGCGCGTTGAATAGTAAATTCAACAACATTTGTTTCAACCTTAAAGAGTCGGCTACGAGAGTTGTGACATTGGGGTCTATATCTAACAGCAGCTTTAAACCTTTATTGGCAGCTTTTTCCTTCACTAATGCCATCACATTCCGGCATAGTGTCGGCACATTGACAATTCCCCACTCAACTTCTAGCTGATTGGCTTCAATTTTAGAAAGATCCAAAATATCATTGATGAGCGCTAGCAGGTGCTTACCGCTCGATTGAATAATATTTAAATATTCTTGATGACGTTCTTTTGTAGGATCGTAACTCTGAGCTAACAACAGGTGAGTGAACCCGATAATTGAACTTAGCGGGGTGCGGATTTCGTGACTGGTATTAGCCAAAAACTGATTTTTTAGTTGATTAGTACGTTCCAATTCTCGATTAGAACTACTCAAATATTGCGACTTTTGTTGCCAAGATTGAAGTTGTTTGAGCTGTGCTAAGGCGACATTACAGTAATTGACGGCTCGTGCTACCAATTGCGGCTTCATTTGCGCTTCTAAGGCTTTGGTGGGATCTCCATCCAATCTCTTAGAAGCTGTGGCAATAATTAGCCAAGCAATCATTCCCCCAGAATCATCGCTCAACTGCCAAGCGCTTGGCGGTTGTTGATGCTCTAGGTGCTGTAAATCTTCAAGTTCTATCGGCTCATCTAATCTTAAGCGTAGCTTTTTACCTTTTTTAGAAATAGTTTCTAAATGTGGAAGTTGTGATCGCCGGGATGACGATGGAGAAACATAACAGACTCTACCAGTTATTTCTTGCGGTTGGAACAGAGCGATCGCCACCTTACTGCTGTTTAAAGCATGGTTGAGATCGTTGACCAAAATTTGGAAAATTTCTGCTTCTGTGCTTCTTTGCTGTGGCAAAGTATTACAAGCAGAAAGCAGGCAATCGTTGAGATCGCTTTGCAACTGGTTCAAGCTACGCTCTAGCCACAACTCGGTGCTAAGTTGCTGGATTGTGGTCAAAAGTGTTGGAGTTGCATCTATCGGAGAGTTCTGTTCTGGTAAGCTTGAATACTGCTGCATGGTCAACTAGACCGCTGAACAAGTTTAGCTTCGCACAAGAGTGCGAACAGGATTTCATGTATACTAGCGCACATTTGTTTTTATTTATAAAGCATAACCTATAGTGCCTAATAGTGTCGAATGTGACGAAGATCCCACAATTTAATGTACGAAATCACTCACCCTGGAATTTCTTAAGATCAACTTAAGACTTATGGATACACAAATTTTTCAATTAATTATCAACGGAATTGCTGTGGGAAGTATTATTGCTCTCGCCGCAGTTGGACTTACCCTCACCTATGGGATTTTACGGTTGTCAAATTTCGCCCACGGTGATTTTCTGACTTTGGGAGCTTATCTAACCCTGTTAGTGAATACCACAGGTATAAATATTTGGTTGTCAATGATAATAGCCGCAGCGGGGACAGTCTTAACAATGCTGTTATCCGAAAAATTGCTGTGGTCAAGAATGCGCAATTTGCGTGCTACTTCCACTACCCTGATTATTATATCTATCGGACTGGCCTTATTTTTACGTAATGGCATTATTCTCATCTGGGGTGGTAAAAACCAAAATTACAATTTACCTGTAACCCCAGCTTTAGATGTTTTAGGTTTAAAAGTACCGCAAAATCAGTTATTGGTACTGGGTTTAGCCGTGCTAGCAATTTTGGCACTGCACTACCTATTACAAAACACAAAAATCGGCAAAGCGATGCGAGCCGTTGCCGATGATTTGGATTTAGCCAGAGTTTCCGGGATTAATGTAGATCGAGTAATTTTTTGGACTTGGCTAATTGCGGGCACGCTGACATCCTTAGGGGGCAGTATGTACGGGCTAATTACGGCTGTGCGCCCCAATATGGGATGGTTTTTGATATTGCCCTTATTTGCTTCCGTAATTTTGGGGGGAATTGGTAACCCTTATGGTGCGATCGCCGCAGCTTTTATCATTGGCATAGCTCAAGAAATCAGCACCCCTTTACTAGGTTCTCAATATAAACAAGGTGTAGCGCTGTTGATCATGATTTTGGTGCTGCTCATTCGTCCCAAAGGTTTATTCAAAGGAACGATTTGAGCAGCACCATTCAGCTTCTAATTACTGGATGATATTGAAATAGTAAGCGGCAACTAAGAAGTTGATCGCTAACAAAAACAATGCCCAACCAGTACGGAAGGGGTACGGAGGTTTAGCGCCACTGTCAGCCACAGGGGAATTAGCAGTTTTATCAGCCATTAGTCTGTTCTCCTAAATTTCAGGACTTTTTAAGACATACCAAACAGATGTCCCTCTTGCCCAGATTCTTTAAAAATATTTGTGTATGGGTGTTGGGCATTGGGCATTGGGCATTGATTATTTCCCTTGTCCTTTGTCCTCCTGCCCCCTGCCTCATTCCCCTTCTCCAGCATGGTAGGAACTGCGCACCAAGGGCGCGGAACGGACATGGCTGAATCCCATCTGCCATGCTTGCTTGCCGAGTTCGTCAAATTCTGCGGGAGTCCAGTATTTTTGTACTGGTAGATGTTCTAAAGATGGTCGCATGTATTGACCAATCGTCAGGCGATCGCATCCTACGGCACGTAAATCGGCCATTGTTTCTAGAACTTCATCCACGGTTTCCCCATGTCCTAGCATTAACCCTGATTTAGTAGGGATTGAGGAATTAAGTTCTTTGACCATTGCGAGTACATGCAAAGAGCGATCGTACTTGGCTCCCCGGCGCACTGGCCCGGTTAAACGTCGCACTGTCTCAATATTATGGTTAAAGCAAGCTGGCTTCGCCTTGACAACCATCGCTATGCGTTGGCGTTGTTCTTCTTCCCCAGCCCCAGCACCACCCCAAAAATCTGGCGTTAGCACTTCAATTTGCGTTTTTGGGTTCAACTGGCGAATAGTTTCCATTGTTTGGACAAAATGCCCTGCTCCCTGATCTGCTAGGTCATCACGGGCGACAGAAGTCAGCACGACATAACGTAATCCCAAAAGCTGCACTGCTTCTGCCACCTTTTGCGCTTCTTCTGGGTCAATAGGCATTGGTGCATGACCTTTATCTACTTGACAAAATCCACAAGAACGAGTACAAGTAGGGCCCATTAGTAAAAAAGTTGCAGTTTTTTGGGCATAACATTCCCCACGATTGGGGCAACGTCCTTCTTCGCAAATTGTGTGAATTTGGCGCTGCTTAATAATGCGTTGTACGGTAGAGATTTCACTGGCTTTGCCGATTGGACGACGCAGCCAGCTGGGCATAGCCATAATTTCTGACTTGAGTTGGGCTTGTTGTGACGAAGTCATAGAAATCCAAGCAAGATCCGAAGGTACTTTGGGGCAAGTTTCCTATGCTTTAAGGCAAGGTAAAAGCCTTAAATATCACCATGACACAATTTTTAAAGAATATAAGCAGAAGTTTTTTCCAACACATCAGGTTACATCATCTTATCCCGGAATATACTATCCCCCAATCACAAGAAATTTT
The DNA here is from genome assembly GCF_014697075.1 of Tolypothrix sp. FACHB-123. Classification (GTDB taxonomy): domain Bacteria; phylum Cyanobacteriota; class Cyanobacteriia; order Cyanobacteriales; family Nostocaceae; genus Aulosira. Next base: position 58,647 of record NZ_JACJRE010000030.1, on the reverse strand, counting down.
GGATATAGTGGGATAATTCTCAAGGTCAATCGGCAATATTGCCATATCCATCCATAGTTTTTGTTAGAGTAATCAGTCGTGGCAAGTAATAAAATCTTAGTTATTGATGACACCACAGTCGTCAGAGTAAAAGTACGAGAAATGTTGCCTCCTGGCAATTTCGAGGTTGTAGAAGCGAAAGACGGGATGGAAGGACTCAATTACATCCTGCAAGAAAAATTTAGCTTGATCATGTTAGATTTTCTTTTACCCAAAATGAGTGGTTGGGAAGTTTTCCAACATATTCAATCCCAACCTGAGTTAAGGAAAATTCCCTTAGTCATGATGTCTGGGCGTAAGGAAGAGGTAACGGAGAAAATTCCCGAACCCTTTGAATATTTTGAATTTCTGGGTAAGCCCTTCGATCAAAAGCAACTCATCGGGGCGATTAAATCCGCAATGACAAAAGCTAAACAGGTACGCCCAGAACCTACTTTGGTTGGAGCAGGTGCGACTGTTCATCATGCTTCAGCACCGATTGCTAGTAATGCTAATGGTGCGACTGTTAATACTGGTAATGGAGCAGTTAAACCTGCTGTTGCGGAATCATCTGCTTCTGCTGCGGAAATTGAATTGCTCAATGAAAAGATTGCCAAGATGCAAGCAGAAATTGATAGTTTGAAGAAACAGCTAACTCAAGTTGTGACGTTTATTAAACAGAAAATCAAGTAGCATTTGAGGGAACTATGGGTAACATTTTTTAGTAGAAAAAGTTACCAAATAATTCTGAATAGCTATTGCCGTTACTGTATAGTAGCAAGATACTTTATGGAATATTAATTTGTATTTATATTCCTTATTTGTGAAAGTTTTTCATTGCTTTTTAACTTGGCAATAATGTTGTATGTATTGTGTGATTTACCACATGACTATCTAGTTGAAAAATAGATGCAGTGATTTTATGATAAAAAGATACAAACCCCAAAAACTTTGGGGTTTGTAATTTTGAACGCTTAGACGAAATCCAACGTAAGCGAATTGACTTACATGAAGTTATTGATATAGCAATCCTATTTCAGTTGTGAAAAATATTGATTTTGGCTGTTGACTGTTGACGGTTGACTGTCAACGGTTAACAACCATGCATGTAATGTTTCACAAATCATTTAGGATTGCTATAGTAATTTAATAACTTTAAGTAGTCGTTTGAAACCGACAAAAGCGCATCCACTGATTACAATAGTCAAAGAATAGGGAAATTTGCCTTTAATAGAATGCTATGCAGGCAAAATTTACCAAGTATTTATGAATTTCATTGCCAATGCTATTGATGCGATAGAAAATTCAATAGTGGCAGGAATCAATAATTGAATACCCGAAAATTTGTATCATACAGCAGTAACAAGAGATGAAAATTCTGTTATGGTACAAATCGCTGATAATGATATAGGAATTTCCCAGGAAATACAGCAGAGAATATTCGATAATTTTTTCACAACGAAGCCAGTTGGTAAAGGCACAGGTTTAGGGCTAGCAATTGTTTATCAAATTATTGTGGAAAAACATGGGGTAACACTGGAAGTCAATTCTTCATTAGGGGAAGTTTCTAAATTTACTCTCACCATTCCCACTCAGTAAACAAAAATTGAGTAAAAAACCACCACTTTGGGTTAGATTTTTGCTTGGTCTCAGTAGTAATTATGTTAAAAAACCATCTATAAAGATATAGAGTATTCAACTATATTTAAAACAACTGATACCAATTTTTTATGAGGCTGCATAGAATCTGATCCCCCCTAGCCCCCCTTAAAAAGGGGGGAAAATAAAATCAAAGTCCCCCTTTTTAAGGGGGATTTAGGGGGATCTAGATATATGCAACTTCATATTAAATTGGTATGACATGATAAAAGCTAATAAAGCAGCGGTTGGTGACGAAGTATTTTAATTTACCAAAACCTGATGAAAAAGTTATGGCTTTCAGCCGATGCGATCACATTGTTATTAATGAGATGATGAAAATTCATTACATCAGCAACCGTTGTTGTTGTCTAGAATAAAAATAGAATTATTTGCCAATACAACCACTGCGGTTTCTGTGTCATCGTTTGATGTTTTGAGAAATTACCACTATGAATCCAATCTTAAAACGCACAATTCTACCTGGCTTAATGGCTGCAAGTTTAGCCGGCGGTACTTTAATTCCTGCTGAACCAGCTTCTGCTGATATGTTACGAGATATTGGTATTGGTGCTGGTACTGGTGTAGTATCTGGTGCTGTTAGAGGGCGTGGTCGCGTTGTAAACAATGCCGTTAAAGGTGCTGCTGCTGGTGCGGCTGTGAATGCTGTGCATGGCACCAGAAGGCGGGCAAAAAATCGCCGGGTTGGTAACCTAGGTCAAGATATGGCTGTCGGTGCAGCAGCTAGTACCGTTACAGGTATCATTCTTAATGGTGGTACTAGAGACAGCTTAGGTGATGCAGTCGATGGCGCTGCTGCGGGTGCGGCTATTAATGTCTTAACTAACGGACGGAGACATCGGTAACAATTTAAAAATCAAAACTTTTACTGAGGTTGTCCAAGTATTCACAATTAAAGACATTTTCAGTCGCAGTAGTTAAATACCTACTTGAAAAGGGACTAGCTGTAGACTTAGGGGTTTTATACCTTTGAATTTACCTTAATTTGTAAGGGAACTCCAAAAAATAAATTATTCCGTTAAACGTTGACTGTTGACAGTTGACGGTTCACAGTTAACAGTCAACCGTCAACAGTGAACAATAGCAATGGAATATTTTTTTACTTGGAAGTCCCTTAATCCATAATTTGTAGCTATGAAATTAATTACAAATTATGGATTATGGATTTATTTGAGCCAAATCGATTTTAGGGGTTTTATTGGTGTCAAATTAAGCTCAAATGCTTACCTCACAATCTTTTCACCCCTCTCCTTTTTCTCTTCCCCGTTTACGGGGAAGGGATGTTTTGGCTTGAGACAAAACTGGGGTGGGGTAACGCGGATCTTGATGGTAGGTAACTTAATTCAAAATCTATTCCTGATAAGCCTTTCGCGTTAAGTTGACATAGGTGAGCTATGCTAAACCCCTAAAGTATGGCTAAAATTCTTGTTGAGGATTTTTCATACCAATTATATACCTGCATAAAACCCTCACAAATGCCCCATGCCCTATTCCCAATGCCCAGTTATGTAAGACTTGATCTAGCATAGGGAAAAGCCTGTTAAGATAGCATATTTGCCCATGCTATATTTGGGTAGATTTTTCAGCACACCAATGAAAAATCAGCTTTGCAATCACTTCGCCAATGGTTTAGCAGCCGATGTCGCCTAATCAAGCTCTTAATCAATTAGAACAACCTACAAAAATGTATTTACCCCGTAGCAGCGAATCGGAAAATTTAAAAAAAATTCGCCACACTGCTTCCCATGTGATGGCTATGGCTGTACAAAAGCTGTTTCCCAAGGCGCAAGTCACAATTGGCCCCTGGATTGATAACGGCTTTTATTATGATTTTGACAATCCAGAACCGTTTAGCGATAAGGATTTAAAAGCCATCCAAAAAGAGATGGTGAAAATTATTAATCGAAAATTACCAGTTATTCGCGAAGAAGTCAGCCGAGAAGAAGCCAAACGGCGGATTGAAGAAATTAAAGAACCTTATAAGTTAGAAATTCTCGCAGATATTAAAGAAGAACCAATTACTATTTACCACCTAGGAAATGAATGGTGGGATTTGTGCGCGGGGCCGCATTTAGAAAATACCAGCGAAATTAACCCTAAAGCAGTTGAATTAGAAAGCGTAGCGGGTGCTTATTGGCGGGGTGATGAAACTAAAGCCCAATTACAACGGATTTACGCTACCGCTTGGGAAACTCCTGAACAATTGGCTGAGTACAAACGCCGTAAAGAAGAAGCACAGCGCCGAGATCACCGCAAACTTGGTAAGGAACTGGGATTATTTATATTTTCCGACCTCGTGGGGCCTGGTTTACCTTTGTGGACTCCCAAAGGTACTTTATTGCGGAGTATGTTAGAAGATTTTTTGAAACAGGAACAGCTAAAACGCGGTTATTTACCTGTAGTCACCCCTCATATTGCCAGGGTGGATTTATTTAAAACTTCTGGACATTGGCAGAAGTATAAAGAAGATATGTTCCCCCTAATGGCGGATGATGCAGAAGCTGCGGCTTTAGAACAAGGCTTTGTAATGAAGCCGATGAATTGTCCGTTTCATATTCAAATATATAAGAGCGAGTTGCGTTCCTATCGGGAACTACCAATGCGGTTGGCTGAATTTGGGACTGTTTACCGCTACGAACAATCAGGAGAATTGGGTGGTTTAACTAGAGTACGCGGTTTTACTGTGGATGATTCTCATTTGTTTGTCACCCCTGAACAGCTAGACAATGAATTCCTTAGTGTGGTGGATTTAATTTTGTCAGTGTTCAATAAACTGCAACTGAAGAATTTTAAAGCGAGACTGAGTTTTCGCGATCCGGCGAGTGATAAGTATATTGGTGGTGATGAAGTTTGGGATAAGGCTGAAGGTGCAATTCGCCGCGCTGTAGAACAATTGGGGATGGAACATTTTGAAGGTATTGGCGAAGCAGCTTTTTACGGGCCGAAACTCGACTTTATCTTTAAAGATGCGTTAGAAAGAGAATGGCAATTAGGAACTGTGCAAGTAGATTATAATTTGCCAGAACGCTTTGATTTAGAATACGTTGCGGAAGATGGTTCTCGTAAACGTCCGGTGATGATTCACCGTGCGCCTTTTGGTTCCTTAGAACGGTTGATAGGGATTTTAATTGAAGAGTATGCAGGTGATTTCCCCTTGTGGTTAGCGCCAGTACAAGTGAGATTGCTACCTGTAGGGGAAGCACAAATTGATTTTACAAAAGATGTAGTTGCCAAGATGCAAGCTTTAGGAATCCGTGCCGAAGTCGATCTCAGTGGCGATCGCTTGGGTAAATTGATCCGCAATGCCGAAAAAGATAAAATACCCGTGATGGCTGTGGTGGGAGCTAAGGAAGTGGAAACCAACACCTTAAGCATCCGTACCCGCGCTTCTGGGGAATTAGGCGCAGTTGCAGTTGATGAGGTTTTAGATAAATTAAAAACTGCGATCGCAAATTTTGAAAACTTCTAGCAAAATATAGGCTGGGTAATCCCTAGCTTATAAAGTATCTCCAGAATAGTGCGAAATTTTGGGTAAAAAACTTATGTCAATTTGCAATAAGAATGCAACAGATTGCTAATAGCACAACATGTTGTGCGCTCTAGAATATATGGATGTGTCGCCAAAATTCTTTAAATTGGTTAATTAGTTACCGCAGTTTGGGTTGAGGAACGAAACGCAACATTGTCGGGGTTTTATTGGGTTTTACTCCATTCAACCCAAACTACAATTTATCCTTAACTGAAGCGTATTGGCTTGATAAATATCAGTTTGAATCTCATCTTAAATAGCACTTTTACATAAATATTTGTCAGGTATATTACGATAACCTGAGTTCGAGTTAAGCAGATTGGGGTAAAAATAATACTGCGTTAACCCATCACCCATCCTTGACAATCAACAATCTCAAAGTCAAGGTATATATATCACTTTATTAAAAGTATTATTACAGAGATATATTTTATGAATATTCTCATGATATCATGCACGTTTCCCTATCCACCAACGGGAGGAACGCAAATCAGGACATTCAATTTACTCAAATATCTCCGTAAACGCCATAATATTACTTTAGTAACTCAACGCGGTCGCACTGTTACAGATGCAGAAATAGCAGAATTAGAGGATTGTGTAGATCGTCTCGTAATTTTTGCACGTCCCCCAGAACCATCCACAGGAATATTCCAGAAAATTCAGCGCTTCAGTGCATTTTTACAACAGGGGACACCGCCAAGTGTACTCAACCACTATTCTCCTGATATGCAAGCATGGATTGATAATGTTGTACAAGCGGGAAAATATGATGTAATTACCTGCGAACATAGCGTGAATGAGATTTATGTCCGTCCTGAGTTCCAACAACACCTCAGAACTGTAGTTGATATTCATAGTTCAGTCTATGGTACTTGTCTGAACCAACTGCTAACTAATACTTCCAAATATAGATTGCGAGATCGGATTAATTTACCACTTTTACGTCGTTATGAGCAAAACTACTGTTCTAAATTTTCTGCTGTTGTAGTAACAACACAAGAAGATAAACTACAATTACCAATATCTAATCCGAATACGGAAATTAAAGTAATTCCTAATGGTGTGGATTTGGTTACATTTCCTTATAGAAGCAAAGATCCAGGCGGACATCGCTTAATTTTTATCGGTGCAATGGATATTTTGGCAAATATCGATGCAGTCTCCTTCTTTAGTCAAAAAGTCTTACCAAAAATACAGGAAAATTATCCTGATACAACTTTTGAGATTGTTGGCGCTAATCCTGTACCAGAGGTCTTAGCGTTAACTAAACAACCAGGAGTGACTGTGACTGGGCGCGTGCCTTCAATGGTAGAGTATTTACACAAATCTACTGTCTGTATTATACCAATGCGGACGGGTTTTGGCATTAAAAATAAAACTCTCGAAGCAATGGCCGCTGGTGTACCGATAGTAGCAAGCGATCGCGGTTTAGAAGGGCTAGCCGTAGACGGTAATAATACACCACTAAGAGCGCTCAGGGCAAATACACCAGCAGAGTATGTTACTGCTATTAGTCAATTATTCGCTCATCCACAACTAAGACATGAGTTGTCTTCTCATGCTAGAGAATTGATAGAAACAGAATTTACTTGGAATATTGCAGGTCAACACTATGAACAAGTCTGTTGTAGATAGCAATTATTAGCTAAAGTTCTTGATGAAGTAAAAATTGAGGGTGCGTTACTCTGAGGCTAACGCACCCTAATGGATCGACACAGCTAAAATGATGCAATAGATTTTTGTGAAAAGTGAGATAAATCAATACTTTCTGCTTTATTCTTAATGCACAACTTTAGGCGTGTCGATCCACTAAGGATTTTTGAAGATAAATGTCTGATTTAAAAATTATAGATTTTAATTTTTTACTAATTAAATAATTATATTTTATTTTTATAACTAGCACGGTTACTAACAGAGGTATTTTTCAAGTATTGGAGGTTAAATTAATCCTGATTTGAGCTAATAAATATCTGAGAAAATACACCCTGTAACTCTATAAAAAATTGAATCAACTGCTGATTAATGTCTTGTGTAAATTGATGACAAGTTGAGATGGATAAGCTTGAGCTAAAAACTGATGAAGTCTCAAGCAGAAATGTTCTTTTTTTCGGTAGATAAATGGTTAGATGCAACAGGAATAATCCATATAAACAACAACAGTTTCGTTTCAGTACTTTACCAAATTCAATTACTCCCTCTTAGAGTTATTGAATTTGTTAATTTAGGCTGTAACCTTTTTTTTGGCTAGGTTTTGGACTTGTTTCTTCTTCAAAGCTACTCCCATTCCTAAGGCTGTTATCGAGCCTAAGATGGTTAAAGGTTCGGGTACAGTGGCGATAGTCAAGGAGTAACTGCCTGGAGTACCTTGAATTTTATTGGCAGTCAAAATCCCACTACTTAGATATGTATTCCCGTTAAAAAATGCTCCTTTGAAGTTAAAGAAAGCAGCGGTAGAAGCAAGAGTACCAAGAGTAGAATTGGCAGGTGTTCTAATTCTAGTAACAGTGAAATCTTCATCTATGATAAATTTCAAAGATGGATTGCTCAGAAATTCAACAAAGGGATTTGTCGTCTTCCCTTTATAATTGGCTGAGTAATACGATCCTCCGTTGACTACGTTGGTACGATTGGTGAGTTCGACAGCAGCTACCGTAACACCAGTATTGACTAACCCAGCAAATAGAGAACCTCCAGCACTTTCAACTTTGCTATTGGTAAAAGTGATTTTGTCTGAAGATGGAGTATTACTGTTTCCATTGGTAAAGTTGGCAGTTCCTGTAAAATTTACAAAGGCTGCTTGAGCAGGTGAAACACCCAAGCTACTACCTACAGCTAGGGTGCCACAAGTTAAGGCGACACCCATACTTATTGTTTTAAAACTCATTATTTTCTCCTTGGAAAACATTTAGTTGGTATAATCTGCAAACCTTCCTCAATGGGCAAACATTAAGTTCTGATTGAGTTGGTAAACCTTTATCCCCATTATTGTAGACTTTTTTACCAGTGATTACAGGGTTAAATTTACCTGTATGTTGCAGATATATCATCATTATTCAGTATTGCTTCTGGAAATTCATGAAGTTTTCATGAAAACAAGATATTAAAGTATTAACTTTATTTAAAGTAGTGTCAATCCCCATATAATGCAGTTTTTGGGACTTTTACTGAATTTTTTAAGAAAATTTTAACCTTGTATTTAATCTCAAAAAATAATAATAATCAGCTAATTGATGATGACAAGTCTGAATTTCAACTACTGTATAGTATAGTTAAGGCTTACGCAAATCCTACGTATATAAAAACTAAGGTTATCAAGATTACATAGTTCATGGAATTAGCTTTGGTAAAAAATTATCCTGCTGAATAAAAATAGGCGAGGGTAACTACTCGGTATAAAAATACACAGCAAAAAATTTCTTGATCGCAGACATTTACCGTGAAGGTTGATTTATAAGAATTAAAAACAAACTTGGCGAACTTGGATATTATTTAATCAATCCAGGATGGGAGACAAGCGAAGCAAGTAAAAATTAGGGTGCGTTACTCTGAGGTAAACGCACCCTAAAAAGTTTTAACGATAAATATCTGATTAAAAACTCATAGTCTGGATTTTTATTAATTAAGCTACCATTTTGTGTTGATTTCTAGCACAGTTACTAATAGAGGCATTTTGCAAGTATGAGAGATTAATTAATCCTTAATTAACCTAATCAAGTTTTGAAAAAAAACACCCTGTAACTCTATAAAACTGCATCAACTGCTAATTGCTAAATTTTGCCAATTGGTGACCAATTTAGATAGATATGCTCGAACTACAAACTTGCGAAATCCGGAGAAATGAGGTTCTCCCTATAGGTAGATAATTGGTAAGATGCAACTAAGATAAACCACATAAACAACATTCTCGATGCTTGACTAAATTAAATTACTCCACATTAGAGTTATTCAAGAAGGTAATTAGGCTGTAACCTTTTCGTTAGCGTGCTTTTGAGCTTGTTTCTTCCTTAAAGCAGCTCCCATTCCTAAAGCTGTGATAGAGCCTAAGATGGTTAAAGGTTCGGGAACAGTCTTGATAGTCAGAGAATAACTACCTGGAAGTTTGTTAACTGTATTAGCAGTCAAAATTCCTTCACTCAGGTATGTACCATTTTTGTAAAATGCTCCTGTGAAATTGAATAGAGCGGATGTACTAGTAAAGTTGTCAATTGTGGTTCTGGCTCTAGTAACATTAAAGGGGTTATTGATGAGAAACTTCAGATCTGGATCGTTGGTAAATTTAATGAAGGGATTGCTTGAAGTTCCTGTGTAATCGTTTGGGGAAGGAGTTGCTGCAATTGCTGCTAAGTTGATAGGTGCTACTTCAACTGTTGAATCCACTGCTAATGCAGAAAACAGAGAACCTTTAAAACTTTCAACTGTACTACTAGTGAAAGTGATTTTATCTGATGCTGGAGCATTACTGTTAGCCTTTTCAAATTGGGCACTGCCAACAATATTAATCCAAGCTGCTTGCGCTGGCGATAAAGTGCTACCTACAGTTAATGTGCCACAAGTTACAGCAATTCCAATGCTTAATGTTTTGAAATTCATGATTTTCTCCTGTGAAAATTATTGGTTTAGTCTGTCCTACAAACTTTTCTCAATCCACGAACAGTAATTTATGTTCGAGTGGGTAAATGCCAATCGCCTAAATTGTAGTTGCTTTAATCAGCAATTACAGGGAAGGCTTTACGCAATTGTTGAACGTATATCTTTATTATCTAAGTAATAATTCGGAAAAACGTAAAGTTTTCATGAAAACAACACATTTAACTATTAACTTTATTTAAAGTAGTAAAATCTTCAATATTTTCGAGGGTTTTAGAAGTATACCTACTTACTTGATAAACTGGTTGCTGTAAATTTTATTGCCAAAAATAAAAAAATCATCTAATAGATAGATGACAAATATAATTCTCTCAATGGTAATAGTGAGTCTAGATGATTACATAACATAGCTAGGACTTAAGTAACTAGCAAAAGCAAAAAGCTGACGGTAGTTAAAAGCCCATAAGTAACCGCACAAAATTAATTACAGTCATTGCGAGCGAAGGGTAGCAATCCCAACCCCTGCGATTGCTACCCTTCGGGACGCTACGCGAACGCTCCATTCGCAATGACATTATGTTTAACTACTTATCTAAGAATTTGTTGAACTTAAATTTATTTATTGATACTTGATTAACAATTTTGAAGAGACTTCTACCAATTCTGCAAAATAGACCAAAGACGATCGATGAAGCGAGAACAAAGAGAGCAGGAAATTTATGTGTATCCAGATTTTAGAGAGAGGCGATCGCAACGACTAAGAAATTAAAAATTAAAAGATAATATTTAATTATTTGCGGCAATATATCTTTGATTTGTTGTGCCTATGTGTGACTCTCGTTTATGCGGTACTAGGGCAACAACTAACTACAATGCTTCGATCTCGAATGGTAAAAAATCAGGGCGTGTTGGCAAATTTGTTGACTTTATAATCTAGAGACGCGATCGCCAATTAGATTGTTCCAGCCTATCTCTAAATTTATACCGAAAACATCACCCTGAAGGATAGTTTTAAGCAGCACAAAAAATCGGGGCAGATTCTAAACCCACCCCGATGGTTTCGGATATATTGCGCCCAACGGCTGTAGCTATCGGCTTTAAACTAGCAACCAAATTCACCATATCTTCTAAAGATAGGGCTTGACGGGCATCGGAAACAGATTGTTCTGGTTCTGGGTGACACTCGATAATTAATCCATCCGCACCACAAGCAATCGCAGCCTTAGCCATAGGTGCAACTAATTCCCGCTTACCAACCGCATGAGATGGATCTACAATTACCGGTAAATGAGTAATTTGTTTGAGAGCTGCTACTGCGCCTAAATCCAGGACGTTGCGAGTGTAATTGTCAAAGCTGCGAATACCTCTCTCGCAGAGTATCACATGGGGATTGCCGTGGCTCAAAATATATTCTGCTGCCATAACGAACTCTTCAATTGTCGCCGCTAGTCCGCGCTTGAGTAAGATTGGCTTATTCACTTGTCCTAAAGCTTTGAGTAAGTCGAAGTTTTGCATATTGCGGCTACCGATTTGCAACATATCAGCGTGGGCGGCAACTATATCAATTTGAGCTATTGACATAACTTCAGTAACTACTGGTATATTGTAGCGCGATCGCACATCTGCCAGAATTTCTAAACCTTCTTCTCCCATGCCTTGGAAAGCGTAAGGAGATGTGCGCGGTTTGTAAACCCCACCACGCAAGGCTTGTACAGGTGCATGTGCTAACCTTTGGGCTACAGTTTTCATTTGCTCTAAACTTTCTACCGTACAAGGGCCGCCAATAATAACTACCTCTTCACCACCAAAGCTGACTGTTTCGGAAATTTTGACAATTGTTTGCTGACTAGGATGGGATTGAGCAGCGAGTTGAGCATTAATCATGGGGAAATTCTCCTTGTAAGAGGTTATGAGGGTGAGTTTGTGAATAAAAAAGCCCGGAATCTCATCTTGAGTTCCGGGCGCGTTCTAAATCATCGACATGACGCTATCTACCCGGAACTTGCTCTGGGCCAAAAGTAAAAACCATAAAACCAGCTAACGAAATAGATCGCGATCATAAAAAGCACCTAAAAAACAAAAACCGCAGAGTTTGCTCTGCGGTTCACCGGGCGGTTTCCATTAGGAAACTGATTTCACCGCCGGTGAACCGCCTTTTGCCAAAAATAAAAGTAAGATTTGCTGTTGAACATTTTTTGGGTAAGCAACTAGATAGTATTTGATGTAAACCAATGTAAACCTTATATACAGTTCACCATAACAGACGCATTTGGTGGCGTCAATACCTCCACAACTTTCAAAAAAGGGTTAAACTCAGTACTATTGCGCCGTTCAAGACTTTAGCTTGGCTTGTAACCGTAAGATTTATCTCAACTTACAAGTATTTTTGGGTCATGGGTTATGGGAAGTGATGAACTCTCAAAAATCTGACAATTTACCATTCTTGTCAAATGCCGCACAGACCCTATCACCTCATTAGTGACACTTAAGTATTATGATGCCTCGCTCCAAAATTTTAGCCACATCTTTCGACTATCAAGGAGTTTACCCTTGCCCAGTTTGTCGTGTTGGTAAAATTACTCATATGCCATTGATGGAAGCAGTGGCTTGTGACTTCTGCCAAGAGATTTTTACTGTCAACCTAGAACAACAGCAAATCAAGATGGCTTCCCGTCAACCCCCCTTGATTTGGCGTTGGAATGGTTTTAGCTGGACAGAAGCCCAGTTAGAAGGTGTAGAACTTGGTTGGGGCTATGGTTTGGCAGCAATTGCTTTTATACTACTACCCACAACTTTGATTGGGATTATAGCTTACAACTTTCCGCCAACTCCTCATCAATTTATTACTTGGGTTCCATATATCTGGACTATATTGACTTTTTTGTTACATTTAGCAATTATTCTTTGGATTGTGATTGAAGTTTATCAAATCCCTGTAACAGCGTATTTAAGAGCTATAAATCGCTGGAGAAGTGGACAAATGTAGAACTAGAGAGATGAAGCAAAATGAATAATAACTATACAATCAATCAATATTGATTACTACATAGAACTCCTACCTAATTTGGGAAATATAACCTAGGTGGGGCGAAAACCAATAGTCAATAGTCAATAGTCAATGGTTAATAGTTAAGAATTTCTAAACTAATATCACCAATCCTAGACTATTGAGTAGAGATGATGGAGTGATGACTCGCTTATTTTGTCCGGGCGGGTTTGTGGGACATATCTGTTTTGCTGATGATTTTTTCAAAAAAACCATCCCTAATGACAATGGACAAATCTAACCTGATATTTATTGTGTTAGTGGCTTCAGTCCTATATTATTTATCAATCTGCTGATTCAACACCCCAAGTAAACATTGGATAATGGGATAACAGCCGCAAAATATCCTTGATGCTAAGGGTGGTGTGCCTACAGAAAGGTTATTGATGGACTGAGTTCGTCACTACTGGCTTGTATAATAACTATGTAAAAGTTTTCTGCTGTTGGACGGTACTCCTGATAAAATTGCCGTACTGCATCAGTTAGCATGTTAATATAGCTTTTTTTTAGCTAAAAGCTACTGTTGCTCAAATATGAGGTTGAGCAACTCCAGCGGCTAAAATTATTTCCACTGATAGTAAAAATCTCAAATTATCTATGATAGGAAATACTCCATTTAAATAGATATTTAATCACGAATTAAGCCGATAGAGGGATGCATTACTCATAATTAACTTGATTGTCAACTAAAACATCTTATGAGCGAGTTGGAACGGTACTATAGAATCTTGGAATTAGAGCCTGGTGCAACAATTGACGAAGTGAACCAGGCTTATAAAGATTTGGTTTTTGTCTGGCATCCCGATCGCATTCCCCAAGATAATGTCCGTTTACAACAAAAGGCACAAGAAAAAATCAAAGCAATCAATGAAGCGCGGGATAAATTGCGTTCTCTTAAAGTTAAACATCAGTCTCCAACTTATTCTCAGCCTTATTCACCACCGTACTCACAATCTTATTCACCACCTAATTCACCAACACCACCTCAACCAAAAAAGCCACCACAAACAAACTATCAACCAGCACAGAAAAATCCTGATCTCAGCGGTCAAGATTTTAGTCGGGCAAATTTGAGTAACAAAGATTTATCGGGCAGAAATTTGAGTTTTGCAAATCTGAGTGGTGCAAATCTCAGCGATACTTTTATGCACAAAGTCAATTTACGCGGGGCTAATTTATCGGAAGCAAATTTATTTAGAGCTAACCTACTTTTAGCGGATATGCGCGAAGCAAATTTGCGGTCTGCTAATTTAATTGGTGCAGATCTCAGTGGTGCTGATTTGCGGGGAGCTGATTTGACAGGCGCGCGGATTCGTTCTGGCGATCGCCTGTTGGTAAAATTGATCGGTGCTAACTTAGCTGGAGCTATTATGCCAGATGGTGCAATTCATAGTTAATTTAGAGTATAAGAGTCAACTCAAAGCGTCCTAACTCCAGATTCACCAAAATTAAGGTGATGTCTGCATTCCTCACCCAGGATAGGCGTTTAAACTTCAGTTGAAAGCAATGGGCGCTAGACTCATCCTTAATCGTTAAGATGAATAAATCATTACAGTTAATTTTTACTAAATACCGTTTACTCTGGGCTGTTTTATTCTTAATTACAGCGCTGGTAGTAACTTTAGCCCTTTCTCTGTCTCAAGGTGCAGTACCTTTGAGTGGGCGAGAATTATGGCAAGCAATTCTTCATCAAGGCGATCCGATTAAGCAGACAATTCTCTGGGATTTACGGCTACCGCGCATTGTCGCCGCTTTAATTGTTGGTGCGGCGTTGGGAATGTCCGGTGCGTTGTTGCAAGGCATGTTACGTAATAGTCTGGCCGATCCTTTTATTTTAGGTATTTCCGCAGGTGCAGGGCTAGTTGTCATTGTTATGGTAGTGCTGCAAATCTTTCCGGCGGCGATTCCTCTGGCGGCTTGGCTAGGAGCAATTTTAACTTCAGCGATAGTGATTTTTCTCGGTCGTGCAGGATCAGGAATTGCAGTTGAAAGATTAATTTTAGGCGGAGTTGCCATTAGTTCTTTGTTTGGCGCAGTGCAGAGTACATTACTTTTATTAGCCGAAGATGGTCAAATTCAAATTGCCCTAAACTGGTTAGTCGGTAGTTTAAATGGTCGGGGTTGGAAAGAAATTACTACGGCTGGCCCCTATATTATTTTGGCTTTGCTGGGGGGGTGTTTGCTGGCGCGATCGCTCAACGTGTTAGCTTTAGGTGATGATTTGGCTTTAGGTTTGGGAGTATCATTAACGCGATCGCGTCTGTTGATTGGTGGTGTCGCAACTTTACTGGCCGCCGGTGCAGTTAGCATTAGTGGGTTAATTGGCTTTGTCGGCCTTGTCGTTCCCCACGGTGTACGCCTGATTATCGGCACAGATCATCGTTTCGTTTTACCGCTTTCCGCCTTGGCTGGTGCATGGTTACTCATCTTTGCCGATTTACTCTCAAGACTGGGAGCCATAGAATTACCTGTAGGTTCCGTCACCGCTTTGCTAGGTTCACCTTTATTTATCTGGTTACTTTATCGCCGTTCTGCTGGGATTGAAAGATAAATCAATCATACAAAATCATCCCATGCCCAATGCCCCATGCCCCATATCCAATGCCCATAGAATTACAAAACCTCACAGGCGGTTACAGTAGTACGCCAATTATTCAAAACATTAACCTCTCCTTGCAAACAGGAGAATGGTTAAGTTTAGTCGGTGCTAATGGTTCTGGTAAATCTACATTACTGAAATTACTCAGTCGAATTCTCTCTCCTCAACAGGGAACAGTACTACTTGATGGTAAAGCAATTCATTCTCAACCACCGAATGTAGTTGCCCAAAAATTAGCCTTGTTACCCCAACAGCAAACGGTTCCTGTAGGTTTAACAGTGCGACAGTTAGTCAGTTTAGGACGTACACCGCATCAACCTTGGTGGCAATGGGAATTAACTGCTAAAGATAGGCAACAAATAGAAGCAGCGATTTTCAAAACACAATTAGAAAAATTTAGCGATCGCTTAGTTGAACAACTCTCTGGTGGTGAGAGACAACGGGCTTTTTTAGCTTTGGCTTTGGCACAAGAACCCCAGGTTTTATTGTTAGATGAACCGACAACTTATTTAGATATTAATTATCAATTGCAATTATTGGAATTACTTAAAGACTTGAATCAGGAACAGAATTTAACCATTGTCACAGTATTACATGAACTAAATTTAGCTGCACGTTATAGTTCTCGCATTGCTTTATTAAAACAAGGTCGTCTTTGGGGTGTAGGAACGCCGGAAGCAGTGCTTACCCCTGAGGCGATCGCCCAAGTCTTTGGGGTGGAATCGGTAATTATTCAGACACCTGTTGGGTTACAAGTTTGTGCGATCGCATCTGTCTAAATTTTTACTAATCCAAATACTGTTATTTTACTTAGTACTCTTATCTTAATAGTACTAATTACTTTTTAAAAATAGATTAAATCACAAAGTAGATAAGCATCTAATTAAAATTAACTAACTATTTTATGTTACACAACAACAGCTGACGGGCATACTAATTAATAGCTGACCATAGTAATAGTAATTTGTGTACATATGAAGACTGCATCATTGAAAATTCCAGGTTACCGAGTTGATGAACAAATTTATCAGGGAAATAGAACATTAGTTTACCGGGGAATTAGGGAACAAGACTTACAGCCGGTGATTTTAAAAATCATGCGGAATGAATTACCCAGTTTCAATGAATTAATCCAGTTTCGTAACCAGTACAATATTTCTCAAAATCTCAATATTGATGGTGTTGTTAAATCCTATGGTCTGGAAGAGTATGGAAAAGGCTATATTTTGGTAATGGAGGATTATGGTGGCATTTCTTTATCAAGTTATTTAAAGCAGTATAGTAATTCAGGTAAATTTAAATTAGAAGAATTCTTACTCCTGGCTATTGAAATCACCAGAATAATTGGGGAAATTCACCGACAACGCATTATTTATAAAGATGTTAAACCTGCCAATATTTTAATTCATCCCCAAACCAAGGAGGTGAAAATTATTGACTTTTCTATCGCTTCACTGTTACCAAAAGAAACTCAACAACTGCAAAATCCTCATGTATTAGAAGGAACGCTGGCTTATATTTCTCCAGAACAAACTGGAAGAATGAACCGGGGGATTGATTATCGTACAGATTTTTATTCTTTAGGTGTGACTTTTTACGAGTTATTGACGGGAGAATTACCCTTTGCAGTATCAGAGCCAATGGAGTTAGTTTACTGTCATATTGCCAAAAAACCACCATTATTAACAGACAAAAACCAGAATAAAGAAATCAAGGAAGAAATCCCAGAAGTAATTTCTGATATTGTCATGAAATTGATGGCGAAAAATGCTGAAGATCGCTATCAGAGTGCTGCTGGTTTAAAGTATGATTTAGAGCGTTGTTATTGTGAATGGCAACAAACAAGAGTCATAGAAGCATTTCAAATAGCACAACAAGATATCAGCGATCGCTTTTTAATTCCAGAAAAGCTTTATGGTCGTCAAGCAGAAATAGAGACATTATTAGCAGTTTTTGATCGAGTAGCTGGAAATAAGGAACAGGTCAATCACACTTCAGAATTTTTATCAAAAAGTGAATTGATTTTAATAGCAGGTTTTTCTGGTGTTGGTAAAACTGCTTTGGTTAATGAAATACAAAAGCCAATTGTGCGGCAAAGAGGTTATTTTATTGCAGGTAAGTTCGATCAGTTTCAACGTAATATTCCTTTCTCGGCTTTTGTACAGGCATTGCAAGATTTAATGGCGCAAATACTCACTCAAAGCGATGCTCAAATTACTCAATGGAAAAGTCAAATTTTAGCAGCTTTGGGGGATAACGCTCAAGTCATTATTGATGTGATTCCTGAACTCAAGAAAATTATTGGGGCACAACCACCAGTAATGGAAATGTTTGGCAATGCTGCCCAGAAACGATTTAATAGACTTTTTCGCAAATTTATTCAAGTATTTACTTATCCAGAACATCCATTAGTAATATTTTTGGATGATTTGCAGTGGGCAGATATGGCATCACTGAAGTTACTGCAAATGCTGATGAGTGAACAGCATATTAGTCATTTATTATTAATTGGAGCCTACAGAAATAACGAAGTTTCTGCTACTCACCCTTTAATGCTAACTTTAGAAGCAATTCGTCACGATCGACATCAAAAGGCAATCACAACTATTAATTTATCTCCCTTGACTGCTTTAGATATAAATCATTTAGTTGCAGATAGCTTAAGTTGTCAAGAAGAAAAAGCATTTTCGCTAACCAAATTAATTTATCAAAAAACTCAGGGAAATCCTTTTTTTAGTATTCAAATGCTAAAAAAACTTTATGTAGATGGGCATATTATCTTTGTGCCAGATATAAGCAGTTGGCAGTATGACCTGAATCAAGTACAAACTTTAAATTTTACAGATAATGTTGTAGAGTTTATGATTCTGCAACTGCAAAAATTGCCACAAGTGACCCAAGATGTCTTAAAATTAGCGGCTTGCATTGGTAATAGTTTTGACTTAACAACCCTAGCAATTGTTTATGAGAAATCTCTAGAACAAACTGCTAATGATTTATGGTTAGCTTTAGCTGAGGGGTTAATTATTCCTACTAATCAAACATATAAAATATTTCAACTTGATAATCAGTTAATAAAAGCAGAGGACAGTATTTCACAAATCTCTGAAATCGCGAATAGAGCAGAAAGTAAAATTGCTACTGTCAACAGTAGCTTATATTTAACAGAAAATCAGGATGATCCTGGTTCTGTATCTAATTCTCAAGATTATATATACGAATTCCTGCACGATCGCGTCCAACAAGCTGCTTATTCTCTTATTGATGAATTCCAAAAACAAACCTTGCATTTGCAAATAGGAAAATTGCTACTAGCAAATATACCAATTGCTGAACAAGAAAAGCAAATTTTTGAAATTGTTAATCACTTAAATATGGGGTTGCAATTGCTAACTACACCCCAGGAACTAGAGCAAGTTATTCTATTAAACTTACAGGCGGGACGTAAAGCGAAAGCTTCTACAGCCTATGCTACAGCATCTCAATATTTAGCGATCGCAATGCAACTGTTAGCGGAGGATAGCTGGGAAAAACAGTATAAATTAACCTTTGCAATTTACAAAGAACGCTCAGAAATTGAATATCTCAATAGCAATTTTGAACATTCCTATTTACTTATTCAAAAAGCATTAGAGCGGGTGCAATCAGCCATAGAAAAAGCAGAGCTATATAACTTATTAATTGTACAACTTACACTCCAAGGTGATTATATATTAGCTATTCAGACTGGTAAAGAAGCCTTATCATTGTTAGGTATAAATTTACCTTCTACAAATCTTCAGTCAGTGATTGAACGAGAAAATGCGGCAATTAAATCTGGGCTAGAAAATTCTACAATAACTGGTATTTTAGATTTACCTAAAAATCAAAATCCTATTTCCATTTATGCAATTAAATTACTGATTAATTTAGATCCACCTACATATATTACTTCTGACATTGACTTATATAAATTGGTTACAGTAAAGGCTGTTAATTTGTCGATTGAATATGGAAATATCGCTGATTCTGCTAAAGCCTATGCTAATTATGGTTTTCTTTTAGGTTCTGCCTTTGGAGATTACAAAGCTGGATATGAATTTGGTGTATTAGCTGCAAAAATAGCAGAAAAATTTCTTAATAAAGGGCAAGAGTGTCAAGTTAATTTGTTGCTAGGTAGTTGGTTAAATAATTGGATAAAACCGACTCATTTAGCCATTCCTATCAACAATCTAGGATATCAAGCTGGATTAGAGTCAGGAGAATTACAATTTGCTGGCTATAATCTTTTTGGTAATATTTGCAACCAATATTTTCAAGGAACTAATATCAATAATATTGGTTTAGATATACAGAAATTTATTTCCTTTGCCCAACAAACTCAAAATACTCTATTAAATGAGATTTTAATCGAAGTAAAAACAGTCATAGATAGTTTAATTGGCTATTGCGATTCTCAAGCTGCGTTAAAAAACTATCATGTTAGTCAAACACCAATGGCTTTAGCGATCGCGCATATTTTACAAGCCCAATTAGCCTATTTACAAGCAAAATACCACCTAGCCTTAGATTACATCACTCAAGCAGAAACTTATTTACCAGCAATTTTAGGTTTTACAACTTCGGCTAGTTATCCTTTTTATCGTGCTCTAATTTTAGCGGGTCTTTATCACCAAGTTCCACCATTAACCCAAGACGAGTATTGGCAACATATAATTACTCATCAACATCAGTTGCAAATTTGGGCTGATAATTGCCCAGAAAATTTTGAGCATCAATCTTTATTAATTCAAGCGGAGATCGCTCGAATTAGTAAACAAGAATTAGAAGCAATGGATCTTTATGATCGCGCGATCGCTTCTGCAAAAGCCAATGGATTTACCCAAGATCTCGCCCTAGGGAATGAATTAGCTGCTAAATTCTGGCTCACAAAAAATAAACCCAATATTGCCCAACTCTATTTGACAGCAGCGCTAAGTGCTTATACTCAGTGGGGAGCCATAGCCCAAGTAAAATATTTAGAATCACATTACTCCCAGTTGTTACAGCTAAATCAAGCTTCATATTCCACACAATTAGAATCTTCCGAAAAATCAACAATCTCTACCACTAACATCAATTTTTCAGCCCAATTAGACTTTGCTGCATTTTTAAAAGCTTCACAAGCGATTGCTGGAGAAATTCACCTCGAACAACTACTATCAATTTTGATGCAAGTGATGCTAGAAAATGCTGGGGCGAAAAAATCTGTACTTTTATTACACAAAAATCAGCAATTAGCGATCGCCGCCATAGCTAGCTTTGATGACGGAACGATTTTCTTGCAAACAGATGTTTCAGCCAAACCTTTAGACAAAAGCCAAGATGTCCCCCTTACTGTCATCAACTACGTCAAGCGTATCTTAGAACCTTTAGTAATTGATGATATTGTTACTCAATCGCGATTTGCTGCCGATCCCTACATCACTAAAAATCAGCCGAGAAGTGTATTGTGTACTCCAATTATCAATCAAGGTGCATTGATAGGGTTGCTGTATTTAGAAAATCCACTGACCGCCGGAGTTTTCACACGCGATCGCCTAGAGGTTGTGCAACTGTTGACAGCACAAGCTGCTATTTCTTTAGAAAATGCGCAACTCTACACTGATTTATCCAAAACCACAGCAGAACTCAAACAAGCTAACTCCCAATTAGCAGAATATTCTCACACATTAGAAGCTAAAGTTGCAGAACGGACAGCACAATTAGAGGAAGCATTTAAAAACTTACAAACTGCTCAAGCCCAACTAATTCACAATGAAAAAATGTCTTCTCTCGGACAATTAGTGGCAGGAATTGCCCATGAAATCAATAATCCTATTAGCTTTATATATGGGAATATCATCCCCGCTAATGAATATATTCATGACTTGATGTATGTGTTGCAATCTTATCGTCAATACTATCCTAACCCTGTAGCACAACTACAAAAGCAAATTGCCAATATTGAACTAGATTT
Source organism: Tolypothrix sp. FACHB-123 (assembly GCF_014697075.1). Lineage (GTDB taxonomy): Bacteria > Cyanobacteriota > Cyanobacteriia > Cyanobacteriales > Nostocaceae > Aulosira. The sequence goes on along the minus strand of NZ_JACJRE010000030.1, from coordinate 37,229 downwards.
TATCGCTGATGATTTACCAAAGTTGCTGCAATCTATGCAAATCGGTGCTGCAAGAATTCGCGATATTATCATGTCATTACGTAACTTCTCCCGCCTGGATGAATCAGAAATTAAAGCAGTTGATATTCATGAAGGAATTGACAGCACATTGATGATTTTACAAAACCGTCTCCAAGGTGATGCAGAACGTCCAGAAATTTCTGTTGTTAAGGAATACAGCCAACTTCCAGCAATTGAATGTTATGCAGGGCAGCTTAATCAAGTTTTTTTAAATTTACTGATAAATGCTATTGAAGCTTTAGAAACTAATATTTTGCAAGGTAAAGATAACAAAAATCTGCAAATCCATATCCGTACCGAAAAATACAATGCAGAACTAATAAAAATTTATATCATTGATAATGGTATTGGAATTAAGGAAAGTATAAAATCTTATATATTTGACCCATTTTTCACGACAAAAAATGTTGGTCAAGGTAAAGGTTTAGGATTATCTATTAGTTACCAAATTATTGTAGATAAGCACCAAGGGCTATTAGAGTTTCAGTCAACATTAGGCGCAGGTGCAGAATTTATCATTACTTTACCCATCAGCCGTAATTAAATAAGTAAGCGAGCCAATCTTGGAGGCTGAGTTTAAATAAATTTAAATAACTCATAATAAATTTAAAAAAGAATGTGACAGATGTGTAGCTTGGGTAGAACGCAGTGAAACCCAAAATTTACAATTTTTTGAGGTGTTGGGTTTCGTTGCTCAAAGCAACTACATTTTTAGCGATCGTTCTTCAAATTGGTATGAGAAATATTTTCACAAAAATTTTAGGATAGCTTTTGACTCATCTCTCCAGAAAGATCTCAGCAGATATTGTATATCCTTTTAAAATCAAGTACTATCTGACGAAATATCAATTCACCCAACTGGATAATTCTCTAGGAGGTGATGCGTGGTAGGTTCTGCGTGCTATCTCTGGTAATAGCGAATCTGATAACAGTTATCTATCCCTAGCTTTTAATCGCTGGGGGGAGAATTTTTATCAGACAAAAGCCAACAGTTACACAGTTTAATTTGTTAGATGAAAGTACTTATGTTGTCATACCTACTGTAAGCGAGGAAAAAATATTTATATGTCAGTCTGGCTATGGGTTGCTATTTTCTCTTATCTTTTAGGAGCCATTATCCAATGGTTACAACTCAGCAATAAATTTCGAGAATTTGAAGAATACAGTAACTTTCCTTTTGTTTGGGTAGCAGATTTAATCTCAAAATCTACTTGTTTGCTCAAAGCTTTGTTTTGGCCTTATAACTTAATTATTGATCGCGAAGGATAGATTTTTGTCATTATTGCGTAGATGCGCCAGACATCGCTATCTGAAAATATACAGCAGATTCCTGCACTTAACAGCTATTACAGATTAGACAAATTTACCAATTAAATATGATATATGGGTGGGTACAACAATGTTGTGCCCATTTTCATGGCACTATCAAGCATTTTTGCGCTAATTTCAAATTTTTCTAAAAAATCAATGACTACTGATAAGTAGAGTTGCCAAAATGATATTTTTTGCAACTCAGCATTTACTTCAATACATAGTAGATTACTTAATGCATTTGCTACTGATATTTGGGCATGATGTTATATATACTTAATTAAGAATTGTAAAGTAAAAATGAGAAAATCCGAATAGGGATCGCTTGGGATTGATTGCAATTGTATGGAACGCAATCCTTTATAGTATGGAATGCATTCCAGACTCAATCAAGTTTATCCCTATTACCAGAGAATATTATGTTAGCTAAAAATACTGATGAGGTAATCCAATACTTAGACAATATTATTGCCGAAGCGATCGCAGAACGTAGTCGGAGGGGATTTTTTGCTGCACTGTATCGTCAAGTAACTTTAAAAGTAAAAATAGGTATCAAACATGGCTTTTTTGACGATGCAGCCAGAATGGAAGAATTCACGACGCAATTTGCTAATCGTTATTTTCATGCTTTGGATGATTATCAACAAAATATCAAATCAACCCGCAGCTGGCAGCTAACATTCGACGTATTGCAAAAACCAGAGTTAATAATTCTGCAACACTTACTGCTAGCAATTAACTCTCACATTAATTTAGATCTGGGTATTGTTGCTGCTGAACTATGCCCTGGTGATAAAGTGCATAGTCTACGAGATGATTTTATTAAAATTAACGCGATTCTCAATGATTTGCTTGAACCTACAGAGATGGTTTTAGGACAAATGTCACCGCTAATTGAGATTCTGGATAGATTTGGTGGCAGAAAAGATGAAATTATCTTTAATTTTAGTATTCGTAAAGCCAGGCAATCAGCTTGGAATCATGCAAAAATCTTAGCTTATCAAATTCCTGATGTTCAACAGGATATTATCACAATTATTGATAGCAAAGTTGCATTTCTTGGGCGAGCGATCGCTAATCCTAACCGTACCTTCGATCGGGTTGTTGAATTGATCAAAAAATCTGAAAATGATGATGTTGTGTCTATTATCAATGCTCTCAATACTATTGTTAAATGAAAACATGAATGAAATAATTTTTATTGGGTGCATTTTATTTGATTAAACCTATAATTATTCACTTATCTTGGCTCTAGTTGAGTAGATTAATTATAGGAATTTATTACTTATTTTTAACTGAATAGAGCACAAAAGCAAGTACTTCATTGTTCGCAGTCATAAAATTGCGATCGCTATTACCACACATGATGTCTGCGTGTATAAAAATATATTCAAACAGGACAAATATTTCTGCCAAAAGCTTTGATTAGTATGTAGCCAAATATTAACACACTAGATGGTTAATAAATAGCTTCTCTTAGGGAAAGCATAGTATAGTAGAGGGTTTGCAATGTTGGCAGCCACTATCTTAGTAGAGTAAGACTAAGAGCGATCGCCTAATTTGCAGTTTCTTCACAGAAGAGACTAAAAAGTTAAAAAAAAAGTATTTCTGAGCATTGTTGTGTCAATTAATTGTATGTTTATTGTGTTTAACAATGAATAAACAAAAAATTCTATGAAGCTTAATGAAATTGGCCAATTTGCTGTTCAACTCTTAACAGAGTTTGGGCTGAAGCTGGTAGGCGCTATCCTTTTGTGGATTATTGCCCAACGATTGATTGACTTTGCCATAAAGTTAATCAGACGCGCTTTCCGCAGTCAAAACGTTGAGCCAACACTCATTAACTACCTTCTCAATATCATTTCTGTCACATTGAGAATCGTTCTCATTGTGGCAATTCTCGGTTTCTTTGGCGTTGAAACCACATCCTTTGCAGCGTTATTAGCAGCCGCTGGTGTCGCCATTGGTGCAGCTTGGGGTGGACTGTTGGCGAACTTTGCCGCAGGTGCGTTTTTAATAGTTTTTCGTCCATTTAAGGTTGGTGACTTTATCAGCGCCGCAGGTGTCACGGGAACTGTCACAGAAATTGGACTATTTACCAGTAGTATCAACACACTAGATAACATCTTAACGATTGTTGCCAATAACAAAATCTTCTCCGACAATATTCAGAATTATTCTGCTAATCCTTACCGTCGGGTTGACCTACTAGCGCAACTACATCACGATGTAAATCATAACGATGCGATCGCGCGTTTGAAAGCCAAAATTAGCACTATTCCTAATGTTCTCAGAGATCCTGCACCAGATGTAGAAATTATTACCTTCAATTTGGCAGGCCCGGTATTAGCAGTACGTCCTTATTGCAATAACGATCACTACTGGCAAGTGTACTTTGACACCAATAAAGCTATAAAAGAAACCTTTGGCGAAGCTGGTTATCCAGTTCCCGAACAACGCTATTCAGTTAGTAGTTTATCTTCCAATGGTATTGAGCCGATAATTCCCGCATCGAATATTGGTTAAGACGACAAATTTACATCGTCCAAGTAATACAAATAAACAAATAGGTAAGGTAAATGCCTTATCTATTTTTTTATCTAAATTTACACTTAATACTAAGTATTAATACACAATTAAATAAAGTTTGTATAAACCTCGTTTCCATTTCTGAAACGAACCTGACAAAAGCTGTAGAGACAGGTTAGGTTAACTGTAAATCACAAGCCGCACCTAAGCAGCTATGGTAAAAGAATTAGCAATTCGCACCTCTGGACTGACTAAGCAATTCGATCGGCATATAGCCGTTAACGATGTGCATTTGGAGATCCAAACAGGTGAAGTATATGGACTGATTGGCCCAAATGGCGCAGGTAAAACCACTCTCATCCGCATGTTAGCATCCGCTGAGGAGCCGACTACGGGTGAGATTTATATTAATGGCGATCGCTTATTACGTGACAAAAGCAATCCTACTCTCAAGCGTCGTCTGGGTTACTTACCTGATGACTATCCACTGTATGAGGATTTGACAGTCTGGGATTATTTGGATTACTTTGCGCGGCTGTATCGTCTACGGGAACCCCGGCGCACTCAACGGCTCCATGAAGTATTGGAATTAATCCAACTGGTTAATAAGCGCAATAGCTTAATTTCTACATTGTCACGGGGGATGAAACAGCGCTTAAGTTTAGCGCGCACGATTATTCATGAACCAATTTTACTACTGTTAGATGAACCGGTTTCCGGTCTTGATCCCATAGCGAGAATGCAGTTTCGGGAAATCATCAAGGCTTTGCAAGAAGCGGGGATGACAATTTTGATTTCCTCCCATGTACTGAGTGACTTAGCAGAACTTTGTACTTCTGTGGGAATTATGGAACTAGGCTTTTTAGTAGAAAGTGCTTCACTCCAGCAACTTTACCAGCGACTATCCCGACAACAAATAGTGTTATCCACCTTGGGGAAACTAGAACCACTGTTGAGCGAATTGAAAAATAATCCTTTAGTGGAAGAGTGGGAAATATTACCTGGAAGGAATAGCGCCAGAGTGAACTTTTCAGGGTTACAGGAAGATTGCGCTGATTTATTGCGATCGCTTATTCAAGCAGGAATTCCCATCAGCAATTTTCACTGCACTCAAGAAGATTTAGAAACTATCTTCTTGAAATTAGGACACAAACAAGCTTCTTAAGCTGAAGAATTAGCAATTTTTTGGTTACTTAATTCGTAGTGTTAAATACTCGTTATTCTGTGATTCTTAATTACGAATTATTACTTTGTTTTTTGGAGAATTTTTCCCATGACATTCAATCTCATAGACAAACTCGGTGAGTGGAATCCCCAATTATTTAGAGAACTAAAAGGTCGCCTAAAAGTCTTCAACATATTAATTGCTTTGGCAATATCCCTACTGACTCAACTTGGAGTTTATGTATATCAATTTAGCGATTTCCCTACTAAAACATATCCTATGTCAGGGACATACTGCAAGCTGAGCCAAGGTTATCAATTACAGTTTAATGCTGTCAATCAAACTATCGATCAAATTCAACAAAAAATCAATTTATATAGCGGTAGAAAAAACTACGATCTAGCCAAAATTCAGCAACTCAAAGAACAATTACAATCGCTCAAATCTCAACATTCTCAGCTTGATAAACTTTTATATCAGAGCTACTGTCCACCAGAAAAGTTAAATATGCAACTTTGGTGGCAAGAGCATTGGCAACATATATATGTGACTTTGAGCGTGATGTTTGTCTTCACACTTTTAGTTGCTGGTACTTATTTGCTGATTGCTAACTTAGCTCAAGAAGATCGGCGTGGGACATTGAACTTTATCCGCCTCAGTCCCCAGCCAGAAAAAACTATTTTGACAGGTAAAATGCTGGGTGTGCCAGTGCTAATTTACCTGATAATTTTAGCTGCCATACCTTTAAATTTATGGGCAGGAATTTCTGCAAATATTCCTGTCGTCTCAATTCTCAGCTTCTATTTAGTTCTTATTGCTAGCTGTATTTTCTTCTACAGTAATGCACTTTTATTTGGTTTAATTAGTCGGTTTTTTAGCGGCTTTCAACCTTGGCTAGGCAGTGGTTTAGTTCTTCTCTTCCTATTTATATGTCTCCAGAGTTGGAATTATAGTAGTGGAGAATGGCATAATACAGCCACTTGGTTAAGGCTTTTAAGCCCCTTTGATATGATTGGCTATGGCTTGCCAAAAAAAGATGAATCATCTTTACGGGAATTGCAGTTTTTTTACATTCCAGTAGGTAAAAATCTCGTTGGTTTAGTTGGCATATATTTGTTTAATTATGGTGTCGGCATCTATTGGGCTTGGCAAGGCATGAAACGCCGCTTCCGTAATCCTGAAGGAGCGATGATTAACAAAGTCCAAAGTTATTTTTTAGTAGCCAGCTATCAAGTAATTTTTTGGGGTTTTACTTTACAATACCATAAAAATTATCTCCCCAACTATAGCAATATTGCTACCTATTATGATGTGAATCACCAAATAGGGAGTAATTTCCTTTTCATAGCGTTCTTTAACATAGTGCTATTATTTGCATTGCTGGCAATTCTTTCACCACACCGCCAAACTATCCAAGATTGGGCAAGATATCGCCACCAAAATACTCCTAATATGCGAGATATTAGCGATGAATTTTTGTTAAAAGATTGGGTTGTAGATGAAAAAAGTCCGTCCCTTTTAGCGATGTTAATTAATTTAGCGATCGCTACCACCCCCCTAATAGTTTGGATTGTCATTGCACCTATGTTGAATATTCACCATAATAACGCCGTAGATTGGGTTAATTCTCTGGGAAGATTCAAGTCAATTTTAGGTGTGGTTTTATGTATTAGCCTAATGATGATTTATACCACATTAGCTCAATTACTACTGTTAATGAAAACTCCCAGACGTAGTTTATGGGCAGCAGGCGTTGTAGGTGCAACAATTATATTACCACCAATGTTTTTAGGACTTTCAGGTATTACACTCACTAACAATCCTGAAGCTTGGCTATTTTTTAACTTTCCTTGGAGTTTAGAAAATTCAGCCATGATGGGAATTTTTACCTCCCTCATAGCTAACTTAAGCGTCATCATGTTGTTAAACATTCAGTTAACAAAGCAAATTAATTTAGCAGGAGAGTCAGCAACAAAAGCGTTGTTAGCAGGACGTAAATAACAGGGATTGTTGACAGTTGACAGTTGACGGTTGACTGTGGTTACTGAGCGGAGTCAAATTATTCACTGTTAACTGTTTCCCAATGACTAATAATCAAAGAGAACCTTTACTATGAATCTCAACTGGATTAATCAAGTAGGAGACTGGAATCCGCAACTTTTGCGTGAACTGAAAGGAAGACTAAAGCCACGCAACTTAATACTGTCTGCTGCTATCTCTTTGCTGGGTCAGTTTCTCCTATTTATGTATTTTCAAACCCAGCTACCAAATAAGCTGGAGTTAGTATACAGTCCTTCCCATAAATATTGCACAGGCACGCCGGAGTCTTTTCATCAACGTAAATGCCTTGTTGATGAATTTGGCGATATAATTATCAACTGGCAATTATGGTATTTGGATGTATTTACCTGGCTCAGCATTATTGGCTGTTTTACACTTTTAACTGCTGGAGCTTACCTAATAATTAATGATTTAGCATCTGAAGAAAAGCGCGAGACACTCAATTTTATTCGCCTAAGTCCACAATCACCCCAAAGTATTTTATCGGGGAAAATGTTGGGCGTGCCAATTTTACTATTTATTGGCTTACTGTTAGCTATTCCTTTGCATTTATTGTCAGCTTTAGCGGGGAAAATTCCCTTAGCTGAGACTTTCAGCTTTTATATAGTAGTAGTTGCTGCCTGCATTTTATTCTATAGTGCTGCACTGCTATTTGGCTTAGTTGGTTCTTGGCTAGGAGGATTTCAATCTTGGTTAGGTGCGGGTGTAGTTCTTTGTTTTCTCATTGTGACTATGCGTATAGCCGCTGTAGAACTCTCAGATGATTATCCCTTAGTTTTTGCTAGATTGATTAATCCGACTTACTTAATTCCAGATACCGCTATTAGTTCTACATTTTCATCTGTTAGTGCCAGATTAATTAATTTTCAATGGTTTTCTTTGTCTGTAGGCGATAGTTTATATACCACACTTGGCTTTACTCTGATAATTTACGGTTTAGGAACATATTGTATTTGGCAATCCTTAAACCGTTGCTTCCGCGATCCAAATACTACTATGTTGAGCAAGCGTCAAAGTTATTTATTAACAGCTTGCTATGCATTGATTACTTTAGGATTAGCTAATTGGTCAAGATTAGTTTTAGAATCAGATCCCGGCCATTACAAGCTTGCTGAAAATCTAGTGTGTTTGTTGTTTTTGGATTTTTGGCTATTTCTCTATTTAATTGCTGCTCTCAATCCTCATCGTCAAACTCTGCAAGATTGGGCACGTTATCGCCGAACTGCGCGTGCTAAAGGATTAGTAGATAGCCGACTAGTGCAAGATTTAATTTGGGGCGAAAAAAGTCCTGGATTGATCGCGATCGCAATCAACGCCATAATTGCTAGCGTTGCCATTAGCGGGTTAGTCTTACTTTCTCAATATTCAGCCAGTCACAAACTCAATGCGCTTTTTGCCCTCGTACTATCTGTGAGTTTAGCTATGGTTTATGCAGCCTTAGCCCAACTACTTTTATTCACCAAAAATCACAATCGTGTATTTTGGTCGGCGGCTACTGTTGGCACAGCGATTATATTACCAGTGATTATTGTAGCTATATTTACCTCTTCCTATAGAGACAACAATTTTCTCTGGTTATACTCAATAATCGGGCCAATTTTTGCGATTTCTCCCGATGGCAAATATCTATCACCTATCACAGCCTTGCTGCCAATTCTTAGCTACTGGACTATGATGAGCTTATTAGTATTCCAGTTGCGGCGGAATTTAGTCAAAGCTGGGGAATCTGCTACAAAAGCAATGCTTGCAGGTAAATAATTCAGTTTTCAATAAGTGTTTGATAAGGTTGTTTCCAGTCTGGTCAATTTGTCCAGACTTTTTCTTTTGCTATTACCAAATGAGGCACAAAGATAAGCAGGGACGCAGGGAAGGACAAATTACCAATGCCCTATGCCCTATGCCCCATGCCCTAACTTGACTTTTTACCCTTTACTTTTAAAAGAGTCTAGCCATTCTCTAACTTGTTCGCGGGCAATATCGCGTCCACCAAGTCCAAAAGCTAGGGCAATAGCAACAGCGATCGCACCTAGCAACAGACCAAATGCTAAATTCACAATATCGCTAGCTATGCCAATTTGTCGCAGTGCCATTGCGGATACTAAGGTAATTATGGCAATACGCGCTACTTGTCCTAAAATTCTGGCTTGGGAACTCTCCGAACTAGCAATAATGCTAAAAGCTAGGTTGGCTAAGAATAATCCAATCCCAAATACCACTAATCCTGAGAGAATCCGCCCGAATATAATCAAAATTCCCGATACTAAGGCTGTCAAGGCGGCAATATTCAAGATATTGACTGCTGCTACCGTCGCAAACAGCATAATCCCGACTAAGACAATAATCCCCACAATTTCTGATGGGGTACGGGTTGGTGTAGATACAGGTGCGCCAGCTTCAGTATAGACGGCTGTTGGTCTTGGAGATGGCAAACCGAGTACCGCAAATATGTTGTTGAATCCTAGGCTAGTCAGGATACTAGTAACTAAATCGGCCACAAACCGCCCCAGAAAATAGCCCAAAATCAAAATTGCGATCGCGGAAAAAATAGCAGGTAAAGCATTGAGGATCTGTTGTAACATAGCGATCGCAGGAACTGATATCGCCTCAATTTTCAAAGCATTGAGAGCTGCGATCGCTACCGGAATCAAAATCAAAATATAGACAATTGTGCCAAAAATATTCGACAGGGATTGAACCCCCACATTTGGCGATATGCCAAACCGACTACCTAAATGGTCGATTCCTGTGGCGCTTAACAAGTTGCTAATTACTCTGCGGATAATATTCGCCAAAAACCAGCCAACAGCAGCAATCAGTGTCGCCGCTAAAATATTCGGCAGAATTGACAAAATCTCTGTAATCAGCACTTTTACTGGTTGTAATGCCTCCCTCAGTCCTAAAGTATCGAGAACGGGGACAAGAAATAGTAAAAAGATGAACCAGTAAAGAGCATTAGCAATGGTTTCACTAGCAGACAACTGCGCAAAGCCAGATGCACCATCCTCTGTTTCTTCGTTCAAGCGCTCATCCAACCTTAGTACCCGGAGTCCGCGCATTGTCAACATCTTGACAAGGGTAGCTACTACCCAGGCGATACCCAAAAGAATTGCTGTACCTACCAATTTTGGTAAATAGCCCAAAAGTTGATCGAGAGAATTATTCAGTGGTCGAGAAGCTACTTCCAGTCCGAGAACTTGTAAGACAGCTACCACCGTCAACAGGATGACACTCCAAAAAACTAAGCCAGAGATGAATCGCTCTACTTGGGGCACATCATCTCGACCCGTTACTCCTGAGGCGATGCGGTTATCTATGTTCGTGCGATTGAGGACTTTTCGCGTCGCCGCTGCAACTAGCGCCGCCAGTAACCAACCAATTAACAAAATTACTACAGCCGCCAGCACTTTGGGCATAAACTGAATTATCGGGTTGACAAGACCTTGCAAATCCGTAATCCCCTGGCTGACAGCGGGTTGTTCCGGTGGTAAAGTTGGTGATTGTGCTAAAAATTGCTGCACCCTCATCGACAAACCAATTTCTATTACCTGGGTTATTCCAAGCCAAGTTGCGTTCATGGTTTTTCGGAATTAAAAGTTAATTGTTAAGCCAGAATATTGGAAGTACTTCTGGCGTGGATTGTGCTGCACAATCCGGCATCCCCGTAAGTTTACGGGCATTTTGCCTAACAATTTACCAGTAAAAACATCTTTGATATTTGTATCCAGACTAATTTTTAACATTCAGGATGAAATAATCTTCAAGACACAGCATTGCTGTGTTCCTACTCGCGTGCTGCATGTTGCTTTGTTGGGTTTTTAAGCAAATAAGAGAAAACAAAGATTTATATAAGTAGTCATAGCAAAAATAAATACTTAGATTTATATCTGCAAAAATTGTCGTCTAATGCTCAAATTCTCCTGAAAGCTAAGTTTTACTATTCAATAGACAATTATTAAGAAGTGTAAATACGTAGTATGCTGAACTTTGGCCTTTAAAAATCAAGTCCAAAGTCATGAGAAAAAACTTCATAAGATTAATACTTAGCGGAGTGGTTGTCAGCCTAGGACTGTCGCCATTATTGTCAGTACAAGCACAACAACAGGTTGCCAATGCTCAAGTTGCAGCAATGGTAGAGGCGCTGCGACAAGCTGCACCACAAACTGGCTCCCAAAACGACGGACTTTACAGTCAATGGCAAGTTAAACCAGAAACTCTCAAAGGTTGGGCAAGAACTTGCTTGAAAAAAGAGATTACACCAACACAGTTTGAAAATAGCCCAGAAACAGCTCGCCAAGTTGTCTCATGCATCGCACGCCGCGAGTTAAACCAGCAATTGCGCGCCCGTAACAATAATGAAACAGCAGCAGTAACTGACGTAGCTTGTTGGTGGATGACTGGTCAATACACAGGCTGTAATAGTGGCTTTACTGCTACCTATGTGCAAAAAGTTGCCAAATTTTATCAGCAGGAACGGGCGAAAACAACCACAAATCAAACAACCCGCTAGTAAATTTTGATTGTCAAGATGTAGAGTAGGTAATACCTATTTCCAAAGAAATATTGCCAGAATTTTAGAAAAATTAAATCATTTAGGCGTTGCTAATCGATCGGATGAATTGTGTTTACTTCGATCGCACAGCAACGCCATTATTTTGTGATGATTCTTATTTTATTTAACTCATGTGCGATCGCTCTGAATTGTAGAATTAGCGATCGCACTCCTAATCCTGGTTGATGAAGAACTATTTCCTAGCAATTACCCATACAGCGTGAATAATTCCTGGCAGATAGCCGAAAAATGTCAAGATGATATTTATCCAGAAATCTTTACCAATCCCTACTTGCAAGAATACCCCTAAAGGTGGTAGAAAAATTGCTGCTAGAATCCTAACTAAATCCATATAAACCTCCTGCTATTTTAATAGTAAGCCAACTTGTATTTAACCTTTCAAAGATAACATCAGCCGATTGGCTCAGTCTTCCTCTCAAGTAATTAGGCTAGATTCAAGCTAACTATGTAATGTTTTGTAGAACTGAGATGGTAAAGTTTTTTCTCATTTCCCTTCTGCTTCATTATTTATAGTTAGTTTCAAGCGCTGACTACTTCTTTCCAGAAAATTTCCTGCCTAACCACCGCTGATTTTGGCTTTATAACCTAGCTTAGTTAAAATCTCCACTATTTTCTGTTTATGATCGCCTTGAATTTCAATTTCATTATCCTTAACAGTGCCACCAGTACCGCACTGAGTTTTTAATTGTTTGACCAAATCATTCAGGGTTTCTGGTTTAGACTGAAAACCACTAATTACTGTGACGGTTTTACCTTTACGTCCTTTGCGGGTAGCTTGGACTTTCAGGTTTTGCTGTTGCGGAGGAAGTTCAGCAATAGGTCTTTCTAACGCAGGTGAGTTATCAGCACCAAATTCGCGATAGACGAAGCTTTTATCAGAAGATTTGGAAGAAGACATAACTAGAAATAAATGTTAATCAAAATTTAATCAGGCAGGAGACAGATGGCAGTATAAATCCCCATAAATGGGTAATCATTTGACTAAGACATCGGATTTTTTGCCTCTACGCAATGAAATAAATTTTTTACTTTTGTTCATAAATAAATTTAGCTGCTCTTGAACCTGTTTGTCATAGGAAAGAATATATTCTTAAACCTTCTACCTCTGGTCACCAAGGCAAGGAAGTGTGCCCTCTGTCTTTCTTAGCTCAACTACATTCAAAATACACGAAAACCCTCCGTCGTAAAGCTTGGAGTAGTTAGATTGGCAGCAAGCGATCGCACTTTTTATCCTATACAGCCCAGACTTTTCTATAATAAAGTTCGTCCCATCGTAGAGATCAGTCCGTGACTACCACACCCATATCTCCAAGTTCCCCATCTACTGCTTCTGTTCCCGATACACAAGGACGCTTTGGACGCTTTGGCGGTAAGTACGTCCCGGAAACACTGATGCCTGCGCTGGCGGAATTAGAAGCAGCTTATCAACAATATCGTAACGATCCTGAGTTTCTCAACGAACTACAACAACTCTTGCGAGACTATGTAGGGCGTGCTACACCTTTGTATTTTGCCGAACGTCTAACTGCTCATTATGCTCGCCCAGATGGTACAGGGGCGCAAATTTATTTAAAGCGGGAAGACTTAAACCACACTGGCGCTCACAAAATTAACAATGCCCTAGGTCAAGTACTCCTAGCAAAGCGCATGGGCAAAAAACGGATTATTGCCGAAACTGGTGCTGGGCAACATGGAGTAGCTACAGCAACAGTTTGCGCTCGTTTTGGGCTGGAATGCATTATTTATATGGGCGTTCACGATATGGAACGCCAAGCATTAAATGTATTTCGCATGAAATTAATGGGTGCAGAAGTCCGTCCGGTAGCTGCGGGAACAGGAACCCTCAAGGATGCAACTTCTGAAGCGATTCGCGATTGGGTAACAAATGTAGAAACAACTCACTACATCCTGGGTTCAGTAGCCGGCCCCCATCCCTACCCCATGATGGTACGTGATTTCCATGCTGTGATTGGGCAAGAAACTCGCGCTCAAGCTCAAGAGAAGTGGGGCGGGTTGCCAGATATTCTCATGGCTTGTGTTGGTGGTGGTTCTAATGCAATGGGGCTATTCTATGAGTTTGTCAATGAGCCTGCTGTGCGGTTAATTGGTATTGAAGCAGCTGGAGAAGGCGTAAATACTAACAAACATGCTGCTACCTTGACAAAAGGACAGGTTGGTGTATTGCACGGAGCCATGAGCTATTTGCTGCAAGATCGGGATGGACAGGTAATTGAAGCCCACTCAATTAGTGCTGGGTTAGATTATCCTGGTGTCGGCCCGGAACACAGCTATTTGAAAGATACCCAGCGCGCTGAATATTACAGTGTGACAGATGCTGAGGCTTTAGCAGCATTCCAAAGACTATCGCGCCTAGAAGGAATTATCCCAGCTTTGGAAACTTCCCATGCGATCGCCTACCTGGAAACGCTCTGTCCGCAACTGACTGGTAGTCCGCGAATTGTCATTAACTGCTCCGGACGTGGTGATAAGGATGTACAAACTGTAGCTAAGTTCTTAAATCCTGCATAGTTTAATTTGGGCATTGGGCGCTAGGGACTAGGACACAAAGGAAGCAGAGGAGAAATCATAAATGCCCAATGCCCAATGCCCCAATGTTTTCTCTGATACCTTGTTGCGCTTTTAACTCTTGATAAATATCAATAACTACTAATATCAATTTGAAAAAAGAATGAGACAGATGCTAGGGGCAAGGCAATGCCTTGTCCTCTAGAGTATATTCATGTGTCGCAAACATTATTTGAATTAGTATAAATTTTTAAAATTTTAAAAAAATATAAAATTAACCTTTTTGCTCAAAATTGCTACTACATTATCTGTCCAGCAAATAATCTGATATGACACGAATGGGTATCACATTGCGAACAGATACATTGAATTAATTAATGAAAAATGTAGTTACTGAGACATTTGTCTAGAGGATACTACATTATCTTTTTTAAAGATTCACATCATTTTTATATATTCGAGGAAGCAAACATATTGTAATCACGATTAGCGCTTTCTAATTGTTTAATTTTGGAGGTGATATCTTTTAGTTACTGTAAAGTAATTGCAAACTTTTTAAAGTTCATCAATCCTTCATATTATCCTAGTATTTATGCTAGGAATAATACGTTAGAGTAGAGGTCTTATCACTCTAGGCATTCAGTAATTTTCATGTTTCGACAAACTGCTTTTGGCATAGCTTTAAGTACGCTTGTCCTTGCTAGTGGATTAACAACTGCTCCTATTCCAGGTCACAGTTCCACAAACAAACCTACTAATAATAAACCTTTATCGATTTCCGCAACTCAAGGTGTAGCATCAACTACGGCTTTTAACACAACATCTCTAGAAAAATCAGTGTTTGATAAAGTTAATCGATATCGTGTTTCTGTTGGTTTGCCAAAGTTGAGCCTCAATGCAAGTATCACTCGACAGGCTAGAATTCATAGTCAAAATATGGCTAGCGGGAAAGTTCCATTTAGCCATCAGGGATTTAAAGAGCGAGTAACTGTTCTCCCCATTATCTACAGTAGTGCAGGAGAAAATGTGGCTTTTAACCAAGGATATAGCGATCCTGCATCACAAGCTATTACTGGTTGGCTAAACAGTCCTGGTCATCTCAAAAACATCCAGGGTAAGTATAATCTCACAGGAATAGGTGTGGCTGCCAATCAACAAGGTGAAGTCTATCTCACGCAGATTTTCTTGCGGACAAACTAGTAGTTAAACGCAAAAATTAGCAGAAGTTCGTACTCAGGGCTTTAGTACTGCGAAATTCAGAACTAAAGTCATGACTACGGATTGATGCACCGATCGCAACTAATGACATAAACCACTAGAATTTCTGATTTTTTTGCACAATAATAATGTAGTGTCTAGTAAAATCCGCTTCTATGCGACACTGCATTTATTCTTAAGTGATTCATGACATTACAAGATTTTCAGGTAAGCGATCGCGACCTTAGTGACGCTGCACTCTCCCAGTATTTAAAATCAGAGGCGATCGCTGTTGATACAGAAACAATGGGGTTGCTACCACAGCGCGATCGCCTTTGTCTCGTTCAACTGTGCAATCTAGAAGGTCAAGTAACTGCAATTCGTATCGCTAAAGGTCAAACCGCAGCACCAAACTTACAAAAACTGTTGGAAGCAGTCAATGTCCTAAAAGTATTTCACTTTGCACGCTTTGACGTTGCTACCTTGCGTTACAACCTAGGAATTACCGTCCAGCCTGTATTTTGTACCAAAATAGCTAGTAAATTAGCTCGAACTTACACCAATCGTCATGGTTTGAAGGATGTCGTCCAAGAGTTAGAAAAAGTCGAGTTGGATAAAAGCGCTCAAAGTTCTGATTGGGGAAACGCTGATAATTTATCCACGGAACAACTAAGTTATGCCGCTAATGATGTTCGCTATTTACTCAGCGTACAGCAAAAACTGATTGCCATGCTCAAAAGAGAAGAGCGTTGGCAGATTGCGCAAGAATGTTTTCAAGCTCTGCCAACAATCGTATCCTTAGACTTATTGCAGTTTAAAGATATATTTGAACATTAACAACAGCTAAAACCAGTCATTAGTCATTTGTTCCACCAATGACTAATGACTAATGACTAAATATTTTAGCTAGACATCTTTTTTCTGAGTTTCTGCGTGTTCTTGCATCCGAGATACAACATTATAGTCTCCAGCGCCAGGAGGAGTTAGGGCTTCAATAGAACCTTCTGTTGGGCCGCCAATAGCTTTCCAAGCTGCTAGACCGCCTTTAAGTAGAGATACATGCTCAAATCCAGCAGAACGAAGTGATTGTACAGCTTGAGAGCTTTCTTCGTCGCTAGCACCGTAAATATAAATATCCCGGCTTTTATCTATAGATGATGTTGCACGGCTTACCACTTCATCACTAGGCATTGGCATTGCTCCCAGAATGTGACCTTCATTAAAGGTCTGGCGATCGCGCACATCCAGTATTGTAAACGCTGGTTCACCCCATTCTAAACGAGCTTTGAGTACATGAACATCAGATTGTGGTTCAATGGGTGGCTGTTGGGGAATGATATTATCTACTAAATTGTTAGCCATAAATATCTCTTGCTGATTACATGATCAGCAATTTATCGAATAACAGAGTTTTATTTGCTCTTTCTTTAGTATGAATATGAGCAAAGTCTCTCTTTAGATAGACTTATGTTAAGTCGATCTGCTCAAATTAGGTTGTTTATTACATAAAATATCACTATTAAATCACGGGTTAAATTATAATTAATCGTTTATTATTCGTTAATATAAATTTCTTGAGGCTATTTTAGCTAAGTTTGATATTGTTCTTAAATAGAAAAATTAATACTAAATATTCTCAATAATCAAGAATTTTACAACTTTTGCTAGTAAATTTTGAACGATGAATTTTTTATCGATTTGTAGAGATAATATATCGTAACAAATTGCTAGGTTGAAACTGTCATAAACAAGCAGCATCTCGTCAACTTGGGTATCTAGTTACAACAGTTAAAACAAGTAGAGTAACTCAGAAAATCAGCTTGTTATCAGATTTTTACATAATTCTTAAAATATATCCATGTAGGGCTATGTTGACAAAATTCTCTAATTTAATGCATAAAATAGAAATATTTGCCAAAACAGAGGAGGAATTATATATACTAATTTTTAAGAAATAGACTGATGTGAGAAGGCTGATTATGAACTTTTATTACTTTAGAATCATACAATAAAACTAATACTTATTATTCAACGTAATTTCAAGTTATGGCTAATCCTAAATCACTAGATAATTCGCAACATATATTGTATTAAAGCCTTTAAAAAGACCTGTCTGACCAGGTATAATTGTGTTAGAAATGTAAAAGTGTTAAATCACTAGAGCAATAATCAGTCGTCAAGAAGTATAAGAGTCAAGGCTAAGATAAACTTCATTAGCCAGAAAAAGTAGTCAACTCAGACAGTGACTATTCCTGGTGAGTAGCAGCAAATTGATAATAATAATTGAGTTTTATATATTCAGTAATTGAGGTCTATGAGTAAAGTTAAAAATCTTCTCTTGAAAGAAAAAGTATGAAAGTATATATAGAAGCTGTCAACATAGCTTCTTGTAGAGTAGCGATCGCATGGCGAATCAGCATATAAACAATGGGCTAGAAACTTATGGTGATGCTTCCTGCTACTAATCCCAAGATTCTTGTTGTCGATGACGACTATGGTGTCCGTAATCTTATATATCGGTTTTTAAGTCGCAAGTATCAAATAGAGTCTGCGGCCGATGGAAAGACAGCGTTAAGTCTATTTGAGCAACTGAACCCAGACTTAGTGATTTTAGATTGGAATTTGCCAGATACGACTGGCTATCATCTCTGCCAAGAAATGCAGCGTCGCACCAATGTTTTAGTCATGATACTAAGCAGTCGGACTGACGAAGCCGATAAAATCAAGATTATCTCTGCTGGTGCTGATGACTTTATGACTAAACCCTTTAGCCTAGCGGAAGTAGAAGTTCGCATTCAAGCTTTGTTGCGGCGCGTCCGCACAGTCAACTCCTCACCAGCACAACGCCTTGTCTTCCACCAGCTAGCAATTAACCCAGATGGACGAGAAGTAACACTTAACGATAAACCACTGCCATTAACTGCTTTAGAATTTAATATTCTCCATTTTTTAGCCAGCCATCCGGGTCAAGCTTGGAGTCGCACTCAGCTCATTCAAAAAATTTGGGGTTGTGACTATGTAGGAGATGGACGAGTTGTTGATGTGCATATCGGTCAGCTACGCAAAAAGTTGGAAGTAGATACCACTGTGCCAGAGTATATTAAAACTGTTCGCGGTTACGGTTACAAATTTGAACCACCAGAGACCGCAGAGTAACTACCACAAGGAGCAGAGGGGACAAGTGAAACAAGGAAGTACAACAGAGCAATCACAGATGACCAATGATAAATGACTAATTAAAAAATAGATTGTATAGTTAATAACTTAAGTATTTTTTCCTTCACAAAAAGACATATTTAGGTAAAATTAGGTAAAGCAATTTTTGCACCTAATCACCTAAGGTATCAGCAAACCCATGCAGCTGAAAATCAGTGCATCACGTCTCCCCATCGCTTCCCTACTCCTCATCGCCCCGTTTTTCTTGTGGGGTACAGCAATGGTAGCAATGAAAGGAGTGATACCCCACACAACGCCACTATTTATGGCAGGAGTGCGTTTGCTACCAGCCGGGGTGTTAATTCTAATCGCAGCTGCATTAATGGGTAAACCCCAACCTAAGGGGTGGGATGCATGGCTGTGGATTGCCTTATTTGCCTTAGTGGATGGAACGCTGTTTCAAGGCTTTTTAGCAGAAGGATTAGTCAGAACTAGCGCCGGGTTGGGATCTGTGATGATTGATTCTCAACCTTTGGCTGTAGCTTTGATGTCATTGTGGCTATTTCAAGAACGAATTGGTTTTTGGGGATGGCTGGGACTAGGACTAGGGGTTGCTGGTATCAGTTTAATTGGCTTACCCGATGAGTGGATTTTTCACGTTCTCGGTTCTGGTGTAGATATTACCATCGGTAACTGGCAGGAGTTATTTGCTAGTGGCGAGTGGTTAATGCTATTAGCAGCACTGTCAATGGCTGTAGGAACAGTGTTGATTAGGTTTGTTTGTCGCTACGCCGATCCGGTCGTAGCTACAGGATGGCACATGATTATTGGCGGCTTGCCATTATGGGGGATATCATCTGTTTTAGAGTCCCAGCAATTGGAGAATATTGTCCCATCTGATTGGCTGGCATTGGGTTATGCCACAATCTTTGGTAGTGCGATCGCTTATGGTTTATTTTTCTACTTTGCTTCTAGCGGTAATCTCACTAGTCTCAGTTCCCTGACATTTCTCACACCAGTTTTTGCCCTACTATTTGGTAATCTTTTCCTTGCAGAAGTTCTTAGTCCCTTGCAATGGATTGGAGTATCTCTGACTTTAATTAGTATTTATCTCATCAATCAGCGCGATAAATTAGCAGCAAACAAAACGTTGACTGTGGGTGAAAAAAATACGAATCAGCCACCTATTTTAGAAGCCTCTACTCCAAAGAAGATAAATCCTGTCAGTTTAACTATAAGGGAATCGGAACCAGAAGTTCTGCCTTAACCAGAATCCAAATTGAGAAAAACTTGGTGGTGTTAATTTACGGATGTAGCTTGACATCCTCCCATCGCTAACCCTTGCGGGTGTAGCGAGAGATTCCAAGGATCACTCTTTGGATTTCCTCTTTCTACGACTCGGCTTACTTGGAGGAGTTACCTCACCCAAGCAGAGGTCGATGTCTCCAGAGGCGATTAACGTTCCCGTGTGCCCCACGGTACGGAGTCCAATCTCAAGTATGTTTCGTGCAGCATTATGGTCACGCTCTTGAATATGTCCACAATGAGGACAAATATGAGTTCTGGTGCTAAGAGATTTTTTGACAACTTCACCACAGTCAGAGCAGTTTTGACTGGTTCCATGAGGTGGCACGGCAACCGTGACAACTCCGAAAACTTTGCCAAAATACTCAACCCATTGCCTAAACTGCGTCCATGCTGCATCACTAATCGACTTAGCCAAGTGTCTATTCTTGACCATGTTCCGCACCTTCAAATCCTCATAGGCTACCAAGTCTGCCGACTGGACTACGCACCTTGCTGTCTTCACGGCAAAGTCTTGACGCTGCCTACTTACTTTGAGGTGCTTTCGCGAGAGCCGATTTCTCGCCTTGACTCCGTTTTTAGAACCCTTTTTGGTTTTAGACAATCTGCGTTGCAGACGTTTCAAAGACTTCTCGCTTTTACGCAAGTGTCTAGGGTTCTCAACGGTTTGCCCATCGGAATCAGTCAAGAATTGGGACAACCCAACATCCAAACCAATAGTTTTACCCGTTGGTTCTCGCTTTTCTATCCGTTCCTGGTCAATACAAAATTGGGCATAGTACCCATCGGCACGACGCACAACCCGCACTCGCTTGAACTGTTTCAACTGGTAGAAGTGCAAATCACGGGTTCCCCAGAGTTTGAAAGTTCCTGCTTTAAAACCATCGTTAAAAGTGATGTATCGACGGTCATCAGAGAGCTTCCACCCACTGGTTTTGTACTCAACAGAACCGTGAGTTTGTTCTTTTTTAAAACGTGGATAACCTTTCTTCCCTGGTTTAGATTTCTTGCAGTTATCAAAAAATCTAGCAATTGCAGACCACGCTCTTTCAGCAGAAGCTTGTCTAGCCATCGAGTTGAGCTTGGCAGCCCAAGGGAAATTCTCATCGGCAGCAAGTACAGCGCAATAGGCACTCAACTCATATCTGCCAATATTCCGGTTATCCATCCAGTACCGGAGGCAAGCATTGCGAACAAAACGAGCAGTTCTAATTGCCTCATCCAGCGATTGATATTGCTCGTTTGTTCCTTCCAGTTTTGCCTCAAATACCAGCATTGTTACGTCAATCTCACTGACGTAATGATATCACGGATTTTGCTAAAAACTCAACTACCCCTGTCTGCGACACGCTGCGCGAACGACTTGTCAAACCTGCGGTTTGATTCAGTTAAGGGGTGTCTCGTTTTTAGCCAACAATTCATCTCGCCGCCAAACTTCGTTGTGGCGGGAGCATTCTTGTGGTTTTTAGGTAAACCACTTCAGCAGCAGTCACACGGCTAGACTCATCTTGGTGAAGTTAATGGGGAGACTCTCTGTCAGAAAGGCAATTTTTTGTCAAAATAAAAGTTAAATTTTAGACTAGTTAAAGTTATCGTGGTATCGAACATTTCAAAAATACCCGTTGTCCAAAACTAGTAATATGAGGCCATGTCACTCCTCAGTCCCTATCTTGACTTGTTTTTTATCCCTGGGTTTGTACCAGACCCCTGCGAATCCAGCGATACCTAATTTACAACCCAAAATTTTGGTACTGGCACAAACCAGTCTCACACAAGCTGTCCGCGAAACTACTCTCAGACCCGATAGTACAGGATCGGATGTAGAAACCCTGCAAACCCAATTAAAACAGTTGGGGTATTACCAAGGTGCGGTAGATGGACAGTACAAAGAAACTACAAAAACGGCTGTAGCTAAATTTCAAAAAGCACAGGGTTTGGAAGCAGACGGCATTTTTGGCAACACAACCAGGAAAAGTCTACAATCAGCAATTACTGCCAAAACTTCATTTACCGCCTCTCCTGTACCTACTTCTAAGCCCAGTGCGCCAAAACATTCGACTAAGAGTAATGTTATTCGCTGGTCATTCTTGGGTTTGGGAATCCTCGGCAGTCTTGGCGCTATCCTTTACTTTGTGAGAAAGTTCACTAAATCCAAAGAATGGCCACAGCCAGAAACTTTAGATTCTGAGGCAAAAACTGAAGCTGACAAAAACTCAACCACACCACGGTTACCAGAGTCAAACACCGACCAAAATCGAGATCAAGATGATGCAGATGCGACTACCGATTCAGCCACCGCATCTATGACACCAAAATTGTTACCGCCAGCCAATACTTCCCGTCTAGCCAAAGTCAATATAGTTGATGAATTGATTAATGACTTATACAGTCACGATCCTGCAAAGCGACAAAAAGCTATTTGGGATTTAGGACAGCAAGGAGATTCACGGGCGATTCAACCGTTGCTAGACCTGATGGTAGATGCAGATTCGCAACAACACAGCCTAATTTTGGCAGCTTTAAGCGAAATCAGTATCCGCACCCTCAAACCCATGAACCGTGCATTAGCAATTTCAATCCAAAATGAAAGCCCACAAGTGCGACAAAATGCCATCCGCGATCTAACTCGCGTTTATGACATGATGTTCCAAGTTAGCCAAATGTTAAACCATGCTGTGGAAGATCCAGATTTAGAAGTACAGTCAACAGCAAGATATGCGTTAAACCAGATTAATCGCATCCGTGTTGTATGCGATCGCGAAACCTTGCCAGAACATGAGGAAAATGATAATTAGGGTATGGGAAAAAAGGCAGGGGAGCAGGGGGAAAATAGCTATGGATTATGGACTATTGACTATGGACTGCGGTCACCGAACTTGTCGAAGTGTTGACTCTTGACTTTTACCCAATGCCCAATACCCAATGCCCCATGCCCATTTTACAAATATTTCAAATGTACTTGAATGTTGGTATTTGGGCCTGCTAAAACAATAGCGGCTTCGCTGAATTTGGGTGCGCTGGTGCGAACTTCAGGATTTTTGGAAAATCCAAAGCCTTCTGTGGGCATACCTAAGCTATTACGATTAAGTTTTGAATCTTCATTTCTATCATGCATCACAGCCACGGCATAGCTACCGGCTGGTAAATTCTCAAAAGTCAGCTTTACAGAAGTGTCAGTGATCTTGGTACACTGCCTTTGTAAAACGCGATCGCGATTATTGGGAAAACCTTGACTCTTGGCAAAAATACTGGCGCAGACTTGCCCTTGTTTATTTTTAAATCCATCAATTTCTACCGTCAGGTTGCCTTTAAAATTTGCTTTGGCACTCGCACACCATGTCAGATTTCCTAAAAATGCTAGCAGTGCTAGACTCACTTTCATTCCTTGGCGCATAAAATTTCTACGGAAATAAAAAATAAATCAGAGCTAAATCCTTACATTACATTGTTAACACGATAAGTGTAGTAACTTTTCCTACTAGTAATTAATTTATGCCAGCGAAAATCTTACCCCCACCTCTCAAACCCGGCGATTTACTGCGAGTAATTGCCCCTAGTGGTGCGTTGCGAGAATTTGATAGCTTTTACCAGAGTATAGAAATTTGGCGATCGCGCGGTTATCAAATCGAAGTTCCCCCAGAAATTACAGATAAATGGGGCTATTTAGCAGGAAACGACAACAACCGTCGCCAGCAGCTTGCAGAGGCCTGGAAAGACCCAAATTGCCGGGGTATTCTCTGTGCTAGAGGTGGTTTTGGTAGCACCCGCATCCTAGAGAATTGGCATTGGCAACCAGAATCATCCTTAATCGAAAATCCCAAATGGTTGATAGGCTTTTCTGATATTACCGCTTTATTGTGGAGCCTTTACAATGTCGGAATTTCTAGCGTTCACGGCCCTGTATTAACCACACTCGCCAATGAGCCTGATTGGTCGTGCGAGCGATTATTTAATTTAATCGAAGGTCGTAACCTTGAACCACTTCAAGGTAAAGGTTGGGGTAATGGTGTCGTCACGGGAGTACTATTACCAGGTAATTTAACAGTAGCAACCCATCTTTTAGCCACACCATTTCAACCAGATTTTTCGGGTGTAATTTTAGCCTTTGAGGATGTCTCAGAAGCACCCTACCGCATCGATAGAATGCTCACACAGTGGCGTTTAAGCAGTAATTTATCCCAAATAAGGGGCATTGCCTTAGGTGGTTTTACTGCATGTGAACCGCCGCAAAATGTGCCTAGCTTTACAGTAGAAAAAGTTTTGCGCGATCGCTTAGGCGATTTAGGTATTCCTGTTGTTGCTGACTTACCCTTTGGTCACGATAAATGTAATGCAGCATTACCAGTAGGGCAGGAAGTGACTTTAGATGGGGATAAAGGAACATTAACAATAATTCGTAATTCGTAATTCGTAATTCGTAATTCGTAATTAAAAAAATGATACAGATACATCTCTAGGGGTGGGGTTTCCCCACTCTTAGCGACAGTCTAATTGACCAATGACCAATGACGAATTAATTCCCCATCTTGATGCTTCCCGCTTGACAATCCCGCAACCAAATATTTATCCCTTGAGCGATCGCGCTACCGCTACTATCCCGTGGTGGAGACAGAAGTTCCTGCTTCCCAGATGACCCCGTTTGGGTAAACATCATCACCAAACGCCACCCGCTTTGAGTTTTCGTCAACAATAACCAGTGGAATTCTTGTAATTCCAGCGCTTTGCTTCCAATATACTGCCGCTCTAAGGTAGTAAAAAAAACCTGCTCTACGCCTGATGTTGCACTTTTGTCGTTATTGACGCTGTTAATACCAGGATTCAGAGGTAGGGGTGTAAACTCTGGTCTACCTGCTACTAGAACATAGCTATAAACTTCACTCTTCCGGCTGAGACGGCGGGCGCGTTGCGTCACCCGATTGGTATAACTAGGTAGATCCCGCAGTAAATAGGTAGTTAAAGTGTCTAGTTGTTGATCAATACAAGCCAACCCCGCTTTATCTTTAGACACGGGGAGGCTTTGCGAAAATACTGGATTACCAATACTACAAACTGCCACAAAGCAGCCACAAACCGTCAGCCATAAGTTCCGAGGTAGTCCCAACGAGAAAATTTTCATCACCATGCATGACAGAAGGCGTAGGAGAGCAGAGTAGGCAGCGCCTCGGCTTCTCCTGACGGAGACGCTACGCGAACGCTCGGCGACCGGAAGCAGAGGAGGCAGAGGGGGTAACTAAAATAAATACTCAATGCCAGATGCCTAATGAAACTTGTACAGACGTGATTAATCGCGTCTCTGACCATTGACTGTTCACTGAGCTTGCGGAAGTGCTAACTCCTCACAAATTCTCTTCCAAGCTAACTCAGGTTCCGCCGCACTGGTAATAGGACGACCAATTACTAGGTAATCTGCTCCAGATTGGATGGCTTGGGAGGGAGTGAGCGATCGCTTTTGATCGCCTTTATCTGCCCAAGTCGGGCGCACGCCAGGACAAACCAACAGAAAATCATTTCCGCAAGTTTGTCGTAGCTGTGCCACTTCTTGGGGCGAACAAACTGCCCCATCTAATCCAGTTTCTTGGGCGAGGAGTGCCATTGATAGGGCGTATTCTGGCAATTCTAAAGGAATTTTCAAATCAAATGCCAATTGTCGGGCAGAAATGCTCGTTAGCAGGGTAATAGCAATTAATTTGGGCGGTTTCACACCTGCTTGTGCTGCCCCTGTTTGAACTGCCTCAGTTGCCGCTTTCAGGGCATCTTTGCCAGCAGTAGAGTGAATTGTTAACAAATCTACCCCATAACGTGCCGCAGCCTGACAAGCACCAGCTACGGTGTTGGGGATGTCATGAAACTTTAAATCGAGAAAAATCTGCTTTTGGCGAGATTTGAGAATTTCGAGAATACTTGGCCCAGTGCTGGTAAACAACTCCAAGCCAACTTTCCAGAAAGTAACTTGTGGTAGCCGTTCAACTAGAGCGATCGCGCTGGCGATATCTGGGACATCTAAAGGTACTATAATTCGCTGCTCAGGATTCATCACTGGTTTCTATCCCCAATTAAGGTATTAAGCGCACAAACTTGTTTTTACCCACTTGCAGGACTTTGCCAGTTAATTCATCAGCTTGGGCAAAACTGGTATCCACATTGGTAATGCGATCGCCATCTATGTAAACCCCACCTTCTTGAATTTTCCGCTTACCTTCGCCGCTACTTTTACACAAGCCACTAGCATTGAGTAGATAAGCCAACTTTACGGGAAACTGCTGTATTCCAGTCAAAGAAAATTCCGGAATCGCCCCTTTTTTCCCACCACTATCAGCAGCTTCCTTCGCCTGATTCGCTGCTTGTTCGCCATGATACTGCCTGACAATTTCCCAAGCCAAAAGTAATTGGCGATCGCGGGGATTCTCCGGTAATTTATCCAAGGCAAAATCAGTCAACAGTTCAAAATACTGCTCTAGTAAGCGATCGGGAACACCCTGCAATTTTTGATACTTCTCCGATGGGTGTGCCGACAAGCCCACATAATTACCTAGAGATTTCGACATTTTTTGTACACCATCTGTACCAATTAAAATTGGCAGCAGTAAGCCAAACTGCGGCTTTTGACCAAAACGGCGTTGTAAATCTCGCCCCACAGCAATGTTAAATTTTTGGTCAGTTCCGCCTAATTCAACATCCGCCTCCACAGCCACCGAATCATAGCCCTGCATCAACGGATAAAGGAACTCATGCAGGAAAATTGGATTCTCCTTTTTATAACGTTCGGCAAATCCTTCCTTGGCTAGCATCTGCCCCACAGTCATCGTTGAGAGTAACTCTAAAATCTTGCCTAAATCCAGTTGTGAGAGCCATTGGGAGTTGTAACGTACCTCTAACCTTCCTGGTGTGTCAAAATCCAATATAGGACGTACTTGCTCAAGATAAGTCTGGGCGTTTTGTGCCACCTCTTTTTCTGTCAGCTGGCGACGCACCTCAGATTTACCAGTCGGATCGCCAATCCGCGCCGTAAAATCACCAATAATTAGTACTGCGGTATGACCAGCATCTTGAAAAGCTCGCAGTTTTCTTACCGGTATGCTATGACCAAGATGAATATCAGCGCCAGTTGGATCAATGCCCAATTTGACCCTTAAAGGTCGATTTGTACTTGCCAAACGCTGTTCTAAACTTTCAATTTCGCTATCAGCATCAGTTGGTTGGGGAAAAATTTCTACTACACCACGACGCAACCAAGCAAAATCTTGCGCCATACTAGGAGATTCGCTATTAATTAAATTTTGACCGAGAGAAGTTAAGTTGGTTGTATTCACTGGCAATTTGTCCGTTGTCTTACCTGCCAAACTACTATAATTGCAAAAAATTAACCGCCTTGCTTCGCCAAATCAATTACATTTATATTTACAAGTGAGGAAGTGAAATCGCCGTGTCGTCTAGGACTTTTGAAGACAAGGAAGCCCAAAATAAGGCTTCATCAGGTTTTGAGTTTTTGAAAGGAGTAGGTCAGGTAGCTGGCGGAACTCTACTATCAATCACAATGCTCACAAGCTCAATTGTAGCGGGGGGATTGGTGGGCTTGGCTATTAGTTTCCGTAATTTGCCAGATGTCAGGCAATTACGTAACTTCTTTCCTTCAGAAACCACTTATATTTACGATCTAAAAGGAAAACTCTTAACAAGCGTTCATGGAGAAGCCAACCGAGAAGTTGTCCCTCTAGATAAAATTTCTCCCCATCTCAAACGTGCAGTATTAGCCAGTGAAGACGGACATTTCTACAATCATCATGGTATCAATCCCACAGGTGTAGGTCGGGCGATCATTGTTAACTCCATCGCTGGTGGCGTTAAAGAAGGTGGTTCCACCATCACCATGCAGCTGGTGAAAAACTTATTTTTGTCTCATAAGCGTGCCTTTACCCGGAAGCTAGCAGAAGCAGTACTGGCAATTCGCTTAGAACAAATTCTGACTAAAGACCAAATTTTAGAAATGTACCTCAATCAAGTTTATTGGGGTCATAACAACTATGGTGTGCAAACAGCAGCACGGAGTTACTTTAACAAATCATCAGAATATTTAAACTTGGGTGAATCAGCAATGATGGCTGGTTTAATTCAAGCACCAGAAGAATTCAGCCCTTTTGTCAGCATGAAATTGGCAAAGCAGAAACAAAAAGAAGTTTTAGGGCGGATGCTGGACTTGAATTGGATTACTCAGAAAGAATATGATGATGCCCTCAAGCAAGAAATTAAACTGGGTAAAATTCGCTCTTTCCAAGGTAGTGCCTTACCTTATGTAACTAATACAGTTGCCCAAGAATTAGCGAAAAAGTTCGGTCGTGATGCATTGCTAAAAGGTGGTATGCGCGTCCAAACTACAGTTGATGCTGAATTCCAAAAAATGGCAGAGCAAACTGTTGTCAAGTGGCACAATACTCTTCGGGGCCAAGGGTTATCCAAAAACCAAATAGCCCTTGTGGCAATTGATCCGCGGACGCATTTTGTCAAAGCCTTAGTGGGTGGCGTAGATCCTAAAATTAGTGAATTCAACCGCGCCACCCAAGCCCAGCGTCAGCCAGGTTCTTCTTTTAAACCGTTTGTTTACTACGCTGCTTTTGCTTCTGGCAGGTTTGCGCCCGATAGTACAGTCGTAGATGCTCCAGTTAGCTATCGCGATGGTGATGGTTGGTACTATCCGCGCAACTATGATGGTGGCTTTGCCGGCGCGATGTCAATTCGTACTGCCCTGGCTCAGTCGCGCAATATCCCTGTAATTAAGCTGGGTAAGGCTATAGGCATGAATAAAGTAGTCGAAACCTGCCGCACCTTGGGGATTATGAGTCCGATGGAACCAGTGACTTCTTTACCTCTTGGTGCAATTGGTGTAACACCAATGGAAATGGCTAGCGCTTACGCCACCTTTGCTAATTATGGTTGGCAGTCACCACCAACAGTAATTGCTCGAATTACAGATAGTAGCGGTAACGTATTACTAGATAACACGCCAAAACCCCAACTAGTTCTCGATCCTTGGGCATCGGCGGCAATTATTAATACTATGCAATCGGTAATTACTGATGGTACTGGCAAAAACGCCGCTATCGGCCGACCTGCTGCTGGCAAGACGGGCACAACATCCTCAGAAAAAGATATTTGGTTTGTCGGTACTGTACCCCAGTTAACAACTGCCGTTTGGGTAGGTAGGGACGATAACAGACAATTAGCCAGCGGTGCTACAGGTGGTGTCATGGTAGCGCCAATCTGGCGAGATTTTATGCAGAAGGCACTCAAAAATGTCCCAGTCGAGAACTTTAAATCGCCCTCTCAATTTCCTCGCCCCAAAGCGAATGAGAAGAATTAGGAGATAGGGGTTACAGATTAGGGACTAGGGACTGAGGAGACAAAAATTGAAAAAGTCTTTGGCTGGTGCATAGATTTCTAGCCCCTAACTTCTAGCCTCTAGCCCCTAAAACCTAAGCTTGTTTTTCCAGTTCGGTTTTCATCCGCTGTAGGGTTAGGTGCATTTGGTCAAACATTTGTTGAGGGGTTACCCCAAACTGGCCTAGCTGTGTTTTCATCTGTTCCATAGTCATTTGCGCCATGAAATCTTCAGAAAGCTCGAAACGCTTCATAAAGATACGGTAACGATCCATCATGGCTTCCATTTGCTCAATGAACAGCTTTTTGCCTTCACGGTCAAATTTGCCGTAATTGTTACCAAGCTTGATTAGCGCTTGATAATCATCAAATAGCTGCTTTGCCTCTTGCTGAACTATTTCAGAATCAAAGAATCCCATTTTGTTTAATATTCCACTGAGTATTAAAACTCAGTAAATTATGGTTTTGCTTATATTTTCATTCTAGTCTAGGGCAATCATCTAAGGAACAAGCTACGGTTGGATTACGGTTAGTTAGGGAAATTTCACCACTTGACTCAAGAACCTTGACGAGATGAAAACCTGCTTAAGACGTTGGCAATGTTGAGAGACATGGGTACAGATTTAGGATTCGCGTTTTGAGACGATCCATTAAGACCTAACTTCTCAGCGTATTTCAAAGCTAGAGGATGTTGAGGATTTAATTTTAATGCTTGGCGAATGTAAACCGTTGCCATTCCCTGAAAATTTTGTTGCGCATAGGCAACACCGAGTAATGCATGATAGTCACTATTCTTCGGTTCTAGCTTGATGGCTTCTCGTAACTCTTGCACACAACTAGGCCAGTTTTTTTGGTTGGCATACTGCATAGCCCGCTGGTAGTGACGGTCAGCGTATTGTTGTATGTTGGCTTGAGAATTATTTTCCTCTAATCTCTGTTCCACTTGTTTGACTCTTAGTTTTAGCATGATTAGCACCAGTGCGTTTAGCAACAACAGGTAAAGGTAGTGCAACAATTCAGATAACTCAAAACCGAGAAGTTGATTTTTGGGCTAAAACTAGCTTGATTGAGAATTTCGCCTGAAGTCTTGTTGCTATTTGAAGAGTTCTCTCAAAAGTGAGTTATGTAATTTAATGTATTACATATATCTTTTCAGTAAATACTAGTAAATACAATGAATTTGAGCGTTTCCTTGAGGTATAAGTTCTTTGAATATAGCCTACTTATTTCCCATTGATAGCCTGGAGCAGAAATCAATACAATAGATTCATATTAAGTAGGTTACTAGCCCTACAAATTTTAAATAAGTTGTTTGTCTGTATTAAGTTTCAGCTTGGGCTTGAGAAGTTGTAGGATACATGAATTTGCTTTCATGAGAACCTTGATTTCAGAATATGTATAAAAAGTGAGGAAATTATGAGGGTTGTGGCAATTTTTACTTGTAAACACCAGCTTCAGTTCCTATCTTGTAAGTGTATATAATGCAGTCTTTTCAGAGTAAGTAATTCCTAGCGAATATTAGTATTAGCTCAATATAATATTTCAGTAAATTTATGGTTTTATAATGCAATAACTACTACCCGCATTTAAGAAAATGAGCAAGTGACCAGCACTTAGGTTAAATTCACAGACAACTGAGCATTGATAATTGAGAATCGACCACGAACAAATGACAAATGCTAAATTTGGGAATATGTTGACTAAGCGAAAAAGCCGCAGCGTAGCCGCTATTTTAGCTTTTTCTGGCACGCTGACCATTTCTGGATTACATAAGTTTTATTTAGGACAGCCTTTCTGGGGTGTATTGTATGTTTTGCTGTCTTGGACACCTATCCCCAAAGTTGCTAGTGCGATTGAGGGGGTTTGGTATTTGGCGCAAGATGAAGAAGCTTTTGATCGCAATTTTAATTTTGGTAAATCAGCAATTAAGAACTCACAGCAAGTGAGCAATCAAGTAGGCGCAATGGCTGAAGCTTTGCGGGAGTTAGATGCTTTGCGTCAAGATGGACTGATCTCTGAGTACGAATTTGAGCAAAAGCGTCGCCAGCTGCTAGACCAGATTTCTTGACCCCTGCAACAATATGAAAAACTGGCTACCTTTAAATCTCAGGTTGCAAAAACTCCGTACTAAACTGCTTAACGACCCCTACTACAGATTACAATCTGGGGAAGAAGTGCAGATCGCGATACAACTGGGGATTCAGATTGACGCTAATCAAGCGACTGTCGATGATTGGTTACGTTTACCAGGTTTATCGATTCACCAGGCGCGATCGCTTGTGGAATTATCGCGTTCTGGTGTTAAATTCTATTGTATTGAAGATATTGCGGCGGCTTTAGCTATTCCTGTGCAGCGGCTACAACCAGTCAAGCAATTGCTGAATTTTGTTTACTATGACGAAGAATCTCTCGATTGTCCTGCGCCTTTAGTTAATCCCAATACCGCCACAGTTGAGAATCTGGTAAAAATACCTTTTATTGATTTATCTCTCGCGCAAGCAGTGGTGCAAAATCGTCTATCTGCTGGGCCATACCGCAATTTGGTTGATTTCCAGCAGCGCTTGGAGCTACCAGCAGATGCGATCGCTCAGTTAATGTATTATTTAAGATTTTGAATCCAGGTACTAGGGAATAGGGAATAGGGACTAGGGAAGAGAGATTTTTATGTTTGGTTGTGGTTTTCCTATGAGGGATTAGCTGGATTATTTTCTAATGCCATCATTATCAATGGCGCTGTAGCTTTCACTACTCATTAAGCCTAACCACGGGTCAGCATTAGGAGTGAGAAATAATTCGCTGTAAACTTTATCATTCAAGGCTTTGACATTATTTGTGACGTTTTCTTGCATAAACCACTGATGGATTTGGCTGTGCAAAGTATACTCATTTCTTACCGTATCTAATGCCATTGCTGCTTGAAAATTGCTGATAACGCGCTGTAAATTATCGGTTTTGCTGTCTTGAAACCGTTTATTACGGATTAATGCCACGCTGTTATTATCTAATTTGACATCTGCTGTGTAGTGTTGAGCAATTTTTTCCCATGTGGCTGCATCAGTAATTTCTTGAAGTGCTTGTTGATTAATGCTAGCAGCATTGATGTTACGGAGTATGGGAGATTCTACGCGCATTTTAGTAACAGCTAGGGTACCTGCGACACTGGCGTTAGGTGCTTCGTTACCGTTGGGGGAAAATTCTACTAGACGAGGTGGGTTTTTGATACCAAGGTTGGCTAAATCTGCAAGCCATTGACGTTGAATTGATGCTAATTGTTGACTATGATAATCACGCAAAAAACCAGCACGGGCGACACCTTGGGATTTACTATATTCTTTAACTGCTTGTTCTCCAGCTACTAGCTGACGTAAAAAGGCTTGCGGCCCGTATAAACCAGGAATTGCGTCTACAGGTACGCCAGAACTGTCTAAGATGTAGTGAATACTATTACCTGTAAGCGTTCGTTCTAGCTTGCGTCCATCGCCAAAATCTACGGTAACTTTGGGTACTGGGCGTACAGATTCCCAGTGTAGTATATAGCGATCGCGCAGGAATTGGGATATTTCGGCATTGGGATATAAAGCTACGCGGAAAAAGCGACTGTTAGCACAACTTAAATCTTGATCGAGATTTCCTAATAACCGTAGTGAAAGAATGGGTTTATTACTAGCTTTAGCCGCAGCTTTAGCTTGTTCTATATCGGTGTACCAGTAAAGTTTAGAAGCGTAACAGTCTCTCTGCTGACAAAGTTTATCTAATGCTTGGCGTATTTCTGGGGAAGGGTTTTTGAGTTGTGAAGCATGATTATTTAAAAATTTTTCTAAACCACGAGATCCCTGTGGGCGAAGTACTGCAACTTCTTGATTTAATTGTGCTTGTTGGGCGGTGGGAGTTTGAGTATAAGCTATATGAGAAATTCCGATGCTGATAAGTGATAAGGCGATCGCAGTAGGAATAGACTTAAGTTGCATACTAATATTAGCTAGGTAATTGATAAAGCATATCCTTAGCTCAGTATGACTTTATGCTTGGTTATGAGTTCCATTTGTTAAGTAAAATTATCAAATTCTATTCCTTTGACAGGATATTTGCTTGCAAGGTTTCATAATCCTGAGGAGTGTCGATATCAATTGAGCCTAAGGGAAAATTAACTGTTAAGACTAAATCCCGATATTTTTTAATTAAATATTTTGCACCAGTATCTTTATTTAGTTCTAGTAATTCGGGAAAAAATTGGCGGCTAAATAAAGCGGGTACGCCTAAAGTTTCTGCATATTGAGAAGCTACTATAGGTTTTTTTGTGGAAGAATAGGCAGCTATTAAATTATTAATAATTTCTGTGGAAATATATGGTTGATCGCAAACAGTAATGACTGCGGCTTCTATATTTTGCGAGTAGTTGTTGAGTGCAGAAATACCACTACGAATTGACGTACTCATTCCTAAATGCCATTGCGGATTTTCAACTATTTGCACTAAATTTTGATTAACTTGGGAACGGATTTGTTGTGCGTTAGCGCCTAAAACTACGATTACAGGGTTGCATAATGAAGCGATCGCACTTTCAACTGTGTGTTGAAGCAGGCTGCGTCCTTGATAGGGTAACAGTTGTTTTGGCTGACCCATTCGGCTTGATGCACCGGCTGCGAGGATAATGATGGCAATATTCAGGTCATTTGTCATTAGGATTTATGTATTGTATAAATTAATTATGATTTTGGTTTACTTAAATCGCGAGTTTTCCTGTAAACGATGAAGGGTTTAGCATTGCTAAACCCCTATAAAAATGTATTTTATTTTTACCTGCATTCAAATTACAAATTACGAATTTGATATCAAGATAAACCTGGATTATCAGATTCTTTGATTTTTTGCAAAATTTGTTCAACTTGATAAGCTTTTTCGCTTCTATTTTGTGATTTGAAAATATCTAAAGCTTTTGTCAAAGAAGCAAGAGCTTCATCTTTTTTATTTGTCTGCCACAGTGCTAGTGCTAAATTAGTTAGTGCATCAGCATAATTAGGGTTAATTTCTAAAGCTTTGCGATATTGAGCCATCGCATCATCCCACTGAGATTGGCTGGCGTGAACGATCCCTAAGGCATTGTAAGCTAGTGCATATTTTGGTCTGAGACGAATGGCTTCTTGGTATGAAGTTATGGCTTCCTCTAGCCTTTCTTGGCGAAATAGGACATTTCCGAGTTGATAGTGTCCAAAGGCGTCGTCGGGAAATCGTTTGAGAAATTTACGCAAACTTTCCTCTGCACCTTTGAAATCGCCTTGATTCAATAAATTATTAGCTTGCTGAATGAACTGCGATCGCTCGCGAACAATGGTGTCTTCTTGAATTTGTGCTATTTTTAACTCTTGGCTATTAAACTTTGGCTGTCTAGTTAATTTGTCAGCCGCGAATTTCGGATTATGTAAAGAATCTTGTGCAGTTACAGCAAATACTGATGGTGAAATAGAAATTGCAGTTATGATGCTCAGTGTTATGTAACTCAGAGGTTGAACAAATACTGATTGATATTGGTTGTTCAGCTTCATTGCCCTCAATTCCTCAACAGTGTTCTAATTCTCATGATAAATTGAGGTGCGTTAGCTCATCACAAACGCACCTCAATTAAAATTGACTGGGGATCGCGTATTAAATGTTCCACGGTCAGTTGTCAGTTGTCATTGGGACTTTGACGGTTGACGGTTGACGGTTGACGGTTGACTATTGACTATTAAATTATGCTCCTTCGCGTAATTTATCTAGGACGCTGCGATCTTCTAGGGTTGAGGTGTCGCCGGAGACTTCTTGACCGGCGGCGAGGTTTCGGAGTAAGCGGCGCATGATTTTACCCGATCGCGTTTTGGGTAAGGCGTCTGTAAAGCGGATTTCGCCGGGACGCGCGATCGCACCAATTTCTTGGACAACGTGGCGCTTGAGTTCTTTACTTAAATCTTCACTTGCTTGGTAAGTTCCTTCTAAGGTAATAAAAGCTACAACTTCTTCACCTTTGAGTTCGTCAGGTTTACCCACTACTGCGGCTTCTGCGACTGCGGGATGGGATACTAAGGCTGATTCTACTTCCATTGTACCAAGGCGATGTCCGGATACGTTGAGTACATCGTCTACACGTCCCATTACCCAGAAGTAACCGTCTTCATCTTTTCTGGCTCCATCGCCTGCAAAATATGTGTAGTTACCATCTTTCGGGGGTATGTGTTCCCAGTAGGTACGGCGGAAGCGTTCTGGATCGCCGTATACTGTGCGCATCATTCCCGGCCAAGGATGGCGGATTGCTAAGTAACCGCCTTGGTTGTCGGCGACAGAATTACCATCTAAATCTACGATGTCTGCAAGAATTCCAGGGAAGGGAAGGGTGGCTGAACCGGGTTTCGTGGGGATTGCGCCTGGTAGAGGTGTAATCATAATACCGCCAGTTTCCGTTTGCCACCATGTATCCACAATCGGGCAGCGTTCCCCACCAATAACTTTATGATACCAGATCCAAGCTTCTGGGTTAATCGGTTCGCCTACGGTTCCCAATAAACGCAAGGATGATAAGTTGCGGGCGTTGGGATGTTGATCGCCCATTTTAATAAATGCCCGAATTGCTGTAGGTGCAGTATAAAAAATATTTACGCCATATTTTTCAATTACATCCCAGAAACAGCCGGGATTAGATGCACGGGGCGCACCTTCGTACATTAGGGTTGTGGCTCCGTTGGAAAGGGGGCCGTAAACTATGTAGCTGTGACCAGTAATCCAACCGACATCGGCGGTACACCAATATACATCTGTGTCTTGTAAATCAAAGATCCATTTTGTGGTCATGTGAGTATATAAGTTATACCCAGCGGTTGTATGTACCACACCCTTTGGTTTGCCTGTGCTGCCAGAAGTGTAGAGAATAAATAGTAAATCTTCGCTGTCCATTGGTTCGGCAGGACAATCAGCAGATATACCTTTTTGTAAATCGTGCCACCAATGGTCACGCCCTGCTTCCATGTGTGTTTCTTGCTTGGTACGCTGTACTACCAGGACGTTTTTGACATTGGGGACAGCGTTATTCGCTAAAGCTTTGTCTACCTGTTCTTTGAGGGGAACGATCGCATCTTTACGCCAACCACCATCAGCTGTAATTACTAGCTTGGCTTCTGCATCAACTAAGCGATCGCGCAAAGCTTCCGCACTGAAACCACCAAAAACTACACTGTGAGGTGCGCCAATTCGCGCACAGGCTAACATAGCGATCGCGGCTTCGGGAATCATTGGCATATAAATACCGACGCGATCGCCTTTTTGAATTCCTAATTGTTTTAAAGCATTGGCGAACTGACAAACTTCTCGATGTAATTGTGCGTAAGTCAAGGTGCGGGAATCTCCCGGTTCACCTTCCCAAATCAGCGCAGCTTTATTTTTGCGCCAAGTGTTGAGGTGTCTATCTAAGCAGTTATATGAAATATTTGTCTTACCACCGACAAACCATTTAGCAAAAGGTGGTTGCCAATCTAGCACCTTGTCCCACTTTTGAAACCAATGTAACTCAGTTTCGGCTAATTCTGCCCAAAATGCTTGCGGATCTGCTTTAGCTTTATCGTAAAGGCGTTGGTAATCTTCCAGGCTTTTAATCTGGGCTTTTTGGGAGAATTCCGCAGACGGGGGAAATAAACGTGTTTCTTGTAGGATTGATTCTATGGTGGGTTGAGACATGATTTGTATTAAATTACTGCCTGAAAACTATTCTGTACTGCAAATTACTCAGAAATGTTTTGCTTTTCGTTAAGAAATCAGAAGTTGGGCATTGGGCATTGGGCATGGGATTATATATACCCTGCGTAATTGGCGTTAGTTTGCTATTTTCATGTATAAGTGCTCAAAAAAATTGTGGTTCTTCAGTAGCTATTATGCCAAATTATTAGTTATAGCACTCATATAAACACAAAAAAAGCATCTTTATTTTGCCAAAAGCCTTATATGTATTGACAT
>NZ_JACJRE010000003.1 GCF_014697075.1 Tolypothrix sp. FACHB-123 | reverse complement strand
CATTCTACTTTTAGCATTCCTGTTTGATTTTCTACCACACCACCTATCCACAGTAATATGTTTTCTGCGAAAACTCCAGTTTTCAAGATGGATGAGGTTTATATAGAAAAACATAAAAGTTCCACCAAAAATACTCAAGAATATTTTAATGAAATTTTTACTGATTATATTCTTAAAGAAAACCA
The DNA here is from genome assembly GCF_014697075.1 of Tolypothrix sp. FACHB-123. Taxonomy (GTDB): domain Bacteria; phylum Cyanobacteriota; class Cyanobacteriia; order Cyanobacteriales; family Nostocaceae; genus Aulosira. The sequence goes on along the minus strand of NZ_JACJRE010000003.1, from coordinate 270,835 downwards.
AGTAGATAGCCTAGATTCATTAACTTTCATTCCAGCAGGTAGATCCTTCTTTGCTAACTTACAAAGCAATGTTTTTTCTTTTTTATCAGGAGACATTCCGATAGATTATTTTTTAACAGAATTTGGTTCAGACTATGAACTAGTCAGAAAACTATATGACCATAGAAAAAATATTCATAAACAACAGAATGAAAAAATAGATGAATTAATTAGTCAGATAATAGTGGGTAATTATGTATACGAAAAAGGAAAAGACTGGATTTACACTAGCAATAATAGAAGGGTAAATTTATCAAATTCATCTTCTGGTCAGCAAGAAGCTTTACCTATGACTCTGATATTAGCGATTTTACCTTTTCTGAGTTCAACAAGGTTATTTATTATAGAAGAACCAGAAGCACACTTATTTCCTACATCTCAAAAACACATTGTCAATTTAATTAGTTTAATTTTTAATATCACTGATAAGAGACATAAATTTTTTATAACAACTCATAGCCCTTATATATTAACGGCTTTTAATAATCTGATTCAGGCAGGTAATACAATCAAATCATTAAGAAATAAGTCTGTTGATAATCGCTTGTGGGAAAAATTAACTAAAATTGTGGCGGAAAATCAAATGCTAGATATTAATGATATTGGTGCTTACACTATCAAAGATGGTAGAATTGAAAATTTAATTAATGCAGATAACAGTTTGATAGATACAAATATTATTGATGATGTCTCCAATGAATTTAGTAAAGATTTTGAAGAATTACTGGAAATAGAAATTGGAGAATAATCTCAGTGGATTTGGATGCATGTTCGGAGATAATTAACTATAAAAATATAGTTATTAAGGAAAAAAAGAGTAGTGAAATTACTTTTTATAACGAAAATTTAATAGAAGTAACTAAAGTTCAGGTAGATGGATGTCTGAATATTCAAGGAGTTAAATGTGATTGGCTATTAATTATTAATGATTGTGATATACAAATATATATAGAATTAAAAGGTGGCGATGTTGAACATGCATTTAAACAATTAGAAAATACTATTAAAATTGTCTCCAAAGATTTAAAAAAAGCTCGTAAATATTGCTATGTAATTACCTGACTTTTCACGGGATGTGGAAAAGAAAGAGTGGTTCGCGATAATGTATCGCGAACCACTTGCTATTGTTTATTATATTTGGAAGTTTCTTCGACTAAATCTTTTAAACCCTGTTTGAGAGTCTCGATTGAACGATCCAAGGCTTCAATTTTAGTCCTGGCAGTAATTTGTGCAATAGCATCTATGTAGGCTTGACTACCAGCCTTACCTAAATGCTTGTACTTGGAAAGCTTGCCATCACTTCGAGTCGGAAATATTGGTGTTGTAGCATGTAGTTTATAGTACCAATAAAATTCTTTACGTCCCTTTGCTAGGTAACGAGCTATTCTACAACTAGGTGGCGCAACAGGCATTGAATTGTGTATGGCAGCGACTTCAAATTCAAGATGCTCCAACATGTCGATAACTTTGTCTATACGCGATTGTAAATCCTCTTGGGCTATAGTTTTTCGGTCTTTCGACATAAAATCAACATTCCACGATTCGCGACGGGTTGTCGCGAACCATATTCCTCTATAACTTTGTTGAGTAACTAAAATCAATATATTCATTTTAGATTCTCATGCAGCAACCAACCTTGACATAAGGTTTCTAATTCCAACCAGCCTCGCCACAAAACTTGTATCCCAATGGGGCTATTCTTCCTATGTTCTAAGTATCCCCCTAGACGTGCAATTGCTCGAATTGCCCAATCAACTGTAAGTAAGTGGGGCTTTTTTTGTTTGGGTGGAGTACTAGAAAGTAGCACATCCATTTGTATTTTTGTTAACACCAATTCTGCGGAACTGTGCGGAGAGTTCCGATGTAAATAAGTCATTCGCAGTAATTGTGCCGCAATCACTGTTAAAAAACCTAACATCGTTGACATACTCTCACCTGCCAAGCGATAACTTTCCACTTTACAGCCAGATTTTAAGATTTTGTGATACTCTTCTATTCTCCATCTATACGTATACCACCGGAGAATTTGTTCAGCCTCTTGTTGTGTCGAAACTAACTCGCTTGTCAGTAACATCCATGAAACTGGCTCACATTCGTCTGGCACATTAATCTCTGTTGCAAAGAGCGCGTAAACGTTAAAATTGCCTTTCTTTTTTAATCGAGAAGGAGGATTTATTGATACTGGACAATACCTGATCTCTAAAGTTGCAGTTCTTTCAAAACGCTTTTTAGTTTTTGGTAATTCAACCTCTTTGATAAACTGCACTGACTGGGATGTTACATACTCCCATAAATAAGAGTTTTCTCCCGATAAACAACGATTGTGAGCGGCTCTGACAACTACACCTGTGTTTTTAGTTTTAGTAGAAAGTGCGAATACTTCTGCGATATCTCCTTCACGGTCAAAGACATGAACCACAATGAGTGAGTAGTCCACCATCAGGCATTTCTAAATCTTTAAATAATTTGTTGACTTTTTGAAAAGCTTCCACCCATCGATAAGATTCTTTTTCTTTAAAAGCTCTATTTTTCGCGATTAAACGTTCTTTTTTTAATCGCTTTTTTTTAGCTCTAGATGTTTCTTCTGGTGGCGGGGAGACCTTGTGTTGTCGATGCCACAATTTTTCCCATAATAGTCCTAGTGGCTGTCCAAAGTCTGGGTCTAGTGCTAAAGAACTATGTAAAATTAGTCCATTCCCACCATTACCTGTAGGCCCATAATCATCTCTTTTTTCTAATATTTTTTTATAATCAAGATAAGTTGTATCACCTACAGCTAATACTATTGGTATGCCATAAATCTGCTGAGAAGTCTGTTTAAAAGATGGCTGGGTCAATTTCTCAAAAGTTGTTTTGGGGTTAGAGAAGAATTCGTAACCACGTTTTAGGTCACTAGCGCTTTTAAATATTTGTGATAGAGGCTGACCATATTTTACTTTTAAAGCCTCCGCAATTAACACTGCTCTGTTAGTCAGACGTTTGTCACCAAAATCACAATTGCGGTACGGGTTCGCTTCTAATAGTTTCATTTGCACCCAAAATGTTTAAACTACCAGCACATTACATTAAGAGCGCAAATTATCTTCAATTCATTTGAGTGGTTCGCGACCAGCTATCGCGAACCACTCTTTCTTTTCCACATCCCGTGAAAAGTCAGATGTAATTACAACTAGAAGTCCTTTAAACTCAACAGAAATCCAAAATCATGTAAAGAAATTTAAAAAAAATTATAATGCTACTTTAAGAGTTAAGAAAACTGGTTATACGGAAAATATTGATAATTTACAGTAATTAATACTTCCATGAATGATCTATGGATATGAAGATTTAAAATGTGATTAAAATCACTGAGATGTTGAATAAATAAATTCCAATTATCGAGGTTTAGCATTGCTAAACCCCACGGTAAATCTAATTTATTTGAGAATACAATTGCGTCGCTAGCTGAGTTTTGATGTCTACAGATATTTATATCTGTAAGAGGTTAGCGATCGCCTGCGGTAATGGCAGTACAATAATCACCAATAACGCCATTGAGAATAAACCCAAAATATCCCGTTTATTATCCAATTCTGTAACATCGTTGAGGGCAGGTTCATCAACTAAGGGTATGAGTAATAAGATGATTGCCCAAATGAAGTATTCTGATTGGATAAAAGACAGTAATAACAGCAATAAACGCGCTATTTGCCCAATAGCGATCGCAGTTCTTTGGCCAAACATGGCGTGAACAATATGACCGCCGTCTAATTGTCCTACAGGCATGAGATTTAATGCTGTGACAATTAATCCTAAAAACCCAGCAATGGCAACTGGATGTAAGTTAATAGCTGATGTTGCAGTTAAGCTACTTCCTAGTGCTAATTTGGCAAGTAATGCTAGCAAAATAGAATATTTAGGATTCAGGGCTTCCGGATTTAACATGCCAATTTTTGGATTTAAAGCCACTACTTCCGAATGAGCTAAACCCCAAATTAATAAGGGTAAGGTGACAATAAAACCAGCAATTGGCCCAGCAATACTGACATCAAATAAAGCTTTGCGGTTAGGAATTGGACTCCGCATTTGTATAAATGCGCCAAAAGTACCTAAGAAAAAAGGCACGGGGATAAAATAGGGCAATGTGGCGCGAATTTTGTAGTATCTAGCTGTTAAATAATGACCGAGTTCATGGATACCCAAAATTGTCATTAATCCTAAAGCATAGGGCAATCCTTGGAATAAAAGCTGAGGATTGGATTGTAATGCTTTGGGAGTTACACCAGCAATTGACGAGCCAACTAAGGTAGTAGTTACTAAAGTAGCGAGTAACAACACCAGCGCTAATACTGGACGAGTTAATTTTTCTTGTTTAGGAGAATTAACCTGTTTTGCTGCTTGAGTATTGGGAACAAGGACAAAAAAAGGTTTGCTGTTAACACCTTCTTGAAATATCAGCAAAAAGCGATCGCCAAATTGGGCTTCGATATTAGACTTAATTTGCTGGTAAGCCTGAGTGGGTGAAGTTCGCAATTGACCGCGACAAATCACCGCCTGGGGTCGATACTCAATGTTTTGGATGTAGTATGTAGACCAGGGAAAGCAATTTCGCAGTTGGGTTTCTTCCGTTGGTTCGATGGGACGCACTGTCACTGGTTCTGCGGTAGGATGGATAGCCGATTGTGTTGCTTCTATAGCTTGTGGTTGTGTTTGTTTATCTCTGGGCGATCGCCTTCCCCATTGAAATAACAGCCAGTATAACAAAATACAGATTATTGATGACCACAGGATCAGCGATGCTGGCGGCGGTACTTTTGTCCCATATCGCAGCGTCCACCCACTCAATAAAAATGCTGGGGTCATTAAAACCAGCCACAATAACCAGACGGGTGTCTGGGTGCTATGGGCGACAACACGCTGCACCATTAGATAAGTAGCTAGTCCCAGTAAAAGGAGAAACCAAAATGTCATTTGCTCTTCGGTAATTGGAAACAATGTCTTACTAGTAGGGTTAGCACCACATCTGTGACTACTAGCCAGACTGAAAAAACCCCAATTTTTGCCCTAAAGGTTAACAGCAGTTGTTAACTCTCCAGCTTCCAGCCTGAAGCAGTTTAACTGTGTAACCAGATTAATCACAACTCCTCAGTTTCGGTTTTTTTCTTATGTGTCCCTTACCTCAACAGCCAAGTCATACAGCTAAGCCACCACGGGCTGTGCTTGATAGTATTTATGCTTTTCCACCAAATCGGGACACATTAGGGGGAACCTCTTATTTTATTGTAAGAAATGAAAGCAATATCCTCATTGATTGCCCAGCTTTAGAACAGACAAATTTAGATTTTTTGCGATCGCATGGTGGTGTTCGCTGGTTATTTATCACTCATCGCGGCGCGATGGGGAAAACAGCAGAAATCCAGCAAGAATTGGGTTGTGAGGTCATAATTCAAGAGCAAGAAGCATATTTATTACCAGGCTTAACTGTAACTACCTTTGCTAAGGAACTGACTTTAGATAGCAGCGCCCAAGTATTTTGGACACCAGGACATTCACCAGGCTCATCTTGTCTTTACTACGACTGCTTGGGCGGCGTGTTATTTTCTGGTCGTCACTTAGTTCCCAATCTTCAAGGCGACCCAGTACCATTACGGACAGCCAAAACCTTTCACTGGCCGCGACAACTAAAAAGCCTCAAGTACATATTAGAACGCTTCACCCCAGAAACCCTAGAATACATTTGTCCCGGTGCAAATACTGGTTTTTTACGGGGCAAAGGTGCGATCGCGCAAGCTTATCAGAGTCTGGCTCGATTTCAGGAAGAGGGATGAGGGAAGGGAAGGGAAGGAGGACAAGGAATTTTAGATTTTAGATTTTAGATTTTAGATTCAAACCCAATCCAAAAGACGCTCGCGGACTCGCTAACGCTGCGCTATCGCAAATCCAAAATCCAAAATTGAATTGCCCAATGCCCCATGCCCCATACCCTATGCCCTATTCCCCATTCCCACCACTACTTGATTTTTCGTCAAGATTTCCACAGCAGCTTGATATTGTTGATCTGCTTCTGTACCAATTTGTTCGCGGGTGATCGCATCTTGAGGAATAATTTTGTCTGGTTTGATACCTAGTTTGTTAATATCTCGGTGTTGGGGAGTCTCATATTTAGCAATGGTGACTGCCAAACCAGAACCATCTGATAATTCAAACAAAGATTGAATTAAGCCTTTACCAAAGGTGGTTTCCCCTACTAATTGGGCACGACCATTATCTTGGAGTGCGCCGGCGAGAATTTCGCTGGCACTGGCAGTACCTTGATTGACTAAAATAACTAGGGGATCTGATGTCATAGCCGGGCCAAATGCCTCAAAACTGCCTTGAATGCCTTGGCGATTGACGGTGTAGACTATAGTGCCAGAATCTAGCCACAGGCGAGCAATTTCAATTCCGGCTTGTAATAGTCCCCCAGGATTATTGCGTAAATCTAAAATATAGGCAGCCGCACCCTTTTTTTCTAAACTATTAATGGCATGTGCCAGTTCCATTGAGGCGTTGGCATTAAATTGATTGAGGCGTAAATAGCCAAGGGGTGTACCTTGGGGGGTGACGCGCAATTCTGAAATTACAGGATTTAAAGCAATGCGATCGCGGGTAACCCTAAATTCTTGCTCGTCTGCACCCTCCCGTTCAATTAACAGGGTGACGAGACTGCCAATCGGCCCGCGCATTTTAGCCGCAGCTTCATCTAGGGTAAGATTTTCTGTGGAAACGCCTTCAATTTTCAGGATGCGATCGCGCGGTCTAATTCCGGCTTTATCTGCTGGTGAACCTGCTATCGGTGCAACGACTTCTAACTTACCAGTTTGAGAGTCTAGAGCAATTTGCAAGCCTACCCCGGTGAGTTCTCCAGAAGTATTTACCTGTAAACTCCGGTACTGTTCTGGGTCTAAAAAGCGAGTAAAAGGGTCGTCTAAGCTTTTGAGCATATTCTGAATCGCTCCATAAGCTGCTTCCTGACTTTTCAGAGGTTTCTCTAAAGCCTTTTGCCGCACCGATGCCCAACTTTGATGATTAAACGTTTCATCTAAATAATTTCGATTGACTATTCGCCAAACTTCTGATACTAATTTCTGTTCTTCCGTCAAAGCCGTTGCTGGTTGGGTGATTGCACCCCAAACCAGCCAAACCGCCATCAGCAATGAAAATACCCGTCTCAAAACCTTTTTGTCTACGAACAAGCCCATGTTGAATTCCACCTCAAGCCGAATTGCCTAGAACTGCCCAGTTGCTTTGTTTTTGATGAAATCTATCTCTCGATTATGTTACTTTTTTTATAGAAGTGGTGCATTAGTCTTAATCAAGTTGTTAACTCACTTGATTGGCTTGCATCCCACTCAACAAACGATAAGATCTACTTTGTGCCCATAATTTAGTGTTGGTTTGCCTCACAAACGCAATACATACCATGTTTACAGAGTGTTAAGTTTATTAAAAGTCTTATCACTCTGACGCCTTAAAAGCAAACGACCACAAACCTCTTTGCTAAAATCCCAAAATTGCTAATTGGGAGATTTATCAACCGCACCCGATTTTTAGGAACTTGAGATTGTATGGCCAACGTTTACGACTGGTTTGAGGAACGCTTGGAAATTCAAGCGCTAGCTGATGACGTTACTAGCAAGTACGTTCCTCCCCACGTCAATATTTTCTACTGCTTGGGTGGCATTACCCTGGTTTGCTTTCTCATCCAGTTTGCTACTGGGTTTGCCATGACCTTCTACTACAAGCCAACTGTTGCTGAAGCTTACTCTTCAGTGCAGTACATCATGACGGAAGTAAACTTCGGCTGGCTGATTCGCTCCATCCATCGTTGGTCTGCCAGCATGATGGTGTTGATGATGATTTTGCACGTTTTTCGCGTATACCTCACTGGCGGTTTCAAAAAGCCCCGCGAATTGACCTGGGTAAGTGGTGTAATCCTGGCTGTAATCACCGTTTCTTTTGGTGTAACAGGCTATTCACTACCTTGGGATCAAGTAGGATATTGGGCTGTGAAAATCGTTAGCGGCGTTCCCGAAGCAATTCCTGTGGTTGGTGTACTAATCTCTGATTTGCTGCGTGGTGGTTCCAGCGTAGGCCAAGCTACCCTAACTCGCTACTACAGCGCTCACACATTTGTGCTGCCCTGGTTGATTGCGGTTTTCATGCTATTCCACTTCTTGATGATCCGCAAACAAGGCATTTCTGGGCCTTTGTAATTTCCGCCTCATACCTAACAGGCAACGGCGATCGGTTTCAAGATTGAGTTGTTTGTTTTAAACTGATGAACAATGAGACAAAAACTTGATATTTGAAGCTGAAAGTTGAAGAAACCAGCCTGCGCATATTATCTAGTATCCGCAGGCTAGGATTACCTGATAGCTGATGGCTTTTACAAATGCTTTAACTCAACTTAAGCAGGAGAGCATATTTAAAAATGGCAACACAGAAAAAACCCGATCTCAGCGATCCTATCCTTAGAGCCAAGCTGGCTAAAGGTATGGGCCATAACTACTATGGCGAACCAGCTTGGCCTAATGACCTACTGTATGTGTTTCCAGTGGTAATCATGGGATCTTTCGCTTGTGTCGTGGCTCTAGCAGTGCTAGATCCAGCGATGAACGGCGAACCAGCAAATCCTTTTGCAACACCATTGGAAATTTTACCAGAGTGGTACTTGTACCCTGTATTCCAAATTTTGCGATCGCTTCCTAACAAACTCTTAGGAGTATTAGCGATGGCTTCAGTACCACTGGGACTAATTCTCGTTCCCTTTATTGAGAACGTTAACAAGTTCCAAAACCCCTTCCGTCGTCCCGTTGCTACCACAGTATTCCTCTTTGGTACACTTGTAACTCTGTGGTTAGGTATTGGTGCTGCTTTACCTTTAGACAAATCTTTGACTTTGGGCTTGTTCTAAATTAGTCACCAAACAGCATTTTGACGCCTGTGATTTTCCCTAGCATGTAACGAATGTATGATGTATGACAATCTGCCTATATTAGCTGGCAGTTATAGTTCATAACTTTCGTAATATATGCTTGTGAAAAATAATTCACAGGCGTCAATTTATATATATTAGGTTGCATCTTAAATATTTAGTTTTAAACTTAACTGGCTTTTAACCAGCAATCCCCCACAATATCTTGATTTTCTTGATGTTGATTTATTCAGATACTACTCTTCCTTGGTACTGGGATAATGTACTAAAATATGTCCGGTGTGATAGCCAATTATCAATTTTTTTTGGCTGCTAACTCCATCCACAATCCCTTTGACCTGCTCTACCAAAATATCAAAACCCAGGAAGATCAAAAATATAAATTGTCAACAAATCCTCACTTATTAAATAATTCAAGTCACGGTCAATGCTTAGCATAGTGCAGCGAGACCATCTGACGGTGAAGAGCGAACTTAAGCTCTTAAACCAAGTACAACAATGGTTTGAAAAATTCTGTCGGCAAAATTTATCGGAAATAAGCTGGTTAGAAAACCAACTCTATCGGCTGAACTTGGCGTTAGCAGAAGGCTTTACTAACGCAGTTCGTCATGCACATTCTGCTTTACCGCCGGACACAATTATCGAGATTGAAGTTTGTCTGTGGATGGACAAACTAGAAATGCGAATTTGGGATTATGGACAACCTTTTAATCCAGATGCGATCGCCGAACCAAAACCCGGTACTCTTCAAGTAGGCGGGTATGGCTGGTTTCTCCTGCGCCGCCTAGCCGATCGTGTGGTTTACGAACGTGGTTCCGATGGGCGAAATTGTCTAGTGATTATAAAATATGCGACAGACCAATAGTCAACAATCAACAGTCAACACTCAACAGTTAACATTCTCTACGGGATGTTGACCATAATAAGGCAAAGCCTCATTCCAATGGGGACGCGTACCTTGTTGCCAATCTAGGTAAGCTAGTGACAAAATGCTAGTGACTGTGGCTGCTAAGTCAGATTTAGCTTCAATTAATTGATAATTAGTCTGCCAATTTGCTAGCGTTTCTTGCCAAGCTTCCGGTGTAAATACTGTATCTGGTAATAAAGCTGTTAATCCTAAATTATCGGGCTGAAGCTGATAAATCGCGCCAAAAACTTGACCTCTTTGCGCCGCCATTTGAATAGCGATCGCATCAGTATTTTGATTTGTACTAATTTCTGTCCAAGCAACTGCGGCTAAAGTAGAAACCGCAAATACTGGAATTTCTAACTGTTGTCCTAAAGTCCGCGCGAGAACTACCCCAATCCGCGTCCCTGTAAAACCACCAGGCCCTTTGGCGACTGCCAGAAATGCTAAATCTGACCAAGTTTGTGGTTGAATAAATTCAATTAAGTATTGATGTATCAGGCTAGATAAATCCCGCCCTAAATTCCATATCTGAGAGCGAGAGTCACCTGCAAAATTATTAATTGCTAAACCTAATTCAGGTGTGGTGGTGTGCAGTGCTAAACCGTATTTGGTAACGGCGAGATGTTCTAGTTCAGTAATCAAAATAAAGTTAAATATGTTTGTTTTATAACTTTAAAAAAAAGCATATTTAAAAGTCAACTGAAGTAGAAAATTAAGTTAAGTCGGCTTGCAAAAACCACAATATGTCAAGCAATTTAAAAATTGAGGAATTCATTCCTTAGAGGTTGTTTGAAAAGTTTTTGGCTGTGATTTTAGATACTAATCGATCCCCCCTACCCCCCTTTTTAAGGGGAAATACAATCAAAGTCCCCCTTTTTAAGGGGGATTTAGGGGGATCTAACAATGTTTTGCTACCAACGACAGGACTTTTAAAACATCCTCTTATTTGCAGACTAAAATCCTGACTACAATTATCTTCATCACATCGTCAGGTTGGGACTAGTTCACCCGGACGTAATTTCGCCCATTTACCAGTTTCTTGCTTAAAGCTGAGACAACCGACTACATCCCATTCCATTTCAATGATTTCCCCTTTAGTGCGGATATTGACATTGATTGAGGGTTCATTGGGGTCAAAAGTGGGTGTTTCTGTTAAATGGGGTTGTTGATGCTGCGTTTCTACGGCATGATAGGTTAAACATCGGTCTACATAGTGGCAATTCACGCAAATACACATAATAGAGCCAACTCCAGGAACCTTTATTGTTAATCTAGCTTAAGCCAAAGTTATATTCACTAGTTTCTGGGTTGATTTTTATTACAATGCACAATTTAGTTTCTTCTACCTTAGCTCCAGAAAATTGGCCGTTTAGCTTAGACTTATTGCCACAACCAGCATATATGGTAGGTGGTGCGGTGAGGGATGCTTTATTAGGTAGAAGTCGCGAATACTTAGATTTAGATTTTGTTATCCCTACAGATGCAGTTAAAGTAGCACGAGCGATCGCTCATCATTATCAAGCGGGTTTTGTTCTTCTCGATCCCCAACGACAAATTGCGCGTGTAGTCTTCCCTAACGCTACAGTTGATATTGCTCAACAGGAAGGTGCGACTTTAGAAACCGATCTGCACAGACGGGATTTTACCGTAAATGCGATCGCCTATAATCCCCATACCCAAGAAATTATCGATCCATTGCAAGGTTTGGCTGACTTAGAAAAGCGAGTTTTGCGGATGGTTTCGCCAAAAAACTTAGAAGACGATCCTTTAAGGTTACTGCGAGGCTATCGACAATCAGCCCAACTTGGTTTTACTATCGAACCCAATACCCAGCAAACAATACGTTCTTTAGCTTCACACATCACCACAGTAGCGGCAGAACGCGTTAGGGTAGAAATTGGTTATTTATTAGCCAGTCCTCAAGGTAATCATGCGATCGCTTCTGCTTGGTTAGATGGTGTACTCGCACCATTCTTTAAAAACGCCACCAGCGAAAGCTTTGAGAAACTCACCGCAGTTGACAAAGCCGCCGACTATATTGCCAAAAATTGGCAGCCTCTGGGGATTGAACTGCAAGAATACATCCGCGATACTATCAAAACCACGCGCTTAGGTATCGCTAAACTTGCTTGTCTTGTTCATCAAAATCCAGAAGCTGCGGAAATTGAGCTAACGGAACTAACCTACAGCCGTGCTGAAATTCAATCTGTGACTACAGCCCTCAGACTGTTCCCAAGGCTAAAAACACCTGATATGTCTATTAGAGAACAGTATTTTTTCTTTCAGGAAGCAGGCACTGTATTTAGTACTGCTGTAGCGCTGGCCTTAGCTTTTGATAATCTGGTAGGGGCGATATCTGGCGATAAATCGCTCTGCGTTTACGCACCTTTAATCGGCCGCTACCTAAACCCTGATGATCTGGTCGCTCATCCCGCTCAAATCGTGAGTGGGAAGGAGATCATTATAGCATTAAATCTCTCTCCGTCGCCATTAATTGGTAAAATTCTTACAGAAATTGCTATAGCTCAGGCCGAGGGAACAATATCTACACAAGAAGAGGCGATCTCTTTTGCATCTCGTGCGATCGCTTAGTGACTTTGCAACACGATCTGTTGCGTACCCACAAACTGAGTATTTAAGGAAATATTTTCATCTTCTAAAAGCATTTCAATTACTTCACGCAGATTTTGCTGTAATTCATCTAATGTTTCGCCTTGAGAATGCGCTCCTGGAAATCCGGGAACATAACCTACATAAAGATTTGTTTCTGTATCTTGCTCGATGATTGCAGTAAAAATTTTCATCTTGATTAACTTCCCAAGATTTTGCTTGATATCTAAAAATACTAATACCGAATTCGCGGATCGACGTAAGCATTTAAAATATCAATTAAAATACTGGCGCTAACAACGATCGCGCCGAAAAATACCAACACGCCTTGGACAATGGGATAATCGCGATCGGCGATCGCTTGATACAATCTATTAGCTAAACCAGGCCAAGAAAATGTGACTTCAGTTAAAATTGCTCCACCTAACAAAGAAGCAAATGTTAAACCCAAAACTGTAATCACTGGAATCAAAGCATTTTTTAAAGCATGAGCAACTAAAATCTTACCTTCAGGAATACCTCTGGCTCTAGCCGCTTCTATATAATCTGCTTGTAGAGTTTGCTTTAAATTCACGCGCACAATTCGCTCAAAAATTCCACTTAATAAAATACCTAAAGTCAAACTAGGAAGGGCGATATGATGCAATGCTATGAAAAAATGACTGAAGTTACCCGCAAGTAAGCTATCAAGAGTATACAAACCAGTAATGTGAGTTGGTGCGGTAAGGTTCGGCGGAAAGCGATTAGAGTTAGGAAACCAACCTAGTTGTACTGAAAAAATTAACTGAAGAATCATTCCCGCCCAAAACATTGGCAATGCATAAGTTACTATGCCAAATAAACGTCCTCCCACATCTACAACTGTACCCGGACGAGAGGCAGAAAGTGTTCCCACTAGAATACCAACAATCAGCGCCACTGCCATACTAAATACAGCTAACTCTACTGTAGCGGGGAAATATTGCCCGATAATTTCTCCTACATTTTGTCCCCGACTAGTTAAAGAAGTTCCTAAATCAAATCGCAGTAAATTTCCTAAATAATTTAAATATTGCAACCACAAAGGTAAGTCTAAACCCAATTGTTGACGCAGTTCCGCCTTTGCACTTTCTGGCGCACGCCCACCTAAAATTGCATCTGCTGGATCTCCTGGTGTAGCTCTCAATAAAAGAAATACAATCGTGACAATTGTAAATAGCTGAAGTGGTGCTAAAAGTAACCGGGAGACTATGTAATATTGTAGAGCTTTGGAGCGAGACATATTTAGTTAAGAGTCAATGGTTAATTGTCAATAGTTAATGGTCAATAGTCATTGGTCATTAGTCATTTGTCAAGGTGACTACTGATAATATTGGCGCTTGACTGTTGACTATTGTACGGGCGGGTTTAAGCAAAATATCTGTTTTACAAGTGAATATCTGACAAAACCCGCCCCTACTGACTATTGACTAAAAATTACTTTTTAATTGGCTTGTAAACTAAATTTTGCGTGGGATCGAGTTGGACATTACTTACACCTTTTTGGGCAAAAACATAGTCTTTATTTTGCCATAAGGGAATGTAAGGCACATCATTTGTTACCTGTTCTTGAATTTGGGTAAATATCTGCTTACGTGCTTCTGGTTTTTGTTCTTTGCGTTGTTGATCGATGAGCTTATTGATGGCTTCATTGTAATAGAAAGAACCTTGCGTTTGACTACCGCCATCTTCACAGCCTTTAGCAACAGAACCTTTCTGACAAGATAAGAATGGTTGCACGTAATTATCAGGATCTAAAAAGTCTGGATACCAATCAAGTAAAGCAGCTGGATATAAACCTTTGCTAATGTCTTTAAAGAAAGTCGCACCTTCTACGGTACTAATTTCAAATTGCAATATTCCATCCATTTTTTGATCGACTAATGATTTGAGTGTCTGGGCGACTAAACTGCGAGTAGCGGAACTCGAAGGATACCAAACTTGCACTTTGGCGGGATTTTCTTTAGAAAAACCAGCGCCAGTTAATAGTTGTTTCGCCTTATCAAAGTTAGCATCACCATATTTATCTTTAAATAAAGGCGCAGACACATTAAATGTGGTGGGAATCATGCTGTAAAGCGGATCGGCTTGATTGAACAAGACACGCTGATTTAATAGTGGTCGATCAATTAAAGATGCGATCGCTTGTCTGACTTCTGGTTTATCCAACGGTTTTTGATTCCGGTTCAAAACCATGTAACTCACTACACTACCTTGAGCGCTAATCGCTTGCCAATCTCCTTTTTTCGCCCCTTCTTCTAAGTTACGGATTTGATCTGGCTGTAAAGAAAGATAAGCTACATCAACTGCACCTGTACGGAAGGCGTTAAACAAATTCACTGGGCTACTTTGAATTTGGACGTTAATTCCTTGATTCGCTGGCTTTTCGCCCCAATATTTATCAAACACATCCAATCTTAAGGAATCAGTACCATATTGGGCTAACTTATAAGGCCCGGTTCCCACAAATGTCCCCGGCTTAAATTTCCCCGCACCGATTTCGTAAGCTTTTGGTGAAACTGGACATACCCCAGAAAACGCCAGTAGTGAAGGAAACGCCGCAAACGGTTTTTTCAGCTTGATAGTTAACTCGTTCTCCGATGCAGCTTTGACTGAATCGACAATATCAGCTAATAAAAAGGAAGGTTTACCTTTATTTTCAATGAAGCGCTTAATTGTAAATGCCATCGCTTCCGCATTAAAAGGAGTCCCATCATGGAAAACGACTCCTTGGCGTAAGGGAATAGTGTAAGTTAAACCATCTGCACTGACTTTGGGTAAAGCTGTCGCCAGTTGGGGTTTAATTTCTGTACTCCCAGGCTCATAAGTATAGAGGCGATCGCTCATATTAAACACTAAACCCAAAGATGCCAATTCATATGCATCAGCCGGATCTAAAGTTCTGGGTTTGCTTGTTGTCCCGATAGTAATCCGTCCATCACCTGTACTTGTAGCCGGAGTTGCAGGATTATTTGGTGTGGATGTCTGTTGACGAGGAGCGCAACTCACAACTAACAATAAACATAGACAGAACAAAGACAGGAATTGTGTCATCTGTCTCCATCGTCTAACTGATAAGGTAAACCTGGTCATATCTGGAAAATTATTGAGGTAGGCGGTGAGTCATTTTACTATAGGTTGGTGAAAAGCCTACATAAAAATAGCAATATTTACGACAAAAATCCGCGAAAAATCTATATCCTGAGATTAAATACCCAGATAATCCCGGATTTGACTCAATTAGGTCAGCAAGCATCAATCACTTGTCTTGAAAATTAGGGGCTAGGGGTTAGGGAAGAGATTTTGATGTTTGGTTGTGAAATTTTCTCGTGATTAGCTGTCTTGAAACAATAAGTATTCAAAAACGTAGATACCTTTGAAACCCTTACCAGTGCCCAATGCCCCATGCCCCATGCCCCATGCCCAAAAATCTGATTAACTTGAGTAGAAAAATAGACATTTATTAAGATTTACAACAGTAATTGATTTTGTCGTCACGGTAAGAAGCGATCCAAAATATTTGAGATAGTTTAGCCTTGAGCAAAGGCCAAGTAGTGTCAATCAAAAATCAGCCATTTACTGCCTAGCTTTGCTGACAATAATATTACGCGATATACATCAGCCCGGAAGGCGATCGCGATATCGTAATCAGCAGGATTAATAGTCTAATAGTGAGACTAAGAACGTGAAATATTTTTTCCTATCGGAAGGTTGGACAGTTTCTAGAGTCTGGGCGTCTGATGGACTCTGGCAAATCACCGCATGGCGTCGCCAACCAGATATTCAGAAACTGAATGTTTGTTTGGTCGAAAATAACGAATTGTTGTGGCTATATCGAGTAGAAGATGCAGTTTTAACCGTAGAAGTTAAGCCAACAACAGCCGCACTGACAGATACTAGCATCGGACAAGTAGTGCTGAAGCGTTTGATCACAGCAGAACAGGTAATTGAACGCTTGGGTACTGCCGAAGCCAAATGTCAGCTGCACAACATTCAAGCCTTCGCGCAGTAAATTGGGGCATGGGGCATGGGGCATCGGCTTCGCTCATTCTCCCTGCCTCCTTGTCCTCCTTGTCCCCCTTGTCTCTGTTCTTGATTCCTCCAGAAGAATACGCAAATTAGATGTATGACCGGGATTGGTAGCGAAAAATATCATAGATGCTACGCGATCGCATCTATTTACACGCTTGCAAAGCGTTCCATCAATAGTTACACTTTTTAAAATATTCTCATTTTTGCTTGGCACTTGCCTAGCACGCTTAACTACCCAAATGTCTGTCAAGACATTTAGCTGATTCTCCAAGAATCAGGAAGAGTTTTCGTAAGAAAACTTTTAGGTAGTGAAAAATCATAGAGCGATCGCTACCCAAACGGGTAAAGAGCGCCCAGCGTGTCAGCACTGCCAGAGCAACCACACTATTTGTCTAATAAGACTAGGCTGTGGTAAGAAATACCCTGGCAATAACAAAAACAACAGAGAAGCAAAAGCGGTAAATTTTGCCGCCCGTAACTTCCGTAAGAAAATTGCTTTGTAAACTAACTCATCGAGGAGGAGCGTAGTCGATGGGACTACCCTGGTACCGAGTACACACAGTCGTTCTGAACGATCCAGGGCGGCTGATTTCTGTACACTTGATGCACACAGCTCTAGTGGCAGGCTGGTCTGGTTCGATGGCATTGTACGAACTAGCTATTTACGACCCCAGCGATCCGGTTCTCAACCCCATGTGGCGTCAAGGGATGTTCGTGTTACCCTTCATGTCACGTTTGGGCGTTACTCAATCTTGGGGCGGTTGGAGCGTTACTGGCGCTCCTGCAACAGATCCTGGTTTCTGGTCATTTGAAGGCGTTGCTGCTGCTCACATTGTCCTTTCTGGTCTGTTGTTCTTAGCTGCCGTATGGCACTGGGTTTACTGGGATTTGGAACTCTTCAGAGATCCTCGTACTGGTGAACCTGCTCTCGACTTGCCAAAAATGTTTGGCATTCACCTATTTTTATCTGGTTTACTCTGTTTTGGCTTCGGTGCTTTTCACCTCACTGGACTATACGGCCCGGGTATGTGGGTTTCCGATGCCTTTGGAGTTACAGGTAGCGTCCAACCAGTAGCACCGGAATGGGGGCCAGATGGCTTTAACCCCTTTAATCCTGGTGGTATTGTTGCTCACCATATAGCTGCTGGTATCGTCGGCATTATTGCAGGCTTATTCCACCTCACAGTCAGACCACCCGAACGGCTTTACAAAGCCCTACGGATGGGTAACATTGAAACCGTACTTTCTAGCAGTATTGCTGCGGTATTCTTTGCTGCCTTCGTAGTCGCTGGTACCATGTGGTACGGTAACGCAGCTACACCAATTGAACTGTTTGGCCCTACCCGTTACCAATGGGATCAAGGCTATTTCCGTCAAGAAATTAATCGCCGCGTTCAAACCAGTGTTGGCAATGGTGCAAGCCTTTCCGAAGCTTGGGCACAAATTCCCGAAAAACTGGCCTTCTACGATTACGTTGGTAACAGCCCTGCTAAAGGCGGTTTATTCCGTACAGGGCCAATGGTTAAGGGTGATGGTATTGCCCAATCTTGGCAAGGTCACGCAGTATTCAAAGATTCTGAAGGCAGAGAATTGACCGTGCGTCGTCTGCCTAACTTCTTTGAAACCTTCCCAGTTATCTTGACTGACAAAGATGGTATCGTCCGCGCTGACATTCCATTCCGTCGGGCAGAATCCAAATATAGCTTTGAACAATCTGGTGTAACCGTTAGCTTCTACGGTGGCGATTTGGATGGTAAAACATTTACAGATCCAGCCGATGTGAAGAAATACGCCCGCAAGGCTCAAGGCGGTGAAATATTTGAATTTGACCGGGAAACCTTGAACTCTGATGGTGTATTCCGCACATCTCCTAGAGGTTGGTTTACCTTTGGACACGCTGTATTTGCTCTCTTATTCTTCTTTGGTCACTTGTGGCATGGTTCACGTACCATCTACCGCGATGTATTCGCTGGTGTGGAAGCGGATCTAGAAGAGCAAGTAGAGTGGGGTCTATTCCAGAAAGTGGGTGATAAGACAACCCGCCGTAAAGAAGCCCTCTAGTTATTAGGGACTAGGGACTAGGGGCTAGGGGCTAGAAAAGTTTTTTCTAATCACTTAATACTTAGTTCCCAGTCCCCAATCTCCTAGCTTGTTACAATATTATTACTGGCTGGATAGGCAGGAACTTGTAATATGGAAAGCGTTGCGTACATCTTAATTTTCACTCTGTGTATAGGAGTTATCTTCTTTGCGATCGCATTTCGTGAACCCCCCCGAATTGCGAAAAAAGACGACTAGTTTGCTATTCCCAGATTTTTAATACCATCGAAAGCTAAATATCCGCTGGTAACTTTGTAGTATCAGCGGATATTTAGGTTTATAGCCTAGAGAATTAGTTTGCCGAGTAAAAATTAAACTATCTGCCATTACTTTAATTAGCGATAATTCCTGATAATCCTGAATAATTGGGGAAGACTTTGGTGTAAGCTAGATGCTGGGTTAAAGACTCTAATTATGAGTAATTTGATAACGAATTATAAATACTTAGGATTAAAACCCTTGGCGATAAACACCAACTTCCGATAAATGACTTGTCATCCAGCATTATGATATAATCTTCTATCTGGAAGTTAATATGTGTTGTTACTAGCTTTTCTACGCTAGGATGAAATAGGTTTAGACTGGCATGATAGCGCTCGTCTAATAATTCCACTTGCGACAAAAAATTACGGAGACTAGAACCAGGAACAAATTAGCATGGTCAATCAGAATTTAACCGCTACAGAAATTGGATTTACTCACGAAGATTTCGCTGCTCTACTTGATAAGTACGATTATCACTTTAGCCCTGGCGATATTGTACCAGGAACCGTTTTCAGTATAGAGCCGCGCGGCGCTCTGATTGACATAGGTGCTAAAACCGCAGCATACATACCTATACAAGAAATGTCAATTAACCGGGTCGATGCCCCGGAAGAAGTATTACAGTCTAACGAAACCAGGGAATTTTTCATTCTCACCGACGAAAACGAAGATGGTCAGCTGACCCTCTCGATTCGTCGGATTGAATATATGCGCGCTTGGGAGCGTGTACGTCAGCTACAAGCTGAAGATGCTACAGTTCGTTCTGGTGTATTTGCTACTAACCGTGGTGGTGCATTAGTCCGGATTGAGGGATTACGCGGGTTTATTCCTGGTTCCCACATCAGCACTCGTAAACCCAAAGAAGAATTGGTAGGTGAAGAACTACCATTGAAATTCCTAGAAGTAGATGAAGAACGTAATCGCTTAGTTCTGTCTCACCGTCGGGCGCTAGTTGAGCGGAAGATGAACCGCCTCGAAGTTGGTGAAGTTGTAATTGGTACAGTGCGCGGTATTAAGCCCTACGGTGCATTCATTGATATCGGCGGTGTGAGCGGTCTGTTACACATCTCGGAAATTTCTCACGAGCATATTGATACACCTCACAGTGTATTTAATGTTAATGATGAAGTGAAAGTGATGATCATTGACTTAGATGCAGAAAGAGGTCGGATCTCCTTATCAACTAAGCAGCTGGAACCAGAACCAGGTGACATGATTAAAAACCGCGATTTGGTTTACGATAAAGCAGAAGAAATGGCTGCTAAATATCGCGAACAGTTGCTAGCAAAACAACAAGGTATCACTGCTGTTGCTGCTGATGTTGCTGATGTTGTAGTTGAAGAAGAAATTCCCCCAGCTACAGAAGAAGATATCCCAGCAGCTATTGAAGAAGAAATTCCAGCAGCTATTGAAGAGTAATACACTTCTATTTGTCTGTAATTAAAAACATGAAAGTTTTTCAAAAAGGGGGATTTTCCCTCTTTTTTTATGGGATTATAGCAATTCTAAATTGTGATTTTTAGAAATTTTTTATTGATAACTAGGGGTGAAAATTTTGGTAACTATTAAATGTAGAAATATCACATTTACTAATATTCAAGCGATTTTGTTTGATAAAAACGGTACTCTAGAAGATTCAGAAGCGTATTTGCGATCGCT
Organism: Tolypothrix sp. FACHB-123; assembly: GCF_014697075.1. Lineage (GTDB taxonomy): Bacteria > Cyanobacteriota > Cyanobacteriia > Cyanobacteriales > Nostocaceae > Aulosira. Next base: position 250,247 of record NZ_JACJRE010000003.1, on the reverse strand, counting down.
CGCTCAAAGAACAGCCAGGTTAGTAGATGCACAATTCCCTGGTATTGGCGAACCCTTACTCATGGCTTTTGGTGTCAATGGTAATAGTCTCGATCCAGCAGGTATTATGTCAGTCGCCAGTCGCCGCGAAACAGAAATCGCCACCGCCGCATATATTGCGGAAACTGGTAAGGGATGGTTTGAATCTTTAAAAATTGCCCGTCAAGCCTTGGATGAAGCCGAAAAATACATCAGTCAAACTCCTTCGCCACTATTTGCAGGTAGCGTAGAGGTTTTGAAGTCACTTTCCGAAGCTGGATTAAAACTGGGTATCGTCTCAGCAGCGACAACTCAAGAAGTCCAAAACTTTGTCGCACATCACCAGTTAAGCGATTATATCCAGCTAGAAAAGGGAGTAGATGAAGGGCCGAGTAAACCAGATCCCATACTATTTTTACAAGCTTGCCAAGCCTTAGGAGTAGAACCAAGAGCTACATTAATGGTAGGTGATTCTGTGGGTGATATGCAAATGGCAAAGAATGCTCAAGCCGCAGGTTGTATTGGAATTACTTGGATTAATAAATTAGATCATGTCCAAGGTGCGGATGTGGTAATTAATCGGCTTGATGAAATTCAAATTGTTGAGGTTTAAGTAGGACGAGGCAAATAAAGCTAACTGGTGGGGATTGTCAATAGTCAATAGTCATTTGTCATTTGTAAGAATTTTAAGGGTATTTACTTTCTGATTTAATTGCTGGAATAGTATTGATGAAACTGCTGAGAAAAATCCGCTAAACTTACATTAAGATTCATCATGAGAAACTATGATGCTACCAGTTAAACATCAATTTCAAACCTTTGAAGAATACCTGTCTTATGATGATGGCACAGAAAAACTCTATGAATTGTTTAATGGAGAGTTAATCGAGATGCCTCCAGAATCAGGAACTAATGTTCAGATTGCAAATCGTCTTTTCTTAATTTTTGCAATGATTGTAGGAATTGATCGAGTTCGAGGACATGGCTTGGAACTGGAAGTTAGAGGAGAACCCAGAAACCGTTATCCTGACTTGACTATTATTCGGGAAGAACATATTCAGCAGTTAGCAAAACGTAATACTATTCGCTTATCAATGCTACCTCCACTACTAGTAATTGAAGTAGTAAGTCCAGGAGAATTACAACGGGATAGAGATTTTATTGCCAAGCGCGGACAATATCAAGATTGTGAAATTCCTGAATATTGGATTATTGACCCTGAAAATAAAACTGTCTTGGTTTTAGAATTAACTGGAAATATTTACACTGAGGTGGGTAACTTTTCAGGTGATGAAGTGATTATCTCTCCACAATTTAATCAGATGAATGTCAAAGTATCACAACTATTTGAGGCAGTAACTCAGGATTAAAATAGGATATTAATTAACTTTCAGCTTTGCTAAACAAACCATGCAAAACACAGACACAACATTACAGCTTCGCCTGTGGACTGTGGATGAATACCACCGAATGGCTGAGGCTGGAATTTTTGCTGATGATGAACGTGTTGAACTTTTAGAAGGAAAGATTATTGGGATGATTGCAAAAGGGACAGCCCATCGTTCATCTGTGGGGAGGACAGATTATTTATTAAAAAATAGATTAGCACATCGGGCTTGGGTATCGATTCAAGATCCAGTAAAGTTAAATGAACGGTCTGAACCAGAACCTGATATTGCTGTAGTTAAAATAGATCCACTAGACTATGCAGATCATCATCCTACACCTTCAGAAGTTTATCTAATTATTGAAGTAGCAGATAGCAGTCTTAAACTAGATTGTGAAACTAAAGGAAAAGCTTATTCAAAAGCAGGAATTACAGATTATTGGGTATTAGATGTAATTGGGCGTCAATTACATGTATTTCGAGAACCAACTGAAGATGGTTATCAAAGAGAAGTGATTTTGGCAGAAAATGAGACTATTTCGCCTCTAGAGTTTCCTGATTTACAGATTGCGATCATTGAAATGTTACCGCTTTTGAGAGGGTCTTGATAAAGAGCGATCGCACTCTCAATCACTCTACATAAAAAATCACTCTTTCATATCCATATCGATATCACTCACACCGCCAAATTTTAATTGTATAGTCCTCACTACCACTAACAATAGTTTTGCCATCAGGACTGAAGGCTACAGAGTAAATATTAAATAAATGCTCCGAAAGAGTAGTTAGCAACTCTTTTGTTCCTAAATGCCAAAGTTTAATTGTACTATCAGCACTAGCACTAGCTAAAGTGTTTCCATCAGGACTAAAAGCAACTGATCTAATAGCATTTTCATGACCATAAAATGTATGGATAAGTTTCCCTGTTGGAATATGCCAAATTTTGATAGTCTCGTCATAACTACCACTTGCAAAAGTCTGTCTATCAGGACTAACGGCAACACTCCACACCGATTTTGAGTGTTCTCTCAGAGTATGAATTGCCAATCCTGTATTTAAATCCCATATTTTGATAGTACTATCAATACTACCGCTAATTAATGTCTCCCCATTCACAGTAAATACAACAGACATCACAGGATTTTCGTGCCCAGATAGGGTATAAATTAGCTGATTAGTGATTAAGTTCCAAACTTTTATTGTGTTATCTCCATTACCACTAACCAATGTTTTACAATCAGGGCTTATAGCAACTGAAGTCACATTACTTTTTTCTGTGAAAGTCTTTCCTGTTAGGGAATACCAGAGTTTAACAGTATTATCACTGCTCCCACTTGCAAGAATCAGCCCATCAGAGCTAAACGTAACTGACCTTACTGAATCTGAATGACCATTGAAAGTAGCAATATTTTCACCAGTATGTAGGTTCCAAACCTTAATGGTATTATCTCCAGCACCACTGGCAAATGTTTTACCATCAGGGCTTATACCAATAGAATAAATAGGACTATTATGTTCATAAAGTGTGTCTACACATTTCCAGAACTGAGTTTTTTTGTTTTGAGAATCAGCAATCTGTTGCAACTCTTTTTGATAAAAATTTCTATACTCTTGCTGAATTGCAGCAAGCTTTTCAAGAAGCGTTGATTTCCACTCATCAGGTATATCTGACTCTATATTAAATAACTGAGGTTCATAATTTGGATTAATATTCAGGTAATACCAATCTGCTAAAAAGGCTGCTAACAGCTTATGTAAAGTAACAATTGTTTGTCTAATTACCCGAAGACTTTGTTTTTCATCATTACCAGCTTCTTCAAGTTCTTTTTTGACTTCTTCCCAATTCCAAGGTTCAAAGGATAAAGATACTGGCTCTTGCAATCCCCAAAACCGAACATTAAAATAAACTTCGTGGTCGGTAACATCTGTGTAAATTATCGCCGTTGGTACAGCAGATAAAATTGTTTCTAACTGCTTAACTTCTGCATCGAATACCGAACGCTCAAAATATTTACCGTAAAATTCTACTGGACATAAATCACCCTGAAGTGAATAGTACTTTTCTGAAAATATTTTTAATTGATTGCGAATTTCTTTATTCAAACTGTCGCGAAATGATATTGGGAAATCCTCGCTGATATCTGGTGGCGGAACTAACATTAATAAGCGTGGTTTCTTTTGTTCATCAATAAAAATTCTTTGGGCTTCATCACGACTTAAAACACCAGGCCACCTTTGCTGATCAAAAATCGCTTGAATTTCCTTTTGTTGGAGTTCAATTTCTTTAGCTGTTTTCTCGCGAATTAAATCTAAATACAAGGCGCTTAATTTGCGCTTGTCCTCTAATTCTTCTTGCTTTAATTGCAGCGCCCTTTCTTCTCGTTCCGCTTTTGCGGCTGCAATTTGCATATCTGCTTTGAGGCGTAATTCTTGAATTTGTAGTAATTCTTTTTCTCTAACTTCTCGACGGTTATAATAGTCTATTTCTGCCTGTCTTATACGCTGATCTTGTCTAATTTCTTGAACTTTTACAGGTAGATTACGTTTATCTTCTTTACTAAATTTGTTGTCAATAAATGCTGAAATAATTTTTTCAGCAGCAGGAATAACAAAGTTGACTACTGCACCGATGATATTAAATCCCATACAATTTTAAACATTGAGAAAATCAATACTTGTATCTGTTTTAACCTTTAATTTTCTCAATGTCTCTGAAAATTGACGGTTGGTGGCGATTTATCTGGAATTTACAGCTATTTTCAGGCGAAATATAAAGGGCATGGCGTTACCATACCCTACAATCTGTCGCATTCTATTTTTAAATTGGTATAAGTCTCTTTAAATCGAATAAGACAAGGGGAAAGACTTAGCATCCTTGGGCTTGACATAAACCCGTTGTTGTGGTTCTAACTCCAATTCTTTAAAGCGATCGCGTGTTAAATGCGCCATCACTACTTGTCCTTCGTCTAAGCTTAATTCTACTTGAATTTCCCAGCCTAAATGTATTACTCGGCTAACGGTTGCTGGTGTAGTCGCACCGTTAGCATGTTTCTCCACAATCACATCTTGTGGGCGTAAAAATACTTCTGGATGGGGAACTTCAAATTCGCTGCTTTTGAAAATCCGCGAAGAACTAGGTAACACGTTTACCGGGCCGATAAAACTCATCACAAAGGAACTCGCAGGATGATCGTAAATTTGCTCTGGAGTTCCTACTTGTTCCACGCGCCCTTTATTCATCACCACAATTTCGTCGGAGACTTCCATTGCCTCTTCTTGGTCGTGGGTGACGAAAACAGTGGTAACATGAACTTCATCATGGAGCCGACGTAACCATGCGCGTAAATCTTTCCGCACTTTTGCATCCAGCGCGCCAAAAGGTTCATCCAGTAATAACACTTCTGGTTCTACAGCCAACGCCCTAGCTAAAGCTACCCGTTGTCTTTGTCCACCAGAAAGTTGTGAAGGATAGCGATCGCCTAAACCAGTCAATTGGACTAATTCTAGTAACTGTTCTACCCGCCCTTGAATTTTCTTAACGGGAACCTTGCGAATTTCTAAGCCAAAAGCAATATTCTGACGTACAGTCCTGTGCTTAAATAGAGCATAGTGCTGGAACACAAACCCAATATTGCGATCCTGCACGCTTTGATAGGTAGCATCTTTACCAGTTAAAAAGATTTTGCCACTATCTGGTAACTCTAAGCCTGCAATTAACCTTAGCAGGGTGGATTTTCCAGAGCCTGATGGGCCAAGCAAGGCAACAAGAGAACCAGTTTTTACCTCTAAATTTACCCGCTCGATAGCGTGGAAACTTCCAAAATTCTTGGATACATTTTCAACTAATATGCCCACTGCTTTTCCCCTGCCAATAATCTACGAATAATTGCTAGGATTACCGTATTACATATATACCATAAGACTATGATTTTTGAACTATTAAAAAATAAAAAAATTTAGTTATCCACAGCCACCACAGTCAAGGAAGCTACAATCAGCACCACTACAATCCAAAGCATGACAATCGAGGACGCTACAATCAGGACTCATGCTCACAAGTTCAGCACAATTGCAGCCCAAATCTGCACAATCAACGCAGTAAGTACCGTCACTGCTATTGAAAGAAGATTTGTTAGCATGACTCACTATGGCTGGTTTTGGGGCTTTTTTTGGTGAATGCAGATTTGAGTCTGACTCATCTTCAGTTGGTTCTGAGTCCTCAGCTTGCGATAGCGAAGCGCTACCGCCTCCGGTAGATCGCAAAATCTGGTTGGCTTGCTTACAAGCTTGAAATCGTTCGCGGGACTTGACAAATGCAGCCTGAAACCCATCTTCGGCGACGACTCGCTTAATATACTGGGAGCAAGATTCACCCCCATATAACACCCGATGAGCGCAAACAAAGCCTTTATGCGGGGAAATGTGTTTTTGATATCCAGTAATTGCAGCCACACCAACTTGTCTAGAAAGAGAATCAACAAGGGAAATTTGCATTTTATGTGCTATTTACTACTTTGCCATTAGCTGACATCTCATCCATACAAGGTTAATTTTGCTCTAGCTAAAAATTATTTTTCTTTATAATTAAAGAACGTAGAGCCGCGTTGACTACTTCAGAATTAGGGAAAACTTCTGCAACATCAGGATCTAAAATAACATTCACCTTTTCAATATTCTTTTGTCCCTGTTTCACTTTTTCCTTACGGTTGTTTCTCAAATCAGATTCTGATTGAGGTTCATTTAGTTTCTTAGCAAGGGATTCCCAACTATTAACTTTCAGTTGAAAGTGCGCCTTTGCTTCACGTAAAGTCTTAAACTTCTGCTTGAGAATATCGGCAGTATAAAAATACTTCTGAGTTATCTGGAGTTGTTGGTTAAGGTCTTCCTCAACCATATCGACTACTTCATCAACAAGTTTGTCATAATTTTCCGAAATCTGAGCAGCGGCTCCCAAAATCCGGGAGGTAGCTTTTATTTGCACATCAGTCTCTTGTTTGAGCCGATCAGCAATACTACGAATTTGATCACCCAACTTTGGTTTATTTTGAGTTCTTTGGGTGGGTACTGATTTTTTGCTCATGAGGAGGCTTCTCTATTCGGAAAGGATATCTTTAACAGCAAGCCAAATACGTCTAAATTTTTGTACTAAATTTACAGGATTGTTTGTTGTTTCTTCTGTCGCCGAATCAACTAAAGATTGAATCCTATCCATACGTTCTGCAACCAAGTAGAGGTTGTTTACAGCTTCATCTTTACTTGCAAGGGACTCACGCAATAGCACAACCATCTGACTGATTTCTTGCTTTAGTTTAGCGTTCTCAGCTTTACGGCGAGTTTCCCATCCCTTAATACTCGCTTTTGAACGTCGCTCATACTTGAGTTCTGCTTTAGTCTCATTATATAAAGTTAAATACCTATCTCGCTCAGAGTTTGCTACTTCATATTGAGCTAGTAATTCAGTCGCTCTCGCTTTTTCTTCGTTGTAGAGGGAGAGAGTATGTTGATAACTTTGTTGTCCATCAAGATATAGCTGATAATTTTTGTCGGCGCGTTCTTTTAGCTCATGAGCCTCGATTTGGTAAGTTTGGATCTTTTGCTCAACAACAACAAGTTGAGAAGCAGCTTCTTGATTTTCTTTGGCTCGTTTTTCCCATTCATCACGTTGGGATGCAGCTTCCTTAGATTCTTTTTGATATTTATCGCGATCAGCACGAGCGTTGATCAAAAACTGTTTAAGCTCATGCATGGAAACTGGTTCTCTCGCAGGTGGGTGAAGATTATTGACAGGGCGATTTTTGCGACGATCCTTGTCTGCGTCTCGCATAGCCATAATTCAACTTCCTAAATGAGCATCAAATTACTTAATTACAAATTGTAGCTTATTAAACATTGAATTGCCGCATGATCACAATACGCACATTTGTTGGGTTTAACTGACTTCAGGAGTGAGTACTTCGTATCGAAATATTAAGGAATATTGCATTTCCGTCAAAACTAGAAGCAAGAGCGAGAAATGAGCCAAACGTCCGTGGTAGGATGCTTTCGGTAAATCTCAAAATTGGGAGAAAACCTTTGACACTACGGGTTGCTGTTGTTGGTTCGGGCCCAGCTGGTTCATCTGCCGCCGAAACACTGGCAAAAGCTGGGATTGAAACTTACCTAATCGAGCGGAAGCTAGATAATGCCAAGCCTTGCGGGGGAGCCATTCCCCTGTGTATGGTAAGTGAGTTTGACTTACCACCGGAAATTATCGATCGCCGCGTGCGCAAGATGAAAATGATATCACCCTCAAATAGAGAAGTTGATATCAATCTGATAAATCAAGATGAATATATAGGAATGTGCCGCCGTGAGGTTTTGGATGGCTTCCTCCGGAATCGTGCGGCAAAACTAGGTGCAATTTTAATTAATGCCACCGTTCATAAACTTGATATACCTACCAACAATACTGATCCCTATACCATCCATTATGTAGACCATACAGAAGGTGGCTCACAGGGTATTACTAAAACCTTAAAAGTGGATTTAGTAATTGGGGCTGATGGGGCTAATTCCCGGATTGCGAAAGAAATGGATGCTGGGGATTACAATTATGCGATCGCATTCCAAGAGCGCATTCGTCTACCCCAAGACAAAATGGCTTACTACAACGATCTCGCCGAAATGTATGTCGGTAATGACGTTTCTACTGACTTCTACGCTTGGGTATTCCCCAAATACGATCACGTAGCCGTCGGTACTGGCACAATGCAGGTAAATAAAGCCAGCATTAAACAGTTACAAGCAGGGATTCGCGCTCGTGCTAGCGAGAAGTTAGCAGGCGGTAAAATCATCAAAGTTGAAGCCCACCCCATCCCCGAACATCCCCGTCCTCGCCGCGTCGTCGGTAGAATCGCCTTAGTTGGAGATGCAGCTGGCTACGTTACCAAATCTTCTGGTGAAGGTATTTACTTTGCGGCTAAATCTGGGCGGATGTGTGCCGAAACCATTGTGGAAATGTCCGACAACGGCAAAAAAATCCCCACTGAAAACGACCTCAAAGTTTACCTGAAGCGCTGGGATAGAAAATATGGGCTTACCTACAAGGTATTAGACATTCTGCAAACCGTATTTTATCGTTCCGACGCTACCCGCGAGGCCTTTGTAGAAATGTGCGCTGACTTGGATGTGCAAAAGCTCACATTCGACAGCTATCTCTACAAAACAGTTGTCCCCGCTAACCCCATAACTCAATTAAAAATTACTGCCAAAACCATTGGTAGCCTGATTCGCGGTAACGCCTTAGCACCCTAATAGCTAGCTTTTGGCGATGTCTAGTCATAAGCCGCGCGTCTACGCACTCTGAACTAGCAGAGGAGATGAGGAGCAGAATTCACATTTTGCGTGTATTTGCCTCTCCGCTCCTCTGCAATATTTTTACTGCCTCAGTAATTTCTGTAATTTTAAAATATTTAACATTTACGATACCCTAGTAAATACTTCACTATACTGAGACTAAATATATACCCTTATATAAATTTTTTAAGTAGTAATATAAAGTTTGTGTAAAAGTTTAATTAAGTTCACGGAAACTTCTTGGTTTATTTCCGCATCTTTACTAAGGTGTATAGGTTAGGTATCAGGTAGGAGTTGAAACCTGACGTTATGAACATTAGTTTGGTTTTTGCCACTGCTCTATCTGGTTGCTCAATGTTGGCTTTATCAGCATTTGGGTTTTCTAGTAAAGCCCAAGCTTTCACTATTTCCGGTACAGCGGATGGTGTATGGAGCAACCCGATTCTCGATAGCGGTAACATTTGCATAAATGATCCAGGTAATCTTGAGTGCCCAACAATTACTCAGGGTGTAGGAACAAAAACATTTAACTGGGGTACTGTAGCAGCGAATTCGTCTACCAACAAACCCAATGAACTAACATTTACGGGAAATTCCTTCTCAGAAAAACTTGGCTCTTGGTTTAAAATAGGTAGTCTACAATACTTTAACGGACTTATCTACGCAGATACTAATGTCAAGAATGTAACCTTAAATCTTGATTTATCTTTTAGCGACCAACAAAATCAAGTAAATAAATCGTTACCAGTAAGGTTTAATTTAGTAAATACCCTGAATACAGACAACATTAAAGATCCAGTCAACGCAGACCGTGTTGAATTTATTACACCCATAGCTACAACCAATTTCAAATTAAATTTGAATTCATATCAATTTGAAATAGGTGGTTTTAGCGATACAATACCATCATTTTCTAATCGACCCCAAACAAGTATCAGTGCTCTTGAAGATGCATATGCCACCGTTCCCGGCGATATTTATGCCAGAGTTACTTATGGTAGTAAACCAGAAGCTCCACCCAGAAACAATGTACCGGAACCATCAACGATTGCCGGCTCATGTTTAGCAGGAATTTACCTGCTCTATCGCAAAAAGTTATCCAAACAAAAAGCTAAATCTTCATGTGAGTAATTTGAGGAAAACGTTCGCTGTAGTCAGGAATTTAGTTCTTGATTTGCAAAAGGCAGGAGACAAGAGCTAACCAAGCCACTAACTCCTGCCTTTTGCATGTCTAAAATTTTACAGAAAGTTGGCACTTGATTCACCATCCCCTAACAGAAGTGGGACGAGCTTCACGATATTCATTGAAAGCGGCGGTAAACTTCATCTCCTTGTAGGTGGAGAGGGACAGCCGCCCCGCCGCTTGGGGCATTGGGCATTGGTAATTTCTTCGCTATGCCCCATGCCCAAAAACTCCATCCCCTTTTGAGTGGGGTTATTGACCAAATCTTGTAGTGCCTGGTAAACAAAGAATCTTTTCGTACCTTGTCTTAGGCTGTATTGCATTCAACCGAGAACTGCTATATTTGTAGCGACCTGAAAGCGATAATGATCTTAGTTCCCCAAACAGTGCTCGTAAAAGCCAAAATAAAGTATGAAGGTCATGTTCAATGTGAATGTATCAGATCGAGTGACGATCTTGTCACACTTTCTTGTTTAAAAAGTTCTAATTCCAGAATTTTCTGGCTAAAATAGTATATCTGTTCTACTCAGACTCCAATCCCAAAAGTCCTTAAATCCATATATTTAGTTAGAGGCAGGAATGGCTATCAATACCGATACTTCTGGCAAGCAAAAAGCGCTGAATATTGTACTCAACCAGATTGAGCGCAGCTTTGGTAAAGGAGCAATCATGCGCCTAGGGGATGCTACTCGGATGCGGGTAGAGACAATTTCCACCGGCGCACTCACCTTGGATTTAGCATTGGGTGGAGGTTTACCCAAAGGTCGGGTGATTGAGATTTATGGGCCGGAAAGCTCCGGTAAAACCACAGTAGCACTACATGCGATCGCAGAAGTGCAAAAAGAAGGCGGTATTGCTGCCTTTGTTGACGCAGAACACGCCCTTGATCCCACCTACGCTGGGGCATTAGGTGTAGATATTGAAAATCTTTTGGTTTCACAGCCAGATACAGGTGAATCAGCTTTAGAAATTGTCGATCAATTGGTTCGCTCTGCTGCGGTTGACATTGTAGTCATTGACTCTGTAGCCGCCCTAGTACCTAGAGCCGAAATTGAAGGCGATATGGGAGATGCTCACGTTGGTCTGCAAGCTCGCTTAATGAGCCAAGCTCTGCGTAAAATTACTGGCAATATTGGTAAATCTGGCTGCACAGTAATTTTCATCAACCAATTGCGGCAAAAAATCGGTGTTACCTATGGTAGCCCAGAGACCACAACTGGTGGTAATGCCCTAAAATTCTACGCCTCGGTACGCTTAGATATTCGCCGGATTCAAACCTTGAAAAAAGGTACAGATGAATTTGGTAACCGCGTGAAAGTCAAGGTAGCAAAAAATAAAGTAGCACCGCCTTTTAGAATTGCAGAATTTGACATTATTTTTGGTAAAGGAGTTTCTACTCTAGGTTGTCTTGTTGACTTAGCTGAGGAAACAGGCATTCTCATCCGCAAGGGTGCTTGGTATAGTTTCAATGGCGAGAATATTTCTCAAGGTCGGGACAACGCCATCAAATATTTAGAAGAAAAGCCAGAATTTGCTGCACAAATGAAGCAGCTAGTACGTGAAAAGCTAGACAAAGGCGCAGTTGTTTCTGCTAACTCTGTCACTAAGGTCAGCGACGAAGAGGACGAAGAAGATTTAGACGCAGAAGAAGAATAAACCTAAAAAATGGGATATACAGCCAAATTTGCTGTATATCCCAATAAATAATCATCTTAAGCTCATCCCATCCCATTAAGGGGTGGGCAATCAAGCGCCGAATTTCTGTAAATTGCATTAATTTTGATGAGTTCGTAGTTAGGATTTCAGCCCTAACTACAAAATTTTTTTACTTGAATTTAAAGGTGCTGAGACTGCTGACTGCTGAAAAAACGATCTAAAATTTCCGACTTTTCTTCTGCACTAAAGTGAGAACGCTCATATTTCAAATCATTAATTAAATATGAGCCTCTAGTAATCTGTACAGGATGATTCAAGGACTCAATTGTGTAATTGTTTTTGTTGCTGATTGAATTAAGTAAATTCAGTGAATTATCATTCCTTCCCGGTACAAGCTGCATCAGTAACTCTAAAGCAACTGTCGGCAGAGTACGGCTGGTATGATTAACAAAAAAATCAAAACTGATAATTCCTAGACGAATGCGATCGCCATCATTAAGTTTAGTAGGCTGGTAGACTGGTTCACCGTTGACAAATGAGCCATTTACACTTTTAAAGTCAATCAAGTAAAAGCCTTGATTGTCAATATATTGAATCGCAGCATGGCGATCGGATAGATATTGATCGGTAATAGATATACCATTGCTCTCATCTCGACCTATCGTCCAAATTCCCTGTGGTTGCTGCAAAGCTTGGGTTTTTTGGTCACACAAATTAGTAATTATATAAACTGTAGAACCATCCACTACACCTTGTACGTAAATTTGATTTACTGCTGATGATACTGGAGTTAGGTTTTCTAGTTGCAGAATGTCATCGATAACGTTGCTATGTTGTTCATATAACTTGAGAAATACTTGAAATAAACTTAATCGCCGTTCTAGTTCCTTCTGTTGCAACTCAGCCATCATAGATAAGCCTTTGATGGGCAAAAAATGTGATTTGCTGATTTCGGTCATTAATATTACTTCTCAGCCTACTATCAGGAATAATTTACTTGCCGTTGACTACTTAAAAACAAGCAGCTTAAGGGGTTAAGTTGTTCACTTTTGAGGTAAAAGTTTTCTTGGTATTAATAAAAATAAATACATTGCATAGAAAGTTTTTATGAAATATTATTGTGACTGTTTATTTTTTATTGTAAATTATATTTGTTGAATTGTAACAGATAGTAAATATAAAAATTTTATTAAAATTTTTTAATAATAGTCGAAATAACGATATGAATAAAAATTTTAGTGGCTCAAAAATTAAACATGGAGTCACTTTACTCTTGGCTAGGATAACTACCACAGCCTCAGCCTGAGAGTTTTGCCAACAATCTTTCCGATATCAGTCTTTACTAGACTTAACTCAGGAAATTCCGGTTAACTGTTAAATTACAATAAACCTCTTTTACCATTAGGGCGCACTGTCATCCAATTTGTTTTGGCTAATACCAGCTGCTCCTCAGTAATTTTGGCACCAGTAAGATTAGCACCACAAAGATTAGCACCGCGAAGATTAGCATTGTTGAGATAAGCATAGCTAAGGTCAGCACCGCGTAAATCTGCACCTTCTAAATCAGCGTTGCTGAAGTAAGCTTTGCTCAGGTTAGCATCCCGAAGATTAGCCTCATTGAGACTAGCTCTGCCAAAGTCGCTATCGTGGAGATTGGCCCCCTGAAGGTTAGTTTTTTGCAATTGGGCAGAATGGAAATTTGTCCCGGATAAATCAGCACCTTGCAGGTTGAGCATCTTCAAATTGTGTAAAGCAAAATCCCGTCTGCCTTTAAGATAAGCAGTTAGTAAATCTTGGGTATTTAATTTACGTACAACTTTAGATTGTTGATTTTGCGAACTATTACTACTGTTACTATCTAGAGTTGTTGGTTTTGCCATTACCACCCCTGAGCGTATTCCCCTAGGATGCAATCCCACACTTTCAGATGCTTTAGCTCGTCTAGCCCTAATTGCCGCTGCTACTTGTGCTACCCCTAAGTTATTAGGATTAGTGGCGGGATTGTTGCACAAAATTGCCGAATCTGCGATGCGGTTATGTGTCTGTTCCTTTGTAGATCCATCTGACTTAACCAGCAGTCCCTTAGCTAAACTATCCAGATAGGGTTCCATTTCCAACCCTCTGAGTACTTCTTGGGCTGACTTGTAGCGGTTGCGTACTGACACTTCTAACATTTTCCGCAACACACTGCCTAAGTGATCGCTCACTTGCACCAGTGGCTCCCAAATCATTTCACCTGTTGAGGGATTGTATTCTAAATCTTTAGGAGTTTTACCAGTTAATAGATAAATAGATGTTACCCCTAAGGCATAGATATCACTGGCGTAGACTGGACGCATAGCCATTTGCTCTGGCGGTGCAAATCCCGGAGTTCCAATTGCGTATGCGGTTAATGCTGTTTGGTCAGATTGGCCGGGTACACCTTGAGTGACTTGGTTTTTAACTGCACCAAAGTCAATTAGTACCATCCTGGCATCTTGAGTGCGGCGAATCAAGTTGGCTGGTTTGATATCCCGGTGAATTACCTTTTGCTCGTGGACATATTGTAGCAATGGCAAGATTTCACTTAAAAACTGCTTGACTCCGGCTTCCGTAAAGTTACCATTCCGTTGTACTTCTTGCTGAAGAGTAGCACCGCTAATATATTCCTGAACTAAGTAAAATTGTTGTTGGTACTCAAAGTAGTCTAATAACCTTGGCAATTGAGGATGATTGCCAATTTTACCTAAGGTTCTGGCTTCGCGCTCAAACAGTTCTCGCGCCATTTGTAAAATATGTGGTGCGGTGGCTGAAGGACGCAGCTGCTTGATCACGCAACTTGGTTCTCCAGGTAAACCTTGATCTTGGGCTAAAAAGGTTGCACCAAAGCCACCTTGACCTAATGGTTGAAGTACTTGATAGCGATCGCGCAAAAGTAGTTGTGAGCCACAAGACTGACACCTTTGGCTATGTGCCAAATTTTCTGGATGAGAACAAGTAGGATTTAAGCAGTAGCTCATGCACTGTCATCTCGCTGCACAAATAATGGTGAGTAGTTTTACACTCTCACTCCATTATTGTGATTTAAAATCGACTTGTGCCAGGTAATTTTTGCTGGAAAACTCTTGAAGAATTCCTAAAGTTGGAATTTTCTTTAGCTATAATACTCGTAAATTTACGATCGTTACTTTTACTTAAATTACAAAATATAGTTAGGAAGCTATCTTTTCCCGCACTCTACAACTATGACTAATATCTGTACTACAGAATTATGTAAGCATAATTTAGTAGGAATTTTGGGTTTGGTTTTAATAAATTTAACATTTTCCGCCTAATAAGTTATTACTCTTGCACCTATGCGAACACCGGAAACCCTGTGCTGCACCATTCTCTTCATGATTCCTCACTCCAAGTTCGCAATTGCAAATAAACAAAAACTAGGGTGAGTGCTAGTAAGACTGTAGCGGCGGCGGCGGCATATCCAAAATCAAATTGACCAAAAGCTTCTTGATAAATGTAATGAACCAGTAAATTTGTGGAGTTGATTGGGCCTCCGCCTGTCATCACGTAAACTTGCTCAAAACTGCGTAAGGTAAATATCGCTGTGGTGACAATCGCAAATATTAAAGTCGATCGCAATCCAGGGAGGGTAATATGCCAAAATTGTTGCCAACCATTTGCACCATCGAGTTCGGCGGCTTCGTAACGACTGGGGGGTATGGCTTGCAACCCTGCTAAAAACACAACCATGTTAAAGCCAAGTTGTTTCCAAATACTTAATAAAATGAGTACTGGCATAGCCCAAAATGTATCACCTAACCAAGAAATAGATGGGATACCAAATATATTTAAAAAAGCGTTCACGGGGCCAGTAGTTTGAAATAGCCAGCGAAATCCTAAGCCAGCGGCGACGAGGGAAATAATGGAAGGTAAAAAGTAGGCACTGCGAAGGATACCCCGTAAGGCTAAAGAACGGTTTAATAATACTGCTAATCCTAAAGGAATTACTAAGCTGGGAATGACTGAGGCAATGGTAAAGTAAGCAGTGTTACCCAAGACTTGCCAAAAATCGGCATTGAACAGCAAGCGCCAGTAATTTTTTAAGCCTACGAGATAAGTTCCTTTGGAGGTGAAACTCCCCGCGGTGAAACTGAGATAAAACAAATAGGCGATCGGCCAAATAATAAATAGACCTAATAAAATCAGGGCTGGTGTGAGAAAAATCCAGGCGGCAACTGTATCATTATCTAGCAGCTGGGTTTGGGAGGAACGGGATTTAGTCATGGCTATTTGAGCGATGGAATGCGGTAAGGTGTGATTCTCCGAAGGGGTACTGCTAAGATCCTGTCAATCGATTTGGCTTAAACGAATGCCTCAAATTTTCCCCTACTTTGGCAGATTTGCGATCGCCAGTTCAATGCTGACTAAGTGCTTACTTATAGCATTATCAATGACTTTGGACACGGCTGTGCTGGCTCAACCAACAGCAACACCAATTCCAACTGCACCAGCGACAAATCAGCCAACAAACCCAATTGCACAGCAAATAATAGGTCAATGGGAAAGTAAAGATCCTGGATCTGAGTTAATACTTACTTTTGTGTTCTCACCAGATGGTAAATTATATATTCTTTCCCCTAATTCACAAAAGCCGATGGCTGTGGAATTTGGGTACAGCATTAACCCAACTTCAAAGCCTATGCATCTTGATGTCATTATTTCTCAGGATCAAAAAAAGGCACTCACAATTTTTGAATTTACTACTAATGGTCAGTTAAGAGTGCAATTAGATAACACCGATCCAGGTAAACCTAGACCTACAGCTTTTTCTGGTACAGCAACTTTATTTACTAAAGTTTCTGATAATCCCAACTTACCAGAAAATATCCAAATTATTGACCTTAACTTATGAGCGATCGTTCTGTTGTTGATTCGGCTACGAGTAGTTTAATTTCTCCCTCTATTTCTAGTAATCAATTTGCATCTACCAAGCCTTTAAAGTTAGGTATTCTCGCTTCAGGAAATGGCAGCAATTTTGAGGCGGTGGCTCAAGCTATTGATACAGGAAAGCTGAACGCGCAAATTCAAGTTTTAATTTACAATAACCCTGATGCTAAAGCGGCAATAAAAGCTAAAAATCGGGGTGTAGAAGCGGTATTATTAAATCACCGCGATTACAAAAATCGAGAAAAATTTGATGGGCAACTTGTACAAACTTTGCAAGAGTATGATGTAGAGTGGGTAATTTTAGCTGGCTGGATGCGGCTGTTAACACCAGTTTTAATTGATGCTTTTCCGGAGCAAATGATTAATATTCATCCCAGCTTATTACCAAGTTTCAAGGGTATCCATGCAGTAGAACAGGCTTTAGCTGCGGGAGTAAAAATTACTGGTTGTACGGTGCATTTAGTTTGTCTGGAAGTAGATAGCGGCCCTATCATCATGCAAGCAGCAGTGCCAATTTTACCAGATGATACGGCAGAAACTCTTCATGCCAGGATTCAAATTGAGGAACATCGGATTTTACCACAGGCGATCGCCCTAGCGGCACAAAGGCGATCGCTGATCCTCAATCATGTTTAAAATTTAAAAATTATGTAGTGGTGAGCAATGTCCACCACTACATTTTGCAGCGAAAATATCAATAGATTTAGTTAATTATTTGTTTACGCTTTGCGCAACTTCCACATATAACTAGAAATCAAATTAGTGATAATATGGGCAATAATTGGTACCAATAAGTTACCACTTAATAGTGCGCCGTATCCTAAGATTAAACCAACAATTGTTGCCCACAGCACGTAAGGCCATTGTTGCGAACCACTCAGGTGTAATACACCAAAACAAAGGCTGGAGACAATGACAGCTATATGATCCGCACCTAAAGCGGGAATCATTACACCTCGGAATAATAATTCTTCACTTAATCCTGGTAGCAATCCCAACCAAATAATATCTAATAAAATTAAAGGCTTGAGTACCAAATCTAAATAATAATCTGCACTTTTACGATAAGCAGGAATCAAGCGATAAGTTAAACCACTCAAAGTAGTGATGATTAATCCCAACCCTACCCCTAAGAGTAAATCTTTTTCATGCCAACGCCAAGGAAATATCGACACTCCACCAAAGCGCAACCACAACTTGGCGACTATCCATAAAATGATAGCAGTCGCTCCCATCGCTCCCAGTACTTGGATGCGTGTTAGGTAAGGAATTTCTGGTTCTTGTTTTTGTTGTTCAACCACGGGTATTTAGGGGAATAAGGGAGACAAGGGGGACAGGGCGAAATAACCTATAAGTGTTTGACTGTTGACTAATAATTCAGTTGGTTTAAAGAATTTATTTGCGGATGGAGAGCATAAGGATCGACACCTGCTTTGTGTGCGGCTAATACACCGATTGCTTCCAAATAGGAGCTTACTGGGATGGATTTGATCCCTAAAGGTTGAGGAGGAACTTGGATTTGAGTTTGATTTTCCGCAACTGTGATAATTTGGCATCGGCTTTGACTTAAGCTGAGAATTGCACTACTACCACAAGCGGTTGCTGGTATTATTGCAGCATCAATTTGTTCTGCCCAAATATCTTCTGGTAGATATTTGCTCGTTCCTTTCTCTATGATAAATTGCGGTGCGCGACTTAAACCGACAAGTACGCACGGTAAAAAAGTATAGCCTAATTCTTCAGCGGCGGAACGGGGAGATAAATTTGCCTCTGGTGGAGCGGCAGCTAATGCGGGAGAATGGGCGCAGGGAATTTGAAAGGTACGCACGATTAAATGGCTAATAACGGCTTCTGCACCTGCTAAAATATCTACGCCTTTACCTTGGCGGTAGTTTTCGACTGCTTCAGTTTCCATATCATCGGGGAAACGGGCGACTACTGCGATCGCTTCTGCACCAGCTTGTTTAATTAATACCTCTGCTGCTCTTAATAAACTATCGGGGTTACCAATGGTTCCCCAACTAATCCCTGATGGTGATGTGCGTAATTCTATATTTAATGGCGTATCTGTAATTACATAATCTGTCAGGGTTAAACCTAATGTAGCTCTGGCTGCATCTGCTGCTTGCAAGTGTCGCAGCCTTAATTCCGGCTCTATCCCTTGGTCTAAAAGCAAACCTATTTTATTTTTATGGACGGGACGCAAACCCCAGCAACCTGCGGCAAATTTGTCAAGTCCGTAACCTTCCACATAGAAAGTATTGGGTAGATTCCAGTACAAACTTGCACCATTAAGGACATTGGGATGGGTTATCAGGCGATCGCACACCTGTGAGATAACTCTGGCTACTGGTAAAGCATCCCCGGCATAACCGCCGATTGCTGCTCCAACGCCAGTTGGTACAATTAAAATAGCAGTATATGGACGTTGCATACCAATTTCTGAGTGCTGAGTAGTCAGATTAGTCATCAGTAGTTTAACTTTTGTTTCATGTTCAACTACTCAGAACTCGTTACTCGTTACTCGTTACTCTGCACTTGCTGTAGTGACAACAGCTTCCACAGTAGCCTTTTGTTGTTCTGTATCCACAGCAGTAATCGCCCAACGTAAAGGTTCACCTTGTTTTTGCAATTCGGCGGCGATCGCTTGCTCTAACTCTGTGGGAGTTTCTTGGAGGTCGATTTCTGCGGTAATAAAATGGGTAGTCATTGTTGCTTATTCTCGCGAACTGTGTTTCTAGAATAACTGATATCAGCATAAAGGATGAAGTATTAAAAGAGAAATTTCATCCTTTAGCCTGAATACTTCATTCTTTAATTAGTCTTTGCCAAATTGCAGTTGATAAAGTGTATCTTCTTGTTCTGTTTTTACTTTGATATCAGAAAGAGGTTTAGCTACACAAAGCAACACGTAACCTTGTTTTTGTAAATCTGGACTAACACCCATACCGTCAGTTTGATCGACAGTTCCGGAGATAATTTTCCCTGCGCAAGTTGTACAAACACCTGCATGACAAGAACTAGGTAATTCTAAACCAGCTTTATCCGCAACTGCTAAGATAGTTTCGTTTTCAGGGACTTGTAAAGTATGACTCTCGCCTTGATGGATAACTTCAACGGTGTATGTTTTGGACATATACAAAAGGAATGTAACTTAACTTACAAAGGAAATATTTTATCTGATGAATAGACACACAACCAAGTCGAGAAATGCTAATTCAGAAATTATTTTCAAATAGCATTTATTGGCAAAAGTAGCTATACAGTGATAATTATAAGTCCTGGCCAGACCAAAAACTTCAAGTAGGGAGACTTATTAGCAGTTGATACTGTCGATAAAGACTTGTAAGCTTGAAATCTCCTGAAATATAGGCAGTGATTATAAACACTAAAACCATCTGTGGCGAATATTTGGAGTGTAAAATGTTGGAATCATATCGTCAACACGTTGTTGAAAGAGCAGAATTAGGAATTCCCCCTTTACCGCTAGATGCAAAACAAACCTCAGAATTGTGCGAATTACTGAAGAATCCGCCTCAAGGGGAAGAAGATACATTATTGCATTTATTGCGCGATCGCGTACCCCCTGGAGTTGATGCAGCTGCTTATGTGAAAGCTGGGTTTTTGACTGCGATCGCTAAAGGTGAAACTAAAAGCCCTTTAATTTCGGGTATCCAAGCGGTAGAATTACTGGGAACAATGGTAGGTGGCTACAATGTGCAATCTTTAATTGAATTGCTGCAAACTCCCACCGTGTCTGTCTCAGAATCTTCCGAAACCCCCTTGGTGATGGGGGGACAAGGAAAGGAACCCATCGCCGCCTATGCCGCTAATGCTTTAAGTAAAATTTTGTTGGTGTATGATGCTTTCCATGATGTTTTGGAACTATCAAAAACCAATCCCTTTGCTAAGCGCGTAATTGATTCATGGGCGGAAGCTGAGTGGTTTACTGTTCGTCCCCAACTCCCCAAAGCAATTACCGTGACAGTCTTCAAAGTTCCAGGGGAAACCAACACCGATGATTTATCCCCCGCCCAAAGTGCTACCACTCGCCCGGATATTCCCTTACACGCCTTAGTGATGTTAGAGTCACGGCAACCGGGAAGCTTAAAAACCATTGCCGAGTTAAAGCAAAAAGGACATCCTGTAGCTTATGTTGGGGATGTAGTTGGTACAGGTTCATCGCGGAAATCTGCTATTAACTCTGTATTGTGGCACATGGGAAATGATATTCCCTTTGTTCCCAACAAGCGCGCTGGGGGATATATTTTAGGAAGTGCGATCGCGCCTATCTTCTTTAATACAGCTGAAGATGCTGGTGCTTTGCCAATTCAGTGTGATGTCACTAAGTTAGAAACCGGTGATGTGATTACCATCCATCCCTACAAAGGCGAAATCACCAACGAAGCCGGCGAAGTTATTTCCACCTTCACCCTCAAACCCGATACAATTCTCGATGAAGTTCGTGCAGGTGGACGCATTCCGCTGTTAATTGGGCGTACCCTCACCGACAAAACTCGCCTTGCACTTGGTTTAGAACCTAGCACCTTATTCATCCGTCCCCAAGCACCAGAAGATACAGGTAAAGGCTACACCCTCGCCCAGAAAATGGTAGGGAAAGCCTGCGGATTACCCGGTGTACGCCCCGGTACATCTTGCGAACCGATCATGACTACCGTTGGTTCCCAAGATACCACAGGCCCCATGACCCGCGACGAGTTAAAAGAACTAGCTTGTCTCGGTTTCAGTGCTGATTTAGTGATGCAGAGTTTCTGTCACACCGCAGCTTATCCCAAACCAGTGGATATCAAAACCCATCACGACTTACCAGACTTTTTCGCCCAACGTGCTGGGGTTGCTTTACGTCCTGGTGATGGTATCATTCACTCTTGGTTAAACCGGATGCTATTACCCGACACCGTCGGTACAGGTGGCGACTCTCACACCCGCTTCCCCTTAGGTATTTCCTTCCCCGCAGGTTCTGGGTTAGTAGCCTTTGCTGCGGCTTTGGGTGTCATGCCTTTGGATATGCCAGAGTCAGTTTTGGTAAGATTCAAAGGAGAATTACAACCAGGAATTACCCTCAGAGATATTGTTAACGCTATTCCCTACGTCGCTATTCAAAAAGGATTGTTAACAGTAGAGAAAGAGAACAAGAAAAACGTCTTCTCTGGGCGAATTTTAGAAATGGAAGGCTTACCCGATTTAAAAGTTGAACAAGCCTTTGAATTAACAGATGCATCCGCAGAACGTTCCTGTGCAGGTTGCACAATTAAATTGAGTACAGAAACAATTTCCGAATATCTGCGTTCTAACATTGCGCTGTTAAAGAACATGGTAGCCAGAGGCTATCACGATGAGCGTACTATCATGCGTCGTGTCGCCAAAATGGAAGAATGGTTAGCCAATCCTGTATTGCTTGAAGCCGATGCAGATGCAGAATATGCCGAAATCATTGAAATTGATTTGAACGAAATCAAAGAACCAATTGTTGCCGCTCCCAATGACCCCGATAATGTGAAATTATTATCGGAAGTTGCTAACGATCCAGTACAAGAAGTATTCGTTGGTTCTTGTATGACAAATATCGGTCATTATCGGGCAACAGCGAAAGTTTTAGAAGGCGCAGGTGAAGTAAAAACACGTCTGTGGATAGCACCACCAACCCGCATGGACGAAAATCAATTAAAAGAAGAAGGTGTATATAGCATTTTTGGTGCTGCGGGTGCGAGAACAGAAATGCCAGGATGCAGTTTATGCATGGGTAATCAAGCGCGAGTTGCTGATGGCACAACTGTATTTTCTACCTCTACCCGCAACTTTAATAATCGCATGGGTAAAGGTGCCAGAGTGTATTTAGGTTCCGCAGAATTAGCCGCAGTTTGTGCATTGTTAGGACGCATTCCCACAGTACAAGAATACTTGGATATTGTGGCGAAAAAGATTAATCCTTTTGCTGATAATTTGTATCGTTATTTGAACTTCGATCAAATCGTCGGCTTTGAGGATGAAGGGCGAGTGATTACTAAGGAGCAGCAAGCTTTATTGGTATAGTGTAATTAGGGTGGGCTTCTTAGCTCACCTTTGCTGTAATTAAAAGGTTAAATTATGTGCAGTATCAAATAGAATTTAAACCCAAAGCGATTAAAGATTTGGCTAAACTTTCTACCGATAGTAGAGAACGGATAATTTCTAAAATCGAAGCAATGCAAGATAATTTGCAAGGCGATGTCAAACACTTAACTAACTTTACTCCAGAATACCGATTACGAGTTGGTGATTATCGAGTTTTGTTTGAAATTGAAGAACAAACTATAATGATTTATAGGGTTAAACATCATAGTAAGGCTTATGAGTAAGAGGATAGGCTAAAAATGATTGAATTACATCCTGAATTTATCTCAAAAAATGGGCAAAAGGAATTTGCTGTTCTGCCCTACGAAGAATTCTTGCAAATTCAAGAATTGTTAGAAGATTTAGAAGATTTAAGAGATTTACGAGAAGCAAAACAGGAAGAAAAAGACAGCCATTCTGTGTCTTTAGATGAAGTAAAAAAGATGTTAATCTCTTGAGGATGAAGGGCAAGTCATTTTTTGGAAGAAATACCCTGTATTGAAAAGATTTTAGGTACGCCTACAGCTATGAGCTAGTAATAATTGCTTTAACCTAATTATGAGCTTATAAGAAGAGGGATATATATGGGTGCAGGAGAAATGTCTCCTGCTTATGTTTTGAGGATTTTTCGGCAATTTGGTTTTAGTGATGAGGAAATTGAGTACTTATTAAAGTAAATAAAATAATTATCTGATGAGCGATCGCACTCTCACATCACAAAATGCGATCGCAAAATCAGTATTTCCCGATAAATTGCTATATTCGTTTGGCAATGCTTCGCAATCTAACTAACTTCCTGTTTCGCGTCACAGCAGGGTTAGCCAAGAAGACAAGTCAGGCGATCGCAACCTTACAAGTACATACTTTCATGGTGAATGATCCTAGTCCAGCAACCAGAACCTAGAGATCTTTTGTCTAAAAATAAAGATCATAACTTGTATATATTGACGTTTATCACTATTCATGCATATAGAGTTTGATATGCATTAAATAAAATTTGTCAAGCTTTTTATTAAAACCTATAAAAAGTTAGCAATAGTTCAATTAAAGACTTGATAAAAACAACTCTTATTTATTTCACTATAGCAAGATACGAACATTTATATATTTACCCTTTTAATCTCCGTTGACATACTGATAACAATAGTTCAAGTTATTAGGGTACAGAAAAAAATTACCGAATTTAGTCTGATAAATAATCAATTAGTATCTAGAGTTTTCCAAAAAAAAGCAGTCCATATAACTATTAGTAGACTCGTTTCTACATCAATATATTCCTGAAGAATTTCCGGCTGCTTTTGAAGCGTACTGCGAGCAATATGCCTCTCTCAAATTGAATAGTTTCCGACAAACTTTCAGATACTTCTTAGTAGTCAGATTCAGCTCTTTTTAGGTTGCTGCAATGTCTATTCAAGAAAGCTATAACAACCATAATTTTTTTTGAGCAAGCATCTCCAGTCTCAAAATTCACCTTTTGTAAATGATTAATTCTATGGCAACCTTCAATACTCTGACAAAGTTTTCCCTTGCGATTACTGCCACCACCGCATTAGGATTTTTGGCTCCATCAGCTAATGCTTTATCCCTAACAGCCTCTTCTTCTGGTACCTGGAGTAATCCAGTTGGTGGAACTAACGTCAAATATCAGGACGTTACAACAGAGATAATACAAACAACAACTAGACAATTAATAGAAGAAGCTAAAAAGGATCAAAGATTCAAAACTCAAAAAACTATTGAAATAGTTGAGGAAATTACAAAAATTGAAACAAATGCAAAAGATGTAAACACAGGTAAGACATATACAACATATACAACAAGTAAACAGACTATAGTTCCAGAGACCCTTATTGGAAAATCAACAAGGATCAATAATAGCGACAATAAAAAAAATAAAGAAGATCTACCAAGAACCATACTCAATGAATTTCCAGTCAATTCAACACTTATTTCCAAAGATACAGAGAACCAAGTACGTTGGGGAGAGGGAAAAAATGGTCAGAGTGGATTAGGATTTGAAGGAGTTAGTGGACTAAATTTAGATCTGAATGAAGTATTTGAAATTGGGACTCTGACACACTATAACAACGTGATCAATGCGGGAACAGCTGCCTCAAAAGTAAATCTTGGACTTAATTTAAACTTTACCGATATTGCATCACAGACTTTCAACTTTAGCTTTAATATTGACGAAACGCTCAACTCCAGCCCATCATGCGCTTATGGGAAAAACAGTCATGGCTGCTCTGATAAAATTACCTTCTCTACTCCAAAGAACGTAAACACCTTCAGTATTGCCGATGTAGAGTATACCTTGCAGATAGTAGGATTTAGTCAATCTCCCAATGGCACCCCTGTAAAAGATTTCATCTCCGAAGAAGGTAAAAGTAACTCAGCTTCCCTTTACGCTAGAATTACCACTGCTCCACCTAAGAGAGTACCTGAGTCTAGTTCTGGGTTAGGTTTAGTTGCTTTTGGTGCTTTAGCTGCTGGTTCT
This sequence comes from Tolypothrix sp. FACHB-123, assembly GCF_014697075.1. Lineage (GTDB taxonomy): Bacteria > Cyanobacteriota > Cyanobacteriia > Cyanobacteriales > Nostocaceae > Aulosira. The sequence goes on along the minus strand of NZ_JACJRE010000003.1, from coordinate 225,131 downwards.
ATGCTCAATCAAAGACAAAGATTAAAAGCCACAGCAAAGGTATAGCTTAATACATTTTACTTATTGCCAACCTCTGATGATTACTGCTGTTTTTTCCTTGGGAAGAGACAGCAATTTTTTATTTTGAGCTTCGGAGCTAATACCAATTTAATATGAAGCTGCATAGAAAAGAGCTTCTAAAATAAAGTTATAAGAGGAGATAGACATTACCTGCTTAAATGTTAATTGCTCGAACAATTGTTGTATGCGATCGCGTAAATCTTGCAAAGAAGGAAAAAGCTCATTATGAAGTGATTTTTTGAGAAACTGCCAAAGCCTTTCAATTGGATTAAGTTCAGGAGAATGAGGTGCTTGCAATAGGGGAATAATATTTTCAGGCCAATTGATTGCACAACTTACATGAGCAGGAGCTTGGTCAATTTGTAAAATTGCATAGTCTGAACCTAATTGCTGTGATAGGCAGTCTAAAAATTGTTGAAAATAGTTACCGTTGAGTTTGGGGTAAACTTGAGTGGAAATGTTGTCCTGTTAATGGTTCAATTGCACCATAAATCCAAAAATTTTCCCTCTGCCATTTCACGGATACAGTTGGCTTGACTCCAGAAGCCGTAATTACTTTTCCTGTGAGAGTTTTTAATCCTACCCTCGTTTCATCCTGACACAGGTAATGAACGTTTTTTCCTGACGCTAGATGTTCCTCTAAGCAATTGAGAATAATTCCGAGTTTTTTTTTAAACTCAGATACCAACTTTTCATCCTGCTTATGGCTTTGAGGACGTGGTACTTTTAGTTTTGCCCCTAATCGATATCGAACCCATGCATAAACTGTTGCATACTCGATATCAAGACCTTGCTCAAGCTTTAGCCACTCGACTATTGCACCATAGCTACTAAAACCTTTTCCTGTTTTTAACTCCTCCTCAAGTGCTGCGATCGCTGCTGAGTGAATTTTCCGTTTTGCTCCTGGCGCTTTTTTGATTGACAATAATTCATCTAGCCCACCCGATCTATACTTTTGCAACCACCTTGTCACAGTTGAGGTATCTTTCGCCAAGCGTTCTCCAATTTCTTGCTGCTCCTTAACCTGCTCGCTTTTTATCCACCACAACATTTGTAGTTTTTCTTTCTGACTCCCTAAGTTAGCTGTTTGTAGACGTTTTTTAAGTTCTTCTTCGCTTTCTGCGATTTCAATCTTAAAAGGGCGGCTCATGGTTATTTTAATTTATCGAGTTTGTTTCCTCTATTATATGCAGCTTCATATTAAATTGGTATAAGTTTTCTTAAAACTTAGAAGATTGCGCGCAATTTTCAACCAGTTTACATCCGTATAGATTAGTATAAAATATACTATTTGCTCTGTACCTGAAGTGACTATGAAAGATCTCGCAGGAGGATTAAAATTTGTCGAACAATTAGTTTATGTCAAGACAGGAAAGTCTCTAACGGATATTCAAACCGCTGTCTTGCAAGAATCTTGGGATGGTCAAAGAAAGACTTATAATCAAATTGCTGAAGAATTCCAATATTCTGCAAGTTATATTAAACAAACTGTAGCCCCGCAATTATGGAGACTACTCTCAGACGTTCTAGGGGAAAAAGTCAATAAAACTAATCTTCGAGCCGTTGTAGAAAGGCGGCAAGCAAATCAAAGCTCTACTAGATGTCAAAAACTAATTGCAAGATTGAGAAAGCGACTTGAGCCTTATTATGGCGGGCAGATGCAGTTGATCGCTACGCAAAAGATTGTAGATGCTTCATTAACACAATTAAAAACAGCAACTCATCAAAAAATAGTCGATTTAGAAATACCAAAAGGTTATGTACCTTTAAATTCTACCTTTTATATTGAGCGAGTTCCTAATGAACAGCGATGTTATCAAGAGATAATCAATCCAGGCTCTCTGATTCAGATTAAAGCACCCAAACAGATGGGCAAAACCTCTTTTATGGTTCGGATTCTTGCTCATGCATCTATAGTAGGCTACCAAACTGTCAGCTTAAATTTTTTACAAGCAGATAAAAAAATTTTGACTGATATCAATAAATTATTGCGCTGGATGTGTGCCAATATTACTCACAAACTTAAACTTAAAAACAGGTTAGATGATTACTGGGATGAGGATTTAGGTAGTAAAGCCAACTGTACAATTTATTTACAAGAGTATTTACTATTACAAATCGAAAATCCTCTAGTATTGGCTTTAGATGAAGTCAACCAAATTTTTGATTATCCAGAAATTGCTCAAGACTTCTTATCTCTATTGCGTTCTTGGCATGAGGAAGCTAAAGATAGTGATATATGGAAAAAACTCCGAATATTAGTTAGTAACTCTACAGAAGTTTATATTCCATTAACTATTCATCAATCCCCGTTTCAGGTAGGCTTGTCAGTGCAATTATCCTCATTTAGCTGGGAGCAAGTCCAAGATTTAGCCCAGCGTCATCAACTCAATATCTCAATAGGCGATTTAGCCGAACTCATGTGGCTGGTAGGCGGTCATCCTTATTTACTACGTGTGGCTTTTTACCATCTAGCACACCAAGATTTAACTTGGGAACAACTGATACAAACCGCAGCTTCTGATACAGGAATTTATAGTGAATATCTCCATCAACACTTATGGTATTTACAACAGCATTCAGAACTAGCCACAGCTTTTAAGCAAGTACTAAAAGCAAAAGCACCAATAGAGCTAGAGCAAGTACAGGCTTTTAAGTTACATAGTATGGGGCTGGTGAATATGCGAAATAATCAAGTGATGATAAGTTGTAATTTATATCAGCAATATTTTGGTAGATAGCTATTTTATCAGAATAGATTTTTTTAATTAAAAGGATTAGGCATAACATTTTTTGTCCCTAAATTAAAATTATGCGATACATGAAGTTTTTCAAGGCGACCCAGGCAAGAAAGTAAGAACTTTAAATGCTCAAAGAGAGCGATATAAATATAAAAAAATCTATGCGTTTCAGAAGAAATTCAACCGAGACGCACAGATTAATTTTGTGATTTATGAATTACCAACAAATTTAAAATATTAAAAAATGTAGGTAATTAGCTAAACTGCACCGCTGTTTTTATTAAATAAAATCAATATAGTTTTGATAATAAGCTTCAGATCGTACAGTAGACTCCAATTCTTTTGATACTGCAAATCCAAGCTAATTACATCTTCAAAACTACGTACTTTTGACCTGCCATTTACTTGCCATTCACCTGTCATCCCAGGTTTAACATCTAAACGTTGCCATTCTGGTACTTCATAGCGTTCTACTTCATCAGGTGTAGGGGGTCGAGTACCAACTAAACTCATATCACCTTGAAGAACGTTCCAAAATTGTGGCAATTCGTCGAGACTAGTTCGCCGTAAAAATCGTCCTACTTTTGTCACTCTAGGATCGCTTTCATTTTTAAAAAAAGCACCTTGTACTTGATTTTGTACTTGGGATTTTTTAGCTTCTGCATCCACACACATGGAGCGGAATTTCCAAATTTCAAAACGCTTTCCCATCCAACCACAACGGGTTTGGCTAAAGAAAATGGGGCCGGGATCGTCGATTGTAATAGCAACCGCAATGGGAATCAGCAAAATTCCTGTAATTACTAAACCTACCAATGCTCCCAAAATATCGATCAACCGTTTCATCCAAGATGCTACAGAAGGATGAGTAGTGGGTAACTGTTCAACCTTACGCGTAGAAGATACCTGAGCATTTGGATGATTATGTTGTTCTGTTTGCGGTAAAATATCCGAGGATTCAATAGAAAAAACTCGATCCAATCCTGTGAGGTTGAGGACTGCCATTACCGGAGGAGTTACATTACATAGTATAAATAATACTTGTTTTTCCTTGGCGGTTTTGAAATTACTGACCAGGGCACCTAAACCACTACTATCCATAAAAGTAGTTTGGTGAAAGTCAATAGTGATTTGCTTGATTTGTGCATTTTCCTGGATTAACTCTTGGCAAGTTTGCTTGAATTCTACGCCTTCAAGCACAGTCAATCTGGTAGGTACCTGCACTATTGCTATTTCATTTAAATAAGTAACGAGAAAATCGACCTCTTTAGGTTGGCTAGTCATGAAGCTCTGCACTTTAGTTGTCGTGTAAATGTAAGCTGCCAAACATTAATGTTTTCCTCATGTAATTACCTATCCTCATCTGCAATTAGTAGGAATCAGGACTAATTGTGAGTGAATTGGTAGAGACTGTAGATTGCCTGCGAAGATTCACAATAGAACAAGAGACTTAAAAACACTTGCTGTTGTGAATACACGGCACGATCGCCTTGCTATCATCCCATGACTTCTAAAACTACGGTTAATCCTACTGCACGTCTGATAGAGGTCTTTTCTGCTATTCAAGGGGAAGGACTCAATGTCGGGACAAGGCAGATTTTTATTCGCTTTGCTTTTTGTGATTTACGCTGTCACTTTTGCGATAGCGCCCATACTTGGAATGCACCAGACACATGTAAGATAGAGCAAACCCCAGGCTTACGGGATTTTGAAGTGCATTCTAATCCTGTTTCCCTACCCACTTTATTAAAATGGGTTGAACGGCAAAATCTTCCTTCTCTACACGATAGCATTAGCTTAACTGGGGGCGAACCCCTGCTACATGCTCCTTTTTTGGCTTCATTTCTACCCCAAGTGCGATCGCTCACTAATCTGCCCATATATCTGGAGACCGGAGGTCATCGCCCAGAACAGTTAGCCACGATCCTGCCCTACTTAGATTCCATAGGCATGGATTTTAAGCTACCTAGTGTTAGTGGTGAAAGCTATTGGCAAGAACACGCTCAATGCCTTAAATTAAGTTATGACTCACATTTAAATGTTTTTGTCAAGATAATTGTTTCCCAAAACACAGAGCCAAACGAATTAGAGCGTTCAGCTTTATTAGTGGCAGATGTGAGTCCTGAGATCCCGGTTTTTTTACAACCTGTCACACCTTTAGCTGACTTTGAAAAATTGGCAAAAAAACCTATACTAGCCCCTTATCCTGAACAGGTTTTGAAGTGGCAAGCTCTAATGAAAAAGTTTGTGCAGCACGTCCGTGTTGTGCCGCAAACTCATAAATTGTTGAATCAATTGTAAAAGGGCATGGGGCATTGGGCATTTGTCACCCTCATTCCCCTTTCCTGCTCCCTAGTTGTTTGTGTAACTAAGGAGCGGGTGAAACCACAGATTAAAATCCACCTTCATCTACAGGTCTAGATTTAGTTTTTGCTTTATTAGCACTGCGTTTGAGGGCAGAAAGTCGTGCTTCATATTTTGAGCGCTGGCGCTTGCTAGCGGTGCTGTCAATCAAGGTTTTTAAAGCACTACCCAAACTTTTGTAAGCATTAGGGAGACTGTAACCAAAGCGCGTTGCCAGTGCGATCGCTTTTTCATCAGCATCAACCAATTCTTTTAGTTGCTTTTCACCGTTATTTTTTTGGTATAAACGCCAACCGGAAACACCGCAAAGTGCTAATGCTAAAACTAGTAACAATCCATCCTGTACCCACAACTCACCAACAGCACCACCTAAACCGATAGCTAATGCTGCCATTTCCCAACCATCTTTGGGAATTGTGTCATTTTGAATGCGGGCGACTTCGTGCCAAAACAGCAGATTACGCTGATCCATAGCCAGACTATCCCATTTCACCAAGTCAATTTGAATTTCTACTTGGTCTTTACCAATTTCTTCGCTACGGATCAGGGGTGGATTGACCTCAGTTGTGCCTTCAACAGTGACCCAGCTCTGCAATTCTGGCGGTAGTAAGCCTTTTAAACGCCGAAGTTCACTCATTTCTGCTTTGGCAGAGGAGGTTGCATAGGATGTCATAAAATCCAGCCCTAGAAAATTCAGTATATAGTGAGGGTATCACTTTGGAGTATAGCTATTTCAGTGATAATCCGCCTCACTCGCTGGGAAAACTTCCCCGCTTTTTCCTGGCTTCCATTGCTTTTTCGAGGATTTCTAGCAATCCTGGAGCCTCTTCTTGAATACTCAGTAAAAGTCTTTCACCAAGTTCTATATTGCCTGGGTCTTGACCTGTTTCCATGACCTCTTTCAGCCGTGGCATGGCAATGCTATCAACAATTTGAATTAATCCGCTTAAACAACGGTTAAATTGTTTCTCTGTGAGGATTGAGTCTTCTAGGGGAAACTCGATAATCGCACGGATTTCGCCATCAGATGGGTCATACTCCCATTGCAGCATTTTGGTTTCCCAAGAAATCGCCAACATGGTTTGTAGAATAGCTCCCTTATGAGGATGCTCTTGAACTCCTGCCAGAACTTGAGGCGCAAACACCCGAAAAAACTTGCCTTCCTCATCCAATTGCACAACTATCAGGAAGTCTTCTAGGTTATCAGCTTCCACACCTGTGATAATCCGATCTTCTTCGTCATCAACACGATAGTCCCAACCAAGGTTGTCTAAGTATTTAGCAATCTGTTTCAGATGAGCTCCCATAATAGCCTCATAAGGAACGGTGGAGCAGCTGTTACCAAACCTAGTTTAACCTGCTAGTGACAGATTCCTAAGTTAGTACAGTTACTTTTGCTTTCCTAAAAGTATGCAATCCACCTTTTATTTATTAGCTAATTGATGCTGAGTAGAAGTACAACTTTATAGCTTTTTAGACATAGTTAAATAATTATTTTTTTTATATCAAAAGCCACTTAATACTGCTTTTGATGAGTTTAAATTTTAGATTTTTTATCAAAAAATATTTTTGTATTAGCTAAATTTTTAATACAGGATACCAAAAAGTTTTATATTACAAACATCTACTTGGTTTAACCAAAAAATTGTAGTAGTAAACACATTTTATCATGTAAATGTCCACAAATTTTATGGGTAAATCGACTTTAATTTTAGCGATCGCACCTCTCATCTTTGCCATCAGTGCTTGTGGTGGCGGCTCAGAAAATCCAAAAGACACAACTAGTAGCCAAACAGCACCAACAGTTAAAAATCGCTGGGATACGGTAAAAAACCGTGGTCAGTTAATTTGTGGTGTTAGTGGCGAAGTTCCGGGGTTTAGTTTTGTCGGAACTGATGGAAAATACAGCGGAATTGACGTTGATGTCTGTCGCGCTGTAGCAGCAGCTTTATTTGACAACCCAGATGCAGTGGAATTTCGCAATCTCAGCGCTAAAGAACGGTTTACAGCTTTACAAACTGGGGAAGTAGATATTCTCAGCCGCAACACCACATGGACGCTGAGTCGCACAACCTCAGTTGGTTTGGAATTTGCACCTGTGGTTTTTTATGATGGTCAAGCGATTATGGTACGCAAAAGTAGCGGTGTAAAATCCTTGGCTGAATTGAAAGATAAGGCTATCTGCGTGCAAACTGGAACGACTACTGAACAAAACTTAGCCGACCAAATGCGCAAACGGGGTATTACTTACAAACCTGTGGTGTTTGAGGATGTAAACATTACCTTTGCGACCTATGCACAAGGACGTTGTGACGGAATTACAGCCGATCGCTCTGCGTTAGTGGCGCGGCGATCGCTTCTACCCAAACCAGAAGACAATGTAATTCTAGATGAAGCCATTTCTTCCGAACCATTAGCACCAGCAGTCGCAAAAGGTGATACTAAATGGGCGGATACTGTCAAGTGGGTAGTTTATTCCTTAGTTAAAGCCGAAGAATTAGGGATTAATTCTCAAAATCTGGGACAATTTGCCACTACTAGCGATCCAGATATCAAAAGATTTTTAGGAACAGAAGGTAACCTCGGTGAGAGTCTTGGGTTAACCAACGACTTTGCAGCCAGAATCATCAAGCATGTTGGTAACTATAGCGAAGTTTACGATCGCAATCTCGGTTCCAAGACCAAACTCAATCTAGCCCGTGGTCAAAATCAACTGTGGTCAAAAGGCGGATTACTCTATTCTCCACCCTTCCGTTGATGAGATAAGAGCATAGATGAAGCATAAAAGACAACTGACCACTGATAACTGACCACTAACCAATGACAAATTTCAAATTATTGTGGCGCGATCGCCGCTTTTGGCGGATTTCAGGACAGTTTATCACTGTATTTTTAACAGCAGTTCTAGTCACAATACTGTGGAGCAACCTGAACCGCAATTTACAGCAACTAGGTATTCAGTTTGGTTTTAATTTTCTTAAACAGCAAGCATCTTTTGATATTGGTGAAACTCTAATTACCTATAAACCAACTGACACCTATAGTCGCGCCTTGTGGGTAGGATTGATTAACTCATTACGAATAGCAATTATCGGTATTTTTCTCACAACAATTGTAGGAGTCAGTGCAGGAATTGCTCGACTCTCTGATAACTGGCTAGTCAGGAATATTAGCCTAGTTTACGTAGAAATTTTCCGCAATACTCCTTTACTACTGCAATTACTATTTTGGTACTTTGCGGTTTTCCTTGGTTTTCCCAAAGTGGAAAATAAAATTTCTCTCTGGGGATTAATTTATCTGAGTCAAAATGGTGCAGAATTTCCTTGGTTTACTTTATCTCCAGAGTTTTCTGCTTTACTACTGGGTTTAACTTTCTATACAGGTGCATTTATTGCCGAAATTGTCCGTGCGGGAATTCAATCAGTATCTAAAGGACAATGGGAAGCTGCGCGATCGCTTGGTTTAAAACCAGGGTTAGTCATGCGGTTGGTGGTTTTTCCCCAAGCCTTGCGGGTAATCATCCCACCCCTAAGCAGCCAATATCTTAACTTAACCAAAAATTCCAGTTTAGCGATCGCCATTGGCTACCCCGATATTTATTTTGTCGCCTCCACCACCTTTAACCAAACCGGGCGGGCGGTAGAAGTTATGTTACTGATTATGCTTACCTATCTCACCCTCAGTTTGAGTATTTCCGTAGTTATGAATTTATTCAACCGCATGGTACAAATTCAAGAGAGATAACTGACAAATGACAAATTACCAATGACAAATTACCAATGACAAATTCTCAATTATTGTGGCTGCGTAAAAATCTTTTTAATACTTGGTACAACAGCTTACTAACTATTATCTGTATAACCTTCCTAATTTGGTTAGCCAAAAGCATTATTATTTGGACAACTACCCAAGCACAATGGGCAGTAGTTCAAGTTAATTTACGTTTATTTTTAGTAGGTAGATTTCCCCAATCTTTATATTGGCGAATTTGGATTGTGTTGACGATCACCTCGACTTTAACTGCAATAACATGGGGTGTTTTTTCTAGTAAATATAATTTGACCAAGCTGAAAATTGCAGTTTCTACTTTCATTATTACTGGGATTTTAATGGTTTTGCCAGGGTATTTGATATCCCGACTTTGGTTGCTATTAATTGCTATTTTTTTAGCTGTCGGATTCGGAGTAGGCAGAAAATTTCCTAAAATAATATCACCTTGGCTTTCCTTAACATGGTTATTATCTTTTAGTCTAATTCTCTGGTTAATTGGTGGTGGATTAGGCTGGCAATCTGTATCTACAAATTCGTGGAATGGTTTGCTACTTACTTTGTTAATGGCAGCAGTTAGTATTGTTCTTTCCTTCCCTATTGGAGTTTTATTAGCTTTAGGACGTACTAGCAATTTACCAATCATTCGTTGGTTTTCTATTCTCTATATTGAAATAATTAGAGGATTACCCTTGATTGGAATTTTGTTCCTAGCCCAGGTAATGGTGCCATTATTTTTACCAGTTGATTTACGTTTAGATCGAGTAGTGCGCGCAATTACTGGACTCGTTTTATTTAGCGCTGCTTATATGGCAGAAAACGTGCGTGGTGGATTACAGGCTGTCTCCCGCGGACAAGTAGAAGCAGCAAAAGCACTAGGATTTAATTCTCTATTAGTAATTATATTAATTGTATTACCACAAGCTTTACGTGCTGTAATCCCAGCAATAGTTGGTCAATTTATCGGGTTATTTAAGGATACATCCCTTTTATCTTTAGTAGGATTAGTAGAACTTACGGGAATTTCTCGTTCAATTTTGGCACAACCTCAGTTTATTGGCAGATATGCAGAAGTGTATCTCTTTATTGGCTCGATTTATTGGGTATTTTGTTACTCGATGTCTCTAGCTTCTCGGAGGTTAGAAAAAAAACTAAGTCAATAGTCAGTGATAATTAATTATTGAAAGCGAATGATTATGGCAGAATTAAATCCAATTATTGTTGCAGAAGATGTTCATAAATGGTATGGACAATTTCACGTTTTACAAGGTGTGAGCTTGACAGTAAATCGTGGAGAAGTCGTTGTATTAATGGGGCCTTCTGGTTCAGGGAAATCTACTTTTATCCGCACATTTAATGCTTTAGAAGAATATCAAAAAGGCAGAATTACTATAGATGGTATTATCCTCAGCAATGATTTGCGCAATATCGACGCAATTCGCAAAGAAGTGGGAATGGTATTTCAACAATTTAATTTATTTCCCCATTTAACAGTACTGGACAATATTACTTTAGCTCCCATTTGGGTGCGTCGGTGGACGAAGGCGAAAGCACAGGAGTTGGCGATGCAGCTGCTAGAAAGAGTGGGAATTTTAGAACAAGCACATAAATATCCGGGACAGTTATCTGGCGGACAGCAACAGCGGGTAGCGATCGCCCGTGCTTTAGCTATGCAACCTAAAATTATGCTATTTGATGAACCTACCTCAGCTTTAGATCCCGAAATGGTGAGAGAAGTTTTAGATGTCATGCGCAGTCTGGCTCGTGACGGTATGACAATGGTTGTAGTAACTCATGAAGTCGGATTTGCCCGTGAAGTTGCTGATAGGGTAATCCTTATGGATAGTGGTTCCCTCATTGAGTCAGGGACACCAGACTCATTTTTCAACAAACCTCAACAAGAGCGAACTCGCAAGTTTTTATCCCAAATTCTCTAATTCTCGATATTTAATATGAGAAACTTACTCTTTTGTCATGTAAATTTCAAGAAAAGAAAAATATTCTACTTAAGTAATATCACCTTCAATTAAGCATAATTATCGATTCGATTAATTACCGTTTGATTAACTTCTACTTAAGTAGGTTTTGTTTAAATTTACTTAATCTTCAAGAAAAAATCAATGACAGACAAACAGACTAAAGGGAGAATGAATTAGGGTGTGTCAGAAGTTCAAAAAATCTTGGGAATAAATATTGTTTTTCAATAAAAAACCAGATAACTCTGACTAATTTGTTATGCGGATTTTGATTTACTCCTACAACTACTATCCAGAACCTATTGGTATTGCCCCGCTAATGACGGAATTGGCAGAGGGACTGGTGAAACGGGGACATCAGGTGCGTGTTGTTACAGCTATGCCCAACTACCCTGAACGTCAAATCTACTTAAAATATCGGGGTAAGCTGTATCTTACAGAATACAAAAATGGAGTGGAAATTCAGCGCAGTTTTGTTTGGATTCGTCCAGAGCCAAACCTGCTCGATCGGATATTGTTAGATGCTAGTTTTGTCGTCACCAGTTTTGTACCTGCGCTGTTGGGCTGGCGACCAGATGTAATTATTTCCACGTCACCATCATTACCTGTTTGCTTACCTGCTTCTCTTTTAGGGTGGTTATATAACTGTCCTGTGATTTTAAATCTGCAAGATATTTTACCAGAAGCAGCTATTCACTTAGGCATACTCAAAAACAAATTATTAATCAAGCTGTTTACGCATTTAGAGAAGTTTGCTTATCACAGCGCTACTAAAATTAGCGTGATTGCTGATGGATTTGTCGAAAATTTACTCCATAAAGGTGTACCATCTCACAAAATTGTCCAAATTCCTAACTGGGTTGATGTGAATTTTATTCGTCCTTTACCCAAAGAAAATAATCAATTCCGCGCTACACATAATCTTCAAGACAAATTTGTCGTTCTCTATTCGGGAAATATTGCTCTCACCCAAGGCTTAGAAACAGTTGTGAAAGCTGCTGCTATGTTACGACATATTCCTGAGATTGTTTTTGCGATCGCTGGGGAAGCTAAAGGATTACACAGACTGCAACAAGAATGTCTCAATTATGGTGCAGATAATGTTTTACTACTGCCTTTTCAGCCGCGAGAAAAGTTACCACAGATGTTAGCCGCTGCGGATGTTGGTTTAGTGGTGCAAAAGAAAAATGTTATATCTTTCAATATGCCTTCAAAAATTCAAGTACTACTTGCTAGTGGGCGGGCATTAATTGCCTCTGTACCTGAAAATGGTACGGCCGCTAGAGCTATTAAGCAAAGTGGTGGTGGCTTTGTAGTTCCTCCAGAAAATCATCAAGCTTTGGCAAATGCAATTTTGGATTTGTACAACAATCCAGAAAAAGTTAAAAATTTTGGTTATAAAAGTCGTCAATATGCTGTTGAACAATATGCATTTGAGCAAGCTTTAAATAACTATGAATCCTTATGTGAATCTCTCCAGGTAGACGATCCAGTAATTAACTCATCAAAAATATCGAACCAAGAAGTTTAAGGTTGCAATATTAGCATGTAGCGGTAGTAATTATCAGGGCAAAAACTGGTTATCTGGTGATATCTACATTGAGGTTGTCAATAGTCCATAGTCAATTGACTATGGACTATTGACAACTTTTACTTTTATTGATTTTGCCCGTTCCTTTGTACTTAGTATAATTTCCTTACGCTGTATTCTTCTGAGAAAAGAACTTGGAGCAGCTATGTAGTTTTTGATGTAACACAAATTGTATTATATAATTTAATTTACAACTAATTACTTGTAGCATTAGCTCGCTTAGCAACTAACCATCTTGAGTCTGAGCAAAATTATCACAAGGTATATAGCCCATGTATTTGTTGCCTGGCTTGGTTTATAGACCTTTAGCTAACTCAGCAAAACATGGCTGCTGATTGATTTTCAAATCCAAACATACCTTTTTTTTGTTAGTATGCAAAAAAACAATTTAAACAACTACAAGTTTATTGGTTGTGGAAAATTGTAAAAAAATGTAACAAAAGGCATAAAGCACCTGAGGTTTAATGTCTGAATTTTTCCAAGGAGACTTCCCTATACAATCCGTATCTTTGAAAAAGAGTGCGATCGCTAGCCCACAGTCCGAAACCGACGAAGCGAGAAAATTAGCAATAGCCGTGGCCGAAGCTGGATCAGACCGCAAAGCTGGGGAAATTTTATTGCTAAGAGTAGGAGATGTATCATACTTAGCAGATTATTTTGTGGTGATGACGGGCTATTCTCGAGTCCAAGTGAGAGCGATCGCTGAAGCTATAGAAGACAAAGTAGGAACTGACTTGCAACGACACCCTTTGCGGACTGCGGGTAAAGCTGAAGGGAGTTGGGTATTGCACGATTATGGCGAAGTGATTGTCCACATCATGATGCCCAAGGAGCGGGAGTTTTATAATTTAGAAGCATTCTGGTCTCATGCTGAACGTTTAGAACTTCCAATAGCCGATGACGGTGGAGGTAAGCCAACATGATAAGATCCTCGGTTTCTAATTGCCCAGTTCCGACTGAACAACAACCACTCAATGAGTACGAACAATTAAGAACATCTTGGCTATTTCGTGATTGTGCCCTAAATTGGCGGGAACATATCACGAAAATGCTCATGCTTTGGAGTTTATCCTGGATACTAGCGGGCCCGGTAGCCGCAGCCAGTTTTCCACCACATAAGCAGATTGGCCAATTTATTCTTTGTGGTGCAGCAGGTGCAAGTATTGGCATAATTCTCCTCCTAGTACGTTTGTACTTAGGATGGTATTATGTGAGCGATCGCCTAATGAGCCGCACAGTATTTTATGAAGAGTCTGGATGGTATGACGGTCAAACTTGGATCAAACCAGAGGAAATATTAAACCGCGATCGCTTAATTGCCACCTACGAAATTAAACCCATTCTCCGTCGCTTGCAACTGACTTTTGCTGGCTTGGCAGGAATGTTTGTTGTTGGTAGTATAGTTTGGCATTTGTTATAACTCGTCACTAGTCAACAGTCAATAGTCAATAGTCAGCAGTCACAAGACAACTGACAACTGACAATTGACAAACTGACAACTGACAAATAACAAACAAATCATAAAAAATAACAATAAGAGATAAATTTTAGCCCATGACAATGGGAAAACGAACTCAAGCCGCAGCCTTGGAAGTCAGGTTGCTCCGGGAAGGAATTATTGAATCGAGGCATATAGTCCAAGCTGTTGTCTGCGACGAACGGGGACGGGTTTTATCTGTTGCGGGGAATGCGGAAACTGCTGCATTTGTCCGTTCGGCACTTAAACCATTTCAAGCCCTTGCAGTCACATCTACAGGTACCCTAGAACGTTACGACCTCAGCGATCGCGACTTAGCGATTATCACTAGTTCCCACAAAGCTAGCATAGAGCAAGTCAGACAGGTATTTAATATCCTATGGCGGGCAGATCTTGACCCCAGTAGCCTCCAATGTCCGATTCCCGAAGGCAAGCGGAGTCCTCTAGAATACAATTGCTCAGGGAAACATGCGGGAATGTTAGCCGTCTGTCAGCAACGTCACTGGCCTTTGAATAATTACTTAGAACGCAAACACCCAGTTCAACAGCTAATTCTTAGTAAAGTAGCAGAATTGCTGCGAATGCCATCTGAGGAATTTATCGGGGTTCATGATGACTGTGGCGCACCCACTTACTTGATGCAACTCGGACAGATGGGTTCGCTTTATGCCTTGCTAGCCTCCGGGAAAACTTTAGATATGGAGCGGATTGTCCGGGCGATGACCCATCACCCAACAATGGTAGCGGGAGACGGGGAATTTGATACGGAACTCATGCGCTTAACTCCTGGGGAATTGGTAAGTAAAGCTGGTGCAGAAGGTGTACAGTGCATTGGGCGATTGGGGGAAGGCATGGGATTGGCAATTAAAGTTATGGATGGAGCCAAGCGGGCAAAATACGCAGTTGCTATTCACTTGCTTCAGCAGATGGGCTGGATTACTCCCAGCGTTGCTGAAAGCCTAGCTGAGAAGTTCATGATTTTAGGAAAATACAAGCGTTTAGAAGTTGTTGGAGAATTATCGCTTTTATAGTTGCCAAAATCTAAACTTTAGGTTTATACTAAAGAGGTGAAGAAGCGACGCGGGATAGAGCAGCCTGGTAGCTCGTCGGGCTCATAACCCGAAGGTCAGTGGTTCAAATCCACTTCCCGCCACCAAATAAAAAAGAAATGAATCCCTGCAAGCAGCAAGTTTGCAGGGATTTGTTTTATTCTGGAGTAGAAGCCGCCAATTAATTTTGGATTTTAGATTGCGGATTTGGGATTGACCCCGACAACACTTCAACAAGCTCACTTACCCATAACTACTTAGCTTAGGTATTTTAATTTTTAATTTTGGAGCTTTTCGCCGCAGGGTTAGGCCATAAACCGGAATAATTTTTAATCTAAAATCTAAAATCTAAAATCTAAAATTGGCATAGTCAAAAAAGTGCGGAGAGTAACGGTTGTGAAGTTACAACGACCAATTTTAGTGGGAGGATTGGGACTGTCCTTTTCTCTGTGGATGTTAGATAGTTGGCACGATTCTATAGTGCAAGTTAGCGAGTTTGGTTTATTGAGTGCTTTAGCAATTGGTGGGGGATTGTGGTTATTCCAAAAAAATCGCCCGCAAGCTAGCGTGGAGCAATTTGATATTAAGCTTGTAGAAAGAGCCGATGTAGAAAATGCGATCGCTCAAGCTGAAGTCGTAATTAACCAACTGGTACATGAATCAGAAAATCATCCAGCTATAGGGTACCTACGAGAACAAGTTAACCAATTACTCTTAGATTTAGATCGCCAAGAAATTAAACTAGCTGTTACTGGTGGTAAATCGGTGGGTAAAACCACCTTGATAGAAGTTTTAAAGTCTAACTGGCAAGCAACAATCAAGCAGAAATTTAGCTTCTATGAGACAGCACCATTATTTATCAAAGCTAGCGATAATTCAGAAACCGATGTTGTCACAGAAGTAGAGACATCTGATTTTGTTCTGTTTCTCACCAACGGTGACTTAACAGATTCGGAATTTCAGACTTTACAGCAGCTAAAAGCAGCCAATCAACCTGTAATGTTGGTTTTCAACAAGCAAGACCAATATTTACCAGATGAACGTGCTAGTATCTTGCTGTCATTACAACAACGGATACAAGGAAATTTAGTTGCAACAGCTGCGTCTCCCCTGGCTATCAAAGTCAGGAAGCATGAGACTGACGGTTCTGTACAAGAGTGGTTAGAACAACCAGCAGCAGATATCCAGCAGTTAACACAGCAACTCAGCGAAATTGTGACTCAGCAAGCTCAGAAGTTAGTTTGGGCGACAACATGGAGAAAAGCTAAGTTACTCAAAGCTGAGGCGAAAAACTGGGTAAATGGAGTCAGACGCGATCGCGCTACCCCAACTATAGAACAATATCAGTGGATAGCTGCGGCTGCGGCTTTTGCTAACCCAGTCCCCGCACTTGATGTTTTAGCCACTGCGGCGATTAATGCCCAAATGGTAATGGATTTGGGTAATATTTATCAGCAGAAATTCTCTTTGGAACAGGCGCAAACTGTAGCTGGAACAATGGGAAGTTTGATGCTGAAACTGGGTTTAGTCGAACTTTCCACAAAAGCTGTGAGTACTGTACTCAAAAGTAACGCCGTCACCTTTGTTGCTGGTGGTGTAGTACAGGGAGTCAGCGCAGCTTATCTCACCAGAGTAGCTGGGTTAAGTTTAGTAGAGTATTTCCAACAACAAGAAATAGCTTTAGATTCGGGTAATAACTTGAATTTAGAGAAATTGCGGCAAACTTTACAAAATGTCTTCCAGCAAAATCAGCAGATGGCTTTTCTGCAAGGTTTTGTTAAGCAAGGTGTTAAGCGTTTGTTACCGGAAGTTGCTGTTGAGAAGGCTGTCGGATAATTTCACGCAAAGGCGCAAAGTTATTCTGAGCGTCTTTGCGTGCAAACTATGTTTACTAATTATTAAATATTTGCGGCATTGTATAGCGATCGCTTTTTGGCACAGGTAAACATTTATCTGTGTCTATTTACATTTAAACTAAATATCAATGCATTAGCAAAAATTAGCTATGAAATGAGTCTTAAACCTTGCATATTCTCTTTCTTTGCTGGTTCAGGTTTCCTCGATTTAGGTTTTGAAACTAGCAGTTTTAATATTGTTTATGTCAATGAAATATTTCTCCCATTCATGGCAGCATATCGCTATTCACGGCAAATTCTCAACTTACCGTTGCCTGAATATGGATATTATCAGGGAGAAGACGCAGATGTAAGTAAACTTTTAGAAGAACTACCAGCTAAACGACTGAGAGAATTAGTCCAAGATTGTCGTAAATCTTATAATATTATTGGCTTTATTGGCGGCCCTCCTTGTCCAGATTTTTCAATTGGCGGTAAAAATAAAGGTCATTTGGGAGATAATGGTAAACTTTCTGCTGCTTATATTGAATTAATTTGTCGTCATTTACCAGATTTCTTTTTATTTGAGAATGTTAAAGGTTTATGGCGCACAAAAAAACATCGTTTATTTTTTGAATCTTTAAAGCTACAATTACAAAATGCAGGTTATATATTAACGGAACGCCTAATTAATGCTATTGAATACGGTGTACCACAGGATAGAGAAAGAATTATCCTGGTTGGCTTCAGAAATAGCTTAATTCAGGAAATATTTAATGATAATGTACTACTTACAGATGTATTTCCTTGGGAGAATTACATTTTATATCCGCAAGAGAAAGTTTTTGCTTATCCTTGGCGAAAATGTGAACCATTTCAAGAAAATTCTCTAATTAATTGTCCGGAAAATATTCCTCAAGAACTTACCGTTGAATACTGGTTCATAAAAAATAATGTATTGCAACACCCCAACGCTAGACATTATTTTCAACCAAGAGGAGGAATAACAAAATTTGCTTCAGTTGCTGAGGGAGATGATTCTAAAAAATCTTTTAAACGTCTGCACAGATGGCGCTACTCACCCACGGCTTGTTATGGCAATAATGAAGTACATTTACATCCCTACAAAGTGAGAAGAATTTCTGTAGCTGAAGCTTTAGCGATTCAATCTTTACCTGCAAATTTCGCCCTTCCAGAGGATATGTCACTCACAAATATGTTTAAAACTATTGGTAATGGTGTGCCATATTTAGCATCAAAAGCCTTAGCGCAAACTATTCTTGATTTTTTAACAGCTAGTAGTTCATCGTCAAGTTTTGATCGCTAAAGTCCTGACTACGACTTATAACCATTAATCTCTTCTCTAATCCCTCGCCCCTAGGGCGTGTTTTCAAACTACAAAAGTAGGTTGCTTGAGGTGAAAGCAACACAACGAAGCGAGGTAAATGTTGGGTTTCGTTCCTCAACCCAACCTACATTGAAGTCTAATTTAGGGTTTGAAAACAGTCCCTAGCCCCAAGCTAAAATGCTATAACTACGTAGGTAATTTCAGGCTACTTGTAAAGCCCTCATCTAAAACCTATACAGTAGCCTGTTTTTCGGGATAAACTCGTAATAAATGTGGTTTAATATATATATAAGAAATGTTTTAATTTTTTATAAAGATTAATAATCAATAATTGGCAAAAGGCACGATGGCAGCAGACTATCCAGACATTGATATTGCGCCATTTATCGATCATGCCCTGTTAACGCCAACGGCTACTCCAGAGCAGGTTGAGCAATGGTGTGAAGAAGCAGATAGATTTCATTTTGCGGCGGTTTGCTTGCACCCTACCTATGTTAAGCAAGCCGCAGAACTCCTTCATGGTAAAAATCCCAAAGTCTGTACAGTCATCGGCTTTCCGACTGGGGCGACTACTTCAGTTGTTAAGCTTTATGAAGCCCAAGAAGCAGTGGAAAATGGAGCCACTGAACTTGATGTAGTCATCAACTTGGGTTGGTTAAAAGCTGGTAAAACTGAAGACGTTCACCGAGAAATTGCGGAGATTTGTGAAGAAACTGGGCAAACAGTGAAGGTAATTTTAGAAACCAATCTGTTAACAGATGCGGAAAAAAAAATAGCAGCAGAAATAGTTATGGAAGCAGGGGCTGCATTCTTAAAAACCAGTACAGGCTGGAATGGGGGTGCAACTGTTTCCGATGTACGTCTGTTGAAGGAGATTGCCCGCGAAAGGGTAGGAATTAAGGCCTCAGGCGGTATTCGCACCGTTAATCAAGCCATAGAATTAATCTTGGCAGGTGCTACTAGATTGGGTACCTCTCGTGGTGTTGATTTAATCCGCCAGCGCGATAACCTGGAAAAGGTCGAATAGTCATTTGTTGTTTTGTCGTTAGTCTTTTGTACTCAACTAATGACTAATGACTATGGCTGATGACTAAATGACTATGGCTAATGACTAATGACTAGAACTTATCAAGTAACGGGAATTAATCTAAAAACCCAGGCGCTAGGCGAATCAGATAAAATAGTAACAATTTTGACACCTGAGTTCGGTTTAATCCGAGCTGTTGCCCCTGGGGCACGCAAGCACAATTCTAGCCTGGGTGGTAGGAGTGGGATGTTTGTCGTCAATGAACTACTGATTGCCAAAGGGCGATCGCTTGATAAAATTACACAAGCACAAACAGTAAAAACCTATCCAGGGTTGACAAAAGATTTAGGTAAATTAGCTGCTAGTCAATATCTAGCAGAAATTGTCCTCTGTCAAGCTTTGAGCGAACAACCCCAAGCAGAACTTTATGAGTTGCTCAACGAACATCTCAATCGTTTGGAAACTTTGTCTCAGAACGAAGCAGGTGTTCTCGCACATCTAGCTCATGGAGTATTTCACCTTTTAGCTTTGGCAGGGTTGACACCACAGGTGCAAGTTTGTGCTTTGACGCAACGTCAGCTAGTACCAAATTTTACAGACCCCCACTGGCAAGTTGGATTTAGTATTGCTGCTGGGGGAATAGTTGGTTTGGCGACTTGGGAAGAGTTGCGAAAAGAAAAACAACGGGAGAGACAAATTAATTCTTCAGGGAAACCTCCCACAACTCCAACCTCCAGTTCTACCTACCAAACAGTTGTACATCAGCAAGAGCTACCAGTAATTTCTCAGCGTTTAAATGCCAGAGAACTTTATCTACTCCAGCAGCTGTCACAACCAGAGATAATGCATATAAATGCCGCTAAAGATGACGGCTGGTTATCTGTTGAGCAAATCCTGCGCCAGTATGCTCAGTATCATTTAGGTCGTCAAATTCGCTCCGCCACTTTAATCGATTCTTACTTTGCTGCCAACCATGATGCAACCGTCTGATTTGGATACAAAAATCCTACCTTTGTCACCGAGTTACGCCAAAAAACAGAATAGAGCATCAGATTCTACAGCACCCAGCCACTTGAGTGCTGTTCCCAAGCCTCGGCCGAGTCAAATCCACAACCAGGATATCTCCCCGCAGGAAATTTCCCAAAACAATAAAAATTGGCTGTCAGAAAAATCAACACCTGATGTCATTAGTGAAGAAGATACATCAGCCAAAACTGAGGTGAATGGACAAGCACCAATCACCCCTGCACAAGAGCCGCCTGATGTCAATGGTAATGATTCAGGTAAAGATGAAACATCAGATAATCTTCCCCAAAAGGGGTTTTTACCCGTATTAAAAAACCCGAATTTCCTAGCACTTTGGGGCGGTCAAGTTTTTTGCCAGCTAGCAGATAAAGTTTATCTGGTACTGATGATTGCCTTGATCAATACCCAGTTTCAAGCGAGTCATCAAAGCATTAGTGGTTGGGTATCCGCTTTAATGATGGCGTTTACCATTCCCGCCGTGCTATTTGGTTCCTTAGCTGGTGTATTTGTAGATCGTTGGTCAAAAAAGACGGTGCTAGTAGCCACGAATGTTTGGCGAGGGATTTTGGTGTTAGTGATTCCCTTGCTTTTATGGTTTACCCATGAGTGGAAGCCAGTGGGAGTTTTACCAGTCGGATTTTTGATCATCTTAGGTGTGACTTTTTTAGTTTCCACCCTGACACAGTTTTTTGCCCCAGCCGAACAAACAGCTATTCCCTTAGTAGTGGAAGAACAGCATTTACTTTCGGCTAATTCCCTCTACACCACAACCATGATGGCCTCGGTGATTGTGGGTTTTGCTGTTGGAGAACCACTATTAGCGATCGCGGATCAGCTTTGGTTACAAATAGGTGGTAATGGTGGATTAGGTAAGGAAATTTTAGTTGGTGGAAGTTATGCGATCGCCGGCATAATTTTGAGTTTCTTGGTAACTAAAGAAAAACCCCACGACGCTGAAACTGAATTTCCCCATGTTTTTGCTGACTTACGCGATGGATTGCGTTATCTCAAAGACAATCATCGTGTGCGTAGCGCTTTAGTGCAATTAATCATATTATTTTCTATCTTTGCTGCCTTAACTGTTTTAGCTGTACGGATGGCAGAAATAATTCCTAACATGAAAGCCTCGCAATTTGGCTTTTTATTAGCAGCTGGTGGCGTCGGGATTGCTGGAGGAGCGACAATACTCGGTCAGTTTGGTCAACGCTTCTCTTATACTGCCTTAAGTCTTTGTGGTTGTTTGGGTATGGCAGCAGCACTGATTGGTTTATCTATATTTACAACCAATCTCTGGATTGTACTTTTGTTAGTAGCAATGTTGGGTGTTTTTGGCGCACTTGTTGGCATTCCTATGCAAACCACAATCCAAACCGAAACCCCACCAGAAATGCGGGGTAAAGTTTTTGGTCTGCAAAATAATGTCATTAATATTGCCCTTTCATTACCTTTAGCATTAGCTGGGGTTGCAGAAACCTTTATCGGCTTACAAGCTGTATTTTTAGCATTAGCTGTAATCGTCTTTTTTGGAGGTATCTTTACCTGGTATAACGCTCATCGGTAGCTATTAATCATTAATTTGAGAACCTTAATCATTTACTGTTAGCTGAAGTTTTTGTGATAGACTGAACTCAGCCATAAATTACCATAGGCATAACTAGGGAGCATTGTGAATCCTGGCTCAAAAGGTTTCATTAACTCATATCTATTAACAAATTCTCCATAGCATAACTAAAGCGATAAATAGACATTGTTGCTGTTGGGAAGTGCAAACATCAAAGCTAAAGATTTAGACCTTTGTTGAGTTTGAATGTTATCTTTATTCCATTCCGAATTTACAAATTGAATCAAGCTGAAAATTTGCCTATTTGAACCGGAGAAAATTATGAGGTTTGATGACTGCTAACCAGTCAGTGATAACAACAAGATAAAAGCGAAAGCATAAAGGAAAAATAACTAAATACTAAACCCGCTCTTCCTATAACTAAATAAAGAATGCGTATAGCCTGGATTGGAAAAAAATCACCATTTTGTGGCAATGTCACTTATAGTCGAGAAATTACAAATGCCTTGCTAGATCGAGGGCATGAAGTTAGCTTTCTCCACTTTGCCCAAGAAGAATCTGAACCTGATAACTGGCCGAAATTTCAAGAAGTTTCCTTACCCTTCCTTTACAAGTCTCAGGTTTACACAATTCCCACGTTTAAGGCAACCAAAGTATTAACTGAGTCGTTGCGGGAAATTAAACCAGATATCGTCCACGCTTCCTTGACTTTATCTCCCCTGGACTTTATTCTTCCAGAAATTTGCGAGCAATTGAATTTGCCCCTCATCGCTACTTTCCACACACCATTTGCAGGTAAAGGGGCAAAACTGATCTCCGGAACTCAACTTTTGGCCTATCAGCTATACGCACCTTTTTTGGTGAACTACGATCGCGTGATTGTATTTTCCCAAATTCAGCGAGATTTATTAGGGCGGATGGGCGTGCGGGAAGAAAAAGTTGCTGTGATTCCCAACGGAGTTGATACCAGTAAATATGCTCCCGGAAGTTCTCAAGTCAAAGCAGAATTTCAAGCCGAACGCTTATTTGTCTATCAAGGAAGGATAGCACCAGAGAAAAACGTCGAACCCCTGCTGCGTGCTTGGAAGCAGTCGGAAATGGAACCAGATAGCAAGCTGCTAATTGTTGGTGATGGCCCTTTGAAATCTTCTTTACAGCCGTTTTATGGTGCAGAAGAAGGGATTATTTGGCTAGGATTTATTGCTGATGAACACCGCCGCATCGAGATTTTACAGGGAGCGGATGTATTTATTTTGCCTTCGCTGGTAGAGGGGCTATCTTTATCACTGTTAGAAGCAATGGCTTGTGGTTTGGCTTGTTTAGCTACAGATGTGGGTGCTGATGGGGAAGTATTGGAAAAAGGCGCGGGTGTAGTTTTAAATACTAAGACAGTGCGATCGCAATTAAAAACCTTGTTGCCACTATTCCAAGATCATCCTGAGTTAACAACTGTATTGGGACAGAAAGCCAGAAAGCGTGTATTGGAACGCTATACCCTCACTGATAATATTACTCAGTTGGAACAATTGTATCGCGAAGTTCTACTACAGCGACCTTTACCTCTAACTCATAGATTGTAAGTAAGGGTGCTGATATAAATTTTGGTTAGCTGCACTGCATCTGAGATTATGGAAAAGTGCAGCTATACTAATTTTTAGATTGCTTAATTTAAACCCAACTTTCTAAAGAAAACTCTCTTACTTGTCGCATTCGCTCAAAATCACTGTCACAAGAAACAATAATTAGTGAATGGCGTATAGCTGTTGCCGCTATCCAAAGGTCATTTTCGCTCATACCAATGGTATGTAGTTTAGTTGTTTTACGTTTATTTTTTTCTTTTGCACCGTATTGCTTAATAATTTCTGATTTAAAATCACCGTATATTTCTGTTGTTTCTTTGTCGATTCCATATAGGTTAATACGTCGCAGAAATAAATTTATTTTGATTAGATTAGCAGCTTTTTCTTGGGAATTTTGCGCCATAAAACGCAACTCCCCAGCTACAATAACACTCGTTGCTAATTGTACTTGACCAAGGGAACGCAAGTGATTTGCAACGCTAGGTAAACCTTCCATGAGGAAGGAACAGTGATTAGTGTCAAGTAGATACACAATTAAAATTCCAGAGGCATACGATTTTCATGAACTAGTTGCAGACATTCTCTGATGTCTGAACCTTCCCAACTTCCCACAAATTCTAATAAATCTTCGGCAGTAGAACCTGTTAAAGTATGCTCTGGTACAAGTGTTTGAATGGGTTGATTATCTGAAGATATGCTAACTTCTTGGCGTTTGGCTTGCAAAAATTGAATAAAGTCTAAAATTTCCTGCAATAAAGGTTCAGGTAATTTATCTAATTCTTGGGTAATCTGTTCTTTAATGGTCATTTTCCATATTGGCGCGGATAATTTACTATTTTATCGTCAGGGTATCGTACTTATAGCCGCCTGAGAAAGGGGTTGTTTTCAATTTTGTTTTCTTACACACTACAGGATCTAGAAACAGCAAAGCTGGAAGATGAATTGATGGAGGTAATTTGTAATGCCGAAGAAGAAATCACTGATTCTTGAAGCCGTTCATGAAACAGCTACGGGGCTGCATAAGGCTGGATTGATGGATCAGACTACATTGCGTGAATTTGACAGCCTGTGCTTGTCTCCAATTGAACCGCTAGAACCTGAGCAAATTAAGCAAATACGCGAATCCTCTCATGTCAGTCAAGCAGTATTTCCAGCAATTTTAAATATTAGTCCATCAACAGTTCAAAAGTGGGAAATTGGTCAGAAGCGTCCTAGTGGAACTGCTCTGAAGCTGCTGCACCTAGTTAAGAAACGGGGATTATTGTTTCAAAAGTGCTTAATGGTCAGCAAGAAATGAGTAAAGCTCAAGCTCAAGCTTTAGGCGAATTCTTTAGGGTTGATTGTGGTTTGTTTATTTGATTTATAAAGTACTGTAAAAGTGCGATCGCGCTAACTTAAAAATTTATCAAAAAGAGTCGAAAAACACCAACAAAGGAATTAGATATAGCGTTAAAACGCAAGGGAAATTTGGACGTATAATTAATTGTGCTAAATTGGCACAGTGAACTCTACTACTTAACTGAAAAGGTACGAATACTTGCTTCAAAGATTGGTAATCGTTTTTCAAATTCATCTGCCCCAGTTGAAAAAATGACACTCCAAATAGTCCTGCCATCTTTAATGAAATAATATATTTGTTTTCCGCTTATACCGAATGATGTTTCTGTGATTATCCGTCCTACTTGATAATCTTCAACCAAGCCAGTTTTCATATCCAATATACGAATTTGAGCAGGAAGTTGCTTGCTCTCCTCTTGTAAGTAAGTTTCTAAATTAGTCGCAAAATTTACTTGTTCTTTGGAGACAATTACATTAGTTACTAAGCCTGAGTCACTATTGTTCGAGTCAAAAGCCCAAATTGGAAAAGCTAAGGGATTTTGTTGCATTTGTTGAACAAATTGCTGAACTTCTGGATTGTGACTACCTAACTTGTTAATTGATTTATATAAATCTTTATCTTCCCAACTTGGAGGCAACCATAATTCTGCCCCGCCACCTTGAGACTTCTTCCAACCAGATGGAACACTTGGGGGTATATTTTCCTCGGGAATAGAAGGCTGTTGACTAGTAGAATCAGTATTTGCTGGCTCAGAATTATTTGTCGATTCCGCAGAATTGCTTGCTTGTATTTCAGTTTGTTTTGAAGTCACAACTGGCTGACTCGGATGAGAATCAAATAACTTATAAATTTCTCTACCACCAAATTTAACTAAAAAAAGTATAGCGAAAGCAATTACTCCACCTATGAATTGGGCAGTCTTACTAGAGAATATCTTCGTTTCAGTTTTTGAAGATTGAATTTCAGTAGTTACTGACGTTTGAACTTGCCTACTTTGTTTAGGCTTTTCTATTTCGGTAGGTGGTAATTGTGATGCTGGTAAAGAAGGGGAATATGGCTGTACAGTTGAACTAATTTCTGATAGACACCTCAAAATCATCTGAGCATTCTGAGGACGCTTTCCAGGAAATGCTTCCATCAGATAATCAATCAAACCAGCTACCTGTTTAGATATTTGTGAGGCGCTATCTCGCCACATTAACTTACCAGTTCGTGGATTTTCAGAAAATTGATCTGGAGATTTACCAGTAAGTAAATAAACAAATGTGCGACCAAGAGCGAAGAAGTCTGATTGTGGTACGGCTTTACCATTAGCTTGTTCTAGTGGTGTATAGCCTGGTGAAATAATTCCTGTTATATTCTGCCCTGCTGCTTTTTGATAATAGGTTTGTGTAACTTCTCTTGCTGTACCAAAGTCAATTAAAGCCAGATTTCCATCTGCTTTTAGCATAATATTTGGTGGCTTAATATCTCTATGAAAAAAGTTATGCTGATGCACTTCATATAAAATATTTGTTAACTGAGTGAGCCATAAAAGTGCTAAATTTTCATCAATGGGACGATTATTTCGTTGTTCCATGTATTGGTGCAAATCCAACCCCTCAATTTTCTCCATTACCAAGCAATGCAGTGGCGCTTGGCTATTTTTAGGAAAGAAGGTAAAGTACCCATCTCCCTTCGGAATTCCTGGGTGATTCAAATGGCTTAATACTTGTGCCTCTTGCTGAAACAGCGATACTGCTTTGGCATCATCCATCAGCATCAGAACTTTTAAAACTTTGAGGGTGTTGCTGTCGTTGACTTCAAATGTCTTGGCAAAACCACCAGCGCCTAATTGACGAGTCACTCGATACCTTCCTTCCAAGAGCAATTCTGAGCCACAAGCTTGACAAAACAGTATATTTTCAGAATTTTGGGGTTTTGGGCATTGAGTATTGATGCAGAGAGTCATAGTGTTTTTTAAAACACAGTTTGCTCTGATAGTCTAGCCTTCCGGAGATATTCACGTCACCAGTAAAAATTAGTAGGAATCACTGTGTCGAAATGGGAAAACTGTATTCTAAAAAATTTAATAACCTCGACCGAGCAATAACAGTGAACAACACTGGCTAAAGTAAGCCTTGCTCAATATAGCTTTGGAGTGAGTTGCAAAATTTTACATATTACGTTTTTCTTACCTGTTAAAACTTAAGCGACTATGAAGACCATCCCAAACTAGTTGGCTGTTCATAAACCCGTTTCAAGGTATTCACATCTCTAGCAGAAATCGGCGGTGGTTGGCGAACTTGAGAAAAGTATAAAGCATCAGTTTGTAACGGACTATGACCCCAAATTCCCAAGGCGTGGCCGAGTTCGTGACGCGCTGCGGCTAGGACATAATTACCAGTCTGGCTAGGGCTTAATAATATAGTGAAGCGATGCAATAAAATTTTGTTGTTGGTATATAACTCGTAAGTAGTTAATGCTGAACGCGCACGGGGAATTTTATCGGTAGGAGAAATTTGCAGAGGTGGCGCTTTTCGCAAAATTTTAATATCTGCAACCTCTGGTTTTTCTACTATTAATAAAGGTAAATAAGCATTCCACTCTTGCACAGCCTGTAAGATGCTGTTAACCCAAGCTTGCGCTTGCTGGCTGTTAATTGTTGTTGGCGTTTCTATGTAAACTTTAATAGGAAACTGCGACCAAACTAGATAACCAACTTGAGTGGGTGTAATTTCTCCAAAATAATTGCCACTGTTGGTTTTATCTTGCCATTGGGCTAAGGTTGGCGGTAAAGGATGGGGTTTTAGTGAAGGAAATGAGGCGGTAGCAGGAAGATGAGTAAAAATAACTAGCAGCCCCGTACCTATGGCTAAGGTAAGAACTGCTAGTAACTGTTGTAGAAATAAATTTTTCCGGGGGTTGGGTGTTGGGTATTGGATTTTTTGCCCCATGTCCCTATTCCCTATGGTTACTTAGGTAGCCAGCCGGCGCTTAAAACTACTGTTAAACCGAGAAAAATTACTGTTAATGCCCAAGTAATTCGGTTTAAGGTGTTTTCTGCACTTTTGGTGCTGCTAAATAGTTGAGCTTGTCCGCCAATGGCTCCAATACCATCTCCTTTGGGACTATGCAGCAACACTAAGACGATTAAACCAACGGCGGAAAGTGCCCAAATTCCTTGAACAATATTAGAAACTGTCATGGTAGCAATCTTAATAGATAGTCAATTTCAAAACAAAAGTGTCAGGGTGAAGCTAACAGTTAAATGTTAACTGTTATCTTGTTTACAAACCTACTTGGGCAGGAGTACGACTGCGTTGCACATCATATCCGGCTGGGACTACTAGCGATCGCCCTGTCATTTCTGATGGCTGAGGTAGTTGTAAAATCTCGAGAATAGTTGGTGCAATGTCGGCTAGCTTGCCATCGCTTCGCAGTTCGACGTTTGTACCATGTCCAGGGATTTTGACTTTTTCTCCTTCCAACAGAATTAAAGGTACAGGGTTGGTGGTGTGGGCTGTCCAAGGATTACCCGCATCATCTAGCATGTACTCAGCATTACCGTGATCGGCAGTAATAATTGTGGTTCCCCCGATTTTAGTAATGCTAGCAAGTAGGCGACCCAAACAGCGATCAACTTTTTCAATTGCTTCTATCGTAGCTTCTATCTGACCCGTGTGCCCGACCATGTCTGGGTTGGCATAGTTAATGACAACTAACGAGTAGATACATTTTTCAATCGCGGCGATCGCTACATCTGTAACTGCTTCTGCTGACATCGCTGGGGCTTTGTCGTAAGTTGCTACCATTGGACTGCTTACGAGTTCCCGATCTTCGCCTGCAAAAGGTTCTTCTAGACCGCCATTGAAAAAGTAGGTAACGTGGGCGTATTTTTCTGTTTCTGCGGTGCGGAACTGCTTTAAACCCTGATTAGCAATAACTTCTCCCAAAATATTGGTGAGATTTTGCGGCTCAAAGGCGATCGCTACTTTTAAATCTGGATCGTACTGAGTAAAAGTAGCAAAGGCTAGGGGTTGAATCAGCTGTCTTTCAAAGCCTGTAAATTCTGGGCTAACAAAAGCTTGAGTGAGTTGTCTAGCGCGATCGGGGCGGAAGTTGAAGAAAATGACTCCATCCCCGGCTGCAATTGCGCCAGAAGCAATGCGTGTGGGGTTGATGAACTCGTCTGTGACTCCGGCGGCGTAGGATGCTTTTAAGATTTCTACAGCTTGGCGATTGTCAGTCACCTCATCTTGGGTCATTACGTCATAAGCACGTTTAACCCGATCCCAACGATGATCGCGATCCATCGCGTAGTAGCGACCGCTCAGGGTGACTATCTGCCCAATACCTATGCGGTCTATATATTCTTGCAATTGCCCAATTGCTTTGATACCTTCGGTCGGTGTGGTGTCACGACCATCGGTAATGGCGTGGATACAAACTTGGGAAACTTGCCGATCCTTAGCTAACTCTAGTAGACCTGCTACGTGGGTGAGATGGGAATGTACGCCACCCTCGGAACACAGACCGACTATATGCAGCTTGCCATTGCGATCGCGCACTTCCTGGCAAATTTTGACAAGTGCTGGGTTGAGCTTGATAGAACCGTCTTCCACCGCATCGGAGATGCGTACCAATTCTTGCGGTACTACCCGTCCAGCGCCAATGTTCAAATGACCAACTTCCGAGTTGCCCATTTGTCCATCTGGCAACCCTACGGCTTTTCCTGAGGTGCGGATGAGGGTGTGTGGATAAGCTGCCCATAAGCTATCCATGACTGGAGTTTTCGCATTAACAATCGCGTTTCCACGCTTCTCCTCGCAGTAGCCCCATCCGTCTAAAATGACTAGCACCACAGGAGCAACAGGTGCTTTGGTCATAGTAAAATTGCCCTTTACTTTTTGTAATACCCGAATGATACCACTGCTAATCACCACTGCAAGAGGATTTCTGCTTATTAACTTCTTTTATGAAAAGTTTCAGTATTTTTTAGATTTTTTTTAACTTTAGTAACTTTTGCGTATTATTTGTGATAATTGTGTGGGGCTAATTATCCCAAAAAAGCTTTTGTGTACCGTCAGTAGTTAATCTCTAACTTGGGTTTTACCACAGATGTTGCAGCTTGAGTGGTATTTCTGCAAATGTGTATTAATTCCTGGTTAATAAATCTTTAAATCGTAGTAGTGCGTAATGCTTAAATTTAGGTATTAATCCTTGTCAACCAAGGAATTTTAGCATCACGCACCCGATTTAAATTTTACGGCGACGACCTGCTTATTTACGCTTTGTTGAAGCTTTAGCGGCTTTAGCGGCTTTCTTAGCAGCCTTTTCAGCTGCGATCGCCTCTAACTTGGCTTGTTCTTTTTCTTCAGCAATTTTATCCAGATAGTAATGATAATCGCCTAAGTAGACGCGGAATTCACCATCGCGAATTTCCACAATTTTATTCGCTACTTGGGAGATAAAATAACGGTCGTGAGAGACAACAATCGCCGTACCATCGTAATTTTGCAGTGCTTCTTCCAACATTTCTTTTGCTGGAATATCTAAATGGTTTGTCGGCTCATCTAATATGAGTAAGTTCGCCGGACGTAAGAGCATTTTTGCTAAAGCTAGACGCGCTTTTTCGCCGCCACTTAATGCACCAACTTGTTTAAATACTGTGTCTCCAGTAAATAAGAAACGTCCTAAAAGTGTACGCACTTCTTCATTTTTCCAGTCAGGAACTTCATCGTGAATTGTTTCCATGACTGTTTTTTGTAAATCCAAAGCTTCTGCTTGATTTTGCTCAAAGTAACCAGGAATTACATTGTGATCGCCTAATTTTACAGTACCTTCTGTGGGTGGCTCCATACCCATAATTACCCGCAATAGGGTAGATTTACCTGCACCATTGGGGCCTAAGAAAGCAATGCGATCGCCTTTTTCAATAAAGAGATTCGCACCCAAAAACAAGATTTTATCATCATAGATATGAGTCAAATCTTTAATATTCACCACTTCTCTACCGCTACGAGGTGCATCGGGGAAGCGGAAATGCAGAGTTCTTACCCCTGCTGTTGGTGCTTCAATGCGCTCAATTTTTTCTAGTTGTTTTTCGCGGCTTTTAGCTTGGGTACTGCGGGTAGCACTAGCGCGGAATCTATCAACAAATGTTTGTTGTTTTTCGATTTCTTTCTGCTGGCGTTCGTAAGCACTTAATTGTGCTGATTCATTTTCCGCTTTTTGTAGCAAGTATGCAGAATAATTACCCAGGTAACTAGTAGAAACACCGCGTTCAGTTTCGACAATTTGATTACAGAGACGGTCAAGAAACTCTCGGTCATGGGAAACTATGACCATTGGCGTTGTCAGACTTCTGAGGTAATTTTCTAACCATTCAATAGTTTCTAAGTCTAAATGGTTAGTCGGTTCGTCCAGTAGCAATAAATCGGGTTTTTGCAACAGAATTTTACCCAAACTCATCCGCATCTGCCAACCACCAGAGAAGGCGCTAACGAGGCGATCGCCATCTTCTTGTTCAAATCCCATTTCTGGTAAGATTTTCCCGATGCGTGATTCTAAACCGTAGCCGTCTAAGGCTTCAAATTGACGCTGTAATTTGTCTAATTTGTGGATTAATTTATCCAGTTCCTCTGGAGTCGCAGTTTCCATCTCTCTTGTCACTTCAGCGATGGAAAGCTGTACTTGATTCGCTTCTTTAAATACAGTCCAAAATTCTTCTCTGACAGTCCGACTGGGGTCAACTTCAAATTCTTGGTTCAGGTAAGCTATATGTAAACTCGCCGGACGAATAATTTCGCCTGATGTGGGTTCCATTTCCCCAGATATAATTTTTAGCTGGGTAGATTTACCTGCACCATTGACACCGACTAAGCCGATGCGATCGCCTGGTTTGACTTCCCAGTTGATGTCCTTAAGAACTTCACCTGTAGGG
The DNA here is from genome assembly GCF_014697075.1 of Tolypothrix sp. FACHB-123. GTDB lineage: Bacteria > Cyanobacteriota > Cyanobacteriia > Cyanobacteriales > Nostocaceae > Aulosira. The sequence continues at coordinate 193,464 of NZ_JACJRE010000003.1, read as the reverse complement.
TAAATTTTACTAATATGTTCTAGTCGCAGCATCAAGTTTCTCTCAGGTAGGGGATGGGTAGTTGGGGGATGAAGAGCTATTGCCGTGTCAATCTTAACAAAATTTAATTAATATTTCGTCAGGGAAATTTTCCGCAATGATAAAAAAAGAGTCTGAGATTGTCACGCTCACATCTAATTAAGTTATATATACCTAATTACAGCCACCAATTTCGACATTTGCCTACCCTATTATTCAAATTCTGCTGCTATTCTTCGCTACTTGTGGAATTAGAAGCCTGTTGTTGTACTATCTGGCTGACTTCCTCTACACTCAATTCCAAAGCTTGAGCTATTTGCTCTACAGTCAACCCAGCAGACAACATCGGTATTATTGCTTTTAACTTACCAGTCCGTTCACCTTCTTCCTTGCCTTCCTGAAAAGCTTCTTGATAAAATCTAGTTTGTTTTAACTCGCTCAAGCTAAACATTGCTTCAATTTCCTCCCGACTCATATTGGGGAATTTATAAACCAAAATAGTCTCTATTAATTGTAATAATTGTTGCTGTAATTGAGAGTTTGTCTCTTGTCTAGTTCTGGCGATCAACTCCCTTGCTTGGTTAATAGCTATATCTTTGTCTTCAATTACTAATTTAACAGTAGCTATGCCAATTGGTAATGTTGCATTATCACCTAATTCATCGAGATAAATTCTTCTCACCCTTTGACTATCAAAAAATTCCCGATAGTGTTTTATATCTCCTGTATCCACATTCCTGTTCGGATATAAAACTACAGCATTCCAATCATGTTGGGGTTTATTCTGACGCAGGTATAAACATATTTCTGCTATCAGTCTTGAGTAAATTTCGTCATCTTGTTGAAATTGCACTTCAACGAAGTAAATCGGTTTATCAATGGTTTCTACAGGTAAAAATACACCATCAATCCGAAATGAAGTTTGTTTAATTTCAACGGATGCAAACTGATAATTGTTGGCTTCGTCAGGATGATTGCTAATCAGTTCAAAGAAAATACTCGGTATTTCTTGAAATAGCCGATAAAATATAATGTCAGTTTTCACAATATTCTACCACTATGATATATATAGGACTTACGCATAAATCCTCTCAAACTTTTATTCCTCTGTGTACTCTGCGTCCTCTGCGGTTTAATTTTCCTTAACTTGTGCCTAAGTCCTAATAAAAAATACTTTGATTTATTCTTTTGAACCATCCCGCACTTCTAGTAACTGTTCTTTTGTAATACCTAGTATCCTGGAAAGTGGTGCTAATAAATTATCTTCAATAGCTTCACCAGCATAAATATTATTGAGTTCATCTGGTGAAAGTTTAAATGTATCGCAGAATTTAGCAAACTCCTGACTACTCAAATCCAGCGCCTTTTGTCTTTCAGTTAATAAAAGCGCGATCGCTCTCGTTCCGTACTTGGGACGCTTACTCATTTTGATATATTTTTTGATCAAATTGCTTACTTCTTTGCTATCACCATTAGTTTCTTTAACTAAATCAATACAAGCCAATTTCAGTGCTTTTTTTAAAACTTCGTCCTCATTTAAAAACTTAATCATCTCATGAGCATATTCTTTTTTGAAAAACCCAGCTAAATCACCTTTATAATACACTGGTACAAAAGCATCGTTTGATTCTACTTGCCAAGCTGAAGGTTCATTAGGTAGTGACATAAATACACCTCAAAAAAATAAAATTTTTTCACATTATCTCAATTAATTCCAGAGGTTTCCACACCCAATGCTTGCTTACTTTTCTCTCCACCAGTGCTATCTTATGCACAACAAATAAAAAGCAAGACTTTGATAAAATTTGTATTTATTATTATTTATTTGTAATAAAAATTAATATTTGCGTATATTCATGTCAATAAAATTACAAGTTTACTTGTAAACAGAAGCGCGATCGCTCAAAAACATTCAACTAACTATTCAACTAGCTTTAACTTCATCTACCGCAGCTTCCGCAGCTGCTGCTAATCTATCCATTACTACTCTCCCAATAATGGCGACTTCGCTTAACGGCATAGATTTGATGTACTTGACAATCTGATTTACATCGGATGATTCTGACACTGGCTTAACACCAAGGTAGTTAAGCAATTCCTCCATCGTATAGCCTGCTCTCGCTGCAATGTTGGCTAAATTTTGTGTATCTGGAATCGACTCGCCTTTTTCCCACAATTGCACCGCAGTAGCCGAAACGCCCAGAAGTTTACCAAAAGCTCTTTGACTCATCGAGCCACGAGCCATTTTCACGACTTCAATCAGTTTCTTTCTAGCTTCTAAATCCACTGCTGTAGTATTTTTCCCCGGAATTGACTAGTTTACTTTCTCGCCGATAAATAAATATTTAATTTAGGCATTTAGGCATTTAGGCATTTACAAGTTTACTTGCCAATGGTAAATTAAATGTAGGCTTTACAATTACAAGTTTAAATATAAGTCTATCTAGATTAAGGATACTCATCCATTTTATCGCGGAAATTCGTTACAGACAGCAAGCTGTCAAATTAGGGGAAAAAGGTGCATCATGTTTCGCAAGCCGCGCAAAATTAACTCCTATCGCCGCAAAGGTCAAAGCCTGATTAGGGCTAATAAAATTAAACCAGAACAATGGTTTATTTCTCATCCTGAGGCGAAAGCAGCTTTAAACGCCAAAGGCTACAAAGTGAAGCAAATCAAGAAAATCCATTCCCTGAAGCATCAAGTTTGTATTTCCTATTGGGATGAAAAAGGTAATATTTGCAGCAGCTTTTTCATCTACCGAATTTTTCAGCGTTGGCAACAGGAAGTAGAAAAATTAATTGATACCTGTCAAACACTGAGTGATTGGAAAATATTAAATCATATTCTGAAGCATGAATTTCTTTACTATCAATATTTTCAGGAAATGGTAAAGGCAATTTCTACTGCATTAGAAAACCGCTTATCGGTGTTAAAAGTAACATTACAACAAGCGGTTGAAGATAAATTATTGAACGAACAATTAGCTTGTAGCACCAGAAGCCGCTAACTCTGCCAAACGTTCCTGCTGGTCTTGAGAGATACAAGATTGTATAACTGACTCTAAATCGCCTTCCAATACAGGGTTAAGAGAATAGTTTTGTCCCAGACGGTGATCGGTAACGCGGTTGTCTTTATAATTGTAGGTGCGAATTTTTTCCGATCGCGATCCTGTACCAACTTGCGATCGCCGCATGGAAGTTACAGCTTCTTGTTGTTCCCGTAACTTCATTTCGTACAGTTTCGCCCGCAAAATTTGCATCGCCCGTTCTTTGTTTTGCAACTGGCTGCGTTCTTCTGTACAGAAAATCCGAATTCCAGTAGGTTTGTGCATCAAGTCAACAGCAGTTTCCACTTTGTTGACGTTTTGTCCACCAGCACCACCAGAACGAGCCGTAGTCATTTCAATATCCTTGGGGTCAATGTGGATTTCCACATCATCCACTTCTGGCATGATGGCAATTGTAGCTGTGGAAGTATGAACTCTTCCCCCGGCTTCCGTTGCAGGTACACGCTGGACGCGATGTACTCCCGCTTCAAACTTCAGCTTGCTGTAAACACTCTCACCCTGAATTTCCAGGATCACTTCTTTAAAACCGCCCATTTCCCCTAGTGACTCGCTCACTAGTTTCACTCTCCAACCCTGTCCGTCAGCGTAGCGAGAGTACATCCGCAGCAAATCACCTGCCCAAATACTTGCTTCATCGCCGCCCGTACCAGCCCGAATTTCCAACATGATGTTTTTATCATCGTTGGGATCGCGGGGTAGCAACAAGATTTTTAAGCGGTTTTCTAAATATTCTATTTTTTGTTCTAGTTCGTCTACTTCCAAAGCCGCCATTTCTTGCAGCTCTGGGTCACTCGCCGATTCTTTGTAAACCTGACGCGCTCCGATCAAATCTTCTTGAGCTACTTTCCAAGTGTCATAGGTATTAACTACCTCTTCTAAAGAAGAACGAGATTTAGCAATTTGTTGAAACTCGTCAGGATTTCTCGCGGTATCGGGATCACCAAGACGACGAGTTAATTCATTAAAAGTTTGTTCAACAGATTTTAGTTTGTCCAGCAGGTATGATTCAGCCATGATGAGTGCGATCGCTCCTTAAAATAACAAATTGGCTCAAGCATTAAATGACAATCGACCCAGCTGATTGCAGGGTCGTCGTTAACCGCAGAGCCAACCCGCTACTTTTTGTCTGTGTCGCCTGAGGTTTGAGTGCTGCTCATACCGTACTTGCGCAGGAAGCGTTCTACTCGACCCTCAGTATCGATAATCTTCTGAGTGCCGGTGTAAAAAGGATGGTTTCCAGACCAAACATCTACGTGCAGTTCTGGCTTAGTAGAGCCAACAGTCATCACTACTTGACCGTTGCAGTAAACTTTCGCATCTGGATACCACTTGGGATGAATATCAGGTTTAGCCATTTTTCCTTTTGTGGTCAATCTATATAAATTATAACTTTCAGATGATGGCAGGGACTAGAGACTAGGGGCTATAGGCTAGATAATTAAAAATGCCCAATGCCCAATGCCCAATGCCCTAACGTTTTGAGTACTGAGGTGCTTTGCGAGCTTTGTGTAAACCGTATTTCTTCCGTTCTTTAGCTCTAGGATCGCGGGTTAGGTAACCTTCTGTTTTTAAAGGCGAACGGTTGTCTGGATCTAGTTGGCATAAAGCACGAGCTACACCCAAACGAATAGAATCAGCTTGTCCGGTCAAACCACCACCTTCAGCTTTCACCAAAATGTCATATTCACTCTCTAGTCCCAAGGTTTCTAGAGGGCCTTTGATGACACCTAAGTAGTTGGCGTTGAACTGGAAGTACAAGTTACCATCTTTACCGTTAACAATCAGTTGACCGCTACCGGGAACGAGGCGGACTCTTGCTACTGCTGACTTACGGCGGCCAGTACCCCAGTATACGGCACGACCGCTAGTAGTTTCTGCTACTGCTACCATTAACTTTCTGCTCCAGGAATTGTATTAACTTTGAGTTCTTTGGGTTGTTGTGCTGCATGGGGGTGAGTGGGGCCAGCATAAACTTTCAGCTTGGTGAACAGCTGCTTACCCAGGCTATTTTTAGGTAACATCCCTTTCACAGCGTGTTCGACAATTCTTTCTGGTAAACGCTGTTGCAGCTTGGCAAAGGTTTCTGTCTTCATCCCACCAGGACGACCGGAATGACGACGGTAGAGTTTTTGGGTACGTTTTTTACCTGTAACTGCTACCTTATCGGCATTGATCACGATCACAAAATCACCTGTATCTAGGTGGGGAGTATATTCAGCTTTCTTTTTGCCTCTCAAAACCATAGCGATTTCAGTAGCGAGGCGGCCGAGGCGTTGGTCTGTAGCATCTACTACGTACCACTCACGCTCAAGAGAATCTTGAGAAGGAAGGTATGTTTTAGTCATTTGTAATTTGTCCCTTGTCATTTTTAGTTGTCAGTTGTCAGTTGTCAGTTGTCAGTTGTCATGAAGCTAGTGCTTATTGACTCTTGACTTTTAACTATTGACTCTTGACTAAAAACAAATTTTGGCAGATTGTCATACCAAACATCATATGAAAAAGGGAAATCTGGATAGCCGACTCGCAACAAGCACAAACCTTGGGGAGGTGCGGCATATTTCACTTCTTCTCGTCGTTCAGCTTTCCACAATTCAGTAAAGTTAGCTAGGGTGCGCTGTCCAGTACCTACTTGTACCAGCATCCCTACTAAAAGCCGAACCATGCCATACAAAAATCCATCTGCCTGGATTTCAATATGGATTAATGACCCGTTACGATGACATTCTGCTGCTTGTACTTCTACCCAAGAATGCGATCGCTTTGAGCCTGCACGATGAAAAGCAGCTAGATGATGCTTTCCCAGCAGGGGTTTCAGGGCAGCTTTGATTAAGGTTTCATCTAGGGGTGCATAATAATAATGCCAACTGAAGGGTCGCACAAACAAGTTCGGCTGATCTTCAGTGTATATCGTGTAGCGATACCGTCGATAGGCTGCACTAAAACGAGCGTGCCAACGGTGACCTACACCTGCTGAAGCCCTGATTAATATATCATTGGGCAAATAGCTATTAAGGACTGCTGCCCACTTATGGGGTGGAATTAAACCCGTAGCTTCAAAATGGGCGACTTGGGCGGCGGCGTGAACTCCCGCATCGGTTCTGCCTGCACCATGTAGTGTTACATGATACCCAAGAATTTTCGCGATCGCTGTTTCGATCTCTTCTTGAACTGTGCGCTGTTGCTTTTGCCGTTGCCAGCCATGAAAATGAGTGCCCAAGTATTGGATTACTAGGGCTACTCGATGAGTTTCTCTTGGCTGGTGGCTTTCTAACATACAGATTTGTTTTGTCAATTGTCAGTTGTCAGTTGTTAGTTGCAAATAACCAATGACTAATGACCAATGACTTAAACTAGTTCAACAATAGCCATCTCAGCATTATCGCCCCGACGAGGTATTGTATGCAGGATGCGGGTGTAACCGCCTTGACGATTGGCATACCGAGTGGAAGCTTGCTCAAATAGAGCATGAACTAGTTGTTTATCGTAGATGTAGCCCAAAGCTTGCCGACGAGCTGCTAAGGAGCCATCTTTAGCTAAGGTAATCATTTTATCTACTTCAGCTCGTAGCACTTTAGCTCGAACTAAAGTAGTGGTAATTCGTCCATGACGGACTAGTTCAGTGGTCAGCGCCCGTAACAAAGCACGACGCTGGTCTGCTGGTTTACCAAGTTTCTTGACCCGACAACGGTGACGCATAATAATGCAATATCAATTACTAACGTACTAACGGTTTTGATTTAGCTGTGTTTAGAGCTTCTTTCTTGGGGTAGGGTAATGCCTAAGCGTCGCTGTAAGGCTTCAACTACTTCTTCCGCTGACTTCTGACCAAAGTTTTTAATTTCTAACAGGTCTTCTTGGGTATAATCCAGCAAGTCGGCTACAGAGTTAACTTGTGCGCGCTTGAGACAGTTGTATGCCCTGACAGAAAGCTGTAATTCTTCGATGGGAATTTGGGCGGTAGGATCGTCGGGAATATCTGAACCTGTATCGGTGGGTTCTAGTGAAATATCTTTTAGTGGGTTAAATAAATCTACCAGAATGCCCGCAGCCGATGATAGTGCTTCTTGGGGAGAGATACTACCATTAGTCCAAACTTCCAATAGCAATCGGTCTTTGGTAATTGAGCCGTCCCCACGGGCTTCTTCGACGCTATAGTTGACTTTGCGTACTGGCATAAACACCGAGTCGATTTGCAAGAAGTCCAAAGATGTGGCTTCTTCCCGTCCTCGTTCTACGGTGCGATAACCTTTACCTCTCTCGATCCGAAATTCCATTTCTAGTTTGCCGCCTTCAGCTAAGGTGGCTACATATTGGGTGGGATCGATGATTTCTACTTCACTTGGCAAATCAAAATGTGCCGCCGTAACGGTTGCAGGTCCATTAACGAGTAACCGCCCTATTTGCGGTTGAGAGGAATAACTTTTGAGAATGACTTCCTTCATTTTCATGAGGATTTCCAGCACATCTTCCCGCACACCTGGAACTGTGGCGAACTCGTGTGAAACACCTGCAATCCTTACTGCTGTAACTGCTGTCCCCTCTAGATTGGACAGTAAAACCCGCCTTAAGGCGTTACCTACTGTCGTTCCTTGACCGCGTTCTAGAGGTTCCAAGACAAATTTACTGTAATGGCTTCGACTTTCCTCAGTTGTAGACTCTACACATTCAATTTGAAACTGCGCCACGGAGTTGCCTCCCTCTGTTTAAGGTGCTGCTAGTAGGCAAATCGCTTGCCTCCCGAATTTAGTTCTTGCCCTGAAGCTTACTCTAGGTATGCCAATCTGCCAACTGCAAATGTCGCTAATTGCACTCCTAATTCAGCTTTTGGGCGATAATATTTAGTTTTTGGGTGTTCCGAAATTTATCAAGCTGCCTTTTTCTAGGATTCGCTTGTTTTTTGGTTACCCAAGCCGTCTGAAGTCCAAAGCCACAATCTTGCCACAGCAGTTTGCTTTTGTTTGGTTCAAGCAGGCATTACAGGTGACTTTTCCGTGCTCGAACTTCTTGCTTTCACCGCCCTACAGGTTGGTTTTAAACTCGGCGGCGCTTGGGTGGACGGCAACCGTTATGAGGAATCGGAGTGATATCCCGAATCAATGTAATTTCCAGTCCTGCACCTTGGAGTGCGCGAATAGCAGTTTCTCTACCTGCGCCAGGGCCACTTACCATGACCTCAATTTGACGCATTCCTTGATCAATGGCTCGACGTGCAGCACTTTCAGCAGCGGTTTGTGCAGCAAAGGGAGTTCCTTTTTTTGCACCTTTAAAACCGCTAGAACCAGCACTTGCCCAAGAAATTACATCGCCGTTTTGATCGGTAATGGTGACAATGCTATTGTTGAAAGTAGACTGGATGTAAGCCATACCATTGGGTACGTTGCGTTTCTGCTTCTTGCTCCCAGATTTTTTTGTTGGTTGTCGCGCCATAGTTGTGTAGTGGATGTAAGGTAAACCTTGCTCGGATGAGCAAGCATGAACATATTATTTATTTGCCTGGTGCTTTCTTCTTCCCAGCCACTGTCTGCCTTCTACCGCGACGGGTTCTAGCATTGGTGCGAGTTCTTTGTCCTCTAACTGGTAAGCCCATGCGATGACGACGGCCTCTGTAAGCACCAATGTCAATTAGGCGCTTAATGTTCATCGCTTCCCAGCGGCGCAAGTCACCTTCGACTTGGTAATTGCTTTCAATTTCGCCTCGTAGGGCAGCAATATCAGCATCACTGAGTTCTTTGACGCGGGTGTCTGGGTTAACACCTGTAGTCGCTAAAATTTCTTGCGACCGAGATAAACCAATTCCGTAAATATAGGTGAGACCAATTTCGACACGCTTGTCGCGTGGAAGGTCTACTCCGGCAATACGTGCCACAATGAATTTCTCCCTCTTGTTCAGGCAATTGCTGTAATAAAAATGCGATTAAGCGCATTTTGGGCTTTGTCTGGCGTTTTTGTGTCGCATTTAGTTCTGATTCAGAATCAGAACACTAGCCTTGACGTTGCTTATGCTTGGGGTTAACACAAATCACCATAACGCGACCACGGCGTTTGATCACGTTACACTTTTCGCAAATCTTCTTGACTGAGGCTCGGACTTTCATGCCTTTTGTAATTAACTCCAAATAGTGAATTATAGCATTTTTACAGAAATTAGTCAGTTAAATGACTAGGGAACACCCAAAAAAGGGATTATATGGTAATATTCTCTACATAACCTTACTTCTTGCGCAGTCGATAGGTAATTCTACCCTTTGTCAAGTCGTAGGGAGTTAACTCCACTTTGACGCGATCGCCAGGTAAAATCTTGATATAATTCCGGCGGATTTTGCCGGAAATATGTGCCAGGACATTAAAACCATTATCCAAGTCAACGCGAAACATCGCATTGGGTAATGACTCGGTAACCGTCCCTTCCATTTCAATCAAATCTTGTTTAGACAACTTGTTTTTTCCTCAACTCAACATTCTCCTGTTCTATTGCTTGAGCTTCATTTGCAAGAGAACATACTTTACGAAATATATCAACAGTTTCTTAATATATCTTATCTAAAGTTGCTATCTGCCTTGCACAGCTAGACAGCAAAGAATTTTATGTGGGCGCTTAATTGGGGATATGGGAGAAATTTCACATTGGGATTTCTCCCTGCTACCCCTTATATATTTTGCTTGCTTAAGACGCTATTACCTTTTGCAGAGCGGTGGTGACTTCTTCTGGGGACTGATTACCATTGACGGTGAGTAGCTTTTGGCGATCGCCGTAATAATCAATCAAAGGTGCAGTTTCTGAGCGATATACTTCTAGACGACGCCGAATAACTTCTTCGCTGTCATCCTTTCTTCCCCTGGCGAGTAACCTAGCAACCACTACATCATCGGGGACATCAAGGTTAACAACCTTTTCACCACCCTGATTGGTTGTTTCCAGCAGTTCTGCTAAAAAAGCTGCTTGTGTTACTTTACGGGGAAAGCCATCGAGAATCCAACCAGATTCAGCATCAGATTGCTCTAGGCGCTCCTGTACCAATTCCTGTACTAGCTGATCGGGAACTAACTCGCCGCTATCAACATAACTTTGAGCTTTAACTCCCAATGGGGTTTGGTCTTTCATCGCTTGTCTTAAGATATCACCCGTAGAAATATGGGGAATCTGCAAGTGTTCAGCCAATTTTTGAGATTGTGTTCCTTTACCAGCTCCAGGTGGCCCCAAGAAGATTAATCGCGTCACTATTGTTTCACCATTCCTTCATAGCGCTGAGATATTACGTAAGTTTGGACTTGCTTTGCTGTGTCAATTGCCACACCAACCAGGATTAATAAAGATGTAGCTCCTAATCCCTTAAAGGTTGGTACTCCTAAAGCACTTTCCACTGCTGTAGGGATAATCGCTACAAAGCCCAAAAAGATTGCACCTAAAAAAGTCAGTCGATTAATTACCCGCTCGATGTACTCACTAGTTGCTTTACCAGGGCGAATTCCGGGAATACTTGAACCCATTTTCTTCAAGTTCTGGGCTACATCTACCGGATTGACAATCAACGAAGAATAGAAATAGCTGAAGAACACAATAGAAATTAAGTAAACCAAAGCATAAGCCCAAGCCTGAGATCCACCGGGACTGAGGTAAGTGTTAACAATCCTCGCTAAATCTGGATTTTTAGTAAAATTCGCGATTAGCAGTGGCAAACTCAGGATAGCTGCGGCAAAAATAATTGGCATCACGCCACCAGAGTTGAGTCGCAGAGGTAGGTAGCTCCGTTGTTCAGCCAAAACTCGCCGCCCCACTTGACGCCGTGCGGAAATAATCGGGATGCGCCGAATGCCTTCCTGCACAAATACAATACCAACAATTGTCGCTAGGAAGACCAACACCAACACAATTACCCGACCGACAATTTCCCGACCGCCAACTTGTACCAAGTCGATGGTATCACCCAAAGATTTTGGTAGGGACGCCACAATATTGACAAAAATCAACAATGATGCTCCATTACCAATACCTCTTTCAGTAATCAGTTCCGATGCCCACATTACGAACATTGAACCAGCAGTCAGAGCGATCGCAGTTTCTGCTACAAATAAGGGGCCTGGCTGTAAGGCAAACTGTTGCAGGAAAAAAGCTGAAAAAGCCGTACTTTGAATAATCGCCCAACCTAAAGACACATAGCGTGTAATTTGCGAAATCTTCCGTCGCCCAGCTTCACCTTCATCTTTCTGTAACTTTTCTAAAGATGGGATAGCAGCCGTGAGTAATTGGATAATAATGGACGCATTAATGAAGGGTAAAATCCCTAAAGCAAAAACGCCCAATGTCGAAAATCCTCGCCCAGAAAATATATCCAATAAACCGAATATGGCATTATTGTTCTGGAGTTGTCTGGCAAACTCAACTCTATTAATACCTGGTACAGGCAGAAAGATGCCCAGGCGAACCAAAATTAAAATACCGACAGTTACAAGCAGCCTACCTCTCAGTCCAGCTGCTTGAGCCATCTGCATAAAAGTTTCTTGAGCCGTTGGGGCTTTGTCTCGACTGATCATAGAGTGCTACCTTTATCGTGAACCAGGCGCTGGAAGCGAGTTGGCTAGCATTTTAAGTGCGCTATTGGGCTTCACTCTGTAACTTCGCAACTTCCTCCAGCTGCCTCAATTTTGCTACGAGCTTGGCCCGTGAAAGCCGCTGCTTTGACTGTGAGCGGAACGCTCAGTTCGCCATTACCCAAAATTTTCAATGGGCCTTTGACAGCAGTCAGGATACCTGCTGCTTTTAAGGATTCCAAAGTTACTTCTGTATTGGCAGGCAGAGAAGCTAGCTTATCTACATTAATCGTAGTGTAAATTTTCCGATTAACTTGGGGAAAACCTTTCAACTTGGGTAAGCGGCGGTACAATGGCTGCTGACCACCTTCAAAACCTGGGCGAGTACCGCTACCAGAACGGGATTTTTGACCCCGCATCCCTAAACCAGCACTGGCACCTTGTCCGGCAGAAATACCTCTACCTACACGCTTACGGCGTTTTTTTGAGCCTTTTTGAGGCTTAACATCGTTGAGTCTCATGATGTAAATAGTAATTTTTTACACAAATACTCTGAAAAATTCGCTCTACTAAACAATGTAGAGATTTTCAATAGGAACACCCCGGTCTTCAGCGACTTCATTTAAGGTACGCAGTGTAGATAAGGCGTTGACTGCGGCTCTGGCATTGTTGAGTGGATTGTTAGAGCCGAGTTGCTTAGCTAAGACGTTACGCACTCCGGCTAATTCCAATACAGTCCGCACAGCACCACCAGCAATTACCCCAGTACCGGGTGCGGCTGGGCGCATAATTACCTTAGCTCCACCACCCACACCATCAATGGGATGGGGAATAGAATTAGATTTGGTAATGGGGATGTCAATGAGATGCTTTTTACCGTCGGCTACGCCTTTTTTCACCGCGCCAATTACATCTGAGGCTTTGCCTACACCAACACCAACTTGACCGCGTTCGTTACCGACGACGACGATCGCGCGGAAGCTGAGTTTTTTACCACCTTTGACGACTTTACTCACCCGGCGGATTTGAATGACTCGCTCTTGCCAGTTGGTTTCTTCTTTTTTTGCGCGGTTTGCTTTACGACGACCAGTTGCCATAATTAAATGCTCTCTGTTAGTCAATTGTCAGTTGTCAGTTGTCAGTTGTCAGTTGTCAGTTGTTGTTGAACAAATGACTAATGACTGCGACAAATGACTTTAGAAATCTAAACCAGCTTCACGAGCTGCATCAGCCAGGGCTTGGATGCGACCGTGGTAGAGGTTACCACCGCGATCGAAGACGACTTTGGTGATGCCTTTTTCTAGCGATCGCGCTGCTATAAGTTTGCCAACTTGGACTGATGCATCGCGGTTAGCACCTGAGGCTAAACTCGATTTCAAGCCTGGTTCTACAGTTGAAGCTGAAACCAAAGTATGATGCTGAGTATCATCAATTACTTGAGCGTAAATGTGCTCGTTGGAGCGAAACACAGCTAGGCGTGGACGTTCTGGAGAGCCTTGAACTTTACCACGAATACGTCTATGGCGACGTGTTTTTGATTCTCTACGAGTAAGTTTCATGTTTACTTCTTACCACTCTTACCAGTCTTACCAGCTTTACGTCTGACCACTTCACCGGCGTAGCGAATACCCTTACCTTTATAAGGTTCTGGTTTACGAACGGCACGAATTTTCGCTGCTGTGTTGCCTACGATTTCTTTGTCATAGCCACTGACTATGACGTTAGTTGTACCTTCCACAGCAAATTGAATACCATCGGGTGGTTCAATTTGTACCTGATGGCTGTAACCCATGTTTAAAACTAGGTTACGACCTTGGACTTGGGCCCGGTAACCCACACCTTGGATTTCTAAACGGCGCTGAAAACCAACAGACACGCCCTCAACCATGTTGGCTACTAAGGTACGGCTCAAACCGTGCATTTGTCTGGCGGTACGAGAATCATCCCGACGGTTCACCAGTAATGTTTCGCCTTCTTGAGAGACTGTCACTTGAGTGGGTAACTCACGAGAAAGTTCTCCTTTGGGCCCTTTGACGACAACTTTTGTGCCATCAATCGCCACTTGCACTTTGGCGGGAATAGTAATTGGACGTTTACCAATACGAGACATGACTTTATTTGTCCTTTGTCAGTTGTCAGTTGTCAGTTGTCAGTTGTCAGTTGTCAATGAAGATTGACCATTAACTATTGACTGTTGACTATTGACTATTAATTACCAGACATAGCACAGTACTTCGCCACCCAGGTTCTGACGCCGCGCTTCGCGGTCAGTCATAATTCCACTGGATGTTGAAATAATGGCAATGCCGATACCACCGAGTACTCTGGGTAAATCTTTGCGATTAGAGTAAACGCGCAAACCAGGCTTACTTACGCGCTTGAGGGCAGTAATTAGTGGTTGACGATTTTTACCCTTATATTTCAGGGAAATCACCAAGTTACGTTTTACGCCTTCGCCTGATTCTTCAAATTCAGCAATAAAGCCTTCATCTCGTAGTACTTTCGCAATACTACGGGTGAGTTTTGTCGCAGGCACTAGTGTAGTTTGATGCCTCGCCAAATTGGCATTGCGGATGCGCGTCAGCATATCTGCAATTGTGTCGTTAGCCGCCATCGTTCCCTCTTTAGATGAACTTATTGATCGCGAAAAGGCATACCCAATTCTTTCAGTAGGGCGCGACCTTCTTCGTCGTTTTTCGCTGTGGTAATGATGGAAATATCTAGACCACGGATTTGATCGATGCTGTCGTACTCGACTTCTGGAAAAATTAGCTGTTCTCTAACACCTAAAGTGTAGTTACCACGGCCATCAAAGCTTTTGGGGCTAACGCCGCGAAAATCTCTAATTCTAGGTAGGGACAGACTAATCAGTCGGTCAAGGAAGGCATACATTCTCTCGCCTCTCAAGGTGACCATGATACCAACAGGCATACCTTGACGAATTTTGAAGCCCGCGATCGCTTTTTTCGCTCTGGTTACTACTGGTTTTTGACCAGTAATCACTGCAATTTCATTGAGAGACGCTTCTAATGCTTTTGCATTCTGAGCCGCTTCCCCTAAACCTCGGTTTACAGTAACTTTCACCAACTTTGGTACTTGATGAACGTTAGTATACTGAAACTGATTGGTCAGTTTGGGAACGATTGTCTCTTGGTATAAGGTTTTAAGTCTTGTTGTCGCCATAGTTTTTTTCCTGTTTATCCCTGGGCTTGGTCAGGGAACCTCGAAGTTTAGATTTTAGTTTTTACCCTAAAATCGTCCCTTGGCGGATGATTATTTATCTAAAATCTCGCCAGTTTTCTTGAGCTTCCGCACTTTTTTACCTTCAGCAGTGAAGGTGTAGCACACGCGACTGGCGACATTTTGCTTAGTCGAGTAAAGCATCACATTGGAGCTGTGAATCGGGAATTCTTGGGTAACTATTCTTCCTGATTCGCCCTCTTGCTGAGGCTTTACGTGCTTAGTTTTAATATTGACGCCTTTGACAATAACTTTACTCAGTTGAGGCAGTGCTTTGATCACTTCACCAACTTTTCCTTTGTCCTTACCGGCAATCACTTGTACAGTATCACCAGTTTTGACGTGCATTTTATGAAACACCTTGGGTTGTGGCTGTTTTACCATTACAGCACCTCCGGAGCCAATGAAACGATTTTGGTGAAGTTTTTATCGCGCAGTTCCCGTGCTACCGGGCCAAATACCCGTGTGCCTCTGGGGTTACCATCTTTGTTGATGATCACTGCGGCATTATCATCAAAGCGAATGCTCATACCGCTATCTCTGTTTATACTTTTGCGAGTGCGGACAATTACTGCCTCGACCACATCTGACTTTTTCACAGCCATGTTGGGTTGAGCATCTTTGACAACGGCAATAATTTTATCACCCACGCCACCATAACGACGGTTGCCAGCGCCTAATACGCGGATGCACATTAGCTTCCGGGCACCACTATTATCTGCGACATTCAGGTAAGTCTGGGGTTGAATCACAATTTGTCTCCCTTGTTAAGTTGTTAATTTGATAACAACTATTAAGTTGTAGCTTTGGCGTTGAGAATTTCTGTGACTTGCCAGCGCTTGGTTTTACTCAGGGGTCTAGTTTCCTGAATGCGAACGCGATCGCCCACTTTGCACTGATTGTCCTCATCATGAGCTTTATAGCGCCGGGTTTGAACTACAATTTTGCCGTACTTGGGGTGAGGAGCGCGGTTTTCTACGGCTACTACTACCGTTTTTTGCATTTTATCGCTCACTACCAAGCCAACTCGTTCTTTGACTGCCATAATCTCCTACTTTTGTTCTTGAGACTGTTGACTTGCTGCCCGTTTGCGTTCTCCTTCAACCGTTAGCAGTTGTGCTAGGCGATGTCGGGCATGTTTAAACTGATGGGGCTTGTCTAATTGTCTGGTCGCTTTTTGCAAGCGCAATTGAAATAGTTGTCTTTTAACAGCAACAATTTCCTCAGCCAGTTTCTCGTCAGTTAATTCTCTAGCTTCTGAAATCTTGGGAAGAGGCATAACCTACTCCTGCTCCTCTATTTGGGGGCGGACAATAAATTTGGTTTTAATTGGCAGCTTGTATGCAGCCAAGCGCATGGCTTCGCGGGCGATTTCTTCAGAAACACCAGCGATTTCAAACAAAATCCGCCCTGGCTTAACTACAGCTACCCAAAATTCTGGGTTACCTTTACCAGAACCCATCCGGGTTTCCGCAGGACGCATGGTTACAGGTTTATCAGGGAAAATCCGAATCCAAATTTGTCCACCCCGACGAATGTAACGGGTCATGGCTCGACGGGAAGCCTCGATTTGCCTTGAGGTAATCCAAGCTGGTTCTTGAGCTTGGAGTGCAAAATCGCCAAAGTTCAGGGTACTACCACGGTGGGCTAGACCCTCCATCCGTCCGCGTTGTTGTTTGCGGAATTTAGTTCTTCTAGGACTTAACATGGTTTGTTAGTTGTCAGTTGTGAGTCAGTGCGGTCTTGGGGGTGTCCCCCATGAGCAACTGACGAACCTGAAAGGTCAGTTGTCAGTTGTCAGTTGCCAGTGTCAGGTGTCAGCTGTTTCTCACTACTGACTATTGACTACTGACCATTGACTATCCTTCATTTGAGCGGTCTTCAAATTGTTGGCGACGGCGTTGTTGTTGACGGCGACGAGGTTCGCGTTCACGTTCACGAGTTGTGGGTGTGGGCTGTGTTTCTTCTTGTCCAGGGATGATTTCGCCCTTAAAGACCCACACTTTAATGCCCAGAATCCCATAAACGGTTTTGGCTGTGCAGTAAGAGTAATCAATGTCAGCCCTTAAGGTATGTAAGGGTACTCTACCTTCACGAGTCCATTCTGTACGGGCAATTTCTGCACCGTTTAGCCGACCGCTAACTTGGACTTTAATACCTTGCACGCCAGCACGTTGGGCACGTTGAATAGCTTGGCGGACTACGCGACGGAAAGATACGCGGCGTTCCAATTGTTGAGCGATATATTCGGCAATCAAGTAAGCATCAGCATCGACTCTTTGAACTTCGACTACGTTGATGCGAATTTGGCGATTGCTACCCAACAGTTCTTGGAGTCCGGTACGTAAGGATTCGATACCTTGACCACCACGACCGACAACTACACCAGGTCTAGCTGTGCGGACTTCTAAGTCGATTTGGTCGGCTTTGCGCTCAATCCGGACTTCTGAGATGCCAGCGTTGTTTTGCGCCAGTCTACCCAGCTTTTGTTCTATATATTGACGGAGTTTGTGGTCTTCTTGGAGCAGTTCTGGATATTTGTCAGGAACGGCAAACCAGCGAGATTGGTGTTCTTGTGTAATACCCAGCCGAAAACCAACTGGATGAATCTTTTGTCCCACAAATGCTTCCTCTAAAATTTCTTACTTTACGCAATTTTTCGTGTCTATTAGACCCCGCCCTTAAGGGTGGGGTCTTAATCAGCAGCAGCGCCAGCGCCTACAGCTACAGTGATATGACACGTTGGCTTGCGAATTTGGTAAGCTCGACCCTGCGCTCTGGGTTGGAATCGTTTGAGTACTGGGCCTTGGTCGGCGTATGCCTGGGTGATTATTAGCTGAGCGCGATCTAAACCAGCATTATGCTCGGCATTAGCGGCAGCACTTCTGAGAACCTTTAAAATAGGATCGCAGGCGCGATAGGGCATAAATTCCAGGATAATCAGCGCTTCTCGGTACGATTTGCCCCGAATTTGATCGAGCACACGACGCACTTTAAAGGGAGAAATGCGGATGAAACGAGCGATCGCTTTGACTTCAGTAGTATCAGTAGCCATATTTTTTTCCTTTTGTCAAGAGTCAAGTTTGATTACTTGGGACTCTTAACTATCTCCCTGATTTTTTGTCACTTTTGCCATGACCCCTGTAGGTACGTGTAGGGGCAAATTCTCCCAACTTGTGTCCCACCATTTGCTCATTGACAAACACAGGAACATGTTGGCGTCCGTTATGGACGGCTATGGTATGACCTACCATCAGGGGTAAAATTGTCGATGCTCTCGACCAAGTTTTAATAACTTGTTTTTCGTTTTTGGCGTTCAGCTTTTCAATTTTGCTGAGCAAGTGATCGGCTACGAAAGGACCTTTTTTTAGAGAACGACCCATAGTGCTATTTTGGTTTTAGGATTTCGGATTTTGGATGCGTGAATCTCGGATTTTGGATGACTAGGTATCTTAAATCAAGCTTTGAAAGTTTTGAATGCTCATTAGTTAAACCCAATCGAAAATCCAAAATCTAAAATCTAAAATTCTAGGATTCACGCCCACCGCGTCCGCGTTTAGAAGATTTACGGCGACGGCGCACAATGAATTTACTGCTAGCTTTCTTGGGTTTGCGTGTTTTTGCACCCAAAGTAGGTTTACCCCAAGGAGTAACAGGCCCAGATCTCCCAATCGGCGCTCTACCTTCACCACCACCGTGGGGATGGTCTACTGGGTTCATGACGCTACCTCTAACTTTGGGACGGCGTCCTTTCCAGCGATTGCGTCCAGCTTTACCTGCACTTAAGTTTCTGGCGTCGGTGTTACCTACTTGTCCAATAGTGGCGTAGCATTCGCGGCGAATTAAGCGAACTTCTCCAGAAGGTAGCTTGAGGGTAACGTAATTGCCTTCTTTGGCGACAACTTGGGCTGTAGCACCAGCCGCACGCACAATTTGACCACCTTTACCAGGTGTCATTTCGACATTATGTACGCTGGTACCCAAGGGAATATTCGCTAGGGGTAAAGCGTTCCCATCTTCAATAGGAGATTCGGGTCCAGCAATAATTTTAGTGCCAACTTTTAAGCCGTTGGGCTGAAGAATGTACCGCTTTTCCCCATCTTCATATTGCACCAAGGCAATCCGCGCGTTGCGGTTGGGATCGTATTCAATTGCTGTAACTGTAGCAGCAATATTTCGTTTATCTCTTTTAAAGTCGATAATCCGATAAAGCCTTTTATGTCCGCCACCCCGACGACGGCTGGTAATCCGGCCTAGGTTGTTCCGTCCTTTAGCACGATGCACGTACTTAGTCAGGGATTTTTCTGGCTCGGTTTTGGTGATTTCCGCAAAGTCAGAGATTGTAACTTGGCGAGTACTAGGGGTATAGGGGCGATAAGAACGAGTACCCATCTTTGTTTTAGACCTCTGGGAATAGAACTTGTCTAACCTTCTCTACATCCCCAGATGCGATAGTAACAACCGCTTTTTTATATTGGGGCTTGTAACCAATAAATTTACCCACGCGCTTCTTTTTTCTGGGTGGGTTAGAAGTATTGACTTTGACAACCTTGACCTGAAATAAGTCTTCGATCGCAGCTTTAATTTCTGGTTTGGTAGCCTTGGGAGTGACTTCAAATGTATATTTGTTTAACTCCATCAGGATTGTCGCCTTTTCTGTAACAATGGGGCGACGAATTAAGTCAGCTAGGTTGCGGGGGTCGAAGTTAGGCACTGTAGACCTCCTGAATTTTTGCAAGGGCTGATGCTGTAACGACAATTTTGTCAGCGTGCAGTAAATCGAAAACGTTTAACTGATCTGCTGCAATTAGCTTTAAATTTTCGACGTTGCGGGCGGATAAATTCACGTTTTCCGCAATGTCAGACAAAATTAATAGTGTCTTATCTTCTGGTGCAGCTCCCCAACGCGCTAGTGCTGCTACTAATTCTTTCGTTTTGGGGCGGGATAGCTGTTCGCTAAATTCTTCTACTACAATCAAATCGTCCACACGGCTCACAAATGCTGTGCGCAGTGCTAGACGCCGCTCTTTGCGGTTCATTTTTAATTCATAATCTCTGGGTTTGGGGCCAAAGATTACACCACCGCCACGCCACAGGGGTGAACGAATTGACCCGGCACGGGCACGACCTGTACCTTTTTGCCGCCAAGGTTTGCGGCCACCACCTCTAACTTCAGAGCGGGTTTTTGTACTAGCGGTTCCTTGCCGAGCATTGGTCTGTTGTCTTACCAAGGCTCTGTGGACAATATGGGCCGCTGTTTCTTCTTTGGCAACCCGCAAATCAAACGAAGTCTCTCCGACTTGTTCTCCTTGCCAATTTTTTACTTTAGTCTCAACCATGTTTGTCACTTGTCCTCTCTTACAAAGTTCTGATCGCCGGAAACCGGCGCTCCGACTTTGCGCCTTGTCATTTGTCTTTTGTCATTTGTCTTTGCTCACTTGTCTTTAGCCAATGACTAATGACTAATGACTAACAACTAAATGACTCTTGACTACTTACCAACTTTCTTGGCAGGTACGATACTTACCAGCGCACCTGGTTTACCGGGAATAGCTCCCTTGATTAGCAGTAAATTGCGCTCTACATCGACTCGTACTACAGTCAATTTGCGGATTGTGACGCGGCTACCACCTAAACGTCCTGCCATCCGTTTTCCGGGATAAACACGACCTGGGGTGGTACCAGCACCAATGGAACCGGGTGCTCTATGGTTTTTGGAACCATGTGACATGGGCCCGCGACCAAAGTTGTTGCGCTTTTGGTTGCCTGCAAAACCGCGACCGATACTTGTACCGATTACATCTACAATTTGACCTGCACTAAAAATATCTGCTTTAATTTCTTGACCTAAAGCATAATCGCTGGCAGTATCTGTGTGATACTCGTTCAAATGACGCAAAGCTGGGGCAGATGATTTTGCTAAGTGCCCTAACAGCGGTTTGTTCAGCGCCTTGGGTTTAACTTCACCAAAACCAACTTGAATGGCAGCATAACCATCAGTTTGTTTTGTTTTTACTTGGGTAACAGTGCATGGGCCCGCTTGGACGACAGTAACAGGAATTGCTACTCCTGCTTCGTCAAATATTTGGGTCATGCCCAGCTTGGTGCCGAGAATACCTACAGACACAGTAACTGGTTCTCCTTATCTACTTGCTAACCTTGGCATCGGACTCTAAAAGACAGGCTTTTTGTCCACCGATAAATTTAGAGCCGTGTTGAAGGCTCCAATTTTTCCGGGACACAAAAAACTATGTCCTTACTGTTTGGTGAATCCGTTTACTTTCACTCACCAGTTCACCAGAACAGCCATAAGCGCCTTCTTAAAAAGAAGGGTTAACTTCTGGAATCAAGGCAAGGCTTGAGGGCTTTGCACTTTGTGCAGCAATGCTTTCATCCAAGCAATTGCTTAGGCACTTTCTGGAGGCAGGCGCTAAAACCGGGCTTGCCGACATTTAGCGACAGCCGTGCTGTAGTTGGACTTAAGCAGCTTCTTGCCACCCAGTATCCGTTAACTAAGGCTGATGTAATGCGACCAAACCAACACTACTGCTTAGTTTCTACTCCGACTAAAATACCTTAAACTATTGTTCAAGGTTTTGCCTACTTTTTCAGGACTACAGGAGTGAATGTAGTCTGGAACTTAGGGTTGGCTTGAATCTTCCAGCCATAAGTTCTATATTTGACCCGAAAGCTTTTTTAGTTTACCAGTCTCCGATCGCTCTACGCTAGCTTTTTCCAAATTTGGAATCAAGTCATTAACCCTTGATGCTCACACTAGCTTAGAATGCCAATAAGAGGGCAGCCTAATTTGCGTATTTGGTCACAATCTAACAATATAAATGATTTATTTAGATTTGTCTATAAAATTTTTGGGCACTGGGCATTGGGCATGGGGAAGACGAGAATAGGAATAATGATCTTTTCTCTTTTTTCTTTTGCTGGTGCTGTCTAGAGGGAGCAAATTGGTGATGAAGCGATATTGCCGGATGGATTGACAGCAAGCAAACCTAATCTAGATCATAAATTAATTGTTGAACCTAATTGAGCGGTTCACGATAAATAATAGAGATATCTAAAGTGAGATAGAACGAAATATCTATGGCACTACTTACCACTGGCAACGCTTTTATTCGCGAACTAGAAAAAGTTGGTTCTCTTGGTGTTTATGTACCTCCAGAAGGGGGTTATGAAGGTCGGTATCGCCGCCGACTGCGAGCAACCGGCTACGAAACGCTCCATATTACTGCTAAGGGGCTAGGGGATTTGGCTGCCTATCTCACCGGAGTTCATGGAGTCAGACCACCTCATTTGGGTAAAAAAAGTACTGGTAGTGGTGCGGCAGTAGGGAATGTATACTATTTGCCACCTCTGATTGGTTCCCATCTAGAACAGTTACCACCAAAGTCTAAAGGGCTGGTGTTGTGGATTATTGAGGGGCATATTCTTTCCAATCAGGAACTTGATTACCTCACTGCTTTACCACGCTTAGAACCAAAAGTCAAGGTGGTAATTGAAAGAGGAGGCGATCGCGCTTTTCGTTGGACACCTCTGGAAAAAACGCTTTTGGCTGGTTAGTAATGGGCATTGGGCATTGGGCATTGGGCATTGGGTATTGGTCAAGGTTAATTACTCTGGAAGTTAACTATTGACTGTGGACTTTGGACTATTGCCTATGCCTGATTAACAACTGACGACTGACAACTGACAACTGACTATTGATTCAATTCCATCAGCATTTCTATAATGCTGATGCGAAAACCACAAGATGCAAATAATTTGCGTGCAGCTTCGTTGATGGCTGCGGTGTCTAATCTGATTTGCTTCACCCCCATTTGCTCGAAGCTTTCCACAGCTTGCATCACCATTTGTTTTGCTACTCCTTTTTGGCGATATTCTGGCTCAACCCAAATATCATGAATAAAGGCATATTCTTGTAACCGATAAATTGGGATTTCGCGTTCAACTGTCGCTACTAAAAACGCTACCAAATTCTCTTCATCTTCAGTTACTAGAAAGACGCTGGTATCACTATTTGCTAAACGCCCCAACCAGTTTTGATAACGCTGTTCTGGATTGGGCAGAAATCCATATTTCGCAGAGTCCCAAGCATCATGCAAAGCACAAATCTTTGCAACCATAGGTAAAACGTTAGGGACATCGGTTGGTGTCGCACTGCGGATTTGCATCAGCTTCTGGGTTGGGATGGATGATGATGTTTGAATTGTAGCGAATGGATACGCAAGATTAATTTGTATAAAGTTCTTAGCCGATTTCCTCCCTTGAAGAATCGAATTTGTAACAAAAACTGTAACAACGCCATTATTTACCCATTTCACCGTCTAGATTGAGGAAAAATCTGCGAGTAATCCCGGAGTAAACGGGTAATGGTGTTAAATGATATCCGAGATTATCAAATTCTGTTTTTGTCGTTGTTCCTAGTTTTGGGAATCGGTACAAGAGACTGGACGCTGCGTCCGGAGTTGATTGGAGTAGCGATCGCCACTTGTCTATTAACCCAATGGATTTTTTCGTCGGTAATTAGCCAAGAACACAAGCTGAATCTTCGTAGCGCCCTAATTACTTCATTAGGACTCAGCTTACTGTTGCGGGCGGATCATTGGACAACAATGGCTTTAGCCGCAGCAAGTGCGATCGCAAGTAAGTTTCTCTTTCAAGTCGGAAATAAACATTTCTTCAATCCGGCGAACTTTGGCATTATTACCGCCTTATTACTCACCTCTGACGCTTGGGTTTCTCCCGGACAGTGGGGTGAGGACTGGTGGTATGGGCTGTTATTTGTGGGGACTGGGGGGATGATTTTGCAGCGCGTTGGTCGTTGGGACACTACAGCCGCCTTTTTGGGTTCCTACGCCATGCTAGAGGCGATTCGTAATTTCTGGCTGGGGTGGACTTGGGATGTTTATTTGCATCGGTTGATGAGTGGATCTTTGCTGTTATTTGCCCTATTTATGGTCACCGATCCTCGGTCAATTCCTAATGCCAGAATCGGACGTATATTGTGGGCAGTCTGCATTGCTATCTTCACTTTTATACTGCGGAATTACTTCTTTATTTCCAGCGCAGTTTTCTGGGCACTTTTTATTCTAGCCCCATTAACAATTCTATTCGATGCCTTTTTCTCCGCTCCAGAATATTCCTGGCTAAGTAAAGAAAATAACATCACCCTTGAAAGTTCTGCCGATTCTAGCCCCCAGCCTCTAGTCCCTAGTCCCTAGCCCCTAATTCCTTGAACAAAATCGAGAAATAAAATGAAACCTTTAAAATTCTTCATCCCCATAGTGATGGCGTTGGTAGCTGTGCTGTGCTTTGCGCCTACAGCATGGGCATTTTGCGGATTTTATGTGTCTAAAGCTGATGCCAAATTATATAACAAAGCTTCTCAAGTAGTAATTGCGCGAGATGGCGATCGCACTGTGCTGACAATGGCTAACGATTTTCAAGGCGAAGTCAAAGATTTTGCGATCGTTGTCCCTGTACCAACTGTCTTGCAAAAAGAGCAAGTTCGCGTTGCTGAACCCAAGATTATTGAACGTCTTGATGCTTTTAGCGCACCGCGTTTGGTAGAGTATTTCGACTCAGATCCCTGCGCCCAACTTTATGAGTATGACAAACCTCAAGCGGTACCTGCACCAGCAGCCAGAAGTCAAGAAGCTGGTAGGAGAGGGGGTACTGACAATTTGGGGGTCACTGTCGAGGCGCGTTTCAATGTTGGCGAATATGACATTGTAATTCTCAGCGCTAAAGAATCGGGCGGATTGGAAACCTGGCTGCATCAAAATGGTTACAAAATTCCTAAAGGTGCGAAAGATTTACTCAAGCCTTATATCCGTTCGGCGATGAAATTCTTTGTTGCTAAAGTCAACCTCGATAAATTTGAAGATTCTGGCTATCAGTTTCTGCGCCCGCTACAAATTTCTTATAAATCGCCAAGATTCATGTTACCCATCCGCTTAGGTATGGTTAACGCTGTTAGTGAGCAGGATGTAATAGTGTATATCCTATCGCCCAAAGGACAAACAGAAACTACCAATTACCGCACAGTAAAAATCCCTTCTGATGCTAATATTCCCCTGTATGTCAAAGAGGAATTTGGCGAATTTTATAAGTCCATGTTCCAAACAGCTTATAACAAAGAAGACCGCAAAGTTGCTTTCTTAGAATACGCCTGGGATATGAGCAGTTGCGATCCTTGTTCTGCTGAACCTTTATCGCGAGAAGAACTCAAGCAAGCTGGTGTATTTTGGTTAGATGGCGATTCTGGTAATGGAGTTCCCGCACCTCGTCGTGGTGTCCGTCCTCCTGTTTTTAACAGTAATGTTTTCATCAGTCGCTTGCATATTCGCTATACCCGCAATAAGTTTCCTGAAGATCCGATGTTTCAAGAAACTTCCAATCGCGAATCTTTCCAGGGACGTTACATTTTACAACATCCGTTTTTAGGTGAGATCAAATGTCCCGCAGGAAGAGAATATAGACAGTCTTTACCTAAACGCTTTGAACAAGAAGCCCAAACTTTAGCCAAGCTAACCAACTGGAATATTCAAGACATTCGTCGCAAGATGAAGTTGACTGTTGGCGACATTACAAATTCTTGGTGGGAACAATTCTTTTCTTGGTTGGGTTTATAGATATATAACAGTCAACTAATTTAACAGAGTCCACATAATTTCAACGCTTTTGCAAGACGTGGGGAAAGTTTATCTAACAAACTCTCTACGTCTTTCCTCTAAGTATTTATTAAAATCCTCATTTCCCTTATGAACCATCAAAATTAATATCACGACAAAGGGTAATTCTTTAGTACATTGTTATACGCCATACTGTGCTATTCTTGCTTTTTAAACCCAGATTGGTATGCTTGAATTTGATGAACAGCTACGCGAATTAGTTGCCCAAGCCTGTAAAAATCCACCCGGAAGCCTACAGCGTCAGAAGTTGCTCACCCAAATCATTCGCCTGACTGCAAACAAACTCTGGAAGGAAACTACTTCCTATTATCAAGACGCACTCCAACAAACTTGGTTATATTTTTGTCGTAACATTTGTGAAGCTAACACAGGACAAGCTTACGATCCTACTTATGGAAGTGTTGTAACTTGGTTAAACGCATATTTAAAACGCCGATTACAAGACTTTTATCTCAACCACAAACGAGAACAAATCATTAAGCTTCCCTTAAGAGTACTCCAGTCTGGTTCTGGCGATCGCAGTGAGATAATTGATCCTGTAGAAAACCTAGCTGCTACCCCTGAAGCACCGCCAATTTTAGAAAATGTCAGGATGTGGGTAGACGCAGATACTACTGGAGAACTGCGGGATACTTATGTGAAAGGTCGTCCTGATGTCAATTGTCAGATATTAATTTTGAAACGCCTACCTCCTGAAGCTAGTTGGAAGGAATTATCTGAGGAATTTGGGTTACCTATCCCGACTTTAAGCAGCTTTTATCAACGTCAATGTTTACCTAAATTACGTAAATTTGCTGAGTTTGAAGGTTATTTATAAGTTAATTAAAGGTAGGCAATCGCTGATTTTTATTTCTCTATGAAATACCTAATTTTGTGCCATTACCAAAAGACAATACTTTGCTGCTAACTGTATCAAAATATGTCTCTATTTGAGCAATAAATCTACCTCTAAGGACTTCTATAATCTGCGTTTAATTTTGCTAGCGTGGTGATATAGGTTGCTCATTCTCAGCAATTAGTTAGCTAGGCGAAAAGGATTTTAATATGGCGAATTTAAAACTTCGTCGCCCGGAAAATGTTAACGGCGATTTTTATGTAGATAATACTTGTATAGATTGTGATACTTGTCGCTGGATGGCTCCTGAGGTATTTCGTAGTATTCACGAACAGTCAGCAGTTTATCAGCAACCAAAAAATTCCACTGAAAGATTAGCCGCACTACAAGCACTTTTATCTTGTCCGACTAATTCTATTGGTACAGTTGAAAAACCGGAAGATATCAAAATTGCACAAGAAAATCTGCCAATATCAGTAGCAGAAAATGTTTATCATTGTGGCTATCATTCAGAAAAATCTTACGCTGCTGCTAGCTATTTTATTCAACATCCAGAAGGTAATATTTTAGTTGATTCTCCCAGGTTTACAGCGCCTTTAGTCCAGCGTTTAGAGGAGATGGGGGGAATTGCTTATATGTATTTAACCCACAGAGATGATATTGCAGATCATCAAAAGTTTGCTGAACATTTTCAGTGTCAACGTATTCTTCATCTTGATGATATTGCTGCGGGTACTCGCAATGTAGAAATACAACTGACTGGTTTGGAACAATTTGCTTTGACTACGGATGTATTAATTATCCCAGTTCCCGGTCATTCCCCAGGTCATACTGTTCTGCTTTATAAAAATAAGTTTCTCTTTACTGGCGACCATCTTGCTTGGTCAAAAGACTTACAACAATTGGTTGCGTTTCGCAATTTCTGTTGGTATTCCTGGACAGAACAGATTAAATCAATGACTAAGTTAGCTAATTACTCATTTGAGTGGGTACTACCAGGTCATGGACGGAGATTTCATGCTGATGCTGATACCATGCACCAACAGATGGAAAAGTGTATTGAATGGATGAAAGCTGTTTGAATATCTTGCCTTCAATTACTAGGGTGGTGTTATCGAGTCTACAATTAATGATTGATGAGATATATAAAGCCGTCCTGGCTTTACCTTACCGATGTAGTTAGAACAAAGCTTGCTTGAAGAGAGAGGGCTAAAGTTCTGACTATAAAAATATTAATCTCTGGATAAAAATTGAAAAAGGAGAGCCACTTGGGCAGCTCTCCAGATCATCAGGGTGCATCTATATATCAGATTATAGCACATTTGCAGTGAGGGGCAAGACCCCTTAATCAGAAAATATGAAAAAAATGATTAATCTTATTTTGCGGTTGTATTGCAAATAAAAAAGAGAGCTACTCAGGCAGCTCTCCAAATCATCAGGGTGCATCTACTTAGCAGATCATATCATTTTACGCATGAGGGTCAATACCCATCATTCCGTGATGTTTGTGCAAAGATATGATGAAGTTTTATGAAAGCTTTAAAAAAGAGAGAGCTACTTGGGCAGCTCTCCAGATCATCAGGGTGCATCTATGTATCAGATTATAGCATGTTTGCCCTGAGGGGCAAGACCCCCTATTAAAAAATTCGGGATATTTTTGTCTAAGTTGCTGGAGTTAAGAAAAAGAAGAGCTATTGAAAAAGCTTTCCAGACCATCATGGTGTATTCAATTAACAGAGTATAGCACTTTGGGATTGAGGGGTATAACCCATCTTTGCACTTGATTTTGGTAAATTATCTATAAAGTAAAAATCCCCTAGTGGTTAACCAAGGGATGAGTGAAAAATCATGGATGAAATCGGGGTTAAGAATTGAGTTTCTTTTCTACCAATTCATTTGTCAGCTTGGGATCGGCGCGTTTTTCGGTTTTTTTCAGGACTTGTCCAACAAAGAAGCCTTTGAGGTTGGTGTTACCGTTGCGATATTTTTCGAGTTCTTTGGGATTGGCGGCGATGACTTCATCGACGATTGGTTCTAAAATAGCAGGATCGCTGATGAGTTCTTGTCCGGCGAAAGCTTTTTCAGGAGACACGCCTTTGAGCAAATCTGGTAACTTTTGCTTGGCTTGGGCGTTACTGATTTTACCTTGTTCAATGCGTACAATCACATCAGCTAAATTTTGGGGAGTTAAACCGATTTCGCTGATGGTGAGTTTTTGCTTGTTGAGGTAAGCTGCAATATCTTGGGTAATCCAGTTAGCAGCTGCTTTGGGACTTGCGCCAGCTGCGATCGCGGCTTCAAAATAGTTAGCAACAGGCTTATCTTCTGTCAAAACTCCAGTATCGTAGGCAGAAAGCCCTAATTCACTTTCGTAACGATGGCGTTTTTGTGCGGGGAGTTCGGGAAGTTCGCTGCGCCAATTTTCTAATTGTTCTGTTGAAACTTCTATAGGTGCTAAATCAGGTTCGGGGAAATAGCGGTAATCGCTAGAACCTTCTTTTGTCCGCATACTAATTGTACGTTGCGAACCTTCTTCCCAGAGTCGAGTTTCTTGGATAATGCGATCGCCTGCTTCTGTGGCTGCGATTTGGCGTTCAATCTCATATTCAATCGCCTTTTGGATGGCGTTGAATGAGTTCATGTTTTTAATTTCTACTTTTGTGCCAAATTCTTTTTGTCCTACGGGACGAATGGAGATGTTGACATCGCAACGTAAAGATCCTTCTTGCATGTTGCCATCGCTAACACCAAGATAGCGTAAAACGCGGCGTAATTCTTGGGCATAAGCAGCAGCTTCTTGTCCAGAACGCAGATCTGGTTCGGAAACTATTTCAACTAATGGTACACCTGCGCGATTGTAATCTACCAGAGAATAACTAGAGCCGGAAAGCCTTTCGCTACCTGCGTGTACTAATTTACCTGCATCTTCTTCCATGTGCAATCGGGTAATTCCAATGCGTTTGCGTGTAGGATTGCCATCAGCATCTACCAATTCAATTTCTAACCAACCATGTTCGGCGATTGGTAAGTCATATTGTGATATTTGGTAATTTTTAGGTAAATCTGGATAAAAATACTGTTTACGGTCAAATTTGCTATATTTAGCGATTTGACAATTGAGTGCCAAACCTGCTTTTACGGCATACTCGAGTACTTTTTCGTTGAGAACTGGTAATACTCCAGGTAAACCCATACATACTGGATCGATGTTAGTATTGGGGTCACCACCGAATGCTGTCGAACTGGTAGAAAAAATCTTGGTATTTGTACTCAGCTGACAATGGGTTTCCAGACCAATAATCGCTTC
Organism: Tolypothrix sp. FACHB-123; assembly: GCF_014697075.1. Lineage (GTDB taxonomy): Bacteria > Cyanobacteriota > Cyanobacteriia > Cyanobacteriales > Nostocaceae > Aulosira. The sequence goes on along the minus strand of NZ_JACJRE010000003.1, from coordinate 163,758 downwards.
GTATTCAGTTTTTACAGTTGTAGCAGAAGTCATAAAATCAAAAATCGGGCATAATCCTTCCTTAAGGGTACTATTGTAGCTGCCCTAGAAGTTGCGTTGCAGTTTTAATTAGTGTTGATTGCTGAGTTTGTGAGATAGGGATTGCCGACTAGATGGATATGCGATCGCGGTTATGGGGCGCGTCAAAATCAATCAACGGCCCTTTTGGTACAATCCTTGTGGGGTTTACCTTAGGATGACTGCGATAATAATGCCGTTTGATATGGTCTAAATTACAAGTTTCTTTGACACCCGGCACTTGGTAAAGTTCTTTGAGATAATTCCACAGATTAGGATACTCAACAATTCGCCGGATATTGCATTTGAAATGGACGTAATAAACAGGATCGAAGCGAAACAAGGTAGTAAACATACACCAATCTGCTTCAGTAATTTGATTACCGCAGAGATAGCGTTGTTGATCTAAAACTTGTTCCCAATGATCTAGTGCAGCAAATAATTCTGTGACAGCTTCATCATAAGCCGATTGACTCGTAGCAAATCCTGCTCGATAAACACCGTTATTAATGGGTTTGTAAATTGCGTCAATTGTTTCGTCAACTACTTGTTGTAATTCGGTGGGATAGAAATTAACATCTGCTTTCGCAAAATCATTAAATTCTGTATCCAACATCCGAATAATTTCGCGGGATTCATTATTCACAATTGTCTGTTGTTGAATATCCCATAAAACGGGGACGGTCACCCGTCCACTGTAGTGAGAATCAGCTTTGAGATAAATTTGCCAAAGATATTGAGTACCGTTAACTTTATCGGGAATTGCGCCCGGTTCATCGCTAAATTCCCAACTATTTTGGTCAATTTCTGCCCCAACTACTGATAATCCAATAACATCTGTCAGCCCTTTTAACTGACGCATAATTGCAGTCCGACAAGCCCAAGGACAAGCCCAGGAAATATACAGATGATAGCGTCCAGGTTCAGCTTTAAATCCACTAGAGCCATCAGCTGTAATCTTATGGCGAAAGGTGGTCGAGGGACGAATAAATCTCCCTTGAGAATCTTCTTGATCCCGTTCTGATATCCACTTTCCATCTTTGAGGATTCCCAAACCCATAATTATCTCCTTGGTTAGTTGTCAGTTTTCAGTTGTCATTGATTAATCTGTAGGGTAATTAATTTTGAATTTTGAATTTTGCATTCCCCAAAGGGGCAGACTATTAACTATTCAGCATTGAGAATTTTTGGCACTTTGAAAAACTCTCCTTCCTGTTCCGGCGCACCTTGGAGGATGGCTTCACGGTCAGGATAGGGTTGTAATTCATCTTTGCGGGTGACATTGCTGACATCTATCGCCCTGGTTGTGGGCTGAACATCACTTACATCTAGTTCATTTAATTGCTCAATGTAATCGAGAATACTTCCTAGTTGAGTGGTGAATTGTTCTTCTTCTTCTGGTTGTAATTCTAAACGAGCAAGCAGGGCTACTTTATGGACTAGTTCGCGGTCAATCATTGTTTGTTAGTAGTTAGTGGTCAGTAGTCAATGGTCAGTAATCAATTTACAACTAACAACACTTCGGCAGAGCTTCAGTGCATCGCTGACAACTGACCACTGACTAATTAGCTAAAAGAATACGTCAATTTGCATTCTGCCAGTGGTTTTTAACCAGTTTTGGGCTTCAATATAGTTATTGGGAGCCATGCGAATTGCTCTGACCCAGTAATCGGCGGCTTGGTCAAACATAGCTTCACCACCGTCATGATCCCCGGCTTCTTTGAGTTTTTCGCCTTTGTAGTGATAAATCACGGCGATGTTGTTTAAAGCTTGGGGTAAACGGGGGTTTAATTCAATTGCCTGGTGGTACAGTTCTAAAGCTTTGTCATGGTCGCCATTACTGGCATAGATTAATCCCATATTGTAGAGGATATAGCCGCGATCGTTAGGATCTTCCTCTAGTGTCAGGGCTTCTTGGTAATATTCTAAGGCTTCAGCGTATTCGCCTTCTGCCTGGGCTGACATGCCATCGCGGTAATAAACAAACGCTTCTTTAGCTTTTTTGTTGGTTGGCAGGATCTTGAGAATGATATCTGCCATGACTGTAAAAGATTTGTCAATAAAGTTATCGTTTTTCTGGGTTCTTGGCATATTTGCCTCTGTGGGGTTGCAGCTATTGGCTTAAAAGATGCCCAAAGGGGAGTTTGTTTAACCGTGGTTATTTTGTGGGCGTAGGCGGAACTTCCTTATTGTCCCTCTTTAGTCAAACGGATGAAAGGGGAGAGCCGCAAATTATATGGATTTGGTAAATTAGCGATCGCTATATCGCTATAGTTAATACTTAATTCTACTGATTTATCAGGCATTGTTGTCGCTGATTGGCAGAATGCACTCTGGGGTATTATGCTGAGGTTTGTTTACCAAAGTGCTAACTGGATAGCTCGTCATGGCTGCTGCTGGATAAGCACGCAACAGCGGCTGTAAAACTTCCGGCTTTTGCTGTTGGGGATCTAACCACAGATTGTAATCCTCCTGCGCCAAAATCACTGGCATCCGGTCGTGAATTGGTTGCAGCACTTCATTGGCAGCTGTGGTCAAAATTGTACAAGAGGTTATTTCCTCTCCTGAAGGAGATTGCCATTTCTCCCACAATCCAGCAAAGGCAAATGGCTGACCATTTTCAAATCGAAAATAAAATGGTTGCTTTTTGCCCTGTTTTTGATGCCATTCATAAAAGCCATCAGCCAAAACTAAGCAGCGTCTATGCTTAAAAGCTGAACGGAAAGAAGGTTTTTCTGCCGCAGTTTCTGCTCTAGCATTAATCAGTTTTGCACCTATTCCTGGGTCTTTCGCCCATGAGGGGATTAACCCCCAACGTAACTGTTGAAATTGGCGCTTGTCACTTTCAGATTTTTGGACAACCGTTGCCACCATTTGTGTAGGTGCAATATTATATTGCGCCGCCAAGTTGGGAACTGCTTCTAAATCAAAAGCTTGAGCTAAGGCTGCTGCTGTCTGGGTTAAGGTGAATCTTCCACACATATTTTTATTTGTGACCACAGATTAAAATCAAACATCTAAAATAATGATAAATAATTAATATTTTTTTTATTTCTTCAGATAATTCTACTTCTCAGTCAGATACTGAATATAAATCAGAAAATATCCGGTTTTTGGAAAATCATTTGGTAAGATATTGTATTTTGAACCCCCCATTCTGCACATATTCCCTATTATATTTTTGGCATGGAAATATTACGGCTGTACGATTTTTTACCTTCAGGTAATGGCTACAAGATACGTCTTCTATTGACACAAATGGGAATGCCATTTGAGAGAATAGAAGTTGATATAACCAAAGGCGAGACTCGAACACCCGAATTTTTGAGTAAAAATTCTCACGGTAAAATTCCCCTTTTGGAGATTGAACCTGGGAAATACTTAGCAGAATCAAATGCCATATTGGTATATTTAAGTGAAGGTACAGAGTTTCTACCTTATGACAGATTTCTGAGAGCACAAGTAATGCAATGGTTATTTTTTGAACAATCTAGCCACGAACCTTTTATTGCGACATCGAGATTTTTAATCTCTATTTTAGGTAAGTCCCAAGAGTATCAAGAAGCTATCAAACAAAGACGCGAACCAGGTTATGCTGCATTAAAAGTGATGGAAAAACACTTAAGCTCGCATACATTTTTTGTCGGAGAGCGGTATACTATTGCTGATATTGCTTTGTTTGCTTATACCCATGTTGCGGATGAAGGTGGATTTGATTTGACAGAATTTTCGGCTATTCAAGCTTGGATAGAACGGGTCAAATCTCAATCAGGATATATAAGTATTAACCAAGAATGACCGCATGATTATTACCAAAAGTTATTAGTTAATAGTTATCAGCTTTACCCTGATAGCTGTTAACTAACTAATAGTTAATGAAGTTAATATTAAATATTAGTGTCAATTTCTACCACCTTTTGTCGAGAAGTCGCACCAAGTTTTATCCTGATATGAGATTTAGGTACATTAAATTTTTCTGCTAGTAGTTTAATTAACTCTTCATTAGCTTTGCCATCTACTGGTGGGGATTTTAAATTTACATTTAGACTACCGTCGGTTTGCTCTTCAATCTTTTGCTGTTTAGAATTAGGTTTTACTTTAACTTTTTTCTGCATTGTTGATGATTTTGAAGTAATTTAGGCATAACTAACCTACAGCATAACTCAACTGATAGTAGGTAATAGCAATTAAGCATTTACCTGTTCATGTACCGTCGATTAGTTCCCATATTGAGAGATATCAAAGTTATCAGGGGTGTGTATATACGTAATGGCACGAAACATTAAATACAGAGAAAAATTTGTGATTTTGTAATACTTGCATAGTTTGTATATTGAAAAAAAGCCCATCGCAAGTATGATGGGCAGAAATCAGACGATAAATATTAATTGCTGATGACAGGGGCGGATTTTTTCGGCTGATTTTAGGTTTCATCAAACCAAGTTAAGGTGGGCATTGCTCACAATATTGAGTGTATTTAAATACAAACATGCAAATGCTTATTACGGATATCTTTTACTACCAGCGCCTACTACACCGATTTTATGGCGATAGGAGAGTTCGGCTCCAAACCAGCCAGAAATACTAGTTAAAGTACCCACAACTAGTGAGATGACAAGTCCCCAAGGTAAGATACGTGATTCAACATTACCTAGACGGATGAGAAAGTTGACGAGTGTTAAGACGAGGATAGAGACGTTAAGAATCAAATGCGCCCAGCCAGCTTGACGCTTGCGGACTCGTTCAATTTTCGTAAAGTCGCTGAGTCCGGTTAAGGCGGCGATCGCACCTCCGGCTAATCCTAAGCCAATTAACCACATCGAAGCCCTAGCCCAGAAGAAATCTTTGGTTAACCAATAGCCAAAGTCGCTTCCCAACGCAGCAGCTAAAAAGGCGATGGGGAAAATCACAGTTAAAGGGTGGAGGGGATGACCGGCGATCGCAACTGTACTGGGTACGCCGCTATCATTATATTCGCGATCGTCACTTTCAATAATTGGGGGAATATTCGGAAATGGTGTCGAGGTTGTTTGTGTATTCTCTGTAGTTTCCATTCTTGTATTACCTTACTTTACAACTTTACTTCTCAGTGGAAGGGATTTGCTCAACATAAGCTTGAGCTTGAAGAATTAGTTTGCCTGGTTCTACATTTAAACTCTTAACTTGTAAGGTCATTCCTTCCAAGTCAAAGTTGCTTAAATTCAGAAGTTCACTGGTTTGATTGACCAAAGCTTTTGTGAGTTCTGGCGATATTTCCTCACCTTGACCATATTCAACATTTTCTAAAGAAACAGTTTTTCCATTTCCACTAATACGGGGTACTGCTTCAAAAGCAACTTGGTGATTTTCACCGGGTTCTCCTAGAATAATGTTGGCATTAATGGCAACTTTTCCCTCACCAGGTAGGCGAAAATCTACTTTTTTGGGGTTAATTTTTGTCGCTTTACCATTAACTTGGATTTGCTGATTTTGTAGTTGAAAACGAACATAATCAGAATTAAAGGCACGGTTAATATCGGCTTCAGTTAACACAACTCTCGCACTGCCAACAGTCGGCTTTGTCAGTTCAATTTTGCCAAATGCAACACTCAAAGGATTAATGGCGACGCTTTGGATTTGCATATCCATTTCCTCCACTCGGAGGTCTTTTTGCATCACCATACCTTCTCCTTCAATGGAGACTGAATCTACCTGTCCCTGAACCAATTTGAGCGGATCAGTTTTGATGTTAACATCTAAATTTTCTACTTCATCTAATTGACTAGATAAACCTACTTCTGCTGCTTTATTTAGGGCTTGCTCTCCTAGTCCAGGACTTTCCGGCATTATTAATTAATCTCCTATTTGACCTCGCCAATTTTAAATTTTGGATTGTTTTTTTGATTAAAATTAAGACTGCTTATTTGCAATCCTAATTTCAATCTACAATCTAAAATTCCTATCAATCACAAATCACTGGCTTTAAAAGCCAAAATTATTTGACCATCTGTGAGACAATCTAGAAAATCCGCAATAAAAATTTATCTATCTAGCGGTGGACTAAAAATTTAGTTCCTCTCTATCTAAAAGTAGAAGTATTAATTTATGAGTAACTTTTTTGCGTTTTCTACCTGAAGTTACTCAGGTAATCACTCAAAAGAAAGAGGGAAGGATTCTCAGCAATATGCAAACTTGATATTAGTGACAAATAATAATACTTTCCTGAGGAGAACTGAAGAATGGTAGTTAGTTTAGATGATACTAAACGTAATGCAATTGCTGTTAAATTGGCAGATATAAAAGCTCTGCAACAGTTAGTTCTAGATAATGAACAACAACTTTTACAGCAAGGTCTTGATGCTGAAGTTTCCGATCGCATCCGGGATTTCATCAAAGACGATCAAAAAAACTTGGGTATTTTAGAAACTGTCATCGGTCAGTATGGTATCCAAGCTAAACCCAGACAAACAGTCCAACAATTTATTGATAGAGCTCGCCAATTGTTCCAAGGTTCCGAACTCAGCTTGTATGAGAAGGTGTCTCAGCATGAATTGCTGAAGCATCAAATAGTCATGAGTGGCTTGATTGTTCACAAGGCTGCGCAAAAAGTTGGTGCTGACGTGATGTTGGCAATTGGGCCTTTGAATGCGATTAACTTTGAAAACCGCGCTCACCAAGAGCAGCTCAAAGGTATTCTGGAAATCTTGGGCGTTCGCGAACTCACTGGACAAGAAGCAGACCAAGGTATTTGGGCAAGAGTTCAAGATGCTTTGGCCGCAGTTAGTGGTGTAGTTGGTAGTGCAGTTACCCAAGGTAGTGATAAAAAGGATATGAATATCCAGGATGTCATTCGTTTGGATCACAACAAGGTAAATACTCTGTTCACTGAACTGCTGCAAAGCAACGATCCGCAAAAAATCCAAGAGTACTTCGGGCAAATTTACAAGGATTTAACAGCTCACGCTGAAGCTGAAGAGGAAGTTGTTTATCCCAGAGTGCGTGCTTTCTACGGTCAGAATGACACCCAAGAACTGTTTGATGAACAAGCCGAAATGAAGCGGATGTTAGAACAAATTCAGGGTATTAGTCCCTCTTCACAGCAGTTCAAGGATAGAGTTAAACAGCTGATGGATGCAGTTGGCGATCATATCCGTCAAGAAGAAAGCACAATGTTTGCAGCTATTCGCAATAACTTGAGCAGCGAACAAACTGAGCAATGGGCTACTGATTTCAAAGCTGCTAAGAAGAGAATTCAAGAAAGACTTGGCGTTGTCAGCGAAGCCAATGTGTAATCGGTGATTAGATTTTCTCTAGAGGTTAGTAAAGGTTAGTTAGAGTTGTACACTCCCAGCATTTAGATGTTGGGAGTTTTTATTTATAAATTTTTGTAGACTTCATCATCGTTTCGCTTCCCTACTCTAAACACATCGACTAATTGAGTCTCGTCATCGATAGTGTAAAGAATCCTGAATTCACCAGACTCCACACGATAACCACCCTCATAACCTTTGAGAGATTTATAGTCTTGCGGCCTAGGATTACCTTGGAGCGATAAGATTTTTGATACTACCTGCTTAAACTGTTTAGCCTGTAACTCCAGCAAATCTTTTTCTGCTGTCTTGGCAATCCTCAATGTATAACGCTCACTCATCACCGTGCTTGGCAATGATTGCTTCTATGGTGGTAAATCCTTCATTTTGATTGATGGCACGACTTAGGGTAGCTGAGTCCAGGGCATCTTCAATCGCTTCCAACAATTTGAGATCTTCAAGATTGATAATTGCGACAACAGCTTTACCATGACGCTCAATCAAAATACGTTCTTTGCCGTATTCAGCACGATTAATTAACTCTGGTAAATTAGCACGAGCTTCAGTTGCACTAACAACATCCATAATATTTGGCTATTTTGTACAAATTAATCATATTGTACAAAATCTTCCATTGATTCAGCACTACTCACAAGGTTTTATAGGTTGCTTCAACTTGATTACCTTAGTTGAAGCAAAACAGGAATCAGCAATTAAATCAAGTTTGACTATTGTGCCAGTATTTATACGCAGCATATGCCATTGTGACGACACCGGTGATAATGGCAGTTTCATCAACCTCAAATTCGGGGTGGTGTAATGGGTGGTTGATAATTCTTTCTTTGTAGCCTACACCTAAGCGAAACATAGAACCGGGGGCGTGTTCTAAATAAACAGAAAAATCTTCTGCGCCCAGGGAGGGTTCAGGTAAGACTTGGACGCGATCGCTACTCCAAGCTTCTTCTCCGACTGATTGTAATAATTGAGTTAGGGCATAATCATTTTGTACACTGGGTACGCCCTGGTGATAATTGACTTGATAACGAGCGCCATAGGAATGGCAAACACTAGCGACAATGTTTTCAATCCAGTTGGGGAGTTGGGCGCGGGTTTCGGGATGAAGCGATCGCACTGTTCCCAACAACCGGACTTTATCTGCAATCACATTCGGCGCTCTGCCACCGTTAATTTGCCCTATGGTCAATACTACAGGACGTAGAGGATTTTGTGTCCGGCTAATTGCTTGCTGTAGAGCCGTTATTACTTGGGAGGCAATCCAAATTGCATCAACTGCTTCATGGGGACGTGCACCATGTCCAGATTCACCAATAATCAAAATTTCTAAATCATCTGCTGCTGCTGTCAATGCGCCATAACGCACGCCAATTGACCCTGCGGGGATGGAAGGAAAAACATGTACCCCTAATATCGCTGAGACATTTTTCATCGCCCCATCTTCTACCATCCAACTAGCCCCTTGAGCAATTTCCTCTGCTGGCTGAAATAAAAATCGGATTCGACCACTCAACTCTTCTGCCATTTGGGATAGTATCATTGCTGTTCCTAACCCGACTGTAGTGTGGACATCGTGACCGCAAGCGTGCATTACACCTTCAGCGCGAGATGCATATTCTAAACCAGTGCGTTCTTGAATTGGCAAAGCATCCATATCAGTGCGAATTGCCAATAAACGCTCATCACTGCTATTAACACGCAGTTCTCCAATGACACCGGTTTTACCAATACCTTCCTGCACATGCAGACCGCTGGAAGACAACACACCTGCGACAAAGGCAGATGTTTGGTATTCTTGACCGCTGAGTTCTGGGTGCGCATGGATATGGCGACGGATTTCAATCAGACGAGGTGCTAACTTTTTGGCTAAGTCTTTGATCTGGTTCAGCATGAATTGATCGCAATTGACAGCTTTTTTCCCATGATAAAGAATTGGGAATTGGGCATGGGGGAGACACTGCATTGGTGTTAGCGTAGCGTAAAGCCTTCTCCTGTCGGAGATGCTACGCGCTAAGCGTTGGCGCAGCCTCTTGTAGAGAAGCTATGCCTACTCCCTACCCTCCTTCTATTTCTTTGGATTCACTTCTGTTTGTGTACCTTCTTGTAATGACCAGCCATAGGGTTTGTCTGAAGTGACCACACCATTAGCCAAGGTTGTCAACCGGAAATTCGCCCCCCGGAAATTGGTGAACAGTAATGTCGCACCTTTAAGGTTAGCCGCTTCTAAATTAGCGCTAATAAAGCCAGCATAAGAGAGATTGGCATTTTCTAATGATGCTGATTTTAAATTTGCACCAGTGAAAGAGACACCAGTCAGATTGGCAGAAGTGAGAATAGCAGTTTCTAAGTCAGCCCCAGTAAGATCGCCATATGTGAGGTTCACTTGCGATAAATTGGCTGCTCTCAAGTTAGCTCCGCGTAAGTTGGCTCCAGTTAAGGCAACTTGAGTCAGGTCTGCACCACTTAAATCGCACCGGGGACAACTTTTTGTTGCTTTCAATTGCTCTAAATCTTGCGGATTGAAGGCGAAGGCTTGTCCTGCTAGCCCAAAAAAAGCTAACAGGGTGAGGGTAGCAGTAATCTTGAGTTTCATATTTTTTAAGGATATTTACAAAGATGACATGTAATTACAGTTCTAGTTGAATACCTATTCTCTCGTTAGATACCGAAAGGTCAACCTGTGGTTCACACCCCAAGAGAGGCGGATTTTTGGGATTACAATCAAGTAAACGTTCGTAGACAAGGTATAACAACTATATTTATTGTCATACATAAGATATCCGAATTTTTCGGTAAATAACAGGTAATGAAGCGACAATGAAGAAGTTATAAAATTCTTATAAATTCGGGTGATTATACTACCCAAAATCAAATTTAGGGATTAGAATCGTGTCGTAACGAACTATACTGAACCTTTTATAGACTACCACATATGCGATCCCCTTAGCTCGACGATTGGAAGCAGCTAGGGGGATTTTAAATTTTGGGGCTTTGTTTAATGACAAGGAGAACAAGGCAGACAAAGAGAAATAATCAATGCCCAATGCCCAATGCCCAATGCCCAATGCCCAATGCCCAATGCCCAATATTTAACGCCAGCCTAAGAAGCGCAAACCAGGTACGATTAAGTAATAAGTGACTCCTAACCAGAAGCTCATCAAGATGCCTTCCAAGGCAAAGAAAATGCTAGGTATTAATACTTCATACCATTGGGGCGGGCTAGAAAATTGGAAGATAGTTGGCACAATGTTTAAGCGAATTGCCGCAGCAAATAACAGTGCAGTGCCTAAAGAAGCAATGACAGCATAAACTATACGATGGCTACGCAGTCCTAAGCTCAAGGTAAGCAAGAAAACTGCGAAGACAATTGAGATAACTAATCCTTCATTACTGTTTGTGGGTATGGTTAGTTGCAAAATTAACCAGGCTAAACTGTAACTGATTGTACCCATGAGCGATACTACTAAAAACCTTCGCCGCTGGGCAAAACCGCCTGCTACTGTTAGTCCCCATGCGGTTCCGAGTCCGGCGATCGCAAATACTAAAACTTCGGCTAGCGATACTGTTTGGTTATCGGGAAACAGCCCTGGTAGCTGAGTTAAAATCTGTTGGGCGATGCGATCGCCTAAAATTGTCCGATAAGCTAAAAAGAACCCAGCAATTGTACCGAGAACTGCACCAGTTCCCGTCAGTATCATTGCCCACATAGTGATTAAACAAGCGAGAAGGAACTGACCAATTGTTTTGAAAATTAATACTGTAGTTTTACTTACAGCACGGGTAAATTTGCTGACAATGTTATCTACTGCTTCGACTAGCAGCGTCCACCTGAGTGATGCTTGCTGAAGAGTATTTTGAAGAAAAACTGATAACCCTTGGGGTGAGGAGACTTGAGTGATTTTGGTTAAGCGTCTTTGAATGATTTTGGCATTTAAAGGACGCGATCGCACATCTTCCTGTACCATGTCATCTATTAAATCTGCCAATCTGGAGTTAACATTTACCCGATTGCGCCATTGCAATAACCCAGTTTGCGGATCTTCCAATTCTGGCGGATATTTACCTGTGAGTAATTCAATCATTGTCCGCCCCAAGGCATAAAAATCCGCACTTGGCCCCACATTACCGCCGATAACTTGTTCTGGTGGGCTATAACCGGAAGAAAATAACCGCGTAGAACTGGATTGCGATCGCACTTTCGCCGGACTAAATTGTTTTGCGCCGCCAAAATCAATCAATACTAGCTGATTTCCCCCATTTCCTTGGCCAGTTATTGGTTTAGTTGCTGCTGGGGAACGTAACATTAAATTAGAAGGTTTAATATCCCGATGGAGAATCTGGCGTTTGTGCAATTCCTGTAAAATTTGTACAGTTTGAGTCAACCAATTTACTACCAGATTTTCTGGACAGCCTTGAGGATAAGTTTTTAGTACTTCCTCTAAAGTCTGACCATTTATTTTTTCCATCACCAAACAATGCAGTTGGCGTGGTTGGGGATTAGATAAATTTAGTAAAAAATATCCATCAGCCTCTACTCTAGGGACACCTGGATGGCGTAAACTACTTAAAACATCAGCTTCTTGTCTAAACAAGTCCAGCGCCTTGGCTGAACTTTCCACCAAAACCTTCAATACCTTTTCTGTTCGGGTTTTTTCATCCCAAACTGTATAAATTTGGGCAAATCCTCCCGCACCTAAAGGCTGGATTGGTACATAACGATCTAACAACTGTAACGGCGCGCCACAGTTGTTGCAAAATTTGTTTCCCCAAGGTTGAGGATAGGGACGTTGGCAATCTGGATTTATGCAGTGAACCGCACTCTGAGTGTTGTGAAACACAACCGCTAACATACAAAGGCTGACTCGATTTTAGCGTTTATTGTAGTTTGTAGTTAGAACTTGCCACAGATTGCACTCAACCAGCTTTGAGAAATGCCTATCTGTTCGTCGGAGACGTTGGCGAAGCCATCGGAGGAAATCTCTGCTCAGACTTTTCGCTGCGCCTCTGCGGTTAAATAAATGATTTATCAACCGCAGAGTGCGCAGAGAGGAAAGCCGAGATTTTTTCAGGAATTACGAATTACACTGTCCGTCCCAAATTAAGGGGAAAGCATAATCGGAAAATGAAGATAAATCCTGACTATCGCTGCGGCTTTCTTGATCCAAAACTTTGACAACTTTGTTATATATATCTTCTGCTTGTTGCAATGAATCACCGATGCTAGTTAATCCCAATTTGCCAAATTGAGAAAGACAACCCATGAGATGAAATACTGTACCTGTCTCAGTGCAACTATCAAAGTGCAATCTATGGTGGGCAATAATATCCATTAAATCGTTGGGTAATAATCCTTGATAGCGGTCTTTTTGTAAGTTATCGGTGGCGATGTAGTATTTCGGACGACCTTGTTGACTGTAAAATAATCCTGTAGATAGGTCATACCGCCCATTAGTTAATAATTTTAGGGTCATGAATGGGTGAGTAGTACCGCCTTTACGCAGGTTAATTTCAATCGCCTGAATATCCCAATGGCCATTTTCTTGCTCTACGGCGATAAAATCTACACCAAATCTTTCTAAAGCTCCTTTTTCTGCCAGTTTTTTGCCAACTTTTAAGCCTAAGTGCTGCAATTCCAAGCGGTAGCTGTCATCTGCGGGAAAGCGACAACCGAGATAAATTTGACCGTCGGGGCCTCCTAAAATTTGGTCGTGGGTGGAGAGAATTTCGATTTCGCCTGTGGGTGTAATGCGTCCTTGGACACTAGGCGATCGCTTATTTTCTCCTTCCACAAAAGCCTCGACAATGGCTCCTAATTCACCGATGCGCCCGGAAAAGTTAGCCCAAGTTTCTTGGGATGCTTGAAAGCGCATAGTTACAAAGCGATCGCTAATTGCGGCGACTCGGTTAGCACTAGGAGCTTTTCCTGGTGCTACATTCATAATCGGTCGTAAATCTAGCAAGGCGTTTCCCTCACCGGAAATTCCTTCATTGAGTTTGACTACCATTCTTTGTAATGTCGGTTGGCGTTCCCACAAATCGCTAGCAGCTTGTGCTAAATCTTGAGCATTCCATAGCCTTTGACTACCATCTGGATGGGGTACGCCGCTTTCTGCAAATATCTGGCGACTACCACTTTTTGATCCCCAAATTTGCAAATCTGGCGCAGCTGCATATAGAGGTACACCCAATCTTAACGATAATTCTGCTTCCAAAGATGTGGAGTTGTAGCAAACCATAAAGGCTTGTTCGTGTCGCAATGCTTGACGAATTCTCTCTAGCAAACGCGGACGTTCTAAAATTTTTTGACTCAGGGGTTTGAGCGAAGAATCATAAGTAGAAAGTAACAGTAACCGATTGCGAGCGTGGGAAAAAGGAATTCCTGGTAACAGTTGCAGATAGTAATCAATAATACTTGGATGCAGCGGCATTGATGTTACATAAATTAACCGAGTCCGGGGGTTTCGCAACCGCATCAAAGAAAATAATAATCGTTCTTCATAATGTTCGCAGCCTTCTACTTTTTGTAGTTCCCGCTGGTCAATACTCAAGGAAGGAATAATTAAAATATCCGCCTCGCTGTTGTCAAACAGTTCAATAGTTTTCCAGCGTTCGCGCAAAGTTGATTGCAGACGACGAAACTTATCAACTCCATCTAGCTCTGACACATTTACTGTTAACATAACCCCTTTCCTGTCTTGATTACAAGACTATATTATTAATATCTTACATCTTGACGATTGCCGATAATACAAATAAAAATAACTAAAAAAGTTGAAAATTTGAAATCATGACAACGGCTGATTTTTCTTTTATATTTCTTAATTTATCTGTATATTTCTTATGAATATACCAGCCGTCTGATTATCTTATGTCCTTCTCATTGCCGATGAAAAATAATCACTAATATTGCATCAATCTTACAAACGAGTCTTCAAGCAGATTGGTGATTATAGTTAAGGTATTTATTTAACATAATTAAGCTTTGTTAATATCCTCACTGGGAGGTATTTTGAAAACAATGGGATTAACTATTCATTATCAATTGAGTTTAAATAATGCAACTCTTAGCCAAGCGAGAGAAAAAGCGATCGCTTTATGAGGTTGTCAATAGTCACATCACTTCGATTTGAATTCAAAATTTTCTGCGCCTAGCGACGTGACTATTCCCCGCATCTCCATTCAAACTTTAATCGCTGCTTCCGAATTAACAGTTATGCAAGCATGAATTAAAGGTAACAATGGCCCTAATTGTTCTTGTCCGTTGACTGCTAAATCGCTATGACATAAGTAGACTTTCTCGGATACGCGGGAAAGTAAATCGGTTAAAATCCTTTGCAATCTTTGCTCTTCGGCTGATTTTTCATCTTCTGCTGTCCAAGGCGCACCTAATCTTCCTTGTAAAAAGAACGGTGCGCCATATAATGTAGCTGCACCACCTTTCGCCCAAAGTGGGGAACTAGCATCTAACCAAAAATGCCAACGATGAAATCTCCGGCTAGAACGGTATTGAAAGATGGTAGCTAATGTGACAGCTTTCCTGGCGGGGCCGATGGGGCGTAAAGGATAGGGGTTGGCGGTAATTGTACCCCGGCGCAGCAGTTGGATAAATTCGGCAATGGTGGATTCAACAGGGCTGAGTGCAGGTAATTTACTCTGGCTTTGTTGCAATCTGGTGTTAATTTCCCAGTAATGTTGGGCGGTTTCTAATAATTCCCGCAAGGCTGCTAGTTGATCGTAAGGCGGGTTATTGTCTTTACAAAGAAAGTCTTGAATTGCTAGGTATAGCAGGGAAATTGGGCTAGGAATTAATCGCTGTTCTTGTTGCGATCGCTGTTTTTCAATCCACTGTAATATCTCGTTATATGCGGTAGTCGCTGCATAGCCAATGCGATCCCAACGTTCAAAGGTGGTGACTGGTAGCAAATTTGGGCGTTCTGGGTGCGGTTCAAAGCAGTAATCAGCGATTAAGCCAGCGCGTACCGGATCGATGTCTGTGCTGAGTTCAGAGGAATCGGCTGGTTTTTGTCTGCGACTTAATACCACCAGCATCTCGGCTACAGCATCTCGGTCTACTAAGCGTCCTAAACCAGGATAAACTAGAGCCAGCATGGTAAGTAATGCCCTAATTGCCGGCGAACTAATTAAGGGGCGTTGATCGTTGAGGGGTTCTACGGGGATATTTTGTTTGTTGAGGATTTCGATTAAGGTATAACGAGCGATCGCATCTAAACCAGGTGCAATGATAGCTACTTCTTGTGGTTCTACTTCCCCCGATTTAATCGCCTTGATCATGATCTCGGCAGTTTGTCGCAATAATTCGGCACGGGAAGTAGTTTCAATTGACTGTACTGTTTCTGGTAAGCTCAACATTACCATTGGTTGGGTGGCTAATTCTAGCATTTGGCTTGCCAAGTTAATGGCTAAGGATTCTCTAGGCGGGCCGATTAAGCTTTCTACCTGACAACGGTTAGCTAATCCTTGTAAGTATTCGGGATCTGCGCCTAATCCCAAACGAATTCCACCTTCAGGATTGTAACTAAACGCGCCCACAGCACCTTGATTTAACAAGAACTCAAATAAGTTGCGGGCGATCGCGGGATAATCATCCACATCATCGGCTAATACTGCTTGATAACGTTTAGCTAAATGCTGTTGATAATGTTCATTAGGTAACAGATGGTGATTGTACAGTTCGGTAATAATGCCATAGGTGAGCAATCCTCGGTTTAAGCACCAATCGCGCCAATCTAGCAGCAAGGATGCGAGAAATTCCGGCTCTAAATTAATTGGGTTATCTGCCAATCCCCTTGCTAAAATTTCGGATATGCGATCGCATTTTTCACCGCTGTATGCTGCTAATTGCAATAAATCCAGAATCCGCCGCACCAGTCGATACTCACTCATTCCCGCCAATTTTAAAATTTCTGCGTCTAAATGCGATCGCCACAATTTAGTCGCTAGTTCCTGTTCGGTTTCTGGGCGTAACCTCACCGGAAATTGGGCGTTTAGCTGTAACGACTGAATCAGTAACGGCCAAAATAAAATCACTTCATCCTGAAAGAATCCTAAAGGTGTCTTCGCCCTTACCGGAAATTTACCAGATGTATCGGTAACAATTCTATCTCCCAATTCTCTGCGGTTATCATCATTAGCAGCTAATAGCAAAACTCCCGGTTCTGTCTGTCTAATTTCCCAGCTTTTCTGTACAAGGTTGCCTTTTTTTTTATTTTTGTGGTTAGTATAAAATGAGTCAATAGCCTGATGATGATTTTGTAACCAGTTGCATAACTGCTGAACTAAACGAGCAGTCTTACCACTACGGCTACCACCAACAATCCAAACCGAATCTAAAGCCACAAACCCTCTCCTTGTAGATTTGTTAGTATACTTCGTGCGTTAATTTAAGGTTAAGAATCACCAAATCATGCTGGATGATTGCCAACGATGAAAAACTCTGTTTTTGGTCAAAAAATTTACTCGTTTTTATTAGGGCTTTACCGATGGTACTTACGCACCCCAGAACGTTCCCTAGATGAAGCTTACAACGCAGCCTTAAAGATTAAAGAATTAGAAGATAAGCATTTTAATGGTAATAAAATAGACCCTAATTTAACACTGTACAGTAGCAATGTCATGGATTATTTCCAGGCAGATCTAAAGCAGCAATTAAAAATTGCCAAGATGCGACTTACAGAGTTTAAAAGTAGTCGTTGGTTTTTAAACGAAGTTAATCAAAAAGCTGCTCATGAAGCAGGTGTAGTATATCCAGAACTTTCATTAATTTTAGAAAAACTGAGATTCATCGACCAGGTTATCTCAAAATATAACTTTAATGAACTTAAACCAAACTCTTTAGCTATAGTCGATCAAACTCCTAATTCCCAAACTAATTTAACAATTAATCAACCAGTAACACCCAAACTAACGAATAACGTAGCGCCAAAGCCTCAGGGGAAAGCGAATACAACAGGCATATTACCAAGGTCAATTTTAAGTACTATTAGTCGGCTACAGGTTGAATTAGACCCTAATTCTGAACAAGATGTAGTTCAAAATTTTCGCCAAGCTCAACGCCGAACCATTATCTCTATTAGGTTTCTTTTATTATTAGTTATTGTACCACTTTTAACTCACCAATTAGCAAAAGCATTGATCGTGGGGCCGCTAGTTGAAAAATTTAGAGATTCGGAAACAGTGCAAATTTTTCTCAATCCGGAAATGGAAGAAGAAGCATTGGTAGAGTTAGAAAGATTTGAAGAGAAAATCAAATTTCAAAGTCTGATTAGCAACGCACCACCTCTATCGACTGAGGAAATAGAAATCCAGATACAGGAGAAAGCTAACGAGATTGCAGAGGAATTTCGGGAAGAAAGCGCCAATGCAATTAAAAATGTTTTCTCGGATATATTTTCTGTCGGTGCTTTTATTTGGCTGTTGTTAGTTAGCAAGCCTTCAATCACTATTATCAAAGAATTTTTTGATAATATAGTCTATGGCTTGAGTGATAGCGCTAAAGCATTTATTATCATTTTGTTTACAGATGTATTTGTCGGATTTCACTCTCCGCATGGTTGGGAAGTAATTTTAGAAGGCTTATCGCGCCATTGGGGATTACCAGCAAATCGAGATTTTATCTTTTTATTTATTGCCACTTTTCCCGTGATTTTAGATACAATTTTCAAATACTGGATTTTCCGCTATTTAAACCGAATTTCACCTTCGGCGGTGGCAACATATCATAATATGAATGAGTAAAGGGGCATTGGGCATTGGGCATGGGGCATTGATAATAAGATTTTTATATGCTGCTTCCTGTTTATCCTCTGTCCCTTACTCATTGAGTAGAGTTAAATGATTACTATTAAATGAAATTTAAGTTTATTTATTTCCTTAGTTTACCTGTTGTAATTTTAATCTTATTAGTCAGAATTCCTTTTGTGGGATATCGACAATTAAGTGCACCAGAATGTCAACTTAAAAAGTGGCATTTACCAGGATTATTAACTAAGAATGCTAGACAAAAAACACCAGCACTAATAGCGCGATCGCCTGTTACTTGTTGTCTAGAGGATGGCTCTTGTGTTGATGAGGCGATATATCAAGGGGAAAATGGTAAAATCGGGGATAAAAAGGCGCTGTTAACTTCTATCGATCGCAGTTTACGCTATCTGCAAACTGCTAGAGCAGATGCGGCTTATAAAAAGTATCAAATACCAGGAATTACACGCTATCGCGTTTACAAAAGTTTGCTGCGCTTTCGTCAATTGTTACTCACAACTAAATCTGCAACCGAACTACATCAGGCGATCGCTAAAGAATTTGTCTATTATCAGTCAATTGGTAGAGATAGCAAAGGTTCTGTGTTATTCACAGCCTATTACGAACCACTGTACACTGCAAGTCGCGTACCCACAGCAGAATACCGTTATCCGGTTTACAAAGCACCTCCCGATTTGGCTTCCTGGAGTTTACCCCACCCGACGCGCTTAGAATTAGAAGGTGCAGATGGTTTACAAGGTTCCAAGGGGAAATTACGAGGATTAGAATTATTTTGGTTTCGCGATCGCCTCGAACCATACATGGTACAAATTCAAGGTTCAGCAAAACTGCAATTAACTGATGGTACAAAAACCAGCATTGGTTACGCAGGTAATATCGCCTATAACTACAAAAGCATAGGTAGAGAATTGGCGAATGATGGAAAATTACCCTTAGAGGGGATGACTATGCCCATAATTCTCGATTATTTTCAAAAGTATCCCCAAGAATTAAATGTATATATTCCTCGCGATCCCAGCTTTGTCTTTTTTCAAGAAACAAAAGGCGCGCCAGCACAAGGTTCAATCGGACAACCAATCACCGCAGAACGTTCAATTGCTACAGATAAATCTTTAATGCCTCCCGGTGCTTTAGCATTAATTAGAGCTGATTTTCCTTTTCCTGATGATACAGGTAAATTAGAGCATCGAGTCGTCAGTCGTTACGTACTCGATCAAGATGCAGGCGGTGCAATTAAAGGTGCTGGGAGGGTTGATTACTTTTTAGGTACGGGTAAATTAGCAGGCGATCGCGCTGGTGTCACAGTCGGTAATGGACAATTATTTTATTTACTACTGAAACCACAAAAATAAATTTTTATCCTGATTCTCTGATGGGTAATATCTCGATAAATTTGCATACTAAGTATTATTTCAAAATTCATATAATTATCACAATAAGTATTTATTGCTAATTTATTTATTCTCCTAATTTTGGAACCAAATAAATAATTTCGCGTCATACCAATTTAAATGCATTTGCAGAATCGCTCACATAAAATGAGATGTATTTAACTAAATGCGTTCATTTTGCTGATGGCATTCATTATTTTATTACTTTATATTAGGGGTTAAAAGTGCTAAAAATTTTGGTAGATGCAGATTTAATTTTAGAAGCTTTAATGAATCGCCATAACTGTGTTGAAGATGTTGGTAAATTATTAGATATAATTCATCCTTTAATTCATGTATATATTACAGATGTTGGCTGGCAGAAAATCTATAACTATATTAGTTGTTTACAAAATCCGAAAGTTGCTAAATTAGTAGTTAATTGTTTACAAGAAAAAATCGAAATTTGCCCAATTGACAATCGAATTTTACAACAGGCAAGGGCATCAACTCTTAAAGATTTTGAATCTGCTGTTGAATTAGCTTGTGTCAGTCATCGTCACCTACATGCAATTGTTACTCACAAACGCGAAAATTTTGCCGATGCTCCCAATAAGTTTTGCATTTGGTCAACAGCAGATTTATGGGTAAGAGCCAATTTAGAACTTAAATATACATCTACCGAAAAGTTAATTCAGTAATAAAAATTGCTAATCTGTTAATATTCATTTTTGATGCAAGTGTATATAATTAGCCTGCTTATGCAGGTTTTTTTATTCAGTCCCAGGCTTCTAACTAGCAGGCTGCAATATCTGATCTTACAGAGAATTGGTATAACCTGATTAAGGTAGCATTGACAAAAAATAGGTGAAAACTAACCGACTGACACAACAAATCGAATTTATTATTGAAATCGATAGCCTGAAGCAAGTGTTGCGCCAAACGCTCCTCACCGATGGATCGCGTCAAGAAAACAGTGCAGAACACTCTTGGCATTTAGCAATTATGGCTATGACATTAGCAGAATATGCTCCCGCAGAAGTTGATATCTTCCGCGCCATGAAAATGCTATTAATTCATGATTTGGTAGAAATTGATGCAGGTGATACCTTCTGCTATGATGTGCAAGCTAATTACAATAAAGCAGAGAAAGAATTACAAGCAGCAGCGCGGCTATTTGGAATTTTACCCACTGATATAGGTAACGAATTGCGTTTACTTTGGGATGAGTTTGAAGCGGGAATCACACCCACTGCTAAGTTTGCCGCAGCTTTAGATCGCATACAACCTCTACTACACAATCAGCAAACCCAAGGTGGTACTTGGCGCATTCATGGTATTACACGGGATCAAGTTATGAAACGAGTAGCACCCGTAGAAACAGGCGCACCAGAACTTTGGCCGTTTGTACTGCAATTAATTGATGATTGTGTAGCAGCAGGGTATTTGCAAATGGGTATAGGGCATAGGGTGTAGGGCATTGGGCATTGGGCATGGGTATAATTTATTTGCTTTCCCTAGCCCCTAGTCCCTAGCCTCTAGCCCCTAAAATCTCCTCCCACTCTAACTGAGTTAGGGGTTCTACAATTAATTCGATGTCAAAACAATAACTAGCAGCAGCCATTAAAGCTGTCATAATTACCTCCACATTTAAACTTGGAGGTAATTGCACTTGCGTCCAAGATTCTGCACCAAATATTTGGGTAAACAGTTCTGCATCCTGATGTAAGCGGATAGAACCATGTTGTAAAATTACCCCACCACGCCGCAGTTGAGCGCTACCAATGAGTTTAGCACCATTAGGTAAGATTAAATCTGCGCCTGTAGCTGTACCAAAACAGTTAGGGTTGTGAATATAACCGCGTCCAGCCGTACCGTATTGTAATTCTACGCCGAGCGATCGCCAACCTTGAATCAAAAACTCGCAAATTTTTTGGTATGCTTGCAGGCGATCGCCATTGAATCCCGATATAACCACAGCATAAGTTAAATCGCCTTGGTGTAAAACTGCTCTCCCACCAGTAGGGCGACGTACCACATCCAGTTTTCCACCTTGCCAAATTAGATTATCCCAAAATTGGGGATATTCGCGTTGATGATAACCCAGAGAAATAGCAGCTGGCGACCAAGTGTAAAATCGTAGCGTCGGGGGATGTTTTCCAGACTGGTGCTGTGCTAATAACCAGGAATCAATGGCCATTTGCACGTTACCAGCAGCTTTGAGCAAAGGAATTAGTCGCCAAACCTGCTTGCTATACATCAGAATTCTTCAAAGCGCAGTAAATTCAGATTGTAAAGCTTCGTCGTTATTATCCGCGAGCGTGGCGGCAATCGTAATTAATCGCGAAACTTCGCCAGGAGAGATTTCTGCTAAGGTGCGAGTAGAAATCACGACTACTTGGTTTTCAATAATTCCAAACCGAGCTTCCAGAGTGCTGGTACAGTTTAACTCTAATAAATGCCGTAATAATCTAGGTTCATCTTTCACAGGTAACTTCAGCACCGCAGACCAAACCGTTATGGTATCTTCATCACTAGTACCACTGAGCTGAACAAAGACTTCCACACTGCCGTATTTAAACTTCCAGAGATAATTACCATCTGGGTTACGGCTAACCATTGCGCTGTCATCTTGTTCCAAACTATCGATGACATTTTCAATTACTTCTATGTGGTTGATTGTCGCCGTTTCCACAATCAAATCGTTAACTTCGTAGCTGGTTAAGGTTTCTGGGTAGCTTGTCATACAGATTTTTTCCTGAAAATGGTTACTGTGTTATTTCCACCTACTTTATAACGCCAAAATCAGCTATTTAGAGCTTCCTAAAGTGATAGTCTGGTTTTCAGCCAGATCAAATTTGACTAGAGACACCTAGAAAAAGCGAGTCTATGTCCTCCATTTCCCAAACTGTGCAAAATCGCGATATTCGTCAGTTAGGTATTAATCCCAATCACTGGTATGTAGTTGCTCGCAGTAGTGAAGTCACAAATAAACCTATTGGTGTGGTACTTTGGCAACAGGCGATCGCACTTTATCGAGATAATCAGGGCACAGTCCACGCTTTAGAAGACCGTTGCCCCCATCGCCAAGTTAAACTCAGTCATGGGCAGGTTGTTGGTAGTGACTTAGAATGTGCCTATCATGGATGGCGGTTTGACTCATCTGGTGAATGTGCAGCCGTTCCCTACCTAGCAGAGAATCAAAAACTACCCAGTTGTAAAATTCGTTCCTACCCAGTCAAAGAACAAGACGGTTTTATCTGGTTGTTTCTGGGAGATAAAACACCAACAATAGAACCTCTGGGTTTACCAGAGTGGGATCATCTTAATTATATTGCCACCGTTTCAATTATTAATTGTCACGCTCATTATTCTTATTTAATTGAAAACCTGATGGATATGTATCACGGTCATTTACATCAGGATTTACAAGCTTGGGCAGAAGCAGCTTTACAAGATATCGATGAAGATAATCATTGCGTAGAAGCCCATTATACAGCCCAAAGTTATTACAAAATAGATAAAATTTGGTCTATCTCACAATTATTTTTTCCTGCTTTGCGTCGCTTACATCCTGAACCCTTAGATGTAAGTTATATTTATCCCCACTGGGCGTCAAAATTGGGACAAGATTTTAGAATCTACTGCTTACTTTGTCCCATAAATGAAACCCAAACCAAAGCTTATTTAGTACATTTCACATCATTAAATGCTTTTTGGCGGTTGCACAAATTACCAATTTGGTTTCGCCGTTTTGTTAAAAATAGCTTATTTGGTGCAGCCCAAAAACTACTTGATGGTTTAGTAGTTCAAGATGTCAAAATGATTGAAGAAGAACAGCAAGCCTATTTACAAAATCCCGATAGACGCAACTATGAATTAAATCGGGCTTTAGTCAGCGTGCAAAGACTGATGCGCACTCAGGTTGAGGATAATTCATAGGGATTTGCTTGCTAATACCCAACTATACAAATATTCTACCCTCAATGCCCAATGCCCAATGCCCCATTTTAAGATTAATTATTATTTTCCGATATCAGATTGGCTTGTACTGTTTAATTAGAGGCAAAATAGTTACTAGTATCCCCCAAATTTCAGTATGAGCTATTGCCTCAATCCCAATTGCCAAAACCCCACTTTTAACCCAGTGGATACAAAATTTTGCCTAATTTGCGGTACTAGTCTCCTATTGGATAATCGCTACCGAGCGACTGAGTTACTGGGTGCTGGCGGAATGGGGCGAAATTTCTTAGCGATGGACGAACGTACCCCATCGAAAAAGCGCTGTGTAATTAAGCAGTTCTTCCCAGCAGTTCAGATTGTCAATAACCCAACTGCATATCAAAAAGCAGTGGAACTATTTAACCGGGAAGCCGCAACCTTAGATACACTGGGGGATAATTTCAGTAAAATTCCGCGACTGTTAGCAAATATCGAACAAGACAAACGTTTGTATTTTGTGCAGGAATTTATCGACGGACAGAATTTGCTTCAAGAGTTGCAACAACAGGGAATTTATACTGAAACGCAAATTGTGCAACTCTTGACAGAATTGCTACCTACTCTGAAGTTCATCCATGAGCGCGGTGTAATTCACCGAGATATTAAACCAGAGAATATCATGCGTCGCCGCGATCGCGAACTGATATTGATTGACTTTGGTATCTCTAAAGAACTTAGCGGTACTGTCATGTCTATTGGTACCACTGTGGGAACTGTAGGATATGCGCCACCAGAACAAATGACCTATGGTGAATCCTATGCTGCGAGTGATATTTATGCTTTAGGTGCAACTTGTATTCATCTGCTCACTGGTACTTTTCCCAATTTACTTTACAATCCTCAACAGCAACGCTGGACATGGCGAGATGTGATGGCTGCTCAAGGAAAAACGGTGAGTCATCAACTAGGGCAGATTTTAGATAAAATGCTGCAACAAGATATTCGCCAACGCTATCAAACAGTAGATGCAGTTTTAACAGATTTACAAGTAAATCCCACCATCACAGTAACCACACCATTCAATATAGAAACCCCGCCCTCATCACCAAAAATTAATTACAAGTTAATAACTGGAATCGGGATTTTGATTACTCTAGTGCTAGGTTTTATCGGCTATAAGTTATTGCAATTTTCTACCCAGCCACAGTTAAGAAATACTCCCGCATTAGAAACTTCAAATTCTCCTGCTTCTGGCTCATTCGCTTCAGCATCCCAATACTATCAGCGTGGTAATGAACTACGACAACAAGGAAATAATCAAGCAGCGTTAGAACAATATAATAAAGCAATTGAACTTAACCCTAGATATATTGCTGCTTACAACAATCGAGGTAATGTACGCGATGATTTAGGTGATAAACAAGGCGCTATAGAAGACTACAATAAATCAATTGAAATTAACCCTAAATATGCTCTCGCGTACTACAATCGAGCCAGAATTCGCAGTGACTTAGGTGAAAAACAAAATGCTTTACAAGATTATAATCAATCAATTGAACTTGACCCAAACTATGCTTTTGCCTACTACGGTCGGGGTATTATTCATAATGATTTAGGTGACAAAAAAAGCGCTATACAAGACTATAATAAAGCCATAGAGCTTAACCCTAAATATCCTTCTTCTTATTATGCACGGGGTAATGTGCGCGATGATTTAGGTGATAAAAAAGGCGCTATACAAGACTATAATCAAGCAATAAAGCTTAACCCTAAATATACTTTTGCTTATTATACTAGAGGTAATGTTCGCAATGACTTAGGCGAAAAAGAAAGCGCTCTCCAAGATTACAATAAAGCAATTGAACTTAACCCGAAATATGTGGATGCGTACAACAATCGGGGTATAGTTCGTGAAGACTTAGGAGACAAACAAGGCGCATTAACAGACTATAATACAGCGATTAGGCTTGATTCTAAATATCCTAATGCCTACTACAATCGAGCTAATCTTCATAAAAATTCAGGCGACAAACAAAATGCTATTAAAGATTACAACTTAGCGGCTAGCCTCTATCAAGCACAGGGAAATACTAAATATTATCAATACTCTCTCGATAATATCAAAAAATTATCACAGTAAATTAAGTGAGTCTGTAATCGCATTAAATGAGATTACGAAAAGTCAATCGACTTGCAACCCTTAACCAATCAAAAATGACAAATGACAGCCCTCTTCTATCGGAAACACTACCCGTAGCTTGCTTCCCCAAAGGGGTACACCAGTTGTCTTTAATTGCGCCACCTGACTTAAATTATGTTGTTGAGCATTTAATAATAGCACCTACTAGAATTAAGTAGGTGCTATATGTTTCATATAATTCCAGGGATAAATAATATCTAACTAGACTCCCTGGGGGTTACTAATAATTAATTCAAAATCTAAGGTTCTATGCAGCGCTGCTGCGGTTCAACAAATTCCACAAGAATACGGCGATAATCGCGCCAATAACCGCAACTATGACACCAGGAATGCTGAGACTTGAAGCGGCTAAAGCCAACCTTCCCGTAGTAAAGAATACAGCCAGACTACCGCCAATAAATGCACCGATAACTCCCAGTATTATGGTTCCGAGGATTCCACCACCTTGATGACCGGGATAAATAGCTTTTGCGATCGCACCAGCGATGAGTCCTAAAAGCAGCCAAGCAATAATGTTCATTGTTTTGTTGTGATTGAGTAATGTTTGTTCACCAACAATCAAACATTAACAATTTTCCTATGAGTAACTAATCTGCCATTAGCGTTATTTATACATATATCTAAAGAGCCAGAAAATTTATTCTCTATCTCTACTATATCTTTTGATATACGTCTTAAATTTAATGGAGACAAATTTTAAGAAAAAGCTCCTAGTAGGTCTAAGACTAGGGGCTTATAAAATTATTGCTTGGTAATAGTAGTATATGTATTTATGGCTACGCCTCTCCTCTACTTTAAGAATTAAGCTCTAGTATTTCTAAAGTATTGTTAACCTAACGAACTCATCAACATTCACTAAATATATCTTGATATGTAAAATCTCGTGCTAATATTTTCAAGCATTTCCCATACATTTAAATGTAGATTATTTTTCTACCGTTGGAGAGATGTTAATGGATTTTATAGTCATAACAATTTACTTTAGTTAGCGTTTAATTTTGGCTAAATAACATTCACCGATACGGTCAATTTTTTATAAAACAAAGCGAGGTAATTGTAATTAACAAAACACTGATACGCTAGTCAGTAAGCAGAGTAAAAGCAACTATCGAGATTTTTGTTTAATAGATACTAGAAAGCTAATAGATGCAAAAAATAGGAGATTTGAATCTGAATTTTTACCTAATATATTAATTCTAGGATTTAAAAATGGCTAAATTTCAGACCAAAATATTCTTTCTCTAATTGAAGCAGAGAATCGCTAAGTTAAAAAGCTTTTTACAACAGCAGAAAACGCCGATACAGAGCAATTATATGAATGCTTTAACGCCATTTATAAAGTATTGACATTACACGCTAAAACGGAAGAAATAGTATTCTATCCAGCCATGTGGCAATATGAAGAGACTGAACAATATATTGAAGAAGCTGAAGCTGAACACGAAGAGGCAAAATTCTTTTAGAAGAAATTAAGTCACTCAAACCCAGTGATACAGAGTTTAAAACAAAAATTAAACAGCTGAAAAAAGCAGTGCAACACCATGTACAAGAGGAAGAAAGTGAAATTTTTCCGGCTATATCTGAATGTATGAGTGACACAGAATTAAAGGATTTGGGTAAGGAATTTCAAACCACTAAAGCTAAATTAGAGGCAGAAGTGGTAGCAGCTATGACAACTTAGAATAGACCTAAAGTTTATTTTTGGGGAAATTCTGCCTATAATCGTATTAATTTAACATCAGGCACAGACAATTTCTCTCGAACAAGTGAGCTGCTGGAAACAAGACTGTTATGCTTTGAAGCCACAGCAGCGCTAAGATTTCCCGTATTTATTGGTCATTAGCGACTAGAATTTTCATTAAAGCTAAATTAATAGCTCAACAATTTGCTAAACTCCAACTTCTGGAGAACAAATAGCACATTGGAAATGGGGAGGAATTGGCAAAGTGGCTCAAGAGGGACGTGTAAGCAATATAGAACAAATTGATTCTAGGGACTTTTCCTGGTTGTTCTGGTTTACTTTGCCACTCTACCCCTTTGGTAGTCGTCGGACAATCCGCAAAGAAATTGTTAAGGATACAATCTGGACTTTTGACCAAATACAAGGCATCTTCTATGTGGTTGTGCCCATTCGGATGACTGTGGTAAAGCTAGAAGCTGGGGGACTTCTAGTATACGCGCCTGTTGCACCTACCGCAGAATGTATCCGTTTAGTAAATGAGTTGGTTGCAGAACATGGAGAAGTTCAGTATATTATTCTGCCAACTATCTCTGGATTAGAACATAAAGTGTTTGTCGGCCCCTTTGCGAGATGCTTTCCGCAAGCACAGGTGTTTGTTGCTCCCAGTCAGTGGAGTTTTCCTTTAAATTTACCGTTGAGTTGGCTAGGATTACCTGCAAAAACAACGCAAATACTGCCAGCAGATAGCCAAAAAACACCCTTTGCTGATGAGTTTGATTATGCCATTCTCGGCCCAATTAATTTAGGCCCAGGAAAATTTGCGGAGGTGGCATTCTTCCACAAGCGATCGCATACTCTGTTACTTACAGATACCATACTATCTGTACCCGAAGAACCACCTGCGATCGTTCAATTAGATCCCTATCCTTTACTCTTTCATGCTAAGGAGAATGCAGGTGATATTGTTGTAGATAATCAAGCTAACCGTCGTAAAGGTTGGCAGCGGATATCGTTATTTGCTTTATACTTTCAACCAAGCGTGCTGGACGTAATTAGCTTAGCTCAAACATTGCGCAATGCTATTACCGCCCCAGAACGTTCTAAAAAAGCTTATTTTGGTTTATATCCCTTTAAATGGCAGTCTGATTGGCAACGCTCATTTGCTGCTTTACGCGGTGATGGTAGGTTATTTGTAGCACCTATATTACAGACACTGATTCTCAACCGCGCCCCCCAAGAAACGATTAATTGGGCGAATAAAGTCGCCAGTTGGGATTTCCACTGGATTATCCCTTGTCACTTTGATTCACCAATTAAAGCTGAACCATATCAGTTTCGCCAAGCATTTGCTTTCTTAGAACAGCAACCAGCTGTCAGTGCAGGCTTATTTAACAGTAATAGTTACCCTTTACCCCAAGAAGATTTTAAAGCGCTTCAAGAAATTGACATCAATCTCAATAAGTTTAAAATCGTTCCTCCACCCCAGGATAAAGTGTAGAGACAATTCTCAGCTTTTCGCTGATATTTCTCTGACTCCGCCACCGAAAATGATGAGCAGTAAATTATTTCTGAGTCAGGATTGGGGAAATTTCTAGTCAATGTTGTAGATAGCCTAATATTGTCCTGTAACCTACTTCAGGACAAGCTATTAGCTTTTGGTAATATCCACCAAATGTCTCTAGGATATTTCTTGCAGGAAATCACCTTAAATCTAGGATTTATCAAGTAATGAAGTGCTTAGTATATGTCATGTTTATCTGACATGTTGACCTATCACTTATAAAAGTGAACAAAATAAGACTTTTGAATATATTGAATAAATTGGGATAAATGTGATTTTCTATAAATTAAACAAATAACTCATTTTTTTAGTAGCCGATCCGATCTGAAATGCCTATAATATCTGGAATTTGTTGTCTACGGCTCAGCCTGTCAAAATATTCCCAGTTGCTCATGAGCCAGTTATTTCAAAAAATTAATAATTATTTAATTTTATGATAGCTAGGTGGCTTCTGGAGTGTGAATTCATTGACATGTAGTGAGTATATATGGAGCGAAATTTGCAGATAATTATTCTGATGTAACGCAGTTAAACCATATATATATATTCGTAAAATTTCTCATATTAATATCCAACAACATGAGTTATTAATAAAATCTATCTATAGAGTGATGAAAACAGGAACATTTATATTAGCAATCGAATCAATTTTTCCTGTTAAGACTGCATGGAAGTAGAACAACAGACACAACAGCGCTTTGCGCATCGAAGTCCTATAAATAGGATTTCATCCTAACTCTAACTAGCCGCAAAATTTAGGTATGTATACTCATGGGAAACTTATCCGTTCACAATTCTCACAACAATCAGGCACTGAATGAAGCTACAGACTGGAACGTTATTGAAACCGAATTCGATCCCGCACAACTACACCATAAAGAAACTGTCTTTAGCCTGAGTAATGGTTACTTGGGAACGCGGGGTAGTTTTGAAGAAGGATATCCTCAAGATTCCGCCGCTACACTTATACATGGTTTATATGACAAAGTAGCGATCGCCTATACTGAACTAGTGAATTGTCCGAGCTGGTTGCCATTAACTATTAAAGTGGCAGGCGATCGCTTTACTATGGACAGTGGCGAAATTATCTACTACGAACGGCGGCTTGACTTACGTTTAGGCATACTCAGCCGCGATGTCCGTTGGCGTTCTCCCCAAGGACATACATTAGATTTCCACTTTGAGCGCTTCGCTAGTTTAGCAGATCAGCATGTATTAGCAATTCGCACTCAAGTTACATCCTTAGACTTTGAAGGTGAAGTTTCTTTTGAAACTAGTTTCGATCCCACACCCCAAACTCAAGGTGTACCACATTGGAAAACCCTGAATCAAGGTGGTGTAGATCGGATTATCTGGCTGTACAACCAAACTATCCATTCCGAAATTCAGTTAGGGATGGCAGCTAAATTGGTAGTGGAAGGTGAAAATGCACCACCAATTAATTTAGAAAATGCTGATACTGCTCCCACCCTCAGCACAACTTTCCAAGTCGTACCTGGAAAAAGTGTGAGTGTCGAAAAAATTATTACCCTATTCACCTCACGAGAAATCGAAATTCCCATCGCCGCAGCGCTGCAAAGATTAGCCGACGAACCGCGTTACTCAACGTTGCTAGCCGCTCACATTGCTGCTTGGGAACAAGTATGGCAAGACAGTGACATTATTATAGAAGGCGATCGCCAAGCACAGTTAAGCGTCCGTTACAACTTATTTCAATTATTAGCTGTAGCACCACGTCACGATGACCGTGTGAGTATTCCGCCCAAAACCCTCTCCGGTTTTGCTTATCGCGGACATATATTTTGGGATACAGAAATTTTTATACTTCCCTTCCTGACCTTAACTCAACCAGCTTTAGCCCGTAACTTGCTCACCTATCGCTACCACACCTTACCAGGAGCTAGGCGCAAAGCCCAAGAAGCCGGCTATCAAGGAGCCATGTTTGCTTGGGAAAGCGCTGATACTGGTGATGAAGTTACACCCCGTTGGGTTCCCCATGCTAGCGGTAACGGCGAACTAGTGAGAATTTGGTGCGGTGATATTGAAGTCCATATCAACACCGATGTTGCTTATGCTGCTTGGCATTATTGGCAAACTACAGGTGATGACGATTGGATGCGGGATTATGGTGCAGAAATTATTTTAGATACCGCAGTTTTCTGGCAAAGTCGCGTGATTTGGAATGCAGAGCGGCAAACCTACGATATTTTAGACGTAATTGGCCCTGATGAAAACCATGATCGCGTCAATAATAATGCCTTCACCAATTTAATGGTACAGTGGCACTTACAATCAGCTTTGGCGCTTTGGGACTGGCTCAAGCAAGCCTACCCCGAAAAATCTAGTCAATTAGCCCAACAACTGCAATTAACCATAGAGCGCCTGCATCAATGGACAGAAATTCAAGAACTTCTATATGTAAATCAAGACGAAGTTACTGGTTTAATTGAGCAGTTTGAAGGCTTTTTCCAGCTAGAAGATGTAAATCTGGCAGATTACGAACCCCGCACTCAATCTTTACAAGGTTTATTGGGAATTGAGGCGACAAATCAAAAGCAGATTCTCAAACAGCCAGATGTATTAATGCTGCTGTATTTACTTCGAGAGCGTTACGACTACAAAACCTTAGCGATTAACTGGGATTATTACAGCAAACGCACCGACCATAGCTATGGTTCTTCTCTGGGCCCGGCTATCCATGCTATCTTAGCCTGCGATTTGAACCAACCCACCCACGCTTATACACATTTTCTCCGTTCAGCCTTGGTAGACTTAGAAGATGTAAGGCGTAATGCAGCCGAAGGAATTCACGCCGCCAGTGCTGGAGGTGTATGGCAAGCCGTGGTATTTGGGTTTGGCGGCATTCGGATGACAAAATTAGGCCCTGTCGCCTGTCCTAATTTGCCTCCAACCTGGGAACGTTTGAAATTCCGGCTGCAATGGCGCAACGAGTGGTATGACTTCGATTTGCGACAAAAAACAGACATGGAAATTGACAATCCACCAGCAGATGTGAATCTGCAACCCGCACATCCCCAAATTAAAGGTGTCATCTTTGACTTAGATGGAGTGTTAACCGATACATCTGAGTTGCACTATTTAGGCTGGAAGCGAGTAGCCGACGAAGAAGGCATTCCTTTTAATCGAGAAGCCAACGACGCGATTAGAGGATTACCCAGACGAGAAACCCTAATGCAAATTTTAGGCGATCGCACCGCCACAGAAGCGCAAATTCAAGACATGATGGAGCGCAAAAACGGCTACTTCCTCGAATTAATCGAGAAAATTACCGCAGATGATTTACTACCTGGAGTCGCCAATCTCTTGCAAGAACTGCGAGATGCCGGAATTAAAGTCGCTTTAGGTTCATCTAGTAAAAATGCTCAGACAGTAATTCAGCGTCTAGGCATTAAAGATAAATTTGATGCCATAGCCGATGGTTACAGCGTCTCCCAACCCAAACCCGCACCAGATTTATTCTTATTTGCAGCGCAACAAATTAGCATTTCTCCATCACAGTGCGTTGTGGTAGAAGATGCCATAGCCGGGATAGAAGGAGCTAGAGCCGCTGGAATGTGGTCTGTAGGACTAGGGCCAGTTGAGCGATTAGGTAAAGCTAATGTCGTACTACCCAGTTTAGACAGAGTAACTTGGTCAGACTTACACCAACGCATAGCCAACAGCGAAAAACCAGCTGTCTTAGTAGAAGCTAGCGTTTAAAAATTCACTTTTCTCCAATTTTCCCAATCATCCCACTCTGTATATCAGGGTGGGATTTCTTAATTGTTGGGAAGGACGACAAGGGGGACAAGGAAGCAGAGGAGAAATAACTTATGCCCAATGCCCAATGCCCAATATTAACAAATGTAACAATATTGCCATCAAAACGTTTTACTGTCTTGACAAGCTAGAAGGGAGCCGATAACGTAATATACATACCCGGGTAAGGCCGTTAAAGAAATATGCAAACGCAAACTAAGCAAAAGGTTACTTTGTATTTATCACCTGAACTGCACAGAAGGCTGAAAATTCGTTCAGCAGTTGATTCTGAACCTATGTCAGATCTTGCAGAACGCGCGCTGTTTTTCTACTTATCTAATTCAGAATTAGTAGAAGAAGTAGAAGCTTCTGTATATGGCAGAACTCATAGAGTATATTCCTGCCCCGAATGTGCGAGTTCGTTAGTTCTAAGAGAAGGAGAACTGATTACCTTAAATAATCAACCTGGGGTAATTGGTCAAGAAGATATTTCCATTGATGAAATGGATAAAGAAAAAACCCATCTTCTGGGTGAGGAAGAATTAGTTCCTTGTTAGTTATGAATTATGAAGAATTAAATTCATAATTCTGTTTTCATCACCAGCAAAACGATGTCTGTACTGTACTAAGGTCTCAAGTAGGTCGATGTATGAAAGAAGAGCTCAATATTCTAATTCAAGCTCAATACCCTTTAATCTACCTTGTGACCTCCGAGGAAGAGCGGGCTGAGCAGGCAATTTCCACCATCGCCCAGTTATTAAAGCCCCAACGCCGAGTATTTGTTTGGACAGTAACTCACGGCATCGTGGAGTATGGTCAACCTCGGAATGTCACCCAACACAACACTGTTTCTCCAGAAGCAGCAATTGAGTGGATTATCCGGCATAAAGAACCTGGTTTATTTATACTTAAAGATTTACATCCATTTATAGATGCACCTGCGACAACTAGATCGTTACGTGATGCGATCGCTAATTTTAAACTTTCGTCGCACGGTTCGCCAAAAAACATTATTTTAATGTCGCCGGTTCAACAAGTACCAATTGAACTGGAAAAAGAAGTTGTAGTTCTCGACTTTCAACTACCAGATATGGCTGAGTTAAATAAAGTATTAACTCACCATTTAGATCAAAATCGTGGGCGGAGGTTGACAACCGAAGCTAGAGAAAAACTTCTGAGAGCCGCCTTGGGTTTAACTAAAGATGAGGCAGAAAAAGTCTATCGCAAGGCACAGGTAACTACAGGGCGGTTGACGGAAGATGAAGTAGATATAGTTTTATCTGAGAAAAAGCAGCTAATCAGGCGCAATGGTATCTTAGAATACATCGAAGAAGATGAAACTATTGATGCTGTAGGCGGCTTAGAAGAATTGAAAAAGTGGCTCAAACAACGCTCTAACGCCTTTACAGAAAAAGCGAGAGAGTATGGGCTACCCCAACCAAAAGGGATGTTAATTCTGGGAGTTCCAGGTTGTGGTAAATCGCTGATAGCGAAAACTACTTCTCGTCTTTGGGGGTTACCAATTTTACGCCTAGATATGGGTAGAGTTTACGACGGCTCAATGGTGGGTCGAAGTGAAGCCAATCTACGTAATGCCCTGAAAACAGCGGAATCAATTTCTCCGACAATATTATTCATCGATGAATTAGATAAATCTTTTGCTGGTAGTGCTGGTTCTGGCGATTCAGACGGCGGTACTTCCAGTCGGATTTTCGGCTCTTTCCTCACCTGGATGCAAGAAAAGAAATCTCCTGTATTCGTAATGGCAACTGCTAACAGAGTAGAGCGTTTGCCGGGAGAATTCTTAAGGAAAGGTCGTTTTGATGAAATATTCTTTGTGGATCTGCCCACTCCCGAAGAACGTCAGGATATCTTTAACATTCACCTGACGAAGCGTCGTGAAGACATCTCACGATTTGATTTAGGACAACTAGCGAAGATGTCCGATGGCTTTTCTGGGGCAGAAATTGAACAAGCGATTGTGGCGGCGATGTATGAAGCTTTCGCCCAAGAGCGCGAGTTCACCCAACTAGATATTATTGCTGCACTGAAGGCGACTTTACCGCTGTCTCGTACGATGCAAGAACAGGTCACAGCTTTAAGAGACTGGGCCAGACAGCGCGCCAGACCCGCAGCATCCTCCGTTGCTGAATATCAGCGAATGGAGTTCTAAAAGCTTTCCCCTGCTAATCCCAGGGGGAAAGGCTAGCAGTAAATGCTAGCAGTGCTCGAAAAAAGCCGCTTTTAATTTAAGCGCGGCTTCCCCAAAAACAAACCGTTGTCGTTCTTTCTCAATCTTCTCTTTTGGAGGAAACCCAAATGTCTCACTTTAGCACTCTGCGCACCAAGATCACCGATGCAGAAATCCTCAAAGCATCCTTGCGCGACCTAGGTATCAGCGTGAAGACTGAAGCTGATGTCCGTGGTTATAACGGTCAGCGTGTACGTTCTGACATCGTTGCTGTATTGGAAGGCGAATACGACCTAGGTTGGTCTCGCAACAGTGATGGTTCTTTTGACCTCATTGCTGATCTGTGGGGCGTTGCTAAAAAACATAATCAAACTGAGTTGATCAACTCCATCAACCAAAAATATGCAGTTAACAAGACCTTAGCTGAAGTAAAACAGCGCGGTTTACAAAACGCCAATGTGAAATTGGTATTGCAATAGTAATTTCTCTGCGCGTTCCCAAAGCTGCACGGGCTAACCAAGTAATTAGCGGTTAGCCCGCTTTTTTTAGGGTTAGTTAATTCATAGTCTTTTGTCAAACCGTCAACTTTCAGCACGAATTCCCCTGACTCATTAAGTACAGGGGATTTTTGTATGTTTTTTACAGTATGCAGACAAAAATTTTCTGGTTTATTGTCGGAATATTGCTCTGGTCAAGCTTTGGAGCCTTAATTGCTGGTTGGGGAGCCATGATAGTCAGCTATACCTGGGTTCTCTCAGTTGCTGCTTATGGGGCTGTTATTGGAGCTATGTCAGGATTTATTATTACCTCGCTGGGGCTATTAATTTCCGCCAGAGTGCGATCGCAAGATGTGATACTGTGGGTGCTACTTGGGTCTATTGTTGGTGCAACTATTGGATTTATCAGTACGATTGTCTTTGGTGGCTACCCTAAAAGAACTCAAGCTGATTTAAGTTTTCTGACTTTAGCTCCGACAGGTTTGCTAATAGGCGCAGTTGTCGGAATTATTGTGGCTGTAGGAATCTGGAAATCTCGTCATACATAGTTAATTAACTGTCAGCTTGTTTTGTTTAACAACGTGCAGAACGCGGAAGCATAAATTTTTCTTTTTCGGCGGCAAATTTACCGCGCACCATTAAAACGGTTTCCTCAATAACACCGGGAAATGCTTGCACATTGTCTGCATTGAGAAGTTCTGGACTAAAGTAAATCGCTACCTCTTCAATGAATTGAGGTATTCTCACTAGGATTTCTGACAACGGATGTATCTGTGTGCTGACCATATCAAACAGATGCAGTTGAGTATCTTCTATTTCCATACAGGCGATCGCATCTAAATCTTCTGCATAATATAAAGGACGGCTTCCTTCATTCACAAAGAACACGGCTTTTTCGTGGACTACCCCGACTATATTAGAGACTGGTACTCGTGTTTCTAACAGTCTGTGCAGCAATGCTAAATCTTCGTTAGCTGTCAAATCTAATTGTCTCCAGCCATCTGTGCTACCTGTGGAACTGCATTTAACTTTAAAGATATGTTCTTCGACAACACGAAAGCCAAAAGGTAGATAAAATTCTGGGTGTGATGTTGACAATACAAGAGTTTCATAAAGCTTATCGCAATATTCCAGTACTTCATTCATGACGGCGCGGTAATAACCTTTTCTGCGAAACTCTGGACGGGTAGCGACTGCATGAATTCCGCCAACAGTGACTCTTTTTCCCATGATGTAGAGGGGAATTTCTACTACTCCCACATGGCTAATCGCTATATCCTCATGAAAGCGAATAAAAGGAGTGGAAGCAGCTTCCCAGGATGCACCTAGTTTTCTTCCACATTCAGCTAAACTGCTGATTCCGGGAAATGTGATTTCTAACAAGTCAAAAAGCTTACCGCTGATAGCAGGGTCTACTGCAAAGGATTGTTGAAAGCGATCGCAGTTCATAGTGCCAATTTTACTACGGGAATAATAAAATTATAAGCCTCGCCACTTCCATGCAGAGATGAGTAAAATATTGGATATTTTTCTCCAAAAATATACTTAGTTAAAATCTGGTTTTGTGTATAAACCAAACCCGCAAACTCTGCACGGGCAATAATCCCATGATTTCATTTCTTCGCCAACATTTAGGGAAATTGAGGTTGCTGATTCTCTTAGGAAT
This sequence comes from Tolypothrix sp. FACHB-123, assembly GCF_014697075.1. Taxonomy (GTDB): domain Bacteria; phylum Cyanobacteriota; class Cyanobacteriia; order Cyanobacteriales; family Nostocaceae; genus Aulosira. The sequence continues at coordinate 126,751 of NZ_JACJRE010000003.1, read as the reverse complement.
CAGTAGTCTAGCTACTACATCAACTAATTATGCACAGGCTCAAATTGTCCCAGATAATACATTGGGTGCAGAAAGTACAAAGCTGACACCAAATACTAACATTCAAGGATTACCAACAACCTTAATAGAAGGTGGTGCGACTAGAGGCTTTAACTTGTTTCAGAGTTTTTTACAATTTAATGTTGCTGAAGGACAACGAGTATATTTTGCTAATCCTGTAGGGATTGAAAATATCTTCACGCGCGTCACTGGTAGTGATATCTCCAAGATTTTCGGGACTTTGGGAGTAGATGGAAGAGCAAATTTATATTTTCTCAATCCCAATGGGATAATATTTGGTGCTAACGCCCGTTTAGATGTGACTGGCTCATTTTTGGCAACTACAGCTAATAGTTTTGTCTTTGATAATGGATTGAAATTTAGCGCTACCAATCCTGAAGCAGCGCCACTACTTACAGTTACCTTACTTCCGGGGTTGCAATTTGCGGCTAATTCATCGGGGATGATTCGCAATCGCGGGAATTTAAGCGTCGGGCAAGATTTGAGCTTAATTGCTGATAATCTCGATTTACAAGGCCAATTACAAGCTAATAGAGATTTAACCCTAATTGCTCAAGATACAGTTAATGTCAGAGATACAGTTAGCAATCCTGTAATTGTTGCAGCAGGAGAAAAGTTAACTCTCCAAGGGAATCAGAGTATAGATATATTCGCCTTGAATCACCCTGAAAGTGGTTTATTTTCTGGTGCAGATATGGTTTTACGCAGTCCTAATACTATAGCTGGAGATGCTAGCTATTGGACTGGTGGCAATTTTCGGATTGAAAAATTAGATGGTAATTTGGGCAATCTGTTTAGCCCTGATAACTCAATTATACGTGCTAGTGGTGATGTTAATTTTAATAGTTACCAAGGCGCTTCTCTGCATATTTTTGCTGGTGGTGCAGTGAATATTGATAGTATTAAAATCATCGGTGCAGATAAAAGTAACCCTGCGAACTCAATCGGAGAAAATGTACCCCTAGCCATCAGTCTCCCCAACGGGACAAATTCTGTGGCTATTAATGGTGGAAAGGAACCAACATTAGATATTCGCGCGGGAACTACTGCATTTACATCTCCCAGTCTGACACCAAATCCGATTCCTGGTGTGATGGGAATAGTTAAAACTAATGCCCCAAGTTCCAGTGCCAACATTAATATTGGCAGTATTACCAATCTCAATTATTCACCAACTGGTGAACCAATAAAAGGCAAGATTCTGTTAACTAATCAGTACGCAGCTAATGAATTACCTGGTAATATTACAACAAATTTGATTCAAACTTTTGGGGATGTCACCATTGATTCGCGAGGTGACATTAATAGTAATGGCGTAATTGATATTTCTTTTGGACTTGATAGTAATAATAATATTCAATTGCTTGCCAATCAAAATATTAATGTTATTGGCAGTTTACTGTCTGATTTAGAAAATATAGTTCATGGCGATGGTGGTAATATTACCCTTATTAGTAAAAATGGCGGTATCGATACAAGATTTGCAAACATAATTTCTATAACCCCTCAGGGAGTGGCAGGAGATGTAACTATAGAAGCTTCTGGCGATATTTATATAGGTAATATAGAAGCATCTAGTAATTTTAATAATCTAGATAGTAATTATCCAGGTAAGTTATTTAGCACCATCAATATTAAATCTATCAATGGTTCTGTATATTTAAATGACTCACATTTAGATACTACAAATGTTGGTTTAGGCTATGCTGGAGATATCAGTATTAGTGCGTTACAAGAAGTTAGAGTTGCGAATGACAGTATTATTTCTAGTATCGGTAATATTGGTCAAATTTATCTTGGTAAATCAGACTATGTTGATTTATCTCCGCAAATAGTAAATATTGTTGATTCTCGCTTAAATACTGATAATCCTGGTGAGCAAGGTAGTGCTGGAAATATTAGCATTACATCTGTGAAAGATATAGCTATTGCCAATAGTAAAATCTATAGCAATGCACCTATGAGTGCGAGTAGAGCCAATGCTGGAAGTATTTTTATTGAATCTCTAGGTTCACTTTCTTTAACTAATAGTCAAATTGTTAGTGATGTTCTAGGTGGTACGGGTAATGCTGGAAGTCTGAGGCTGGATGCTGGTGCAATATCTCTGCAAGGAACTACTCTAAAAACAGATAATAACGGACTAGGAGATGGGGGAAGTATAGAAATACATGCCAGCAAACAAGATATTTTGATTAAGAACAGTCAAGCCAATAGCGAAAGTAATAGCTTAGATAATAATATTTCTGATCCTTACCTTTTACCTGGTTATATTCACATTGCAGCTAACCAAGGTTCGGTAATATTGGAAGAAACTAGATTGAATACAACAAATACTGCTGGTGGTTACGCTGGATATATATTTGTTAATGCCTTAAATGAGATTCTCCTCAATAGGAATTCTGGTAAAGAGGGCACAGTTCAGAAGGGAATTATTAGCAATGGGAATTCAGGTAACATCTTTATTGGATATTCTCCTGATGGTGAATCACTTATACCTAAAAAAGTAACGCTTGACAACACTTTCTTAACTACTAGTAACTTGGTGCAAGGTACTAATCAAGAAAATATTCTAACTAAGAATGCGGGCAATATAACAGTGCAATCTTTGGGAGAATTTTCTCTCACTAGCAGTAATTTAGAAACTACAACTTATGGTTTGGGTACTGGAGGAAGTATTAGCATTGATGCTAACTCATTATCTTTGAGTAACAAGAGTTCTCTCTTAGCTAATACGCTAGGTACTGGGAAAGCTGGGAGCGTAACTGTAAATACAAATGGTGGCGCAGTCTCGCTTTCAGAAAGTAGTATTAATACTGGTAGTGACGATCTAATCGCTAAAGTCACACAAGATAAATCATATCAAGCGGGACAGGGTGGTGGCGGTGATATTACTATTAATGCTGCGGCTTTATTTTTAAGCAATAATTCAATTTTAAATGCTAATACTTTTGGAGCAAAAAACAGCGGCAATATTTATATCGCAGTAGATAAAACAGTATCTTTTGCTGATAGTTCTATTATTAATGCTAGTACGTATCTTCAGGGAAATGCTGGGGATGTTAATATTAAAGCTCAAGAAATTTATTTTAGTAATGAGTCTTCGATTCAAGCAGAGACTTTTGGGAGTGGCAAAGCTGGTAATATTGATATCACTGCTCAAATATTGTCTTTAAATCAGACATCAAGAATTGATGCCCAAACTTTTGGAAGTGGCAATGCAGGTAATGTAAATATTAAAACTCAGTCCCTTGCTTTAAGTGATGGAGCAAGAATCAATGGTAATACTTATGGTAGCGGGAATGGGGGAACTATTAATATTAATCCGCTGGATTTTATCGAAAAATCTGCTGCTGTTGTGACTCTATCTGGTGCATCATTTCTGAATGGATTTTCTACTGGATTTTTTGTCAATACTGAAAGCAAACAAGCAGATGCTGGCGCAGGTGGCAATATTACTATTACAACTGGTAATTTAACTATAAAAGATGGTGCAGTTTTAAGCGCACCTTCTAAAAGTAGCGGTAGCGGTGGGAATATTGAAATTAATGTTAATAATCTGGAAATTACAGGTGGTGGGCAAATTCTGACTAATGCTTATAGCAGCGGACAAGCTGGTAGTATTAAAATTAATGCTACTAATAATGTGGCGATCGCAGGTCAGGATTTCAGCTATACTCAACGACTTGAGGAACTGACACAAATAATTGAGGTAATTAAAGATACTTACGATTTCGTTTTACCAACAAGCGATCGCGAAATTAGAGGTATACTCGGCCCCATCAATCAATATAGCGGGCTATTCGCTAACACAGAAGCCAACTCTACAGGCGATGGCGGTACGATTAACATCGACCCGATTCAAGTCACCCTCAAAGACGAAGCGAAAATCTCTGTTGATAGTCAGGGTACAGGTGTTGCAGGTAGTATTAGCATTACAGCTAATCGTCTGACGCTGGATAATCGTGCCGCAATTAGTGCAGATACCGATAGCGGTCAAGGTGGTAGCATTACACTGAATTTGCAAGATTTACTGCTATTTCGCCGTCAAAGCGTCATCTCTACCACAGCAGGGAAACAAGGTGCGGGTGGCGATGGTGGTGCGATCGCAATTAATCTAAATACTAATAATGGCTTTATTGTCTCTCCACCTGCGGAAAATAATGATATCTCTGCCAATGCTTTCTCTGGTAGTGGTGGTGCTATTGAAATCAACGCCAAAGGGGTAATTGGTTTAGCAACCTTAACCAGATTGGAACTGGAAGAGAAATTAGGTACAACCGACCCAGAAAAGCTTGACCCCCAATATCTGCAAACCAATGATATTACGGCGATTTCGCAAACTGACCCCCAATTAAATGGTATCGTCAGTATTAATTCTCCAGAGATTGACCCCAGTAAAAGTATTATCTCACTCCCCACAAATGCAACCGACCCCTCACAGCAAATCGCCCAAAGTTGTGGGGCTGGAAATCAAAAAATAGCGAGTACATTTACTGATACTGGGCGTGGTGGATTACCGCCTAAGCCTGATGAATTTCTCAGTAGTGATACGGTGTGGGAAGATGTTCGTCTGCGTGCTAATTCTCCACAGCCAAGGCTATCTACTGAGGCGGTAAAACCCACAGCTAGTCAGGAAAAGACTGTGTTAACTCTTCCTGCAACTGGTTGGGTATTCAACAACAAAGGCGAAGTTACCCTGATTTCTCAAACACCCCAATCTTCTGTTGCTGGATTCAATTCCTCTAACTGTGCGGCTAAATAGAAAGCACAAGAGTCAGTCAAGATTTACACAAAAGTTCCTAAGACTCCTCTCTGTGTACTCTGCGTTCTCTGCGGTTTTTGTAAACATTTATTAATTGTCCAAGTGCTACTTGTAGCGGTTTTAACTTTCATCGCATACAACTTGTGTATAGTCCCTTACTTATACCGCAATTAGGTTCAGTAAGGACTACAACCTTTAGTCGAAATCAGTTTTTTTAAGGAACCGCCAAGACGCCAAGGATACAGAGAGAAGAATTAGAAGGAAGAAAAGGCAAAGCAATGCCTAACTGAATTGTATTTAATGAAATACGCATAATATCTGAAAAACATGAATCTTCTCAATTGAGAAGCACTATATATGTATGCATCACAGAAAAAACACATTAAAAATCACAGCAATTGGCTGATATTGATACTTTTACTCTTTAATTTTTTTATCCCTAAATCGTTAGCACAAACTCCTACCAACCCACCGATACAAGATATCAACCGTCAAATTGAACAACCGACTACGCCCACTCCTACATTACCCAAACTACCGAATTTAGAGGAGTTATTTCCAACTTCACCTATTACTAATCCGCCGATTGAGGAAAATGTTCCGCCAGATTTAGCGGGAAAAATTCAGGTAACTAAATTTGAGGTGGTGGGTAGTACTGTCTTTAGTCAAGAAGAATTAGATAAAATTCTCCAGGAATTTATCAATAAACCTATCACTTTTCCTCAACTATTAGAAGCAGCAGATAAAATTACCGAACTTTATACTCAAGGTTGTCAACCAGAAAATAAAAATACAGATTTACCCTGTTATGTGAATTCAGGTGCATATATTCCAGCCAAGCAAACTTTTAAAGTTGAGGGTGATGTAGTTAAAATTCAAGTTTTGGAAGGTAGTCTAGAAACTATTGAAATTCGCGGTACAAATAGGCTAAATCCTGATTATGTGAGAAGTCGTCTAGCTTTAGCTACAGGTAAGCCTTTGAATTTAAAAAAGTTAATGCAAGCTTTGCAGTTATTACAATTAGATCCATTAATCAAAAATATCTCTGCTGAATTGGGTAATGGGGTAAATCCGGGTGCGAGTATTTTATCTGTGCAAGTTGCGGAAGCAAAAACATTTACAGTGCAGGTTAGTCTAGATAATAAACGTACACCGGGTATTGGGAGTTTAGAACGACAAATTCAACTTAATCAAGCTAATCTGTTGGGTTTGGGTGATGGCTTAAGTGTGGGTTATACAAATACTGATGGTAGTAATAGTGTAGATGTCAGCTATAGATTACCCGTCAATCCTCGGAATGGAACTGTGCAATTTAACTATAGTTATGCAGCGAGTAATGTAATTGAAAAACCTTTCAATGTTTTAGATATTGAAGGAACTTCTCAAGAATATGGTATTAGTTTTCGCCAACCTTTAGTGGAAACGCCAACGACAGAATTTGCAGTTGGGGTAAGTGCGAGTCATCGAGATAGTGATGTTGGTTTTTTGCAAGCACAAATAGGCGAAAGACTTCCGTTTCCTTCTGCTGGTGCGAGTGCAGATGGAACCACAAAAGTAACTATTTTGCGATTATTTCAAGAATGGACTCAGCGCAGTAGCCAACAAGTATTAGCAGCGCGATCGCAATTTAGTTTCGGAATAGATGCATTAGGTGCGACAATCAATCAAGATGCGCCAGATGGTCAATTTTTTACCTGGCGAGGACAGGCGCAATGGGTAAGATTACTAGCGCCAGAAACTTTATTTTTATTGCGTACAGATTTACAAATAGCTAATAGACCTCTCTTAGCTTCTGAGCAAATTGGCTTAGGAGGACAAGCAACAATTCGCGGTTATCGTCAAGACCAAATATTAGCAGATAATGGCTTTTTAGCAACGGCAGAATTTCGTTATCCAGTATTAAGAGTTCCTCAAGTGAATGGGTTATTACAAATTACGCCATTTTTTGATTTTGGCACAGCTTGGAATATTTCTCAACCGGGAAGAACTAATCTTAATCCCGATACTCTAGCTTCTACAGGAATCGGACTTTTATGGCAACAAAATAATTTAACAGCGCGTTTTGATTGGGGTATTCCTCTGGGTATCGATATTCCTAATAAAAATACTTGGCAGGAAAATGGACTCTATTTTTCTGTGATTTATACACAGGCTTTTTAGTCAACAATCAACAATCAACAATCAATAATATTTATGTCTTTAATCTTACTTTTAAGTAGCTTATTTATCAATTCATCGCCTAATCTGATTCAGCCAATTTCACCTATATTTACAGTCATTAACAATCGGGTTTCAGAGGAGCAAGCTAGCAATGGTCAGGATTTGCTAGATCGAGCTTTGATATCATATCAACAAGAACAATATGCACCAGCTTTAAAAATGTTTCAACAAGCTGATGTGGCATTTCAAACATCTGGAGATAAACTGAACCAAGCATTAGCATTAAATTACTTGTCTTTGACTTATCAGCAGTTAGGACAGTTAGCTGATGCACAACAGGCGACTGAGGAAAGTTTACAACTATTGAAAAATAAAAATGATAGTAAAGATTATTTGTCAATACTTGCTCAAACTTTAAATACTCAAGGTCAATTACAATTAGCAAAGGGGGAAACAGAAAAAGCTTTAACTAGTTGGCAAGAAGCCAGCAATACTTATAGTAAAATTGGAGATGAAATCGGCAAGCTTGGCAGTAAAATTAACCAGGCGCAAGCATTACAAACATTAGGACTTTACCGTCGCGCTACTAATACCTTAGAAGAAATTAAGCTGAATTTAGATAAACAAGCAGACTCGCTTTTAAAAGTTACTGGTTTGCTGAGTCTGGGCAATACTTTACGTGTAGTGGGGCATGTTGATAAATCTCGAAATATATTAACAGAAGGCTGTCAAATTCAAGGGAAATTATTACAATTAGAAACAGTTTGTAATCCTACCTTGTCAGCGAGTTTAAACAATACCAATATAGGAAAACCAAACCCCGAACAAGAAAAGCTAGCAGAAATTTTATTAAGTTTAGGAAATACAGCGCAAGCACAGCAAGATATTGAAGCTGCAATCCAGTTTTATCAACGTTCTGCAAGTATTTCTCAGAAGCAGACTACACAATTACAAGCACAATTAAATCAACTACGGCTGGTATTACAATCTGGGGGAGATAAGTTTGCATCTACTCAAGGTTTATCTCAGGAAATTATCTCGCAAATTGCTAATTTATCAGCAAAAATAGAGAATTTACCTGCAAGTCGCAGTAATATTTATGCGCGGATTAATTTTGCCCAAATGCTGCTAAAGTTAGGCAAAACAGGATTTTTAACTAAAGATGTAATTGCTCAAAATAATTGTACATCTGCTGATTCTTTGTGTAATGCTGCTAAAATTGTGGCTACAGGTTTTCAGCAAGCGGAAACTTTAGCAGATGTGCGATCGCAAGCTTACGCTTTAGGTACATTGGGGAGTTTATACGAATACACTCAGCAATGGACGGAAGCGCGAACGTTGACCCAGCAAGCGCTAAAATTAGCAGAAGGAATTCAAGCTAGAGATATTGCTTACCGTTGGCAATGGCAATTAGGACGAATCCTCAGTGCTACAGGTAATCCTGAAGAAAATCAACAAGGTGCGATCGCTGCTTACGATCGCGCAGTCAAGAGTTTAAAATCTATACGTCGTGATTTAGTCACCGTCAATCGCGATGCGCAATTTTCTTTTCGCGATGAGGTAGAACCAGTATATCGTGAGTATGTAAGCTTACTCTTACCAAAAACAGGCGAACCGAGTGCAGAGAATTTAGATAAAGCTAGAAAAGTTATTGAATCTTTACAGTTAGCAGAACTCGATAACTTTTTCCGTTCAGCTTGTTTAGATACTAAACCCGTGGAAATTGATGAAATCGATACCCAGAAACAAACTGCGGTAATTTACCCGGTACTGTTGAGCGATCGCTTATCGATTATTCTCTCATTACCACACCAGCAAAAAAATAAATCTCTGAAATTATATACAGTTATTCTCGCCAAACAAGAATTTCAAGCACAAGTTAAAGAACTTCAGCAAGAAATATTCTTGAAAAGTCCGCGAGAATTCCTCAAAACCTCAAAGCAAATGTATGAATGGTTAATTCGCCCCATTGAAGCCGATTTAGCAAATAGTAGGGTAAAAAATATTGTTTTTGTTTTAGATGGTAACTTACAAAGTATACCAATTTCTGCACTTTACGACCAACGAAAAAAGCAATATTTGATTCAAAAATCTTATAACATTGCTATTACCCCAGGTTTAGAATTATTACCCCCGCAATCTGTTAGCCAAAATCGCTTACAAGCATTAATTGGTGGACTGAGTGAAGCCCGTGATACTTTCCCCGCTATCCCTGGAGTCAAAGATGAACTTGAGCAAATCAAAGATGTATTAGCAACTAGAGGAAACTTCATCAATGAAAATTTCACCCAGCAAAACATAGAAGATGCAGTTAAGTCATTTCCTGGGGGAATATTACACCTAGCAACACATGGTAAATTTAGTTCTAAAGCTGAAGATACTTTTATTTTGACCTGGAATCAAAGATTAAATGTAAATGATTTTAGTTCTGTTCTCAAAACTCGTGAATCTAAGCAACAAGCAGCTATAGATTTACTGGTTCTCAGTGCTTGCGAAACCGCAGCCGGCGATAGTCGCGCCGCTTTAGGAATAGCCGGAATTGCTGTACAATCGGGGGCGCGCAGCACATTAGCGACGCTGTGGACTGTTAACGATGAAGCGACTGCGGCGCTAATGATTGAATTTTATAAACAGATAGCGCAAAACCAAAAAAAAGCTGAAGCTTTGCGGAATGCGCAACTTATTCTACTATCAGGAAAATTAAATCCTGTGTTTAAACATCCATATTACTGGGCACCTTTTGTATTAGTCGGTAATTGGCAATAAAGTGCTTATTTAGCCATCTTCAATGATTGATGAAATATAACATATAGGGTTGTTGACTGTTAACTGTTGACAGTAAAAAGTTAAGGATAATTGTAGGTTGGGTTGAACGAAGTGAAACCCAACAAACTCCCGAAAATGTTGGGTTACCCTACGAGAAGTCGCTCTGCGTCTACGTTCCTCAACCCAACCTACACAGTTTCCGTTTTTCGGCGCTAACACCAAGCGTATTGATAATTAAATAGGTAAATTACGAATTACGAATTACGAATTACGAATTAGTAATTATTATGAGATACTTCCACAAGTATAAATGTAAAAAACACATTTTATGGTAAATAGTCCTCTATTTTCAGACATCCAAAATCATTGGGCAAAAGCATCTATTTTAGCTGCATCCCAAAGAAATATCTTAAGAGGTTATCCTGATGAGACTTTTCGCCCTAATGCACCTGTTAATCGTGCGGAGTTTGCAGCAATAATTGCTACAGCGTTACCCAAACAGCCAGTATCGCGTCCCCCGATTACCTTTACTGATGTACCGGCTAGTCATTGGGCGGCTAAAGCGATCGCTCAAGCATATCAGACAAACTTCCTCTCTGGCTATCCCAATGGACTTTTTAAACCCACCGAAATCATGCTGCGGGTGCAAGCCTTCGCAGCAGTAGCTTCTGGGTTAAAATATCAAGCTACAGCCGATCCAGCGAGTATTTTAAAGAAAAATTACGATGATTTTGCCCAAATTCCCAATTATGCGATAAATGCGATCGCAGCTGCAACAGAAAAAGCGATCGTTGTTAACTACCCCGACATCCGACGCTTACAGCCCAATCAAAACATTACCAGAGGCGAAATCGCCGCCTTAGTTTGTCGAATTTTGGGGATTCAGACTGTACCTTACAATTACATCCCTGGTATAGAATTATTCGTAATTCCACCAAAATTTGATGCAGCTGATACTTTTACAGCAGAATTGGCACGAGTGCAAATCAATAATCAGTGGGGTTATATCGATAAAACCGGAAAATATATCATTCCCCCAGAATTTGATGAAGCCCATCCTTTTGCAGCAGGATTGGTATTAGTTAAAGACAATATTATTAAATCAAGCATCACCTAATTCATGGAAATTCGTGGTATTTGGATTACAACAACAGCTAGCCAAGTCTTAAATTCTCGACAAAATATTGCTGAAGCAATGGACTTTCTCGCTGACACAGGATTCAACGTAGTATTTCCTGTTGTTTGGAATAATGGCGAAACCATTTATCCCAGTAAAGTCATGGGAGAAAATTTTGGGGTAGAAATTAACCAAAGATTTAAAGGTAGAGATCCCTTAGCAGAATTAATCGTTGAGGCGAAACGAGTTAATATTGCTGTGATTCCTTGGTTTGAATATGGTTTTGCTAGTTCATACCAAAAACCAAATGATACCATCCTCACCAAAAAACCAGAATGGGCGGCGATTGATGCTACTAAAAAAACAGTTGTTAAAAATGGCTTTACTTGGCTAAATGCTTTTGATAGTCAAGTCCAAGAATTTTTATTAAATTTATTTCTTGAAGTCGTTAAAAACTATGAAATAGCTGGAATTCAAGGAGACGATCGCTTTCCCGCTTTACCTAGTGAAGCAGGTTATGATGATAAAACAATTGCTCGTTATAATCAAGAATTTAATCGACTTCCACCAGAAAATATCAAAGATCCCACTTGGTTACAATGGCGAGCTGATATTCTTTCTAATTTTTTAACCCGCTTCTACCGAGAAATTATTAATATCAAACCTGACTTAATTATTTCCATGTCTCCTAGCGTTTATCCTTGGGGTTATGAAAACTATCTCCAAGATTCTCAAGCTTGGGTTGACTTAGGATTAGTGGATTTAATTCATCCCCAGGTATATTGGAAAGATTTTGATACTTATAAGCGAGATATAGATAGATTTATCGCGAGTAATTTTACCAAGCAGCAATTACCCCAACTCGTTCCTGGTGTGCTCATAAAACAAGGCACATATCGAATTTCTCCAGAATATTTAGTCCAGGCGATCAAGTATAATCGTTCCGTTGGTTTGCAAGGAGAATTGTTATTTTTCTACGAAGGTTTACGAGAAGATAATAATGCTTTAGCAAAGTTGCTTAAATCTGAAGTTTACTCAAAGCCGCCTGGTAAATTTGACTCCAAAGAAATCAAAAATAATAGCTTTACCCATAGGCGGGTAAATACTCATTATATTACCAGAAATATCTCGCAAGAAATCATTCTTAAAGCTCAATTTGACTGGGTTGAACCCTTTTCTCAAGGTATCGCTGCTGTCAAAATGGGATATAAATACGCTTATATTAATCAAACGGGTAAACTACTAACTCGCTTTGACTTTGATATTGCTAAACCTTGCTCAGAAGGACTAGCACTAGTAAAATTCAAAAATTTATATGGCTATATCGATCCAACTGGTAACCTAAAAATTAAGCAACAATTCAATGATGCCAAATCATTCTCAGAAGGATTAGCAGCAGTTAAAAAAGCTGATAAGTGGGGTTATATTGGACAAGGATATATTGGAAACAATGTCCCCTTAGTTATTCCTGCCAACTTTGAAGATGCTAAATCATTTTCTGAAGATTTGGCAGCAGTAAAAATGGCAGATAAGTGGGGTTATATTGATAAACAGGGAAATGGTATTATTCAATTTAATTTTGATGATGCTAACAATTTTTTCCAAGGTTTAGCATTAATAAAATTTCAGGATAAATTAGGTTATATAGATAAAAACGGCAATTACGTTATTCCACCCCAGTTTGATGATGCTAATAATTTTTCAGAAGGTTTAGCTCCCGCGAAATTAGGAAATAAATGGGGATATATTAATCAGTATGCTGAATTTACCATTCCCCCAAATTTTGATAGTGCTAAACCTTTTGTTGATGGTATGGCATTAGTGAATGTTGGGGGTAAATGGGGATATATTCGGAAATTGTAAATATTGAATTCTTCAACAAAATTATCTCCCCAATACCCCATGACGCCAGTTTCTTCAAGTCGGCAAAGCCGCCCAACGCACTGGCTCCCCCATACCCAATACCAAATTCACTTCACTAAAACTTTATATATTTCTGTGCTGATTTTATAAAGAATTTATTTAATATCCGTTCTTATACTTAAATTTTGATTACATTAAGACATATAAATCACATTTAAAATAACAAAAACTTAATTCTATTCATAGATTGATAAGAATCATAGAGGGAGCATCACCAATTCACCACGCCCACAGACTAGAAACCTAGGGCGAATATTTTTGTATTCCTACCGACATTCACCAACTCAATCTGACAATGAATATTACTCATCTAAAATCAGCCAAAATCCTCAAAACTGAACCCTTCTGGCTTTTAAGCATTGCTGCTGGGTTAGCTGCAATTTGTCTTACCTTAGTTTGGAAAGCTCATGATGTCGGCCATTTAGGCATGAGTATTTTATTTTTCTTCGCTATTGGCTCGATATTGTGGGATAAACGCCATACATTTAACTTTGAAAGTGATGTTTTCTCTAGTATTCTCGGTTGGCTAATAATTAGTTGGGTATTATGGCAAAGTACAACTCATAATTTAGGATATGTTATTCGTCTTTTCCCCTTAGCTTCGGCTGTGGGTGTGGGTTTATTAGCTTCTGGCTTTAGGGGGTTAAAGCAATATTGGGAAGCATTTACTATTCTATTTTTTCTAGAAATACCTAGCGTACTTGCTGAGTTATTGTTAGATATTTCCCCTTTGAGTGCAAAATTTGCTAGCCTGCTTTTATGGTATTCAGGCTTTGATGTTACCCTGAAGGGGGTATATATTCATCTGCCAACAGGTAGTGTCAAAGTAGTTCCAAGTTGTTCTGGTATCGACACTATCAATTATCTCTTAGGTATATCAATTATTGCGTTGGTGATGTTCCCGATCGCTAAATACAAGCGAGTATTTGTGTCGCTGTTTGCGATGTTTTTAGGCTTTTTTCTCAATGCAATTAGAATTGCTATATTAGCCGTGATGGTAGGCACAAATGAGGCGGCTTTTCATAGTTGGCATGGTGGAAATGCTTCCTATTCTTTTGGTGTATTTGGCATTTTAATTTTTGGTGTAATCTATATGTTGATTTTGCGACAAGAAGAGCGACAAATGCAAAAGACGGAACAATCTTGATGGGGTTGACGGTTGACCCTTCGACTTCGCTCAGGGTTGACTGTTGACTGTTGACAGATAAATTTATTTTTTGGAGTTCTCTGAGTAGAAGCTTGCGGTGCATTGCGCTAGGCGACAACACCCCTACTCAAAGTCATACCAATTTGAAAAAAGAATAGGACAGATGGTAGTGGCATGGCAATGCCATGCCCTCTAGAATATAGTGATGTGCCGCTTGAGTGAAAATTAATTAAGCTCTTGCTAATAAGGGTGCAGCAGCTAATAAAGTTTTTGTATAAGGATGCTGAGGATTAGCAAATATTCGTTTTGTCGCACCTATTTCGACAATTTTACCGCCATTCATTACGGCAATGCGATCGCATAAAAATCTCGCTAACCACAAGTCATGGGTGATAAACAGATAGGTTAGCTCAAATTCTTGCTTTAACTGCAACATTAAATCCAGTACTTGTGACTGAACGCTAGCATCTAACATACTCACAGGTTCGTCACAGATTAATAGTTTAGGACGAGTAATCAAAGCACGAGCGATCGCAACTCGCTGCTGTTGTCCCCCAGATAAATCAGAAGGATAGCGCTGATAATAAACTTCTGCGGGTGTTAAACCGACTTTTTCTAACATCCACAATACTTCTTCTTTAGCTTTAGCCGCATCCGCGAGATTGTGAATTAATAAAGGATCGCCTATACTTTGCCCTACCGTCATAGCTGGGTTAAGACAAGCATGGGGATCTTGAAACACCATCTGCATTTGTCGCCGGGAAGAACGTATTTGTTGACGGGATAATTTAGTTAATTCCTGTCCTAAAAATTCGACTTTACCACCAGTAGGTTTAATTAATTGCAAAATTGTCCGTGAAAGGGTGCTTTTACCACAGCCAGATTCCCCCACTAATCCCAAGATTTCCCCAGGATACAATTCCAAATCAATTCCATCGACAGCTTTTATTGTTTGACTTTCTCTTTTAAATAATCGCTCAATAAAATTCGGTTCAATAGTGTAATGCTGCTTGAGTTCGCTGATACGCAAAATTGGCGATTCTGCTTCTGGGTTGGGAACTTGCTGCTGTTCATCATTAGCGAGAATTAATTCCCCGCTATCATCAACCGCTTGGATATGTAAAGCTGCTTGTAAAAGCGATCGCGTATATTCGTGTTCTGGATGACGAAATACCGTTTGCGTTGCCCCCATTTCCACCATTTTACCTTGGTACATCACGCCAATGCGATCGCAGTATTCCGCAACCATTGCTAAATCGTGGGAAATCAACAGCAAACCCATGTTTTCCTCCCCGCACAATCTAGTTAATTCCTGCAAGATTTGGGCGGAAACCGTAACATCTAAGCTGGTAGTCGGTTCATCAGCGACAATTAACTTGGGATTGAGAAGTAAAGCTAAAGCGATCGCTACCCTTTGCCGCATTCCCCCGCTAAACTCATGGGGATACTGATTCCACCGACTCGCCGGAATTTTTACCTTTTCTAAAGTTGCGATCGCTTTTTCCTTGGCTTGTGCTGCTGATAATTCTGGTGCGTGCGCTTGGAGTGTTTCAACACAATGTTTACCAATAGTCATCAATGGATCGAGGCGCGTCATCGGATCTTGGAAAATTAACGCCACCGCTTCCCCGCGAAACTTGCGCATTTCTGGCGGTGTTAAATCAAATACGTTCTTCCCCTGGAATCTTGCTGTCCCTTCAATCCTACTAGAGCCAGGTAGCAACCGCATGACAGCCCGCCCCAAGGTTGATTTCCCACAACCAGACTCCCCCACCAAGCCCATTCTTTCACCAGCTTGCAGTGTAAAAGATACATCATCTACAGCCCATTTAAGTTCTTCTCCACTCGGCTGAGGATAAGCAACGCGCAGATTTTCTACAGAAAATAAAGCTTCACTCATAGTTTTTTATCGGCTTGCGCCATGAGTTTTTATATTTGCAAATTTAGGCTAGTCTAGCAGATTAGTAAAACTCGTTTGCGGTTCATACTCTTCGGGTATTTTAAATTTCATAGTTGGGTTTCATCCGGTTCCAGCAATTCCAGAACCAGAGATGAAAAACTCAACTCATCACGAGAAAATCACACAACCAAGCATGAAAATTTCTCTCCCCCCTAGTCCTTAGTTCCTAGCCTCTTAAATTAGATTTCTTTGTCGGCTGGTTTAGTTTATTATCTCTTTCTGGTGCTAAAGTTTTGACTAACTCAGTCATGGACATAATTACCGTTGCGATTCCTCCTATACATAAGGAAGTTAAAATTGCTGTTGCGAGGATGATTTCAGTCGGGCTGTAACCGTCGCGCATCCAAGCAGAAGGTTTTTCTATTGTTGGGGAAGATGTGGTAATTAATTGTGAGGTTTGGGTAGATGGTTGAGAGTTGGTAGAAGTTTGTAAAGAAGTAGTCATGGCGTGAATCTCCGCTCGGTTAACTGTTTTTATGGTATTTCTGTCCTTAAAGCCGGAAATTCCTGACAAATAGAGATAAGGTAGAAATTAAGTAGAAGATAAGTAGAATCAACCTCTTTTCCGAATGCAAAATTTGCCCTCATCCCCCAACCCCTTCTCCCTCAGGGAGAAGGGGAGTGAATTTCAAAGTCCCTCTCCCAAGCTTGGGAGAGGGATTTAGGGTGAGGGCAAATTATTCGCACCAGAAGTCTAAATCAAGTAAAATTTTTCAGGCTGTCTATGCAATGGGATGAGTTTTTAAAACAAGAAGCTGCTACTCATGAGTTATCCCCAGAGCAAACAGCAGCCTTTTTAGCCAGGTTACAGGCTGAAAACTCAGGTAAAAGTGAAGCGAAACTCGCAAGCGAGATTAATATTGGTGCAGCTGCTTTCAAAAAGCGGATGACTGAGGTGTATGACAAGTTTGCTCAGAGTTGTGCTGAGTTAGCTAGCTCTAAACGTGGAAAGCTAGAAACATTAAAGGCTTACCTAACAGCAAAATATAACGGTAACGATATTCCCCGTGCTCAAACAACAAAAGAAATTCATCATAATATTCCCTTGAGTGGGGTAACAAAGTTTGTCGGACGAGAAACGGAATTGCAAAACCTCCATCGATTGTTGCAGGAAAATCAACAGGTAGCTATTGCGGCTATTGCAGGAATGGGTGGAGTCGGAAAAACAGAACTAGCACTGCAATATGCGAATTTGCACCGCGTCACTTATCAAGGCGGAATTTGCTGGTTGTCTGCATTACAGGATGTGGGGGTGCAATTGGTGCAGTTTGCGCGTAATCAACTGCAATTAAACCCCCCAGATGATTTAGATTTAGTTGGGAGAGTGCAACACTGTCTAGAAAAATGGCATCAGGGTGAGGTTTTACTGGTAATTGATAACGTTACAAACTATCGAGACGAAGTTAGGTGTTATTTAGAGTCTGTTCCTTCTCGGTTTAAGCAGTTAATTACCACGCGGGAGAAATTACAACCGCCAATAGTGCGATTAGATTTAGATGTGCTGACACCACTAGCGGCGATGCAGTTATTAAAATCTATAGTTGGTAGAGAAAGACTGCGGCGTGAGGCGTTAGTTGCGAGAAAACTTTGTAAATGGCTGGGATATTTACCCTTAGGTTTAGAATTAGTCGGGCGTTATTTGTTAGGTGATGAAGAATTAACCCTAGCAGAAATGCTGCAAGACTTGGAAAAAGAGCGTTTAAAGCATGAGGCTTTAGAAGAAGTTCCCCAAGAAATGGTTGTGAAGTTGGGTGTTGCGGCTGCTTTTGAGTTAAGTTGGCGACGGTTGCGAGAAAATGCTCAACATTTAGGCTGTCTTCTGAGTTTATTTGCTTTAGCTCCGATTCCTTGGGAATTGGTGGAGAGTGTAACAATAAATAATGCGGCTCAAGATTGGAAAAAAGCTAGACGAGATTTGTTACAGTTGCATTTACTCCAGCACAAAGGTGAGGGAATTTATCAACTACATCCCCTGCTGCGGGAGTTTTTCCAAGATAAGCTGACAGGTTTAGAACAAGCAGAGGAATTTAAGCAAAGTTTTTGCTGGGTAATGGTAGCAGTTGCTAAAGATATTCCTGACACTCCCACACTTCAGCAAATTAAGGATGTAGCCCCCGCTATACCTCACTTGGTAGAAGTAGCGGATAATCTCATTCAGTATGTAAGCGATGATGATTTAATTTGGGTATTCGTTGGCAACGCTCGATTTTATAATGGTCAAGGATTGTATGATCAAGCAGCACCTTGGTTTGAGCAGTGTCTAGAATCTACTAAAAAACGCTTGGGTGCAGAACATCCAGATGTTGCAACTAGCCTCAACAACCTAGCGTTACTCTACGCTTCCCAGGGACAATACAGCCAAGCCGAAGCGTTGAACATCCAAGCTTTGGAATTAATGCGACGCTTGCTCGGTGAAGAACATCCTGATGTTGCAACTAGCCTCAACAACCTAGCATCACTCTACGATTCTCAAGGAAAATACAGCCAAGCTGAAGCCTTGAACATCCAAGCTTTGGAATTAA
Organism: Tolypothrix sp. FACHB-123; assembly: GCF_014697075.1. Lineage (GTDB taxonomy): Bacteria > Cyanobacteriota > Cyanobacteriia > Cyanobacteriales > Nostocaceae > Aulosira. The sequence goes on along the minus strand of NZ_JACJRE010000003.1, from coordinate 108,334 downwards.
GGCGACGCTTGCTCGGTGAAGAACATCCTGATGTTGCACAAAGCCTCAACACTCTAGGGGGACTGTACTCTTCCCAAGGAAAATACAGCGAAGCTGAACGCTTGTTTATCCAAGCTTTGGAATTAGTGCGACGCTTGCTAGGTGAAGAACATCCTAATGTTGCTATTACCCTCAACAACTTAGCGGGACTCTACCGTTTCCAAAGAAAATACAGCCAAGCTGAAGCTTTGTGCATCCAAGCTTTAGAATTAAAGCGACGCTTGCTAGGTGAAGAACATCCTAATGTTGCAACTAGCCTCAACAACCTAGCGGGACTTTACCGTTTCCAAAGAAAATACAGCCAAGCTGAAGCTTTGTGCATCCAAGCTTTAGAATTAAAGCGACGCTTGCTAGGTGAAGAACATCCTAATGTTGCAACTAGCCTCAACAACCTAGCGGGACTTTACCGTTTCCAAAGAAAATACAGCCAAGCTGAAGCTTTGTGCATCCAAGCTTTAGAATTAAAGCGACGCTTGCTAGGTGAAGAACATCCTAATGTTGCAACTAGCCTCAACAACCTAGCGTTACTCTACAATTCCCAAAGAAAATACAGCCAAGCTGAAGCGTTGAACATCCAAGCTTTAGAATTAAGGCGACGCTTGCTCGGTGAAGAACATCCTGATGTTGCACAAAGCCTCAACAACCAAGCGTTACTCTACGCTTCCCAAGAAAACTACAGCCAAGCTGAACCCTTGTTCATCCAAGCTTTAGATATTTGTGAGCAACGGTTAGGAGTAAATCATCCTAATACTGTAACTGTGCGTAAAAATTTAGCATATTTGCGCGACTCTTTGAAATCACAACAGTAAAATTCAAGTTCCGAACCTCATTATTCAAGCTTCTATCTCCAAGTTCCGAGTTCCGAACTCGAAGTTTCATGTTCTGAACTCAAAGTTTCGTGTTCCGAACTCGAATGTTCAGGTTCCAAACGAGAACGTTCTTGTTCTGAGGTGAAATCATGGTGTTCTGAAGGCGAAAGTTTGTGTTCTAAACGAGAACGTTCGTGTTCTAAGGGGGAATAATGATGTTCAGAGTGCGATCGCTCCTGTTCTGAGGGAGAATCATGGTGTTCAGAGTGCGATCGCTTTTGTTCTAAGGGAGAATCATGGTGTTCAGAGTGCGATCGCTTTTGTTCTGAGGGAGAATGATGGTGTTCAGAGTGCGATCGCTTTTGTTCTAAGGGAGAATCATGGTGTTCAGAGTGCGATCGCTTTTGTTGTGAAGTTAGAAAATGGGTAGGTTGGGTTGAGGAACGAAACCCAACAAGCCCTCGCAAATGTTGGGTTTCACTTCGTTTAACCCAACCTACTATTTATCTTTTCAAACATTCTCTAAGAATCAGAATTTGAACTTTGATTTTCTGAAGTTACTGTTGATTGTGCATCCTGATTTTTAACTTGATTTTGTAAAGCTTTACCAAGAACGTAAGAAGTACTGCTAATACCTAATAAACCTAAAATTTGATCGGGAATATTTGTCGGGAAAGCTGGTGGCTGACTGCTAGTAATAATTAGGACTAAACTCATGGAGATTACAAAAGTAAATATTAATAACTGAAAACGTGCGAGGCTAGCATCACCTGAACTGTCACTAATCAGATTATTCAGATTAATTCCTCTTTTTTTCTCAGCATTATAATTCCAAGTACCTTCCCAAATAAATATGAGAATGAAGACTTCTAAAACTACCAAAAAAAATGTCAGAGTAAAACCAATAACCAGCGCCAAAATTATAAAGTCTTTTTGCACCTCAAACACGCTCTGACCTCCGCTGTTTCAAAACTGTAGAGAACTTACTCCAAAGGTAGACAAAATTACTTCCTCCTAATGCAAACAAAAATTCTAAGGGGATTGGCGGCATAGTACAAGTTACATGCTTCAATTTGCAAATATTTACGCTATGCAATACATTCAACAGATAGTAAGCCGCAAATATCAAAGTAATTAACAATAGCTGCAATCTTTCTAGACTATATTGATTATTAGTTTTGTTAGCTAATATTTTTTTGAAATTAATCTTATTTTTGCATATAAAAAAACTAATTGAGGAAATTAATCCTAGCATAAACAGCCAAAATGCTAACTGAATCAACTGAGATAGAAAGTTGAATCCCCATTGAATTTCCAAAATAAACCTCTTCTAAATTGCTTTGAAGACAGTTAATCACGAAAAAATTTCACGACCAAACATGGAAATCTCGCTTTCCCATGCCCAATACCCAATGCCCATTTTCAAGCTAGTTAACATACTAAGGGCTGAATTATATTTTTATACAAAAGGTCAGATAAAATTTATTTTTAGATATAAAAGTTAGCTAACCTTAAAAATTATTCACTTAAACTTCTAGCAAAATAATAGCGATCGCATACCCAAGAAAACAACACTAAGGCTTAAATACTCTTATGCAAAGGTTTCTACAATTTCTCATATTTAGTTCCTGAAGATACATCTTGCAATATCTATTATGTATTAGCGTTTACATTACTTAAAAATTTGCTATGTAAAGTCTTAGAAATTACAGAATTCAACTATCATCAACAATCTTAGAAAGCGGTATTTTCGCAATTTTATCTGTGAATAAATCAGTGAATTGAGCAGTAATATTTACTTTATTACTCCCCTATTTCGCTTAAATATCAAAATAAATCAATCAGTGCTAATTTTTAACTAATCGTTAAAACCTATATTTATCAGTGTTTGTAGCTATAAAACAAGAATTACAAATAATTAATATTGTAATTTCTTATCATTATTTTATACCAATAGACATAGTCCAAAATCAGGAAATATTGCACAAAAGTCAGATATTTAGGCCAATTCTGCGCAAATTTGTCAGAATAGAATTTACCTGCAAAAGTACGTTTTGCAAGGAGTCTCATCTCTATTTCACTACAGAAAGGTAAAAGTATCATGCAGACAACTTTAGAAGTAGTTCAGGCTGCTGTGAATGCGCATCAAAATGGCACCAAAACCCTCGACCAAGCCATCAAAGAAGCTATTAATGAAGCGCGGACAACCTGCGATCGCACAGGCGATAATTCCCCTAATTGTGCTGTAGCATGGGAAATTGTGGAAGAATTGCAGGCTGAAAAAGCCCATCAACAGCAAGCCAAAAAACGCAAAACCGATTTAGAAAGCTACTGCGAACAGCATCCAGAAGCAGTTGAGTGCTTGATATACGATGTTTAATAGTTTGTTAATTTTCTCTCAAATTAGCGATCGCTGATTTAGTGATATGCTGAATTGCTTCTAAATTAGGCGATGGTGTTTCGCCATCCATTCTCAACCATAAAAGATACTCGATATTCCCCGCAGGCCCGGTAATTGGCGACCAAGTTAAACCTTGATATTTCCAGCCTAACGCTTCCGCCGCTTGCAAAACCTGGAAAATTGCGTCTGCATGGTCGTTTGGGTCGCGCACCACGCCTTTTTTACCAACGCGGGATTTACCAACTTCAAATTGTGGCTTGATTAATAATACTGCTTCCCGTGGTGCTTGGGTGAGTTGCCACAAAGCTGGCAAGATTTTCGTTAAGGAAATAAACGAAACATCAACCACTGCTAAATCGGGAATTGCATCGGTTCCGCCATACAATTGCTGTGGTTGTAGTTGGCGTAAGTTGGTACGTTCCCGCAAAATTACCCGCGAGTCATTGCGCAATCGCCAGTCAACTTGTCCGTAACCGACATCAATACCGTAAACTTGTTTAGCTCCAGCTTGTAGCAAACAATCGGTAAAACCACCTGTAGAAATCCCCCCATCTAGACAAATGCGTCCTTCTACAGGAATTGCAAAGTTTTCTACAGCTTTCGCCAGTTTTTCACCGCCTCTAGAAACAAAGCGCGATCGCTCTTTAAGCTGAATATCAGCAGTAATATCAACTTCTGTACCCGGTTTATCTACAACCTGTTGATTCACGCTGACTTCCCCCGCCTGAATGAGTCGCTGTGCTAAGGCGCGAGAAGTACATAAATTTCTTTCTACTAATAGTGTGTCGAGTCGTTGTTTAGCCAAATTAACTAGATTGTCATGAGCATTTTCTATTGTGCCGGATTTGGGACAATCGCAGTTATCTTCATCTGTGTTCCTTTAGGTTTCCCAGAAACGTCACTATAATGACAAGGCTAAGATATGGGGACAGAACATGGCTAAAACAAATTCCTTCGCGATTCTGGCACCTGTTCCGGAGATGCACTTGCTGTCTGCCTTGGAAACAATGGAAAAGCTAGAAAATGAACTCAACGATGAAACAATTAAAGTCGCTTTTGGTAGCATGGCTTTTGAAGTTTTTCGGAAGGCGGATGAATTACGTGGAGATAAAGAAGTAGAAGTATTAATTTATGCTTCTAACTGTGTTAATCAACCGCTAAACTCAGAAGCTGCTTGGCAAGGTTTATATATTGGTCATGGAAATTCGCGCAATGGGAGATATGCAGGTAAATCTCAGTTTCGTCCGCCATCGACTTTAACTGATAAACCGACTTGGGCAATTTTTTGGGAAGTCAAAGAGTTAAAACCTTTAAAATCACCCATCGCTGTAGCTGCTTTAAAAGCTTTAGGTAAAAAAACTAACTTTACCTCTCGATTCATTCCCGAAGGGCCGTTACTGATTGAATATTATTAATTTTTGTAACTAATTTTCCTCGCCACAATATTCACTCTTGGGGAATTCAAAATTTTACAATTCAAAATTGAAGACCCCCATTGATATTTTTTTATCAGCAAAATTGCTCATTGACAAAAGCAGATTAATTAGCAAATCTGCAAATGTTAATTTATGCTTTAATTTTTTAAATAAATCGCGGTTTTATGTATTACGAAAAAAGCGATCGCTCTTGCCAAAAGTTTTGTAGAGCGATCGCTATTGATATTATTAAGGGGTGGACAATTGCCCGCCCCAGAGAGTTAGATATCGGTTTCGCTTAATTCACGAGTGATATGGTCAAATGGCTCATCAACAAAGGCAGTATTAGCCACACCTGCTGCTGCCACTTGTGCCTTGACAATATCCTTCATAATTTGCACGCCACGCACTGTAGGGCCGATGGGTACGCCTAAAGAATTGTAAGTTTCGCGCAACCCTTGCAGTACCCGCTCATCCAATACATTGGTATTGCCAGCCACTAGCGCGTATGTAGCATAGCGCAAGTAGTAATCCATATCGCGCAGACAAGCTGCATAACGACGAGTTGTATAAGCGTTCCCGCTAGGGCGAATCAACTCTGGCAATTCTTCAAATAATTTAGCACCAGACTGCTTGACAATTGCAGCTGCGTTGGAATTGATCACTCCCGCAGCTTGAACTCGTGCAGTACCACTATCAAAGTAGGATTTAAGGCTGTCGAGCGCATTCCGGTCAAAATACCGTCCAACTACGTCATAATTCTTAATTAAAGTTGTTACTGCATCGCGCATTCTGGTTTCTCCCAATCATTAGTATCTATGGTTTGATATTTATCTGGCTGCTTTTATGCACAGTCATTTTTGTGCCAATTACAATATAGATTTCGGCACAAAACAATCTATCCGCTACTTAAGGATTCTATGCCAAAGTTGCCCCCTATGAGATGATATGTTTGAGTTTTGTACAGATGTTACAGAAAGGTTAAATAACTCCCAAACTAGAAGAACTGTAACAAAAACTACAAATTTTCATAATCTCCTATCCTTAGGATATTCCAGGTGTGTCACAATTGGGTTCAGCTCAGCAGGGTCAGCAAGCTTTGAAGATTCTAGATTGAGTTTATTTAATTGGCAGAGAAGGAGTAACAATGACAACCCCACAAGAAGTCTTGAAATTGATTCAAGACCAAAAGATTCAGATGATTGATCTGAAATTCATCGATGCACCAGGGACATGGCAGCACCTCACTGTGTACCACAACCAAATCGATGAAAGTTCATTCACTGATGGTGTACCTTTCGACGGTTCCAGTATTCGGGGTTGGAAAGGCATCGAAGAGTCAGACATGACAATGGTTCTCGATCCAAACACTGCCTGGATCGATCCATTCATGAAAGAGCCAACACTAAGTATAATTTGTAGCATTAAAGAACCTCGCACAGGCGAATGGTATAACCGCTGTCCCCGCGTTATTGCTCAAAAAGCCGTAGACTACTTAGTCTCTACAGGACTTGGTGACACAGCCTTCTTTGGCCCTGAAGCCGAATTTTTCATTTTTGATGATGTTCGTTATGACCAAACTGCTAACGAAGGCTACTACCATGTAGATTCTGTAGAAGGTCGTTGGAACACAGGTAGAAAGGAAAGTCCTAACCTAGGTTACAAAACACGCTTCAAAGAAGGCTACTTCCCAGTACCGCCAACTGATAGCTTCCAAGATATCCGTACAGAAATGCTGTTAACAATGGCAGCTTGCGGCGTACCCATTGAAAAGCAGCACCACGAAGTTGCCACCGGTGGTCAATGCGAACTGGGTTTCAGATTTGGTAAGCTAATCGAAGCTGCTGACTGGCTGATGACCTACAAATATGTCATCAAGAACGTCGCCAGAAAATATGGCAAAACCGTCACCTTTATGCCAAAACCAATTTTTGGTGATAACGGTTCGGGTATGCACTGTCACCAGTCTATCTGGAAAGATGGTAAACCCCTATTTGGCGGTGATAAGTATGCTGGTTTGAGCGACATGGCACTGTACTACATCGGTGGTATCCTCAAACACGCACCAGCATTATTGGCAATCACCAACCCCACCACCAACTCTTACAAGCGTCTAGTACCTGGTTATGAAGCACCAGTTAACTTGGCTTACTCCCAAGGTAACCGTTCTGCTTCTGTCCGCATTCCTTTGTCTGGTAGTAACCCTAAAGCTAAGCGTTTAGAGTTCCGTTGTCCAGACGCTACCTCTAACCCTTACTTAGCATTTGCTGCTATGCTTTGTGCTGGTATTGATGGTATCAAGAATAAAATCCATCCCGGTGAACCTTTAGATAAGAACATCTATGAACTATCTCCAGATGAACTGGCGAAGATTCCTTCAACTCCCGGTTCTCTAGACCTGGCCTTGTCAGCGCTGGAAAATGATCATGCTTTCTTAACAGACACTGGTGTATTCACAGAAGACTTTATCCAAAATTGGATTGAGTACAAGCTAGTTAATGAAGTTAAGCAGTTACAACTGCGTCCTCATCCTTACGAATTTTATTTGTACTACGATTGCTAATTTTGATAACTAGCATCAGTACGCACAAGGAAAGAAAACTGAAGAGATAAGTTTTCTACCTTTTGCACCTGAACATTTCTTGCTGCTAATTTTTAAGCCGCCCTCAGGGGTGGCTTTTTTTTGAAGTTAATCACTATCAGGATGCAAAACCCCCTTTCAAATAAAGGGGGTTTTTTATCAAAGCTGAGACACCTGATTTATCAGTCATGGTGTATTTTTTTCTCCTTCAACTCAGCTAAATTCCACTTGCAACCTAACTCATACCTGCGTGGCTGCTGCCATAAAGCGTACGGCTAGCTTGGTCTACCTTACCTTGAATGGGGTTCCAGTAGTGAGACATTTCTTCAGGAAGACCGAGTTCTTGTGCACTACGCATCAGCATGGATTGTTGACGTTTCTTGACTTCTTGATATTGACGCACCATAATTGCACGAGATTTTTCTTCAATAGACATAACCTAGTCCTCCTAGTGTTTAGTTATAAATAAATAATTTGGTTTCGTCTTTCTTTAATTAATATAGCAAACAATTCTGTAACAACAGCTACAAAATAGCTTTTAGCAATAAATCTTAACATAAAATATTACTTTGTCGGGGAAAAAAATCATCTTGACTCAGTCCCAAAAGCCTATTGTGCCTGAACATCTGGCTTGGGGATGTTCTCAAAAACAGATGTAGACCTGCCTTAAGAGCGATCGCTTATTCATTACACTTATTTATATTTGAGGGGTAAATTCTCAGAAAGCGCAAAACCGCCCTTATCCAGCTGTTCCTGGGGAGGAGATTTTTCTCAAGACTAAGATTGCATCGAAAGTTATCTTGATCCAGATCGCCGGTTTCTTGCCTCAGGTAACTAGGTTACCATCAAAAACAGATGAGAACGTATTTAACAAAAGTTAATAAACTATGACAGTCATTTACCCACGGAAATTTCAGAATGCGATGAGTGCGCGAGATATCCTCAAAAGGGTAGTAAGCGATCGCGAAGTTCATCTAATTGTCCTCAATCGCTACCGTTACAGCGAACAGCGCAGTTGTAAAGACTTGACTGATGTTATTGAACAACTAGATGGACAGCCCAAGGAACTGATTAAAGATTTATCGCACCATATATCTGATGAAGCGCGTCATGCTATGTGGTTGACCGATTTACTAGTAGATTTGGGGGCAAATATTGGCAAACCACCAGGTTCTTCCTATATCGATGAATTCGATCGGCTGATAGACCGAGACTACTTTAATACCAAAACTGACTTAGAAGACGCTGTAATTTCTGGGTTAGCAGCAATTAACATTACCGAAAAGCGTGGTTGTGAGTATTTCTCTGCTCACATCTATGCATTAAAGCAAGCACCACAAACTGAAGAAAATATTAAAATTCGTGAAACCATTGAAAAAATTCTCCCAGAAGAAGCCGGACATGTGCGCTGGGGTAACCGTTGGTTAGCACAAATAGCCGATAAAAGCCCAGAACATCGGCAAAAAGTTGAGCAAGCCAAGCGCAAGTATGCGGCTATTGAACAAGCGGCGTTTGAGTCTGGTATGGATATCACCCTTGGCGCAGAACTGCGGCGGGTTGCCAAATTAGTAGAGGTGGCTAATACTATGCCAGTGTGGCAACGTCCCCAATACCTAATGGAACGTTTACCCCAAACATTGCTAGCGCCTGAATTACAATTTACGAGAATTCAAGCAGCACAAAAGGCATGGGAGCGAGATCCGCAAGCATTTATGGAGAAATTTGTGCCCATGTTCCTCAATGGCATAGGGGCTAGGGGTTAGAGGCTAGGGGCTAGAGGCTAGGGAGGCGGAGAAATAATAATTTACCAATGCCCAATGCCCAATGCCCCATGCCCAAATATATATTAGCGGTGAGACTAAACCAGATGCAGCAATTTGTACTAGCCTAATACGTAAATTTAGCCAGTCTCCCCAAAAAATTGTCAGACTATCAGCTAGGAGAATTTGCAATTGCGAAGTTTTTAACCTTTTGCCTTTGAGTAGCAGTTGGGGAGAACTAACTTTTTTTAGTTATTTTTTAAACTTATTTTAAGTATTACTTAATATTTCTTTATATAGACTTAGCAAGTCTATATGATTGTAAAAATTGGCGTTTTTTGCAGTCAGGACTTCAGCCCGCAATCAAAGAGAATAGAGAAATTCCCATCAATAATGCTTCAACTTCGCAGCAGTTGAGCGTATTTGAATTATTGCTTTATGGCTGAGAATTATGTCGGGAATACGCAGCAATAAGCTGAATTTTAGTTACTTCAGCCTTAGTAAATATAACGAAAGAAAATAGTTGTACTTATCTGCAAACTTAGCTATAAACCTGCCTCTGAGATACTTTAAAAAAAATAAACAGTCTATGAATCTGGTCAAAAGACAAGATAAAGTTAGACGCAGTATACATCCTTCAATCAGGATTGAAGTAACTTTAGAAGAAAGTTTATGGAGATGTATAATTAGCGCGTCTCCTGTTTAATCACATATAAACATAAAGTTAAAGGCTGGCCGAATTTCTGTATTTCTGTACCCTGATAAGGAGCATATGTGGCAAAAAGAAAAACAAGATAGTGCAATAGTCCGTTTGGCATTACTGCTGACTTTGGGAACTATGCCTATGGCAGTAAATCTCTTAGTGCCAAAACAGATACTGGCACAATCTGCAACTGATGCTCCCGCTTTTCCCTTACCAACAACAGTGGAAAATGGGACTACAGTGCGGATTGATGGCTCAAGTGGCTTGAATGCAATCAACCAAAATCTCAAACAAAGTTTTGAGGAGCAGTTTTCTGGGGCGAAGGTGGAAATTCAAGCGAATGGTACTGAAGCGGCACTAAAAGGTTTACTAGATGGCAGTGTAGATATAGCAGCATTAGGTCGTGGCTTGACTAAAGAAGAACAAGCAAAGGGTTTAGAGCAAGTACGTTTGTACCGCGAAAAAATTGCAATTATTGTCGGTGCGGACAATCCTTTTAAAGGCGGCTTAACTAGTAGACAATTTGCGAGGATTTTCCGAGGAAGAATTACAGATTGGTCAGAATTGGGCGGCGCTAAGGGTAAAATCCGCGTCATTGATCGCCCGACAACTAGCGACACTCGCAATACTTTTCGGACTTATCCAGCCTTTAAGGCGGCTACCTTTGCTACAGGCTCTACAGCAACTCAAATCACTGATGATAATACTGTAGAAATCGTCAAACAATTAGGTAACGACGGAATTAGCTACGCTCTAGCCAATCAAGTATCGCAAATACCAGGTGTGCGAGTTATCCCCATAGATGAAGCTGCGCCCACAGATGGGAAATATCCTTTCTCTCAACCTTTAGTTTACGTCTACAAGAAAAGTCCCAGCATCGGGACGGCAGGATTTTTAGGCTTTGCGATCGCACCTCCAGGACAGCAAGCCATAGAAACAGCTAGAACATCAGAAGCAACCGCGATCGCCCAAGGCCAATTGCCAACATTGGCTAGCACTACTACCGCAATTTCCCCAGCATCGGCGGAGGCAACAGTTGCAACGAATACCTCACCCACATCGGAGACAAACGCCACTACTGCAACTGCCGATCCTAACGAGTCATCAACAAATTCTTCTGGTGGTGACAATGGTACTGTACCAATGGACACACCATTGTTGATACTATTGCCTTTGTTGGTGCTGGGTGGTTTAGGTGGATTGTTTTTCTTGTTCCGCAAGAAACGTACACCAGAAGTGGAGACAGCAGACAAAGATTTAGGATCGGTACCCACTGCGCCACCACAAGAACCGACAATATTAGCAACATCAACTGGCACTGCTGATACAGAATTAACTGATGAGGTTAGAAATAACGGTGATACTGCATGGGATACAGAAGCACCAGCCGCAGTTGTCAATACTTCTTATCCACACATACCAGAAGTACCAGCAACTAACAGTGATTTAGCCAAGGCTGAAGCACCGTCTACTACTACCGATAATTTAGTAACATCGGATAACCAAAATTGGGAAGCAGAAGCATCTCAGCCGGAATCTAACAATCCAGACAATATCACGACAATTGGCAGTGCAGCCTTAGGAGGTGCAGCTATAGCAGCCGGTGCGGCGGCTTGGTCTGCTACTACTGAGACAGCAACAAATTCTGAAGATAACAGCAGTCCCGTAGGAAATAGCAATTATTCTATATGGGATTCACCTGATGAAGAATTGCCAGTCAATGAGACAGCGGCGACAATTCCCGATTTACCAGAAGTTCCTGCGCAAACAGGGGATGGGGATTTACCCGTTATCGAAACAGCGGCGACAATTCCCGATTTAGCAGAAGTCCCTGTACAACCTGGAGATGGGGATTTACCCGTTATCGAAACAGCGGCGACAATTCCCGATTTACCAGAATTTCCTGCACAAACAGGGGATGGGGATTTACCTGTCATCGAAACAGCAGCGACAATTCCCGACTTACCAGAGTTTCCCGCACAAACAGGGGATGGGGATTTACCTGTCATCGAAACAGCGGCGACAATTCCCGACTTACCAGAGTTTCCCGCACAAACAGGGGATGGGGATTTACCAGTTATTGAGACAGTGACGATAACTCCAGACTTACCAGAGTTTCCCGCACAAACAGGGGATGGGGATTTACCCGTCATCGAAACAGCGGCGACAATTCCCGATTTACCAGAGGTTCAAGACTTAGCCTTAGATGCAGTCGCAGACGCAGCAGAATCATCTGTAGACGATACAGAAGAAGAAATCATCGAAATAGTCTCAAATCTGCCAGAACCGACAACTGAAGAATCCTCAAATGCGCCAGAAGATGTTTCTCTGGGTAACTTAGGTGCATTAGCTGGTGGTGCAGCAGTAGCCGCTGGCGCAGGAGTTGGTGCTTGGGCAACAATTTATGACAATAACGAAGATTCGGGAACAAATACCCATACCAATGATGCACCAGTAGAAGCAGCAGAAGTTACATCTGCCACAAATGACGACGAGCAAGATAGTGTGAACCTGAGACCCCACACACCCAAATGGGCTTACGCTGCGTGGAACATTTCCGACCATCAACAGCAAGCAATAGAAAATTCAGGTTCCCGATTAGCGCTGCGACTGTACGATGTGACTAATATCGACTTGAGTTATCAGACTCCCCAACTGGTGCAGCAGTACGAATGTGACGATACAGCACGCGATCGCTTTGTCGCGATCCCAGTTAGCGATCGCAACTATTTTGTGGAAATTGGCTATCTAACAGCAGGCGATCGCTGGGTGAAAATCGCCTATTCTCAGATTGTGCGTGTCTTTAGCAATCCTGCTATACCCGGTGAAGACACTGATGATTTATCAGACAATGTCCAAGACAGCATTAACTTCACACCCCAAAGTCCAAAATCGGCTGAAGTCTCATGGCAACTTTCTGATGTTAACCAGCAAGTATTGCAGGAAACAGGTTGTCAATTATTGCTGCGATTATATGATGCCACAGGAATCGACCTCAGTTACCAAACCCCGCAGTTCATCCAGCAATATGAATTCGATCCCGCAACAGAAAACAGCCTCATCGAAATTCCCGCCAGCGATCGCGACTACATTGCCGAAATTGGCTATGCTACAGATGGCGAACATTGGGTAGCAATCGCCCGTTCTGAAAGGGTGCGCGTTTTCAGCCAACCTGACACCGAAGATGCAGATCGTTCTGGTTTCATCCAGACAGACTTAGAAACAAATGATCTAGCCATTGAAAGCAACATTACGATCGCACCCCGCACAGCCAAATGGGCTTATGTGACTTGGTACTTTGCCGATGCAGAACAGGAACTATTGCATAATAGCGGTGTTTCCCAACTAACAATCAAGCTGTACGATGTCACCAATCTCGACCTCAGTTATCAAAATCCCCAGCTAGTGCAGCAGTATGACTGTGAGGTATTCTCAAGCGATCGCTTTGTCGCCATTCCCAACAGCGATCGCGACTACATTGTCGAAATTGGCTATCTCACAGAAGGCGATCGTTGGGAAGCACTCGCACGTTCAACCACCGTGCGCGTCTTTAGCCGTCCCTATCCAGACTTCTGGTTTGTCGCTGATGCGGAAATCATTATTCACGGTGCTACAGAACCAGATGCAACCGTCAACATCGCCGGACATCCCATTAAGCTAAAGCCAGACGGTACTTTCCATTTCCGCATACCCTACTCCGACAGCTTAATCGAATATCTCATGACAGCAACTTCTGCGAATGGACAGCAAACTAGAAGCATTCATAAGAAGTTCTCCCAAGACAACCCAGAAGCATAGCTGGGAAATAGTGTTGACTGTTGACTGAGAAAAGAGATTTTCATACTTGGTTGTGCTAAAACCTGGCGTGATTGATTAGTCTAAAGCAATATTTTCATTTTTCCCCACCAAACTTACAGACTTGGTGGGATTTTTATTTCTCAAAAATCTACTTTTTGGTACAACTACCCCCAACCAAACATTAAAACTCTCTTCCCATACCCAATACCCCATGCCCCATGCCCCATGCCTAATACCTAATATTCCCTTCAGCTTGGTTCAATATGGATGTACAATACAAATAAAGGTGAATAGACTGCTCAAGCGCTTCAGGCACAGTCCTCGGAACGCCTTGAATCTGCGTGTTCTGTGCAAAACTAACAGTCAGTTTGATTGGATAAATAGCAGTCTATCCATAAATATTGGGGAAATTTCGTTAAATCTATCTTCACACCAAGTCATAATTTTTAGATATTTCACTTGTAAATCTGCACTATCAGCAGAAATCAGGTTTATTAGCAGCAAGTAACAGCATGGTATTTCCTGTTAGGATAGCAAGTGCATAAATAAACCAATTTTGAGAAATATCTGAAAACCTGGCAAAAAGATAATTACGAATTACCCTGTAGATTCAGGATTTTACCAACCCTTGCGGGAAGTCATAACAAGACAACAACGCAAACTACCAAGATGGTAAATCCCTCACAAATTACGAATTCCTCACAGCATACTAGGCTAATCAATCAGTACCGAATCTTCACTGCTAATTTGCCCAAAGACCTTTTGTACTAAAGAATTTAGAGGTATCGGACAATGAATATTAATACATTTACCACAGAAAAAGATAAGGATAAACCTCTAAATGAGGGTATATCTTATAAAGATAAAAATTTCATCAATAATGAGCCAGAACTTTCCGAAATAAGAAAACCAAATTCTACAGTATCAAGCTTGCTATTTCAAGGCATTCATCGTGGGAGAGTAGCTATTTTTATTGATGGAATTAACTTATTTCATGCGGCTTTGCAAGTGGGTTTAGAAATTGATTATCTTAAATTACTCTGTCGATTAACAGAAAATTCGCGGCTATTGCGGGCTTTTTTCTACACTGGTATTGATATGTCCCGACCACCTGCAATTCGTCTGCGTTCCCAAGAAAAACAACAGGGTTTTCTGTTTTGGATGCGTCGTAATGGTTATCGTGTAGTCACTAAAGAATTCCAACCAGTAGAGAATTACAAAAAACCAAATTTGAATGTAGAAATTGCTGTAGATATGATTAATTTAGCACCCTACTACGATACAGCAGTTTTAGTAAGTGGCGATGGAGATTTAGCTTATGCAGTCAATGCTGTCACTAGCACAGGCGCTAGGGTAGAAGTTGTGAGTTTACGCGCAATGACCAGCGATATCTTAATTGATGTAGCTGACTATTTTATAGATTTAGATAGCATTAAACAATATATCCAAAAAGATGCTAAACCTGGATATAATTATCGCATTTTGTCTAATTCTGGCGTCTAATTTTCAAGATAAATAGTGCGAATAAATTGAGGACTAAAGTCCCAATCAAAAACTCTTGCCAGAGACATATTCAGCCAATATAAAAGACCATTCATCAATCTCAATCTTGAGGTAATCTCAGGCAATATGTCAGGATATTAGCTGAAAACTATAATTTCGGAATTACTCTGCGTATAATACTCTCTTAAATCGAGATGGATATTTTAATTGTTGAAGATGAAATAGAAATTGCTGAATTAATTCAATTAACTTTAGAAAAAGAAGGATTTATGTGTCGGATTAGCCGTGATGGTATAAATGCCTTACGGATGTTCCAAGAACAACCACCAGATTTAATCATTTTGGATTTAATGATTCCTAGTTTAGATGGGTTAGAAGTTTGTGCCAGAATTCGTCAAAAACCAGGTGCAAAAGATCCTTATATTTTAATGCTCACAGCTAAAGGTGAAGAAATCGATCGCGTGATTGGTTTATCTACTGGTGCTGATGACTACATGGTGAAACCCTTCAGCCCTAGAGAATTAGTTGCGAGAGTGCGCGCCTTATTAAGGCGTAGTCTCCGCCAAGGGGGACAACATCAAGTCAATCGCAGCCAACACTTTATTGTCGATATAGACCAACGCACCGCCAGTCGCCATTTAGATTCCCAACAAGCGGAAGTCTTAGACTTAACGACTCTAGAATTTAACTTGTTAAGTACCTTTGTCAGCAATCCTGGTAGAGTCTGGAACCGTAGCCAATTAATAGACAAACTTTGGGGTGATAACTTTTTTGGTGATGAGCGTGTAGTCGATACTCACATAGCTCGATTGCGGAAAAAAATTGAACCCGACCCATCTAATCCTACTTTTATTAAAACTGTAGTGGGAGTAGGCTATAAATTTGATGACTCCAGTATGGGTTAAACAAAATGAACAAGGACTGGCGTTGGACAAAGTCCTTAGCTTTAACATCGCGCCTATTATTTTCACACTTGGTAGTGATGATAGTAGGAGTTTTTAGTCTGGTAATCATTAGTAAAATTTCCTCTCCCCGTTTCTTTGTCCTCCACTTGGAACGATTAGAAAATGAGGGAGTAGATTTAATTGATATCCGCACCGAATTAGTGCAAGGATTTGAAATAGCTTGGCAGCGCAGCACTCTTTGGTCGGTGTTAGTTGGGACTACTGCGGCTGGTGGATTGAGTTACTGGGTATCTAGAAGAATTATGCAGGGATTGACCGATATGGAGCAAATTACCCGACAGTATGCTTCCGGTCATTTTGAAGCGAGATTACCCATATCTGATATTCCCGAAATTAACCAATTAGGTGCTAGTTTTAACCGCATGGCAGATAGTTTACAAGGAGTGGAAGCAAGAAGACGGGAATTAATTGGAGACATGACCCATGAACTACGAACACCGCTAACCGTTGTTCGCGGTTACTTAGAACAACTTGCTGATGGCGAAATTGAACCATCGGCTGATGTTTATCGACGGCTAGCCAAAGAAACTAAGCGTTTAGAGCGGTTGGTTAACGACCTACAAGAACTTTCTAAGGCGGAAGCTGGTTCTTTAGCGATTAATATACAGCGCGTCAATATTCGCCCTTTGTTAGAGTCATTAGTAGAAAAATTTACAGACCAATTATTAGAAGATGGCCCGATTTTGCTTTTAGAGTGCCCTGCTTCACTGCCTTTTGTATTAGCAGATTTAGATCGCACAGAACAAATACTAGTAAATTTGCTAGGCAATGCAGTTCGCTATACTACCAAAGGTTCTATTACCATCTATGTGAGAAGTGACTCCGGGCAACTTTGGATTGCAGTTGTAGACACAGGTATTGGTATTGCGCCGGAAGAATTACCTCATGTATTTGAGCGCTTTTGGCGTGCTGATTCATCGCGCGATCGCCATTCTGGAGGCACAGGTATTGGATTAACGATTTCTCAGCGTCTAGTTAAACTGCAAGGCGGCACAATTCACGTAGAAAGCAAGCAAGGATTTGGTAGTAAGTTTGAATTTTCTCTGCCATTAGCTTAGGCAACCGCATGGAAGCAGGGAGCAGGGAGCAGGGGAGAAAAACTTACCCAATGCCCAATGCCCCATGCCCAATGCCCAATGCCTCATGCCCAAATATAGTGTTACGCCTTCCACCTTTCTGGGAAAACTACTCTTATTAAGAAATTAGTATATTCCTAGACTGTTATGGTAATTCTTCTTTTTTCCAGGGATGCTAGGCGAACGGGTAGCGATGCGGAGTCAGCTGTTGAGAGTTTTAGCTATCACCTAGAGAATGCGGTCAATGTCCCACCTGCTGTAAATGAGGTATTTCATGTCCGCAGTTAACCTCAGAAGGATTCTGAATAGATCGCAGTTGCCGTCTTTGCTGCAAAACTTCGCTCATGAGTTCAACATAGCGATCGCAGTGGAACTAGTAGACGGCACACAAATCATCAGTGTGGGAGAGCATACTTGCGCAAACCGCTATCCCATCGAAGTATCTGGAGAAATCATCGGTTGGGTTGTGGGCGAACAACAAGCAACTTTACTTGCGAGTTTGCTCTCAGTGTTGGCAAAGCAGGAAGCTGAAAAGAAAGAACTCGCAAAAGAACTATTGGAGCGATATCAGGAAATTGATTTATTTGAGGATATCTCCACCCAGCTAACCACAAGTTTAGATCGACGGCAGATTGCTCAACTCGTGCTGCATGAAATGAGCCAATTAATGGAATCTTCAGCGGGAACAATCTTACTTTTGAATGCAGATGCTACAGCTTTTGAAATTCTGGCTGATTTTGGCGAATTTTTTGCCCAAAATCAGCCAGAACCGGGGAAAGGGATCATTGGGGATATTGTTCAGTCTGGTCGAGCAGAACTGATCAATGATGTTCAAGCCGATCCGCGATTATGGCAAGAAACAAGCATTAATTCCCTAATTTGCGTACCCTTGCGAGCTAAGGAGCGGATATTAGGCGCGATCGCTATTGGTGCGGCCAAAACCGATGCCTACAAGGCAGAACACCTCAAACTTGCCAGTATCTTTGGTTCCCAAACAGCGATCGCCATTGAAAAAGCCTCACTTTACGAACAAAGTACTCAAGCAACTGCCCAAGCTCAAGCCCAAACCGAAAAGCTTCAGCAAGCTCTCCAAGATTTGCAATTGGCACAAACCCAGTTAATTCAAAGTGAGAAAATGTCAAGTTTAGGGCAACTTATTGCCGGAGTAGCTCACGAAATTAACAACCCAGTAAATTTTATTTGTGGCAATTTAAGGTATGTTTCCGAATACGCTCAAGACCTATTGTACTTGCTGCAAGTGTATCAGAACTGTGTGACTCCACCGGATTTGGCATCAGAACTAGACAATATTGATTTGGAATTTATTATTGAGGATCTCCCTAAATTACTAGATTCAATGAAACTAGGGAGCGATCGCATTGTCGAAATTGTCCAATCTCTGAAAAACTTTTCTCGCCATGACGAATCCCAAATGAAAGCTGCCAACATCCATGATGGCATCGACGGAACGCTGATGATTCTTCGCCATCGCCTCAAAGCAGCTACTAACCGTCCAGAGATTGGAATTATCAAAGAATATGCAAAACTTCCCGCAATCGAATGCTATCTCGGACAGTTGAATCAGGTATTTATGAACATCCTAGCTAACGCGATTGATGCTTTAGAAGAGTTCATAGACCACAATCCCCAACAATTGACCCAACCCCAAATTACCATCCGCACCGAATTACTCAATTCTCAGTGGGTAGTGATTCGGATTGCTGACAACGGCCCGGGAATGGAAGAGGAGGTCATGCGACGCATTTATGACCCATTTTTTACTACCAAAGAACTGGGTAAAGGTACTGGCTTAGGGATGGCAATTAGCCACCAAATTGTCGTTGAAAAACACCAGGGAATTCTTAAATGTCGTTCTCAACCAGGTAAAGGTACAGAATTCTGGATTCAGATTCCTGTCAATCCGGCAATCGTAGAAGCTGTTGAGCAACAAAACAGTATAATTTCTGACCCAGTTATCTCAATAATTTCTCCAGATCAATCATCTCTCACCCCTGATGCCGAAGGCTTTATTCCCTCCACAACTCCCATACTCAAACCGACGGATCTGCTAACGCGCCATACCCAGCTGCTGCACCAACTTTCCCAACAGAATCCAGGCGTTGCAGCTGCAACACCGGAGCAGATTTATCAAATTTTCCAACGCCATCCCATTTCCTTAAAACTTTACGCCACCTTATTGTCTTGGTTATATTGCCCGAACCCTACCTATACCAACCATTAAGAAAACTACTATGTCTCATCAGCTATTAGAAAAATGTCCTCTGGGTTTGGTACTGTGCCGCATGAATGGGACGCTAATTTATATTAATCCCACTTATGCTGCCATTTTGGGGCGTACTGTCTCAGAAACTCTTAATTTTCCCTATCCCATTGAGCCAGCCATACTAGAAGAACTGAAACAAACTAGTCGTTACGGGCCTGTAGAACAGGAATTAATTCATCAAGATGGGCAGTTGGTGCCGGTGAGGGTTTCCGGACAGATAATTGAGCAGGATGGAGAGAAGCTAATTTGGTCGAGTGTAGAGAATATCAGCGACCTGAAGCCGCAAAAAAGCTTGAAACAGAGCGAAGCGAGATATCGCTCTTTAATTAAGACTAACACCCAAATAATTTGGGTTAGCTCCCCTGAAGGAATTTGCTTTGAACTGGAAGATTGGATCGCTTATACAGGACAAACTTTAGCCGAAGCAGAAAACGGCGGTTGGATTGAGGCTGTTCATCCTGACGATCGCGGCTACACCGCAGAAGCTTGGGGTACGGCTGTTGCCAACCTCAGCCAATATCAAATTGAATATCGCATCCGGGGTAAGGATGGTAATTATCGTTACTTTTGGGTCTGGGGCGCTCCTGTAATTGAAGAAGATGGCAGCGTACGTGAATGGATTGGCACCTGTACAAATATTCACGATCGCAAATTAGCAGAAGCCGAAAATCAAAGGCTAAAAGAAAGATATCGCTCTTTAGTCGCAGCTACCTCCCAAATTGTTTGGGGAACTACCCCGGAAGGATTGGGTATCAGTCGTGAAATGATGACTTGGATGGCTTACACAGGCCAAACGGAAGCAGAAGTTGCCGACTGGGGTTGGATCGATGCGGTTCACCCCGACGATCGCGCCCGTTCCTTTGACGCCTGGAGTAACGCTGTAGCCAAACGAGGTCTTTATGAAACCGAATATCGCCTACTGGGTAAAGATGGCAATTACCGCTATTTCTCAGTTTGTGGTGTCCCGGTCTTGGAAGCAGATGGCAGCATTCGCGAATGGATTGGCACCTGTACAGATATTCACGATCGCAAATTGACAGAAGCCGAAAATCAACGTTTATTAGATATGTTGAATCATTCCAGCGATGCGATTATTGTGCGTGACATGAGCGAGAAAATTTTGTACTGGAATCAAGGTGCAGAAACGCTCTACGGTTGGATGCGCGAGGAAATAATAGACCAATACATTTACCAATTTATCAAAAAAATCTTTCCCAAACCCAAAGAATTAATCGTAGCCGAGTTATTACAGCAAGGTAATTGGGAAGGAGAAGTAGAACACCTCACCCATGATGGTAAACATATTATTGTCCAAAGCCGATGGACATTGCAAAGAGATATCGATCGTCAACCCAGCGCCATCCTGGAAATTAATACCGATATTACTGCCCGTAAACAAGCAGAAATTGCGCTGCGGCAACTCAATCAAGAACTAGAAGCCAGAGTCGCAGAACGTACAGCAGCTCTGCAAAATACCTTAGCTGAAGCCCAAGGTTTAAATGCAATTTTGGATAACCTAGCTGATGCTTTACTAGTAACAGATATTACCGGACAAATCACTCATTTCAATCCTGCTTTTTTAGCCATGCATGGATTGACAGCCAGCCACCTCAATGGCCACTATCGAGAACTACCCATATCCGGGTTAGCAAATTTAATTGAACAAACCCAGTCTCATCCCCAAGAGGTATTTGCTGCGGAAATTGCCTTAGCCAAGGAAAAAATTGGGCAAGCAGTAGCCACCGCCATCTTCAAGAAAACAGTAGACAACGAACCTCCTACTTGCTTTGGTTCAGCTTTGCTAATTCGGGATATAACGGCAGAAAAGGAAATTGACAAGATGAAGACAGATTTCATCTCCACAGTTTCCCACGAACTGCGGACACCTTTAACTTCTGTCCTCGGTTTTGCCTCCATCATTAAGGAAAAGCTAGAAACCGATGTCTTCCCCATCCTGACTAACGAAGACCGCAAGTTGCAAAAAACTATCAAGCGAGTAGGTGATAACCTCAACATTATTGTATCGGAAGCCGAACGGCTGACATCGTTGATTAACGATGTTTTAGATATTGCCAAAATGGAAGCAGGTAAAGTGGAATGGCAAATGCAGCCTCTCGATCCTAGTGAATTACTAGATTGGGCAACCACTTCGACATCGGCATTATTTGAAACCAATGGCTTGCAGCTTATTACCGAAATGGCACCAGGACTGCCGCAAATCATAGGCGATCGCAATCGGCTGTTGCAAGTCTTGATCAACCTGATTTCCAACGCCGTTAAATTTACTAAATTTGGTGCTGTCACCTGTCGTATTAAACAACACAACGATGGTATATGTATCAGCGTCATTGATACAGGTATCGGTATTGCTCCAGAAGATCAGCCGAAAGTATTCGAGAAATTCCGTCAAGTTGGTGACACCCTCACCGATAAACCCAAAGGTACCGGTTTAGGGCTACCCATCTGCAAACAAATTGTTGAGCATCACGGTGGCAGAATTTGGGTAGAGAGTCAACCAGGCAAAGGCAGCAGTTTCTCATTCCTTATTCCCATTTATACCAACGAGCACAAAGCCAGTGCCAATCTGAACCTCGATGCATTGGTGAAACAACTCAAAGAACATGTCATCATCACCAATCCTGTATTGGAGCAAAACCGCAAAACTATTTTGGTAGTAGATGATGACATCAATATTCGCGAACTCCTGCGTCAACAACTAGAAAATGAAGGTTATAACGTTCGCGAAGCCAAAGACGGTATGGATGCGATTCAGCAAATCAAAATCAACCGTCCCGATTTAATTTTGCTGGATGTGATGATGCCGCAAATTAACGGCTTTGATGTCGCCGCCGTCCTCAAAAACGATCCGCATACAGCAGACATTCCCATTATTATTTTGTCAATTATCGAAAACAAAGAACGAGGTTACCACATTGGCATCGATCGCTATCTCACCAAGCCGATTAACACAGAGCAACTCCGCAGCGAGATTGGCTCACTACTATCTCAAGGTACTTCCAGTAAAAAGGTATTGGTTGTCGATCGCAATGCATCAACTTTAAAAACCATATCGGATGTACTGCAAACTCAAGGCTATAACGTAATTGAAGCCTCCAATCCCCAAGAATGCATTAACAAAGCCCTCTCAGTCAAACCTGACATGATTATCATCGATGCTCTCTTCTCCCAAGAAGCTGACTTGGTAAAAACTCTCAAATTTGAGAAGGAATTGGAAAATGTATTGTTCATCATGTTATGCGATCGCTAATTTTCACAGAAGACAAGGAAGATAAATATTCATCAATGCCCAATGCCCAATGCCCAATACCCAGAGAATATTATGATTCAGAAAATTTTAATTGTTGACGATGAACCCAATATCGTGACTTTGATGGAACAAGCTCTAGAAGCCTTAGAAGATGAAGGGGTGGAACTTCTAACCGCTAGAAATGGAGAAGAAGCGCTAGAAACTATTAAAACGGAAAAACCAAATCTAGTTTTTCTCGATGTGATGATGCCAAAAATGAATGGTTTAGAAGTTTGTCATACTGTAAAGCATGATTTACAAATGACTGATATTTATATCATCATGTTAACAGCTAAGGGACAGGAGTTTGATAAACAAAAAGGTATCGATGTTGGTGCCGATTTATATCTAACTAAACCATTTCGCCCCAAAGAGGTATTAGAAAAATCAATGCAAGTGTTGGGCTTTTAAATCAAGCTCTCAGTAGTTGGCGTTTGTCTTTTGTTTTCCACAGGTTACTGGTTAATTCCTGCCATCAAAAAGCTGATTAATAGCTGCTAAATTGAGAAAGCAGGATAATCTTGTAGAAGAATTGGCTGTTTTTATTAAAAATCACAAATATACTCATCAAATATCTAGCATTTCTGTGTTTACAAGATTCAGATGTAGTATCAGATATAGCATTTTTGGTTAATTTAGGGTAAAAAATGCTGCAAATACAATATATTGACACAAGGTAGTCATGACGGTGTCATATCGAATTGCTAGTTTAAGATTCAGGAAATACAGTTTTTAAATTAATTATGGATAGTTTAACATTAGACTTTTCTCTGGTGGTAAGTAAAAATTAACCTGTATCTGTATTCAATTAAAATCAGCAAATTTTTACTGTCTTTGTTAACCAACAGAATATTTCATCACAGTAAAAATTGGGTAATTACTAGAGAATTGCAACCAACTTATGATGAATATGTCCACCTTTATATTAGCTGCATTTTTGGTTAGCCTGTTAACTGCTTCTGGCTGTGCGGCGATCGCTTATCTGTTCCCGCACAATCATTCTCAAGAATAATTTAATCAAATTACTATTGCTTAAATACATGCGATCGCCAAAATTTTGATATTTTGGTCAACATCCAGCTTACTTTGCTTGGGTAGTTCCTAAACTGCGATATTATCGCTACCTTGCTGATTAATTACTAATCGCAATACTGACAAACCCAAAATTATTAAAAATAAAACTAATCCAATCGTGCAAGCATAACTAATTTCTAAATTACTAAATGCTTGCTCATATAAATAGTAAACAATTGTTTTTGACCGATTTAGTGGCCCGCCTTGGGTCATGATGTAAACTTCTTCAAATACTTTGGTAGCAGAAATTGCAGAAATTACCGCTACTAAAGCAAGATAAGGCTTCATTAAAGGAACAGTAATATCCCAATGTTTGCGGATACCATCTGAACCATCAATTGCTGCGGCTTCGTACACATCAGCGGGAATTGACTGTAAACCTGCTAAGTAAATCACCATGTAGTAACCTAAACCTTTCCACACAGTCACAGCCATCACGCTTGCTAAAGAAATAGGTACAATACCAAAAATTTTAATTGGGGGATTATTATCGGTTAACCAAGGAATACCTTCGGGAAAAATACCCACAGCTTTTAAAAACTGATTTAGTAAACCATTTTCAGCATACAGCCATTTCCAAGCGATTCCTGCAACTACCATTGAAATTATCACTGGCGTATAATACGCTGCTCTAAACCAATTCATTCCCCGTAGTTTCTGGTTCACTAAAATAGCTAAACCTAAAGGAGCAATTACTAAAATTGGCACTACACCGACAAGATAAATAAAAGTATTGGTCAAAGTTTGCCAAAAAACTTTATCTTTCCACAGCTTAAGAAAATTATTAATCCCTATCCATTGTGCTGGCTGAGCAATATCTTCATAACTTGTAAAACTGAGGTAAAATGCTTGCAATGCAGGCCAAAATACTGTTAAACCCAAAATTATTAAAGCAGGTAGCAAAAATAAATAAGGAGTTAGTCGCTGTTTAATTAACATCCAATCTTTAGCAGACAATTGATTCATAAAAGTAGATTTTGATTGTCAGTTTGGTTTTTTTGCGCCGACCAACTTAATATAAAATTTCTATATTACACAATAATTGTAGTTGAAAAGCTATTTTGAGATAAATTAATCATTTTTAGGAGAAGCAGAATTTTATGGAAGTTGCAACTGCTACCAATAGATGGATCGATACCATTGATTCTGAAAAACCAGAAATCATCCAAAAAGCGCAGAACTTGATTATCAATAATATTTACTGTACTTTATCAACTTGTTCCCCAGAGGGCGAACCTTGGGTATCGCCTGTATTTTTTGCTTATGATGAGCAGTGGCATATTTACTGGAGTTCGGCTATAGTATCACAGCATTCACAAAATATTTATCACAATTCTGGGCGGGTAGCGATCGCTATTTTTAATTCCAGCGTTGCTCAAGGTTCAGCAGCAGGTGTATATTTGTCTGGCTCTGCGGCTGAATTAGATGTAGAGAATATCGAAAAAACGATGAAACTACTAGAGAAGCGAGCTAATAAGCAACTTAATCGCACAGTAGCAGATTATTTAGATGATTCGCCCCGCCGCATCTATAAATTCCAACCTCAACAGGTTTGGCTGACAGGTAATCGTTTAGCAGTTGGTAATCAATTAGTAGACACAAAAATTCAAATTAACTTAGCTAGCTTTCTCAACTTGAAACCACATATATAGCAATCCTATTTCAGTTGCGAAAAATATCGGTTTTGGCTGTTGACTGTTGACTGTTAACCGTTCACAGTCAACAACCCTGCTTGTAATATTTCACAAATCACTTAGGATTGCTATATAAAAATTAGTAGAGTGGACAGCGCCCGCTCTACATATACTACTACTAATTACGAATTTGTACTGAGTGCAGCCGAAATATTACGAATTATAAATTACTTCCTTCGAGTAATTTGTGTGTTTTGGTGCTGGAACCATATAGTTCGACAAATCTTTTAAACAGCAACATTGTTTGATGGTTGGACGCTAAATTAACGTTAAATAAACGCTCAATATTTTTCTCGTAGAGATTGCGTAAATAAGGTAAGTCTTCAAACAAAGTTAAACAGGAAGCTAAATGCAATAAGATTTGCAGTATTGGTTTCGGCCAGTCTAGATCGCTGTAAATTTCTATAAATAGATAATGCTCTCTCTGGGATAGTGGTAATGCATAGAACATGACAGTGATTCTTTTACCATTGTAGACCGGAATACTGAGTTCAATGGTATAAGGAGTATGTAAAATTAAATCCACTTCAACTATCGGTTGTCGCCATATTCTTAAAGCGTTAAGTGGAGATTCTAATACGGTTTGAAATTTTAGCCTACCACCGTTAGCTGTAGGTTGGAAAGAGCTAATATTAATTACTCTTAAATTATTCAGACTAAATTTGTGGATTGTTTCTAAATGCTTTAAGTTCAGCAAATGATAAATTTGGCACAGATAAGGAAAAGGTAAAATATATTCCTGACTGATCATATGCCGTTTTTTCAACTCAAACCGATTATCTTGAGTAGGACAAAGATAACCTTCAGCATTTTTTAAATCCTGTTCTGGTCTTAAATACAGCCAACTCAAAAAGAAAAATGAAGCTGTAAATAGCTGGAATACTTCTAAGGAAGAGAAATAGCCATCAGCAAAAGCAGCTAAACTTCTATCGGTGATACCAAATAGCCAAGAAGGAATTCCCGCAAGCCAAACACCATTTTTGAGTTTAGTGATAAAAAGTGCAAGTTCTAATTCTAGAATTTGCGGATTATTTTTATTGACTTCAGTATCCTTTTGCAGGGAATTAATAGACATAATAATCTAAATTTTAGATATTGCTAGATTTAGCACTTAATATCTGTAATTGTTCCTATCCTAGATATATTTCCAGCGATCGCCCTCTATCTTTAGCTGGAAATGCAACAACAACTATTTCTAAAAACTAAAATTATATATTTGCTAAATTAACAATCATCAGAAGTATATCTATTAGCTATTTTTGAAATATTTAAGAGTAAATCTCAATACAATTTATGATAAAATTTGTGTAATAAAAGTGACAATATAAACAAAAAATTCCTGTAAAAGAGGGCTATATGTGCATGAATTTAAGCAGAAGAAGTATATAAATAAACAGAGAACAAGCTTAAGCGAGTAATTTGAGTGAAGCGATAAAATTGAGTGGTTAAGGTTGGTAATAGACAATTAGCAAGAGATGTTGGTAACAAAATTATTAACGATCGCTCTTTTTGAGGTAGCTCAAAAATTTATCTACTGCTAGCGGATGAATACCCAAGAGAGAGGAGATAGAGAAATATTCTCTGTTCTGGGCGATCGCTCAGCTTGCCACAGTTTTCTTGATTCGTTTATGGCTAAAATAGCGATCGCTATTCTGCTGGCATAGCCAACATCACCATTTCTACCCCAACCTATAGAATTACTCGCACTAAGGCTGTATGATTTTTAATTATTTTTGTAAAAATTCCTCTAAAAACAGCATCAATGACTATCCGCCATGCGACTGAAGTTGACTTACCTGCTATTGTGGCAATTTACAATGCTGCAATTCCTAGCCGCATGGCCAGCGCTGATTTAGAGCCAGTAACCGTAGAAAGTCGCCTGAATTGGTTCCGGGGGCGATCGCCTTCACAAAGACCGCTATGGGTGGTAGAAGAAGACGGTATAATTGCCGGATGGCTTAGTTTTCAATCTTTTTATGGGCGACCAGCCTACAGTAAAACTGCCGAAATTAGCATTTACATTCAGCCAGACTTTCAAAAGTGTGGTTTAGGACGAAAACTTTTAGGACAAGCAATTGAACAAAGCCCCAATTTAGGTTTAAAGACTTTAATTGGCTTCATTTTTGCCCATAATCAGCCCAGTTTAAAACTATTTACCACATTCGGCTTTAAACCTTGGGGACATTTGCCCAATATCGCAGAACTTGATGGTATTGAACGTGACTTAATGATTATGGGGTTGCGAGTTGGGGATTGAGGGGACGGGGGAGCAGGGAGCAGAGGAGCA
The DNA here is from genome assembly GCF_014697075.1 of Tolypothrix sp. FACHB-123. GTDB lineage: Bacteria > Cyanobacteriota > Cyanobacteriia > Cyanobacteriales > Nostocaceae > Aulosira. The sequence continues at coordinate 80,638 of NZ_JACJRE010000003.1, read as the reverse complement.
GAGAGCAGGGAGCAGGGAGCAGGGGGTAGGGAGCAGGGAGCAGAGGGAGTAAATAAATACTCAATGCCCAATGCCCAATGCCCAATAACCAATGACAACTGACAACTAACGAAAGGAACTAAATATGTCATGGATAGAGTTAAGCCTCGACACGACAAATGAGGCGGTTGATTGGGTATGTACACTACTTGCTAAAAACAACGTGACTACTGATGTTCATATCAAGAGATATACAGAAGCAGACAGCGAGAAAATCACGCCAGACTGGGCGTTTACCATCAGCTTCTACATACCGGACGATATCTATGCAGATATACATGGATCGGAAATAGCCCAATTACTCGCACCATTGCAACGCACCGGACTGACTACCCATCTGGCGATGGCTGTAGTTGCAGACAAACCAACAGACACAGAACTCGCAAGCTCTCTCATCCACCGGATTGGGCAAAAGTTTGTTATTGTTTCTGCTGAGACAGCTTACAGTTCAACACCAGAGGAAATTATTTTAAGACTGAAAACCAGCCTCGCTTTTGGTAGCGGTTTACATCCAGCAACCATACTCAGCCTACAATTGCTTGAGCGTCATATTACCCCAGTGATGAATGTTCTAGATTTAGGTTCAGGTTCGGGTATTTTGAGTGTTGCGATCGCTAAATTGGGAGCAAATGTTTTAGCCTTAGATAATGACATCATTGCCGTAGAAGCAACTAAAGATGCGGTATATCGTAATGGTGTAGAGCAGCAAGTCACCGTTAAACAAGGTAGTTTAGGCTGTGGTAGCGACTTGGGACATTGGCTGGGTGGAGATTCTATTAGCAATGTGCCGAAAATTGATGTGCAAAATCAATTTAACTTAATTGTGGCTAATATCCCAGGTAGAATACATATTGCCCTGGCGGCGGATTATCAAAAAGCGCTACGTTCAACTGATAGCAATGGTGGATTAGTAATTTTAGCTGGATTTACCAATGATTATGAGGAAGATTTAGCTGTAGCATTCACCGAATTAGGATTTGAAAATGTCGATTGTGAGCGACAAAACGAATGGGTTGCACTAGCTTATCGCTTAAAATCAAAGTCATGCTGTGGGAATTAGTTGCACATCATCAGCTAAATTATTGAGTTGAACTGTTGTTTCGCCCAAATCTAGAATTAGTTGCTTTTGATTCTTACTTTTGTACGCGCCAAAATCTCCTCCTAAATTGTTGAGAACCCTGGTTAAATTAGTTAAGTCTTCTAAGTTCGTAACTCGCAGCGCCCCTAGATGTCCATAACGATTAGTCCGATCAAATCCACTATCAGTCCAAGCTTGCGCAACTGCGAAAATATTGTTGATATACAGTGCGTCATTTTGGGGATTAAAATCTGCGATCGCATCTTTACCGCCATCCCTACCATCGATATAAAAAACATCATTACCTAAACCGCCTGTGAGTTCATCATTGCCTTTACCACCCACTAGTAAATCGTTACCATTTTGACCAAATAGTTTGTCAGCACCATCACCGCCAATCAATACATCATCCTGATCTCCACCTTTTAATCTATTATTACTAATATCCCCAGAAATAAAGATACTAGATGTAAGTTTATTCGAGAAATTCTGATTACTAGCAACATCATTGATAACAATGTTGTAAATTCCTTGTTTAGCTGCTTCCGTAGCTAATTCGGGACTTGTAAAACGAGTCCAAAAATTATGATCGGCATAACTTAAATCTTCATTTCGCTGCAAATCTTGCCATACCAAATTGCCTAAATCAGTCAAAATTTCTGTGTTACTACCATTAAAATAATAAGCATGTCCTCCTATTCCAGAAGTTAAATCATTATTATCATTAGCTTTTCCTACCCAAGCAATCCGTCCAATCTCCCGTGATTGAGCAGCCAACATCATATTGACACTCGCTTGTGTAACATCTATTCCTATATTTTCAGAGCCGTATTCCCCAATCATGATCGGAATATTTTGAGCCTGGAGTTTATCAAAATAAGCACCAATATCTTTGTTGAGCCATTGGTCATAAATATGGAGTGAAAAGACTATATTTGCATTACCTGCCATAATATTTTGAGCATGACTAGCAATTGTCTGAGTATGATAGTCTTGCCCCCAGGCTTCGCCATCGACCACAATGACATTGTTAGCACCTTCGGCTCGAATTATGTCAATTAATTGACGGTGATAATCTACCCATTTTGCAGCTTGAGCTTGACTATTTCCCGGTTCATTATGTAAGTTAAACCAAACATAAGGATTATCTTTAAACTCTCGCGCCATTGCACGCCAATAGTCTTTCAGGATTTCCCATTGTTCCCCTTCATAATATCCACCAATGCGATCGTGAGCATCAAAAATGACTACTGCACCTTGACTCGTATAAATATCTACAATCTTGTGGTTTGTTTGGTAATTGTCCTCTACGGGGTGGGGTTGATTATAACTTCCTAATAAATAGTTAGGAACTCTAATAGTATTAAATCCCCAGTTTTTTAAATAAATATCATAATCCCGATCCCATGTAAAAGTATTGATTCCTTTAGCAATAAACTCTTGTCCATTGGGGTCATAGATTTTGTTCCCAATTATCTGGAAATTGGAAAATTTTAATGATGCTAACATCATATTGACATTAGCTTGCGTAAACTCTTCTCCTGGATTGTTATAGCTATATTCCCCAATCACAGTGGGAATATCCTGAGTTATACCCCGAACAACATAAGCTGGAAAATCTTTAGTTTTATCTAATCCTCCTGGAGATTCAAACATTACTACCGCATCTTGAAGCATATAAATATCTGCAATTTTATCGTCTATTTGATAATTATCTTTTGCAGATTCAGATTGAGAAATTTGTCCTAATACATAGTTGTGGTATCTAATAGCAGAAGTTCCCCAGATATCCAAATAAATATTAAAAATTTCATCCCAAGTAAATCCATAGACTCCTTTGGCAATAAATTCTTGTCCATTGAGACCATAAATTTTATTTTTAATTACCTGACTTTTTAACAAGTTTGAGTTAGTAGATGACATTTTTATGAAAAAAATGTAAATGACAACTTAATAGTTGCAGATTTAATAAGTCCGAACAATGTCAGATATACCTATATTATTTATTGATAAAATTAATGATATTTGCTGACACACTTATCTGAAAAGCTTGATATATTGTCCCTAATTAAATTCATCAAAAAATGAATATATAGACGGATATGTCCTATATTTATTGTCTTTCACAAGCAGAAAAAAAGTATTTCAATTAGTTTTAGCAAGATGAATGAATAATATCTAAGATATGGGTCAAAAAACAACAACTTTCGGACTAGCTCAAATAATAACTATCCAAAATTGTGGTTTTATTTTTTGACAGAGATAACGTTTGTAGTTTGTTCCGAGTTAAAGGAATTAAGAATGATACATTTTTAAAGAGCAAAATTTCTCAGACACAATAAATATTTATTACATTAAATATACGTATAAATACATAATAAACTTACATATATATAGCCTATACAACTATATATTTGAACATTAAAGCGGAAATAAGCTACCTCGTATTTGAGGTAAATTAAGTACATGAGTGAGCTATGACCTGATTTACCTCAGGAGTTAGTGGCTGAAAGCAAGGTAATACCAATAGCGTTTTTTGAGAGTTTCAACTGAAGCTAGATAAGTATGAATGCTCTTTTGCCATTCAGGAGTTCCATAAGTACGAAGTAATTCCAGTACAGTCTCTTCAATTTGATATACAGTTTTGGGACTGTTAATGGGGCGTTCAGGAGCATCTGGATTTGTAATTATCAAAGCTGCATCTAAGAATTGATGAACTGTTTGGCGGCGAACAGTCTCCCTTGTATTCGGTTTATATGTTTTGCCATAGTGCTGTGCCATAAATTCCATCATGGGTGTAATTCCCATTAAAGGAGATGCAGCAGCAGACCAAGGATTATTTTGCTTTAAGTCAAGTAGAGCTAGAGTTCGGTTAGTCTCTAAGTTAATCAACCTCCAGCTTGAAAAATCTGTTCGGCGGTTAAGTTCAATTCTGGAAAAGTTGGTGATTCGATGCGGTCTTGAGAGCGAAATTTCCTAATCTGATACTCACCTTCATCCAAACAGCAAACTAAGATGGTCGGTTCTTTTGGTTTACCAATGAACTCCCTACCACCTAAAGCAGCATAATCCACAATCCAATATTCAGGAATTCCCATTTCCTCATAATCGGCGTATTTTTTATGATAATCATCACGCCAATTGGTAAGGCAGTGCGTTGGACGGGTTTCCCGGCTTGAAGCAACTGCCGTACTCACTACCTCAATTACTAAAGGAATCGATGCTGCAAGGCTGACAGTAGATTCTTGCTTCCAGCGAGACTCATTTACTAAATTAGGTCGATTTAATATCAGCACATCTGGCGAGGATGCTGATTCATTTTTAATTGGTTTAACTAATGCTGTTTTTGGGATGAAATAGGGAAGATTTAAACGACTATATTCTAAAATGATTGTTGTGGTTAAAAATCCAACTACCTCTTCATGATCACCCAATGGCTGTGGCATTTCAACTACTACCCCATCATATAATTCGTAACGTTTCCCTGTGTTATTTGGATATTTAGCAACGAATTCATCAAATGTAACTATTTTGCGTAAGGTTTGACTCATAAATTATTGCCTCGCCTTTATCTAAAAGGACTTAAAATGTAGGGTGTCTTATGCCATAGGCTAACGCACCCTACACATCGCAATAAAGTGCTTACTACCCCAAAAACAGCTTGTAAGCAGGATTCTGATTTTCATCCCAATACTGATAACCTAGGGTATCTAAAAATGCTTGCCACTCTGCCATTTCCTGCGGTGGAACCTGAATACCAACAACAATTTTGCCGTAATCTGCGCCATTATTGCGGTAGTGAAACATACTGATATTCCAGTTGGGACTCATGGAACCAACGAATTTCATTAACGCACCTGGGCGTTCGGGAAACTCAAAACGGTAGAGTAATTCATGTTCTGCTAGGGGTGAATGTCCGCCTACCATGTGGCGCAGATGTAGTTTTGTCAGTTCATCATCGGTGAGGTCAATAGTTTTGAAACCGCAACCCTCAATAGTTTCTCGCATTTTTACCGCATCAGCGCGATTTTGAATTTGCAAACCGACAAAAATATGTGCTTCTTGTTCGCTGGCAATGCGGTAGTTAAACTCAGTTAAGTTACGATCGCCAATACATTCACAAAATTTCCGCAGACTTCCCCGTTTCTCAGGAATGGTGACAGCAAAGATGGCTTCTCGGCGTTCCCCAAGTTCGGCGCGTTCAGCGACAAAACGCAACCGGTCGAAGTTCATATTCGCACCGCAGGCTACAGCTATTAAGGTTTGTCCCTCAATTTGCTCCCGTTCCGCGTAGGCTTTAGCAGCTGCGATCGCTAATGCTCCCGCAGGTTCTAAAATAGATCGCGTATCTTCAAATACATCTTTAATCGCCGCGCAGGTATCATCGGTATCTACCAAAATGATTTCATCTACATATTGCTGACACAGGTGAAAGGTTTCCTCCCCCACTTCCCGCACCGCTACCCCATCCGCAAATAAACCCACCTGAGATAATCGCACCCGCTTTCCAGCTTTCAGCGATTGACTCATCGCGTCTGCATCCACCGGTTCCACACCAATAATCTTGATTTCTGGACGCAACCGCTTGACATAAGCTGCAATCCCCGCAATCAATCCCCCACCACCGATGGCGACAAAAATCGCATGGATGGGTTGTTGATATTGGCGTAAAATTTCCATGCCGATTGTACCCTGACCGGCAATTACATCCGGGTCATCAAAGGGATGAATAAACGTCAGTCCCTTTTCCGCTTCTAGTTGACGGGCATAAGCATAAGCATCATCGTAGGTATTACCATGTAAAACTACATGTCCCCCCCGTGCTTTGACAGCATCCACTTTTACCTGGGGTGTAGTCACCGGCATGACAATAATTGCTTGAGTTCCCAAACGACTGGCAGATAAAGCCACACCTTGAGCATGATTTCCAGCAGAGGCGGCAATTACTCCTTGCTTTAATAAATCCGGTGGCAAGTTTACCATCTTGTTATAAGCGCCACGCAGTTTAAAAGAAAATACTGATTGCATATCTTCCCGCTTTAGCAATAGCTTATTGTTCAGTCTGCGAGAAAGATTTGGAGCATATTCTAAGGGTGTTTCCTGGGCAACATCATATACACGGGCAGTGAGAATTTGAACCAGGTAGTCACAATACATGGGCGTTGAGGGGGTAGCAGATGCCGGATAGATGATAATTTTACGCTACTTTATGTACATATTGGGCATTCGGCATGGGGCATGGGGCATTCGGCATTGGGCATTGGGCATTGGGCATTCGGCATTGGGCATTCGGCATTGGGCATTGAGTATTTGTAATTAATGAGGCTTTTTGCTCCGTGAATGAGGCTTTTTGCTCCGTGAATGAGGCTTTTTGCTCCGTGAACGAGGCTTTTTGCTCCGTGAACGAGGCTTTTTGCTCCGTGAATGAGGCTTTTTGCTCCGTGAATGAGGCTTTTTGCTCCGTGAGCGAGGCTTTTTGCTCCGTGAATGAGGCTTTTTGCTCCGTGAGCGAGGCTTTTTGCTCCGTCAATGAATATTTAATTTGCTGCAAAGCAATCTCAGAGCTTCACTACCAAATATTTAGAACTACTTCTGGGCAGTGCATACCTGTCAAATTAACATAAAACCTATGTCAAGTCGTGACATTTGTCAGACAATAAGGTTTAGTTAAGGGACTTCCAAGTAAAAAAATATTCCATTGCTATTGTTCACAGTTGACGGTTGACTGTTAACTGTTAACTGTGAACCGTCAACTGTCAACAGTCAACGTTTAACGGAATAATTTATTTTTTGGAGTTCCCTAAGCACAGATGCAATCCCTCGTAGGGGCACGGCATCCACCATACGTGTCAACTTAAGCTAAAAATAGCCTCTGTACAAGCGCCATCCGCCTGAGAATGAATGAAGAGGCTAATAACCAAAGTAGGGGCGGGTTAAGGGAGATAGTCGTGAATTATTGAAGCATATCTGTGAACCCGCCCCTACTTCAGTAGACTCAAGATTTTGAAGATATTTAGTCATCTTGAGATGGCTTTGGCTATTAGCAAGGAAATGAAGTTCCTTGCGGTAAGCGGGTTTCACCTTAAGTTCCCTACAAAGATAGAAGATTAACTCCATGTTGAGAGTTTATGATTCGTTCTAAAAACTCAGTATGGCTTTTGATTATTCTTTGGACTTCCCAAATATCAATTTTCGCCAGCATCCTGAACTCTATCGCGTGGGGAAAGGCGAACAAGGTGTACTTTTGGTAGAACCTTACAAATCAGAAATTCTGCCTTATTGGCGATTTAAAAATCCTGATATTGCGAAAGAATCTAGCGAAAAAATCTATGGAATTTTTCTTACCTATTTAGAGCAAGATGATTTTGTTGGTGCAGATATGGCACGCAAGTTTTTACAAATGGGTTATACTCGCGCCCGCCGTTATGCTAATCATAAAAGCGGCAGAAAGTATAAAAAAACTCCACCAGATAACGGTGATAAAAAAGAAATTCTTCCTTATGAAGTAGATCCCATTAAAGCCGAATCAGCAGCGATATTTAAAGTTAAGTGGATACAAGCCAAGACAAACGAGAAATATCAAGCGCTTCTCGCCCAACATAAACAGATGTACGAACTAGATTAACAGGCTTGATATTCTTTGTTATCTAGCAGAAAGGCATAATCGTACTGTTAGTAAATTGATGATGGGATGTTGTTTGATGTCTCATTCCCTAACTGGAGTGACTTGAGTTTGTATTGGTGCGATCGCACTGAATTCTTTAGATACAATTAATCAGTGTCGATTTATACGATTTCCAGTTTTTAGAATAGTTATACTCATTTCTAGGTTCTACCTGGGAATTACGAAGTGGCTTTGCCACTTCTTTTTATTTAAATGGTAGCCTAAAAAATAATTAAAAACAAAATACGGTATTGATAGGGGCTAGGGGCTAGAGGCTAGGGGATGAGGGAGTAGTTACCAATAACAACTGACAACTGACAACTGACAACTGACTATTGACTTAATCATTCAAAGCATCTCGCCATTTATCTCTATTATCTCTGGGTTCTGGATCGCGGAGCGATCGCGCTTGTTGCCAAGTTCCCCAAGACAAAGCTGGCTGTCTTTCTAAATGATTGATGAACTGCATAATAGCCTGATCTGTCTTGACAGGTGTTCTAAAATCAAACTGAATTTTTTCAAAAATCTTGGCGTCAACTTTGAGAAAATCTTGACTTAAAACCTTACCTAGGGACAACACAACTCGATTGTATAATCTACCCAGAATTCCCTGACGTTTTTTAATCATCAATATAGTATGCCCTTCAGTCTTCCCGCCTGCAATTAGGCGTAGGGTTAACATAAAGTGCAAATGGAGAAAATTAGGCATGAATGTTACCATACTCGTACTGCCATACCAATAACAAACACTATAATTCAGGTCATTTTTATAAAAAGGACGAATGAGTTTGCTTAAATAATTACCTTTTCTACCTTGTGTATTATTGGTAAAGGCAATAGCATTTTGATTCAATTCTTGTGGTTCAAAAATATTTTCTACGGGTACTCTTTTAACTGTATTAAAATATTGAGTATCTATAGCATTAATTATCACTGCATGGGGATGACAGTTAGCTATAAACTGAGAAATAATAGTTACATCAAAATCCTGTGCTTCTAATTCTGGAATAAAAGGCAGAGGCTCTAGGGGAAATTCTCCAGTCCAAACCCAAATCATGCCATATTGTTCTGCGGTAGGCCAAGCTTTTAATTGAAGGGGAAGCAGTTCATCTAAACAAGGAATATCAACGCAAAATCCTTCACTATCAAATTTCCATTGATGGAAATAACAGCGCAGTCCATTACCTTCAACTTTACCATCTGCTAAATGAGCACCCATATGGGGACAGTAGGCATCAAAAGTAACAGCTTTTTTATCTTTACCGCGATAAATTACTAAGTCTCTACCTAATAAAGTGATAGCTTTTACTTCACCTACCCGCAAGCGATCGCTAGAAATTGCCCAATACCAACCTTCTATAAAACGTTCTGGGTTATTGAAGGTTTTAGATTTACGATTTGAGCTAAGATTCGGGGAGTTAAAATTCATTTTTAGATTTTTACGGACAGTGAAGGGCTTGATTATATAGTTCCTATTCAGCAGTCCGAAAAATGTAATGATAGTTACTCTTGATATTTTGCTATTAAATTAATTATGAGATTTTCTTTTATCGCTAAACATTTTTTACATTGGTCATACTTTAATTTAAGAATTGAGCAGATTAAAATCCTGATTTATCGCCTATTAGCAAATTAATTTTCAAAAAATTGAAAAAAACATGTGTCAATTTTATTTAATAAAATTCAGTAAGTCATGATTAAGATTTCCAACTATTTTAGTAGGGTGTGTTATCGCGTAGCGTAACGCACCTTTAATTATTCGTAGAGTCTTAGCCTACGTAATAACGTTTTTGGATGAAGATGCATATAGAGGACTTACGCAAACAAAATTTGTCATTGCGACCGAAAAGCATTGTAGCGAAGCAATCCCAGAATATCAGAACTTTTCTTAAATTTGTATAAATCTAGGTTATTGAGCTAAAAATTTTTCACGGTGCGTTAGCCTACGGCGTAACACACCCTACGATTTTTTGCAACATAATTGTCAATAACTAATCTGGTAATTGCATTCTTTTTAATATCCGACGGGCGACATTGAAAAGTAAAAATCCGAGAATAATTAGCATAAGAATGGCGAACCAAACGCCAGCCCAGCCAGTACCGCGCACGTAAGCATCGCGAGTGATTTCAATATAATAACGGGCGGGAATAATAGCGGAAAATAATGAGAGGGGGAAAGGAATATTACTCAGTGGATAAATAAAACCTGATAGTAGTAAAGCTGTTAAGAAACCTACTAAGGCGACAGCTTGCACAGCAGAATTTTGATTATTAACACGTACACCAATTAATAAGCCAAACATGACACTATCTATTAAAAATAGGAGTGTACCTAATAATAATGGTGTTGGCTCGACTACAAAGCCTAGTTGCCAAATGATAGCGCTCATGACTACGATTAATAAAGCTTCGCTGATGCCAATTAAAAGGTAAGCTAAGCCTTTTCCTAATAGTAGTTCTTCAGCGCTGAGGCTAGAAGCGTAAACTTGTAAGATTGTCCCTTTTTCTTTTTCGCGCACCATTGCGACTGCTGTTAATAATGAGGGATAAATCCAGAGGATAACTGCATAAATACCAGGTACGATATATAACGATTCTTTTCTCCCCGGATTAAACCAGAGGCGGATATGCGCCACAATTTTATCAAATGATGGTTGTAGCCCTGAATCTCTTAAAAAAAATCTTGTGGTTGCTTGAATACTATTTTTGATAATTCTGGCATTATTAACATCAGTCCCATCAACTAAAACTTGGATGTTGGTAGTTAAATCGGATTTAATGCGACGGCTGAAATCTGGAGGAATCACGATCGCAGCTTTTGCGAGTCCTTTATCTATCGCCTCTTGAGGATTGGAGATTTCATCTGGAGATTTATTGAGGGAAGTGAACAGGGGAAATTTAAAATTATGAATTGGTTCAAATTGATTAGTAGCAAATAAACGCTCAATATAGGCTCGACTGAGAGGACTGTTATCAAAATCTTGAATAAATATCGGAATATTTTTCGATTCTAGGCGAATTACAAAACCAAAAATAATTAAGGTAATCAATGGTAGGAGAAACGCCAGCGCTAAAGAAAGGCGATCGCGCCTAAATTGTGCTAACTCTTTACGACATTGGGATAATATTCTTTTCATTGGGCATTGGGTATTTGCTTTCTTTTCCCCCTACTAGTCTCTAGTCCCTTCTTCCGTGCGTTGGACTATGCCGATGAAAGCATCTTCGAGAGAAAAGGGGATTGAGCGAAGGGAGTGGATATTTATGCGATCTGTTTGCAAAATTGCGCTAATTCGGGGGATATCTGCGTCGGGATGATCGAGGACTAGGTGGAGGCGATCGCCAAAAATTGATACTCGCCAAGCAGCAAAATGTGTTTTAAGTAAATTAGAGGCATCTTGAGTTCTATCTGTGACTATTTCTATCAACTTGCCGGGTTGTGCGGCTTTAATTTCACTGGGGGAACCTTGAACTACCATTTCCCCGGCTACCATAAACCCCATGCGGTTACACTGTTCGGCTTCTTCTAAATAATGGGTGGTGACTAACACCGCTGTGCCGGTTCGTGCAAACTCGTTAATTAAGCGCCAAAATTGCCGCCGCGCTAAGGGATCTACTCCTGATGTCGGTTCATCGAGAAATAATATCTCTGGTTCATGCATTACGGAAGCACCAAAGGCTACTCGCTGTTTCCATCCCCCTGGTAGTTGTCCGGTGAGCATGTTTTCTCTGCCAACTAAGCCACAAGTTCTCAGTACCCAGTCGATTTTGCTGCGGCGTAATTGTCTCGCTACTCCATAAACACCACAATAAAATTCTAAGTTCTGAATAATAGTTAAATCATCGTAGAGTGTGAACTTTTGACTCATGTAACCAATGCGTTTTCTTAATGCACTGCTACGCAAATTCTGTGTTTCTCCTGCTAAAGAAATCTTGCCTGATGTCGGTTCTAGCAATCCACAGAGCATTTTAATGATTGTGGTCTTTCCTGCGCCATTCGCTCCTAATAATCCATAAATTTCACCATAGTGGATTTCTAAATCTACACCTTTAACTGCTGAAAAATCACCAAATATTTTGCTTAATTTATTAGCACCAATCGCCACAGATAAATTATTAACTATTTCTTCATCCCTATCCCTTGTTTTTGTGCGAGGAAAAGAAATAAATTCTGGGTCATTTCCCGATGCGCGCAGGTGAGAGACAAATACATTTTCTAAAGTTGCATCTGCTGTTTGAATGTTATTTAGTTGTAGTTGCTGCTGGGCAAAAATTTTCTCAACGGTGGCGGTAGCTGCTGCTGCATCTTTAACTAATACATCTAATCTATCGCCAAAGGTTTGGACATCGACTATTGATGTTTGAATATTATTGGTTGCATTGTGTAAAACTTGCTCTGCGGCTGCGATGTTATTGGTGCGAACTTCTAAACGCTGTAAACCTAAAGATTGGCGTAACTGGGTAAGAGTACCAATTTGCTGGATTTCGCCTTCATACATTAAAGCAATGCGATCGCATCTTTCTGCTTCATCTAAATAAGGTGTCGCCACAACTACCGTCACCCCCTCAGCCGCGATCGCCGCTAATACATCCCAAAATTCCCGCCGTGATACAGGATCTACACCTGTCGTGGGTTCATCCAATAACAAAATTTGCGGCTGGGAAATCAAAGCACAGCATAAAGCCAGCTTTTGTTTCATCCCCCCGGAGAGACGACCCGCCAAGCGATCGCCAAATTTCTCTAAACTCATCAAACGTAAGTATTTTTGGCGACGCTGGACAAAAACATCCTCAGGAACTTCACGTAAACCGGCACTATAGCGGAGATTTTCATCAATACTGAGGTCAAGATACAGAGAAAATTGCTGTGTCAGGTAACTAATAGATAAACGCGCATCGCGAGGAGGTTTACCTAATATCTGAATCTTCCCTGCTGACGCTTCCATTACCCCACCCAAAATGTGAAATGTGGTAGTTTTCCCCGCACCATCAGGGCCGATTAAGCCAAAAATTTCTCCTTGGTTGACGGTAAAATTAATTCCTTTCACGGCGACTAATTTACCGTAACGTTTATTTAAAGCCTCCACCCAAATTACAACGTTAGTCATTGGTGAGTAGTCAGTTGTCAGTTGTCAGTTGTTAGTAGGGGCGGGTTTATGCGAGATCTTCATGAATCAGTGAGGATATCTGTGAACCCGCCCGTACAGTTGTCAGTTGTAGGGGTGGGGTTTCCCCGCCCTTAACGACAATCCATAAGACAAAATCATGAATTGAATTGGTATAAGTTAGAAGTTTTATTTTCAAAGCCGCAACTTCCAAGCGCAAAGGTGCAACTTCCAAGCAAAAAGCCTCAACTTCCAAGCAAAAAGCCTCAACTTCCAAGTAAAAAGGTGCAACTTCCGAGTTCAAAGTCTCAACTTCCGAGTAAAAAGCCGCAACTTCCAAGCAAAAAGCCTCAACCTCCAAGCAAAAAGGCTCAACTTCCAAGCAAAAAGCCTCAACCTCCAAGCAAAAAGGCTCAAATAACATCCTTACTTCATCAAAAATCCTATTCTCCTCTGCTCCCTTGCTCCTCTGCTCCCCTGCTTCCCTGCCTCTTTGTCCTTTGTTGCCCTACTCCGCTGTAATATTAATCTCAGCATCTGCTGGCATTCCTGGTTTAGCAAATCCTCCTGGGTTGTCGATGGTAATTTTGACACCAAAAACTTGTCTAACTCGGTCTTGTTGAAAATAAATATTCTCAGGGGTAAAAGATGCTTGGGTATCAATGGCAGCAATTTTGCCACTTAGGGGTTGTTTGAGTGCTGAGTCTAAAAGTATCTTAGCTTCTTGACCAATACGAACTTTACCAATATTACCTTGGGGAATAAAAGCACGGAGATAAACTGTTTTCGGATCGATTAAGGTGAGCAAAGTTTTACCAGTGGTAACAACTACTCCTGGTTCTACATTCCGACTGATAACTACGCCGTTAATGGGACTAGTCACCGTGAGATCGGCAATTTTAGCTTTGATTTCTTGCAAAGCGGCTTTAGCATTGAGTACATCAGCTTGTGCTGTACCTAGTTTCAGGCGAGTTTGATCTAATTGGTTGTTTAATTGGGATAGTTGAGCGTTGCGGATAGAGGGATTTAATCCCGAACTTTTAGCTTGAGTTAATTGTCCTTGAGCAGAATTGACTAATTTTTGATAAGAAACTACTGCTGCTTGACGCGATCGCAGGTTAGCTAATGCACTTTCCCAGTTAGTTTGGGCTTGATCGAATTGTTGTCTAGTAACAGCGCCCTGTTTAACTAATTTAGCGTAGCGATCGCGGTTCATTTGCGCTAATTTCAACTCAGATTTGGCTTGTTCTACATTAGCGATCACTTGAGTTAGCTGGGCTTGGCTGGAAGCGAATGATGATTCCGCCTGAAAGATTCGCCCTTTTGCATCATCTACTGATTGTTGTAAGGTAATCCGATTTTCCAAAATCTGATTTTCTAAAAGACTGATTTGCAATCTTGCTTGTTCTTCCTGTTTTTGCATTGCATCTACACGCGCCGATGCACCTTGCAGTTGTGCTTGAATCTCTGCGTCATCTAAATTGACAATGACTTGTTTTTCACGCACTGTATCCCCTTCGCGTACAGCTACCGAGGTGATGCGTCCTGCTACTTTAGCACCAATATTAGTTTCATAGCCTTCAATGCGACCGCTAACTTTGAGGATGTTAGCTGCGGAACGCGATGATATTAAATAGGAAGTGAAAAGTCCGACACCTGTGAGTAATAAACCTAATGGGATTAATAAACGCGGTGAGAGTTTGCGTTTACTTTTAGTAGTTGCGGTAGTATCAAAAGGTTCTTGGGCTGGCGAAACTGGCTGAGCCATATTTTTTTGAGTTTAAAACTAAACTTAAACGGGAACTTACTGTTGTGCTTGCTCAGGGAATGAAACCTGAGTACCTACGTTATAGTATGTCTCTTGTGTGTTGCACAACCCAGATATGTCAAGGATATTAATATCGCAACTATTGTTTAATTTTGTAATTATTTCCATATTGAGCACAGCACCCGTCAATATTTAATCCGTTTATCTCGTGAAAATGGTAAGCGCCTGGGGTTACTTGCTTGAGTTGCTTTGTCTTCTTTGTCGCAGTTGCAATAATGCTGCCAACACATCAATATATTTTCCAGGGCACGGCATTGCCGTGCCCCTACCTATTTGTTATTTATTAGTAGTAGTTTGCTGAGGATTAGGTTGCAAGAGACTGTTTAAATCTTTTATGGTGATAGTTTGGCGATCGGATGCTGCGCCGATCAGATTTAAACCATCGGGACTAAGAACAGCATCATGTTTAAGTCCATCAACAGAGGAAATATATTTGTTATTCGTCCAATTCCATAGATTTGTAGAACAACAATCGTTAAAAATGATTGTTTGACTATCAGGAGTCACGGTTAAAGAAGTTAAGAATGTAGAATAACCAGGTAATGTTTTTAAGAGTTTTAAAGTTTGCGCATCCCAAACTTTCACCATCCAAATTGTACTTAAGTCTTGCCGATCAGAACCACCAGTGACAATAAATTTACCATCAGGACTGAGGGCGATTACCTCAACTTCACGAGAATGAGCCGCCCAGCTTTGGACAAATTTTTGTTGACGCAAATCCCAAATCTTTACACCGCCCAAGCTAGCAATATATAAATTCTGATTGTCTTTGCTAATTGCTAAAGCAAACACATAACCACGAGAATTAACTTTTTGCAGCAATTTACCATCTGCTAAATTCCAAACTTTTACAGTTGGATCGTTCTTACTTCCAGTGACTAAGGTTTGAGCATCAGCACTGATATTTAAAGCTTGAACTTCTCCTAAATGGGCGGGGTAAAAGGTTTTATCTAATGTAGCGCTTTTGTAATCCCATTTTTGAATTATGCCTGTAGATGTACCCACAACTAAAGTTTGATTATCAGGACTGACAGCAATAGATTGAATTTTGCCAGAAAATATATTCAAGGTTTGCTGTAAACTCTTTTTGTTGATATCCCAAACTTGAATTTTGTTTTCCCCACTTCCGCTGATAAGTGTTTGATTATCTGGCGCGATCGCTAAAACTCCAATATTTTCTGGTATCTTCCAAGCTGGGATAGCTGTTGTATTAGTCGAGATATCTTGTTTGGGAGTCTGTGGCTGTGAGTCAGCATAAATTTGCGGTATTTGCCAAAGCGGCGTCAGCATGTATAGCACCAGGAAGATGACTACATCGCCAATCAAAAACCACTTGCGATCGCGTGACTTTTTTACTAGTAGATTTGCTGGCTGTATCGTTTGATGGGCGCTAATAGCGGCGATAGTTTCCGCTAGTTGATTAGATATGTTTGTCGCCCCTTGGGATGTCAGTTTTAAATATATTTGCTCGCTAAATTGAATGATTCTAAATTCTAATGGAAGTTCTTGACGATGAGCGGAAATAAAACCCAACCCATGATAAAACTGTTTATCTCTCTGCCAACCAAGACAGTACATTGGTAAATTGATTTGCGGCTGAATTCGCGCTAATATCAACTTTGTCATTTCTTGAGGTTGATATTGTGCTTCGATATGTAAGTTAAATAATATGGAATAGTTATTGTATTTACCAAAGTGAATGTAACCTATTGGGCGCTTATCTTTCTCAATTAGTAACTCTTGCCACCTAAAAATAAAGCGATTCAAGATGAGGAAGAGAGAGATTAACCAAAACGCGATCGCAATTCCCGAAACTGGCAAATCTAATACAGAATAATCAAATTCAGCGAGCCATGTTAATCCTAGTAATTCTTTGATGATAATTCCAGTTAAACTAATTACTACAAAACTGCCGCCTGCTAGCAAAGCAATTATTGTGGCAATATAAATGAGAGACTTTCTAAATCTTTGTCGCTGCCAAAATGTTTGATAAATTTGCCATTGTTCTTGAAAATTTTGGCAAGGACGAATTAAAACCCCTGGTGGTAAAGGTAAATTTGTAGATTGCTGTTCGCTGATGGGAATTGGTGGTTGCAATAATACCATCGCTGGGAGTGGAGAAAACCGGAATTCTCTAGGCTTTTCGTCATTGGGGAGAGCGACAAACCCAAATCGTTCATAAAAGGATTTGAGATAAGGAATATAAATTAGATATACAGGTAAACTCAGATTTTCTAGACAATGCCAGAGTAATTGTGAACCAACACCTTGGCTGCGATGTTTCGGCTGAATATAAATGTTAGATAGGATATTATAGTTAGTTTTAACTACAATGAATGCCCAACCAACAATTTGCTTTTCATATTCAACAAACCATACTTTATCCTTGGTATAGCTGCGCGCCATTAAATATTCGGAAAGTTTGTATATAGCAAATACAAAGGCAACGGCACTGCCCATAGATAAAAACACAAGAAAATCACTTGGTTTGATGGCTGAAGAAAGTATTTGCCAATCAAAAAAGTGATTTGGTGGTTTGCCATATTCAAATAAATATGCTTTATGATTTATTTCTAATCGCTTGACAAAAGCCTCTAAAACTGTTCTGATACTGACAACTATCTCCAAGATAGATATTAAAATAATTACCCATTTAGAGTATTTAGAGTTGTGCGCTTGGAGTTCTGCAACAGTACCTTGACGGAATGAGTATCCTGACGGTGAATTTGCGGATGAAGACATCGATGAGTCAGCCTTTTAATAGTTGCACGCCTGGAAAAATATTTATGCGATCGCTCCCAGCTTTTCACGTAATTTAGAAAATAGAGAACCGCAATTACACCGAAAATCTCAATTCCCAATCTTTGACACGGGTTGGTGAGCGCAGTCGAACCAACCTCTGCCTTTATCTCAACATTTCTTAAAGAATTTCCAGAAAATCAATTATCCAATTTAAGAGAGATAATATTTTCCACCTCCCCCCTGCACCCTTTACCCTGCCCCCCTGCCAACAAAGCGATAGTATATTTTTTTAGTTGCAAATCCCCTAACTTGGAGCTTAAGTTAGCACCTTAACGCCTTTATCTTTACTGGTGGAGTTGGGAGAGTTTTCGGAAACTGTAGTTAGCAATGATGTAGCGATTAATTGCTCTACAAATATTTATTGGGGAACTCAATTTATGACTAGTTCAATTATCAACCCCGTTGAGCGTCCGGAAATTACGCAACAATTATCGGAAAATATTATTCTCACCACAGTTGACGATATCTACAACTGGGTAAAAATGTCCAGTCTGTATCCCTTGATGTTTGGTACAGCCTGTTGCTTTATGGAATTTATGGCTGCTTATGCGTCGCGCTTTGACTTAGAACGATATGGGATGATTCCCCGTGCGACTCCGCGACAAGCAGATCTGTTAATTACGGCTGGCACAATTACCATGAAGTACGCGCCGAATCTCGTGCGACTCTATGAACAAATGCCGGAACCTAAATATGTCATCGCGATGGGTGCTTGTACCATCACAGGGGGAATGTTTAGTGTCGATTCTCCTAGCGCAGTGCGGGGTGTAGATAAATTAATTCCAGTTGATATTTATATACCAGGATGCCCGCCTCGCCCGGAAGCTGTTATCGATGCAATTATTAAATTGCGGAAGAAAATTGCTAATGAAAGCATTCAAGAACGTCACCTAACCCAACAAACTCACCGCTATTACAGCATTACCCATCACCTCAAGCCTGTAGAACCTGTTAATGATGGAAAATATCTCAAAAGTGCCAGCAGGGAAGTGCCGCCACCAGAACTTGCTCTGGCTCCAGGGTTAGAATTACCTCTAGCATTACCAGAAACTCAAAATTCGCAAGTTATCCAAGACTAAATGACTTACATTAATCTGGCACAGTCTGATGCAGAAATTGAGCGTTGTTTTTCTACTATGCAACTGCTTCGTCCCCATCTTGTTGCTAATGAGTTTGTGACTCGCATTCGCAGACAAGAACAGCAAGGTTTTCACCTAGCTTATTTAGAAGATGGTGGAAGCATCAAGGCTGTAGCCGGATTTAGAATCGCTGAATCTTTATCTTGGGGTAAGTTTCTTTATGTGGATGATTTGGTAACTCAAGAGCGCAATCGCTCTGTTGGTTACGGTTCAAATCTCCTCAATTGGCTGATAGACTATGCTAAAGCTAATTCTTGCCAGCAATTACACCTGGATTCTGGGGTTCAGCGCTTCGCTGCTCATCGTTTTTACTTCAAGCACCGTCTAGAAATCAGAGCTTATCACTTTACTATCGACTTAAGTCAGATGTAGGTTGGGTTAAACCCAGTGAAACTCAACTAAGCCAAGGTTTTTTGGTGTTGGGTTTCGTTCCTCAACCCAACCTACTCCATGAAAAAGGTGATTAATTGAGCAGCGATGGAGATGATTTAAGCTTGGAACACGGAACTTCGAGTTCGGAACATGAAACTTTGAGTTCGGAACACGGAACTTCGAGTTCGGAACATGAAACTTCGAGTTCAGAACAAGGAACTTCGAGTTCAGAACACGGAACTTCGAGTTCGGAACATGGAACTTCGAGTTCAGAACACGGAACTTCGAGTTCAGAACCTAAAACTCCGAGTTCCAAGACGCTTTATTTGAGCTAGTAACACCAAAGCAGTTGCATAAAGCGTGGTATTTTAGGAATTTAAAGATATTTTGTGAGCTTCTTGCAGTAATTACCCTAAATATCTTCACAAAAAAGAGTTTTTAGCAGATTTAATCCGCCAAAATAGCTTTATCTTTCTTCTTTTTGTAATTTTGCCTTACCCTTGCGGAATCAAAATAACTGATCTTGTAGATGGAGATGTGGTGTTATCGGGCATTTTAGCAGTTCTGCACGCCTGACAAAGAGGAGGGGCTTGCAAACTCGACCTTTGAAACTAAGGAAATTTTCGGAAAATCATCAATTTACCTGTAAAAGAGTTAAGCGATCGCTAGACTATTTCAACCTTGTGCAGATCCGCAATATCTTAATCTGAAAGATATTGCTCATTTGTTAAAAGGTAAAAGCTAATGTCAGATCTAGGTTTTACTCATATCGCACTGGGAGTCAGCGACATCGATCAAAGCCTGTCGTTTTATGCAAAGTATGCCGCAATGCAAGTAGTGCATCGGCGCACTGATAAAACGAAGCACGTAGATGTGGCTTGGATTAGCGATTTAACTCGACCATTTGTGATTGTTTTAATTCAAGTTGCGGAACTAAAAAGCACCCTTGCGCCTGCATCCCATTTGGGAGTGGCTTGTCAAACTCGTGAGGAAGTAGACCGCCTTTGCCATGAGGCGCGTTTAGAAGGCGTGTTGATAGATGGGCCCCATGACTGGGGTTTTCCTGTCGGTTACTGGGCATTTTTCCGCGATCCTGATGGTCATACCCTAGAAGTTTCCTATGGTCAAGAAATTAATTTCACAGTTGAGCAAGCAATACATAAAGCTAATGACAATTTAACCATTGAAAAGTTTAGAAGATGAGGCGTTATGAATGAAACTAAGTTGCACTCCTTTGTCGGACAAGTAATTGCGGATATGGCTGCAAGTATGTCGGGGGTGATGACAAATATTGGTCATAAACTCGGCTTGTATCAAGCAATGGCGGGTGCTGGCCCTATGACAGCAATGGAATTAGGTTTAAAAACCGGGGTTCGTCAACGTTATATCCTGGAATGGCTGAATAACCAAGCCGCAGGCGGTTATGTAACTTACGATGCAGTTAATGATACCTACGAATTACCAGAAGAACACGCGATGGTATTAGCAAATCCCACCAGTCCCGTGTTTATGGTTCCGGGTTTTGATGTGATTTCAGCCATTTGGTTAGATGAGGATAAAGTGGCTGAGGCTTTTCGCACAGGTAACGGTATCGGTTGGCACGAACATCACCCGCGATTATTCTGTGGAACTGAGGCATTTTTCAGAACTGGTTACCGCACCTTTCTGACTACAGAATGGATTCCGGCGTTAGAAGGTGTGGAGGAGAAATTAAAAGCAGGTATCAAAGTTGCTGATGTGGGTTGCGGTCATGGTGCATCGACAATTATTATGGCGCAGATGTATCCCAACTCAACTTTTTGGGGTTTTGATTACCACGCAGGCTCAATTGAAGTTGCTCGTCAACGCGCCGAGGAAGCCGGGGTTGCAGACCGTGTAAAATTTACAGTGGCTCACGCTCATAATTTTCCAGGCTCGGAATATGCTCTAGTTTGTTTTATGGATTGTCTGCACGACATGGGCGATCCTGTAGGAGCCTTGAAACATGCTAAGGAAGTACTAGTAGATGATGGCACAGTGCTGTTAGTCGAACCTTTTGCGGGTAATGATATCGCAGAAAACCTCAATCCTGTAGGTCGTTTGTTTTACGCTGCTTCTTCCGCATTTTGTACGCCTAATTCTTTATCCCAAGAAGTTGGTTTAGGGTTAGGAGCGCAAGCTGGAGAGAAAAGACTAGGACAAGTAATGGTGCAAGCTGGGTTTAGTCAATTCCGCCGAGCGACGCAAACGCCATTTAACTTGATTTTGGAAGCGCGAATTTAACTCAAAAAAGCGATCGCATTACCCAAATTATGGGAGAGTCATCATGTGGAAAAAACTGCAACAATTCCAAGCCATGTTAGCTGCCAAAAATTCTGGCAACATGGGAGATTTCGCCTTACTGAAGTCTGATTTTCTCGGTGCAAAGGTTGCTCCAGAGGTGGCGGAGAAATTGCGATCGCTTGCGGGCTATTATCCAAGAATAGATTTAGAAAAACTCAGTCAATATCCTCCCGGTTCCTTTGGGCGAGAATATGCGGATCACATGCAGCTAAACAACCTCAAGCCATTGACGGTGAGTCCTGAACTGGATGAAGTTGCTAAACGCAATGTTTTTGCCCTGCGATACGTGATTACCCACGATATTTTTCATGTTTTGCTCGGTTTCGACACCAGCTATGCAGGAGAGATGGGCGTTCTAGCTTTTGCAGCTACCCAAAACTACAGTAATTCTTTAACAAACAGCCTTTGGATCGCAAGATTACTTTATCCCATATTCGCGCCCCAGCAAGCCAAAGCCATTTCTGCGAAAGAGCAAAAAGGAAAAGAGTTAGGTAAACAAGCTGCTTTCCTCCTAGCTTACCCCTTTGAAGACCATTGGCAAGAACCAATTAATGATGTGAGAAAGCATTTAGGTTTACCCGAAATTTCTCGCAGCCAATGAGGTTCACGTTCAGATAACCACTGACAACTGTACGGGCGAGTTCACAAATATCCTCAAATATCCATGACGATTTTCCATAAACCCGCCCCTACTGACTATTGACTAATAACTTAGCAATTGCGATCGCATCCACCGCACTCTCAACTATATACACATTATCCGGCGACAGCTTTTTAAAGAAGGCTTGGCTTTCGCTATCGTCAGTTAATAAAATTACTGGCTTATTTCCTTTGATAGCCAAAGCAATCTCCGAAGCCGTTCCCGCACCCATACCGCAAGCAATAACAACATTACTGGAGAGAACATTAATATTATTGCGTGCGCTTCCCATATCGGTGAAGATGGCAATATCTACATAGTTAGAGATGCTATTGCGATCGCATCCTGGAAGAATACCCAGCGTTAACCCATCCGCCGATTTTGCACTTTGATTTGCTGCATCCATCACCCCCGCATTTCTACCGCCAGTCAATAAAATCCAGCCTTGTTGAGCAATTAGACGACCTAATTCATCAGCATTATGCAAATCACGTGCTTTTGCTTGTTCTCCCGGCCCCATGATACCAATTATTATTTTTGTCATTGGTCAACAGTCAACAGTCAACAGTCAACATTATTCTTTACCACTGCTCACTCCAATAAACAATATCAGAGGTGGAACTATCAATAGCTACACCATAGCTATAACCATGATTCCATTTAAAGCCAGGTTTACCCCTATCTTGTACATCCAATACTAAGATTTCGTAGCTAGGGGGAAAAGAATCTGCTGATGTTTCGCTAGTATAAAAGAATGTGGTCGGTACTCCGTCAGGTTGGTTAACGTGGTCATTTGTATTACCACCCTTATAACGGTACTTAGCAACACTTTTATATTGGGAAAGTAATTGTTTTACCTTGTCTGGTGACTCTTTCAACCTGACTTGAAAAAAACTTCCACCCTGTAAAAACCCTGGTGAATAAGCAATTTTTACATCTTTTGAATTATTAGGAATGGTATCCGGAAAATGTTTTATTGGGTAGCTATAACCTATGAGTTCATTACGTATTGCTGCATAACGTGATGTATCGCTGACTATTTCCGGTACATTAGAACTGCTAAAAGCTTTTCTGAGCAGAAAACTCCCTCCAACCACACCAAGGCTACCAAGGGAGAATAAAACTATCATGGCGATTTTTACAAAATGCGATCGCTTCGTCAGTGTCGGGTACATAAGACATTCATCGTTATATATCCAACTACTAAACTAAAGCCGTAGAATTTCGGATATAAACACACAAACTTGATGAAAACTTTATTTATTATCTGTAAAAACTTTGTGTTTGTGAAATTCTCATGAAGCAATCTAAAGTAAATCTTCAAAGAATCCCTAGTCATACCAATTAATAATTCGTAATTTATAATTCGTAATTCGTAATTATTCAAGACTAGTTGGATATATATTTTCAAATATCCATTTGTAGGGACAGGATTTTTTCGTGCAAAAAAAAATTCATGATATGCAATCATGAATTAAATCAGTATTTAACAAAGAAATGGTGATGAATTTATACGCTAGACAGTATCTGCTGTAGGGGTTTAGCAATGCTAAACCCTAGAATTTCTTGAAAAATCATTACTAGTTACTTCTCCGTAAAACCCGTTAGGGTTTATTAATGAAAATTACACAAAACCTGCAATCATCCCTGCTAGTAATATAAAACCAATCCAGACATTTTGTCGGAACATTTCACCATAAATAGAGTTAGGTAAATCTGGCTGACTTAAACGTATTGATTGCCAAATCCAAGCTATTGTGGCAATTACTAGACTAATCCAAAAAACAATATGTAGATGGATGACAATACCTAAGTAAGTCAGTAAAGCAATTGTGCCAGCAAAGAATATACCAATAGCTAACGGGGCGTAATTACCAAAAAACAGGGCGCTAGAATTAATACCAATGCGTCGATCGTCTTCCTTGTCGCTCATGGCATAAACAGTATCAAATCCCAATGTCCATAATACAGTTGCACCCCAAAGCAGCCAAGTTGGTTGAGAGATGTTTTGTGTCACCGCACTCCAGCTAATTAATACCGCAAAACCCCAAGCAATAGACAGTACCAGTTGGGGTACGGGAAAAACTCGTTTCGCCCCTGGGTATAACAAAATGACTGGTACAGCCGCAGCAGATAACCAAAAAGTTAAGGGGTTGAGGTAAAACGCCAGAACAGCCGCACAAGCTAGCGCTACTATCCCCACCGCAATCCCGACTTTAATTGACAGTGTACGGGCTGCTAGGGGGCGATCGCGCGTTCTTTCCACCTCTGGATCGATATCCCGATCCCACAAATCATTGACGACACAACCAGCCGCACTTGTAGCGAGAGTACCCAAGATAATTACCCCTACTAAAGGTAAAGGTGGTTTACCTGCGGCTGCTAAAAATACAGCCCAAAGGGCAGGAATCATCAAAATTAACCGGCCTTCTGGTTTATGCCATCGCAAAAGCCGAATAATCACAAGCCATACCGGTTCGGTGTTGCTTAGGGGCGTTTTTACCATAGAAGTGAAGAAGAAATAAAGAAATTGCTTTGGCCAGATGAATTCACACATCTTTACATCTATAGAATATCTTTATTTGCTATTTGTAAAAACACAACCTAAACTTGCATCTTTAGATACCTCTAAAAGGTCAATTTAGTTGTGAGTACCATAGTAAATCTTCTGAAATCAGGTAAAGTTGCTAACCATGCAACTTTGATTCTCCTAAAACACCAGTTTTTAAAATTCTTCTTTAAAAGAGAGAAAATTAGATGCTCAGTTTAGTTTCCGCTAACTGCGTGAGCCTTCCGACTCAGACAGTGAAGCAAAACCGGATTATTGCGGCTATTGACTTAGGTACAAATTCTCTGCACATGGTAGTAGTAAAAATTGACGCTACACTACCGGCTTTTAGTATTATTGCCAGAGAAAAAGAAACGGTGAGATTAGGCGATCGCAATTTAGTCACCGGCGATCTCAAACCAGAGATCATAGAAAAAGCGATCGCGGCTTTAGGACGCTTTCAAAAAGTTGCCAAAACTTTCAACGCGGAAACGATAGTAGCTGTAGCCACCAGTGCTGTGCGTGAAGCACCCAACGGTAAAGATTTTCTTCACAAGGTAGTAGTTGATTTAGGTTTAAGCGTTGACTTGATTTCTGGACAAGAGGAAGCGCGACGCATCTACCTGGGTGTACTGTCGGGGATGGAATTTAACAACCAACCGCACATGATTGTCGATATTGGCGGTGGTTCCACAGAATTAATTTTGGGGGATAGCAACGAACCCCGCACCCTCACCAGCACAAAAATTGGTGCAGTGCGCTTAACTACCGAGTTAATCAAAACTGACCCCATCAGTAACACAGAGTTTCAGTACCTCCAAGCTTACGCCAGGGGAATGCTAGAACGTTCCGTAGAAGAAGTATTAGCAAACCTCAAATTTGGTGAAACACCGCGTTTAGTTGGTACATCCGGAACCATCGAAACCTTAGCCCTAATTAATGCTAGAGAAAAATTAGGTTTTGTCCCTTCCACACTCAACGGTTATCAATTAACCCTCAAAGATTTACGAGATTGGGTAAATCGCTTGCGGAGACTAACTAACATCGAACGCAGTGTCATACCTGGTATGCCAGAGAAGCGGTCAGAAGTTATACTGGCAGGCGCAGTAATATTACAGGAAGCTATGACGCTTTTGGGTGTAGAATCAGTGACAATTTGCGAACGGGCGCTGCGTGAAGGTGTAATCGTAGACTGGATGCTAGCCCACGGTTTAATTGAAGATAAACTGCGGTTTCAAAGTTCAATTCGCCAGAGGAGTGTACTCAAACACACCAATAAATACCAAATTAATTTAGAACATTGCGATCGCATTGCCAAATTTGCCCTCAGTTTATTTGACCAAACACAAAATAAATTACATTTCTGGGGCATAGAAGAACGACAATTACTATGGGCAGCAGCAATTTTACATAATTGCGGTCACTATGTCAGCCATTCATCTCACCACAAACACTCTTACTATCTAATTCGTAATAGTGAATTACTCGGTTATACCGAAACCGAAATTGAAATCATAGCCAACTTAGCCCGATATCATCGCAAATCACCACCCAAGAAAAAGCACGAAAATTTCCGCAACCTACTCACCAAACAGCAACGCCAAATCGTTAGCCAATTGAGTGCAATATTACGATTAGCAGTGGCCCTAGATCGGCGGCAAATTGGGGCAATTCAACGCATACAATGCGAATATTATCCCCATATCCAGGAAGTACAATTGCGTGTTTACCCCGCTCATCCTGACGATGATTGTGCCTTAGAACTCTGGAGCTTAGATTACAAAAAGCCTGTATTTGATGCAGAATTTAATGTCAAATTAATTACCATTTTAGAACCTTTTGCAGTTGCCGTTAGCTCATAGATTAGTCAGTTGATATTAACAGCAAAATGTGAATTTTACTCAAGAGTGCGTTAACCAGATTAATGCACTCTCTTCAGCGTATATTAAAATAATGAAATAAAGACCGTAAAATAGATGAATTATTGGCTAATGAAGTCCGAACCAGCAGTTTATAGCCTCAGTGATTTAGAAACACAAACAGAGACTATCTGGGACGGCGTTCGTAATTATCAGGCGCGTAACTTTCTCCGCCAAATGCAAATAGGAGACTTAGCATTTTTCTACCATTCAAATAGTAATCCTCCAGGGATTTTTGGGTTAATGCGTATTAGTAAAACAGATATTGTCGATCCAACGCAGTTTGAGCCAACCAGCAAATACTATGATCCAAAATCAACCCCTGAATCTCCTCGATGGCAAACAGTTAATGTAGAATTTGTGGAAAGTTTCACCCAGCCGATATCTCTAGCAACCCTGAAAGAAAAGTTTACGCCTGAAGAATTACTTTTAGTCAGAAATGGAAATCGCTTATCAGTAATGCCGGTTCCAGAAAACGTGGCTCAAAAGATTTTAGCAATCAAATACCCGACTTCTGCATAAAATCGGGTATCTGGTAGCGCAGCAAAATTCAGATTATCGTTGATTGTAGGGGCACTGGCACTGCCATGCCCCGAAGCGCGTACTTTTTAAACGCAAAGGAACGCGGAGGTTAGCGCAAAGTTTCGCAGAGTATTTCCCCAGCCAATTCGCTATGAATTAATGAAATTGTGTACTAAGTTGAGAATTATCTTGAATATCTTTCAGGAAATGTGTTATCGTCAGATGTAGATAAAGTTAAATCTAAAAACGCCTCAATTAATCTAGCTGACATGAAGTAGTCACAAAAAGTGTTGCCGAAACGCAACAGGGTCAAAAAATTTATCAAAAAATTAGCAAGTTAGCCAAATATCAGATTGTTGGGTATTCTGCTTTCTTCCTCTCTACAAATTTTTTTACCCCAAATTAGGCTGATCAATCCAGTAGGGTGTGTTATCACGCAGTGTAACGCACCGTATTCTCAAATCTAAGTATAAAAAGACTAATGATTTAACGAAACTTAACAAAATTTTGTTTATTTTATCTAGGGATAACTGATGATTTTCCCTGTTTTATGGTGTGTCATTACCATCTGTATATCCCTACTATTTCAACGTGCATTTGATTAGATGTTGCATAACTAAATTTTGAATTTATGATGCATAAAAATTCAATTTTATTAGCTGAGAATATCGGTTATAAACTCGGCTTAGATAGAACTCTATTTCAGGGAGTTCATCTCAATATCTGCATGGGAGAACAGATTGCTTTAGTTGGTTGTAATGGTGTAGGTAAATCCACTTTATTAAAGATACTTGCAGGTCAAATTAGTCCTAATCAAGGTTCGGTTTCCCGTCATGGTGTTGTTTACTATTTACCCCAAATCAGTACCATCAAACAAGCTATTACTACAGAGACAGTACTCAATTTTTTGAGTTCTACTTCAGATGAATGGTGGAATATTGAGGAAATTTTACAGACACAATTTCACACTAACCTTGATTTATCTTTACCAATTAATAATTTAAGTGGCGGCGAACTCACAAAACTATTTCTCGCGATTGGTTTAGCGCAAGAACCAAATTTACTCTTACTTGATGAACCAACAAACCACATGGATTTGTTGGCGCTAGAAAGTTTAAGTGTGTTTCTGCAAAATTTCCCTGGCGCTTATGTCATCGTTTCCCACAAGCCATTTTTCTTAGATCGGGTGACAAATGTTACCTGGGAACTTACGCCTGAGGGTGTGAAGGTGTACGGGGGTAATTATTCTGCATATCGCCAGCAAAAACAGATAGAGTTAGCAGCAGCCTTGCGATCTCATGAAGTAGCGAGAAAAGAACTCAAGCGCACTCAAACCACAGCGATGCAAGAACAGCAACGCGCCGCTCAATCCCACCGCAGTGGGCGTGCTAATTTCCTTAATGGTAGTATTGACCGCATGTCAGCAGGCTTGATTAAAACTAAAGCCGAGGCTTCAGCAGGGAATGCAAAAAAGAAACATGAAATAGCTGTAGCCAAAGCTACCGAAAAAGTAGCAGAAACTAAAGTAAAAACCACGAAAGCAACCAGCATCCAGTTAGCTGAAAAAGTTCAAAAGCGGCGTAATTTAATTGATATTCAAAATGCAAATCTTTGGGTATCAGAAAGGCTACTACTACAAAATATACAACTGCATGTGACATCAGGCGATCGCATCGCCATTGTGGGCGCGAACGGTTCAGGTAAATCGACTCTCGCCAAAGCCATCTTAGGAAGGGAAGCGCACACAGCAATTTTAGATTCTGGAGAGATTTTACTCGCACCAGCCATGAAAGCCGTCTACCTCGACCAAACCTATGAAATCGTCAACCGCCAGCAGACGATTCTGGAAAATATGCAAGCTGCAAATCCTAGCCTCAGCTATCAACTGCTGCGTCAACAGCTAGGACACTTTCTATTTAAATACGATGACGTTCACAAAAGCGCATCGGTATTGAGTGGGGGTGAATTAGCCAGATTAGCGATCGCCATTATTAGCATCTGTGAAATCGACCTGTTAATTCTCGATGAACCGACAAATAACTTGGATATTCAAACCGTTGACCAAATGGTCACAGGTATCAACGATTACCAAGGTGCCCTTTGGGTTATTTCCCACGATATAGATTTTCTCAGCCGCATCAACATTACTCAAAGTTTCAAGTTGAGCAACCAAGCTTTGCAAATGACAAATTATTTACCCAGTACACCAGAAGCTTACTATCGAGAATTACTGACACTGTAGTCAGGACTAAAATCCTCACTACGAATAGACAACTTTAATTTTTGCTAAATTCTAAAATCGCCCAGCCAATTTATATCTCCACAGTAGAAGCCGCAAAGCATACGAGCAAGTTATAATTCTCTTGCGGACAGACGTAACAAAAATTTATGAGTAACCCAATTTTGCAAGCCTTTTTTGTTGGTAGAGCTGTAGCTGAAGTAGTCAACGAACGCTTAGAAGTCGCTTTGACTGATGCTTTAAGCGAACTGGGCAAATTTGACGCCGAAGCTAGAGAACAATTACGCCAGTTTACAGATGAAGTTCTCGAAAGAGCAAATCGAGCCGCAGAGGCTGCTGGTACTGGTCAAACTACCACAGTACGCGGCCCCAGTGGATCTGAGCCTGTGGACTTGCAAGCAATGATCGATGAACTACGGGCAGAAATCGCCTTATTACGTACCGAATTGCAAAAGTATCGTAGTACTTCAGTCTAAGTGTTGAGTAAAATCCACTAGGAAGCATATTAATCATTGGTCATTGGTCATTGGTCATTGGTCATTGGTCAAAATTTATGTACAAATACCAAAAAACCCAAGACAAATGACATTAGATCGCAAACAGTTTAGGAATCAGAGTGTCTTTTCTTCCAAGTGATTCGGCTAAAAACCAACGGTACGCAAACAATATGGAAAAAGGTTATTCAGATAAGGCATACCGTTGGAATCGGGAAAATTATTCTAGTAGACGGCGCTTTATAGATATTTGGTCTTTTGTTTTGACCTTAATGTTCAAGCTTTGGCGTTATAACAAAGCTTGGAGTTATCCTGGCGGTATAACTGAGGCTAAACAAGCTGCAAGGCGGAAAGCACAAGCTATCTGGATTCGCAATACCCTACTCGACTTAGGGCCTACCTTTATCAAAGTTGGGCAGTTATTTTCTACTCGTGCTGATATATTTCCGGTTGAGTATGTAGAAGAACTGGCAAAGTTACAAGATAGAGTCCCAGCTTTTAGCTACGAACAAGTAGAAAAAATTATTGAGCAAGAATTAGGTAAGAAAATTCCGGAACTTTTCCAGAATTTTGACCCGATTCCTCTAGCTGCTGCGAGTTTGGGACAAGTCCACAAAGCTGTGCTGTATACTGGCGAAGCTGTAGTTGTCAAAGTGCAGCGTCCGGGACTAAAAAAATTATTTGAAATAGATTTACAAATTCTTAAGGGAATCGCCCGTTATTTTCAAAACCATCCCAAATGGGGACGGGGAAGAGATTGGATTGGCATTTATGAAGAATGCTGTCGGATTCTTTGGGAAGAAATTGATTACTTAAATGAAGGACGTAATGCTGATACTTTTCGGCGGAACTTTCGCGGCCATGATTGGGTGAAAGTACCGAGAGTTTATTGGCGTTACGCTTCGTCACGAGTACTGACCTTAGAATACCTCCCCGGTATTAAAATTAGCCAATACGAAGCTTTAGAAGCTGCGGGTTTAGATCGCAAGCTTATTGCTCGTTATGGTGCCCAAGCTTACCTAATTCAACTGCTAAATAATGGCTTTTTCCACGCCGATCCCCACCCCGGAAATATTGCTGTCGGCCCCAATGGCGATTTGATATTTTACGATTTTGGGATGATGGGGCGGATTAAATCGAACGTCCGGGAAGGCTTGATGCAAACGCTGTTTGGTATCGCCCAAAAAGATGGCGATCGCGTAGTCCAATCCCTGATCGATTTAGGCGCGATCGCTCCAGTCGATGATATGGGGCCTGTGCGGCGTTCTGTTCAGTACATGCTGGACAATTTTATGGATAAGCCCTTTGAAAACCAATCAGTGGCCGCCATCAGTGACGACCTGTACGAAATAGCGTATAATCAACCATTTAGATTTCCCGCAACCTTCACTTTTGTGATGCGAGCTTTTTCCACTCTTGAGGGAGTTGGCAAAGGCTTAGATCCAGAATTTAATTTTATGGAAGTTGCCAAACCTTATGCAATGCAGCTAATGACCAATATGAATGGTGCTGAAAGCAATAGCTTCCTCAATGAATTAAGTCGCCAAGCAGTACAAGTCAGTACTACTGCTTTTGGGTTACCACGGAGATTAGAAGATACACTAGAAAAACTAGAACGTGGCGATATGCGGATGCGCGTCCGTTCTCTGGAAACGGAACGCCTATTGAGAAGGCAAAGCAATATCCAAATTGGTATCAGCTATGCTTTACTGATCAGTGGATTTACGCTTTCAGCCACAATTTTATTGGTGAATAAATTTGTCTGGTTAGCAGTTTTCGCCGGTTTAATCGCCGCCGCGATCGCTTTTTTACTCATCCGCTTACTTTTACGCCTTGAACGTTCTGACCGTATGTATTAATCTTCCCAGTATCAATTGCAGTATAAATTTATGAAACTTAACTTCGCGGGTCTTAGCGATCCCGGACTTATTCGATCTAATAACCAGGATGCTTACTATATTGACCCAGAGAAGCGATTTTGCATCGTTGCTGATGGTATGGGTGGTCACGCCGGCGGAGAGCAAGCCAGTCGGATTGCAACTGAGGAAATTCAAGCCTATTTAACGGCTAATTGGGAATCTTCTCAGTCTTCTCAGGAACTACTAGTACAAGCTTTATGGCAAGCTAATGAAGCCATTTTGCAAGATCAGCAAAATCATCCCGAACGAGCTGATATGGGTACAACGGTGGTTGTGCTAATTTTTCGCGCTCCTGAGAGTCCCTGGTGCGCCCATGTGGGTGACTCCCGGCTTTATCGCTTACGAGGAGAGGAATTAGAACAAATCACAGAAGACCATACCTGGGTCGCTAGAGCCATTAAACTGGGTGATATTACTTTTGAAGAAGCACGGAATCATCCGTTCCGTCATGTTTTATCCCGCTGTTTGGGGCGAGAAGACTTACATCAAGTCGATGTTCAACCCCTAGATGTGAATGTAGGCGATCGCTTACTTTTATGTAGTGACGGTTTAACAGAAGAACTCATCGAGCCAAAAATCGCTGACTGTCTTCAAGACTCCGTTTTAGAAAAAGCCGCCGAATCTCTAGTTGAAGCAGCTAAAGCTCACGGTGGGCATGATAACATCACAGTTGCGATCGTCGCTGTTGCCGAAAATTAACAATTAATGGTTTTCAGCTAATGCTGCTAGCCACATCTGACTTGAATTCAGATGGGGTCATCATCGCTTGGCTATCCTACAGCCAAAAATAGTAACCTTTCCAGGGTATCCAAACATTGAAAAATATTTGCACAATCGAAAATTCTCTTATCTTCTAACTATTTTAGTAAATATACTCAGCAATTTGTTCAATCTGAGCATTTTTTCAATTTACAACTTGATAGAAATATTTCTAGCCTCCTATTTACCTGAAGGAGGCTAATTTTCTCTATTTTGTTAGATTGACTTCTTGCACTTAATGAGGTATAGAGAATATAATAATTTACCCACTTACTTCATCACTTCCTCTTAAGCAAATCTTAAGAGAAATTGGCATTCCCAAACCAGGCATCAACCCTCCTGG
The DNA here is from genome assembly GCF_014697075.1 of Tolypothrix sp. FACHB-123. Lineage (GTDB taxonomy): Bacteria > Cyanobacteriota > Cyanobacteriia > Cyanobacteriales > Nostocaceae > Aulosira. Next base: position 47,909 of record NZ_JACJRE010000003.1, on the reverse strand, counting down.
TTTAGCCAGCCATACAACTTAAAAAAACCTGTATTCCCAGACAGACTTCAGTTGTATATCAGTAGAGTGAGGCTTAACCTAAGCCAACTGGAAAATAACCCATAAGTAAGTGGGCAAAATTAATCCATAAGGATGTAGGCAAATTCGTCAAACTATTGTTATCTTTCTTAATACAGAGGAACAAAGGTCGAACGAATAGCAGTCCCAATACTATCCTTTTGGAACCTTAGTAACCTGAACCAAGATAACTTTTACACGTTGTTTTTTTCTGGAGTTAACTATGAACGGCCCAATCGAACTTTCCTTGGAACAGCAATTTAGCATCCGCTCCTTCGCTACTCAAGTGCAACATATGAGCCATGACCAAGCCAAAGACTTTTTAGTCAAGCTTTATGAGCAAATGGTCGTCCGCGAAGCAACTTACCAAGAACTACTCAAGCACCAATGGGGCTTAGATTCAGGCTCCACTTTGGCATAGATTCTATTCTAATGTCGCAGTGGGCGACCTCCTTCTCTTGCTTGGTTCCAAGGAGGAAATGAGCTGGGGATGCTGGGGCGTCAACTTCGATAGGCAATTACGCAAAATCGTCAATAAACAATCAAATTATCTATTGAATCATAGCCATTAGGCTAAATTCATTATTGCATCTAAGTATGACAGTCTACCTAAGTAAACATCTGAGTGTTAACTATATAGATAGTCAAACTGAGGCACAATTTACGCACAATCATTGAAGCTACTTCACTCAGTAATGAGTAGTTATTGTAGAAATTTCAACGGTTGCAGCTTCTATAAGTCTTACCGTAGCTAATTATATTTTTTATAAATACAAGTTACAACTAGATATAGTTTTTTATTAATAAAACTTAACTTTTTCGCCGACAAGGCTTGAATAATTCATAAGTAATGTAAACTACAACATAATACAAAAAAATCACGGAAGCCAAAAACCCTGATAGTTATGGGTTTGAGAATTGATTGATCTTAAGGCTGTTGACTGTTGACTGTCCACAGCCCTCACGATGGATTGTGCAACTTAAAAGCAGCTTATCCAGAAAGGTCAAATTGAGAATGAGTATTTACTCCTTCTAGCTTGGCTAAAATCTGGGGTTTCATTTTTTCATACTCTCGTTTGAGCAAACCTTTGCTCATTTGGGGTTCCGCAGCAGAAATCAAAACTTGACTACTTGTCGCCCATTCTTGTAGTTTTTGACATTGAGCCGCAGCGATAGTAGAACTTAAGACATGAGAACAGTTAGTTGGGGCTTCTCTGGAAAAGAATAATAGGCGATAGTGACCTGTTTGTCCTAGGAGATTAGTAATTTCTTGACCGAAACTAGTTTTGAGATCCAGGTAGTAAGGTAACCATTTAGGGCCATGCTTGCGGTTGTAAATCACCGTAATCCACAGCAGCATCGGGTGGGGAATAGTAATAAACATAAATTGGTTGTAGCGTTTACAAACCAAGCGCTTTTGTATTTCCTCTTGCGGTAGCATTATCCACAAAGATGGTATAGTGCCCCCATTAGTATTGATGATTTGGGGAAAAACAATATCCGCAATTGGTTTACCTTGCGGCCAAGAATAACTAGTAGTAATTTTCGGTTGAGAATCAGATGGTTTTGAGTCCACCTGAGGCTTTAGCGCTAACTCAGGTTTAACTCCAACGTCATTATTTTGGACTTTGCTTGGTGTTACAGTTAAACGTGTGTAGCAATGTTGTTCTATAGCAGCTAAACTATTGAGGATTTCACTGATCTTTTGCGGGCGATCGCCTGCATCTTTAGCAAGACAACTCAACACTAAATCTTCCAATTGCTTGGGTAATACCAAATGAGGCGCAGTTTCAGCAAAGGGAGTCGGTTGTTGATAACGATGTAATTTATACCATGCTCCAAAAGAGGAAGTTGTTGGTATTAATGGCATCGTACCTGTGAGCATCTCATACATCATCACGCCCAAACTATAAATATCAGAGCGATTGTCTAGTTCCTTACCCTCCATTTGTTCTGGCGAAGAATAAGCTAGAGTGCCTAAATAATAGCTAGTTACATTACCATCTGACTGGAGTAATTTAGCAATCCCAAAATCTAGAACCTTAACTAATTCTCCAAAACTGGGATCTTGAATTACCAACATATTGCTGGGCTTGATATCCCGATGGATAATGGGGTAAATTGTGCCATCAACAGGAATACCATCATGGGCAGACTGTAATCCCAGACAAATTTGACGCACCATACTCAAAAATCTGGGTACAGTCAAATTTTGCGCTCGAATTAGTTGACTTAAACTTTGGCCCTGCAAATATTCCATTACATAGAAGGGCGTGTTCTTTTCATCTACACCATAGTCCATTACTCTGACAATATGAATACTTTTTTGTCCGAGTAAAGCACAGGTTTTAGCTTCGCGCTCAAAACGTTCTTGCAAGCGCATTTTTTCATTCTGGATAGACAAAGCCAGAAACTTGACCGCGACAGGTACTCCTCCCAACAAAATATCCTTAGCACGATAAACTCGGCCCATTGCTCCCGTACCGATTAATTCTTGAAGCTGGTAGCGTTTGCTAAGTAAGCGACCAATGTTGGGATCTGACATAAAAATTTATTTGTTTTAAGTTGAAACAGTATAACTTCCAATTCCCAATTGGCGTAGTTATGCTAATAATGCCCAGTTTTATCAAAAAAAATATCGAAGTAGGAGTAAAAATTCTCTGACGGCTGTGACTAATTAATCAGCTAATGCGGGTCTAAATTGCATAAATAGTAATAAGGGCTGTTAATTGTTGACGGTTCACAGTTAACAGTCAACGATCAACAGTCAACAATAGCAATGAAATATTTTTTCACTTGCAAGATCCTAAACCCATGATGTTTGTTGTTGGGTTTGATTTCTCAACTCAACCTACCTGTCAATTTTTCACAGTTTATAGTAAGAAAGCGATTAGAGCGATCGCTTGGGGAAGGTTAACAATTTCCTTGTGATTGTTCGCAAGCGCCAATACTCACCCAACTACTAGAACCATCTTCACCATGTTCTTTTTTCCAAATCGGGGCGTTATGTTTCAGGGTATCAATAGCATAGCGACAAGCTTCAAAGGCTTCACTGCGATGGGGACAACCCACAGCTACCAACACGCTAATTTCCCCAACTTGCAATCTACCAATGCGATGATGGATCGCTACCCGATTGACATCAGGCCACAGGGAACGAATTTCGGCAGCGATTTGCGCAAATACCCGTAAGGCCATCGGTTCATAGGCTTGATACTCTAAAGAAACTACTGGCTTACCATCAGTTTGATTGCGAACCATACCACTCATTACTACTACTGCACCATTAGCTGGATCGTTAGCCTTGGTGTAGATTTCTTCCATAGACAAGGGTGCAAAAGTAATAGCAAAGCTATCTTCGGTTCTTTGGGTAACGCGCAAGTTTAGTGTGTTTGTCATAAAAGAGTTCATATACATCAATATACTTTGTTCATCCTATCGCTTCAGTGCTAGCAAACTACTGCCAGAACAATAGGAAAATTGTGGCAGAGAAAAGAGGCTCTCTGAATGCCAAAGTTTTCATCCCATATATGAAAGGAGGATGGTTGAAGGTTGACGCTTGAAGGTTGACTAATGACAAATGACTCTTTCCATCTCAAAACAACTTGCGTCCATGATCATGTCAAAAGTTCACAAAATATATGAGAATTGATCAAATTTGGATTTGAAATTTTCGCTGGAAATCGCTTGCTAGATATTTTTTGCACCAATCCATTTGTGACCACCATTGTTTAAATTTGTCTTAATCTATGGGATTACTGATGGAAAAGCAATAGGATTATTGAAGTAAATTTATATCAAATTGAAAGTTCGTAGTCATGTTTCTCAAGACACATTACTATAATTAAAGTAATTATAGTTGTTTGTGAAATTCATTAGATAATCGCCTATTCTGTGGCTTCATTTCCTGGAAATGTAAGTCTAGCTGGTATTTTCGGCAAAAATTTCCTAATTAATCCAAAAAATTAACAAATGTATATATTTTACTGGCAAGTAGGATCTCAGTAGGCAGTAATAAAATGCTGCCAGCTTTTCGTTTTCTCTGCTGGATGAATTTAAAAAATCGTGAGTAACACGAATCTATGTAATTCAATCGTAGTAGGAAAGTTGAATGAACTTTGTATTGTGTAACCCTGAATTAGCGCGGCTTGAAGCTCTGCGTAAGTATCAAATACTCGACACTGTTCCCGAACAAACATTTGACGATTTGGCGTTTTTAGCAGCGCAGATTTGTCAGACACCAATCGCCTTAATTAATTTTATTGATAGTCATCGCCAGTGGTTTAAGGCGAAAGTAGGGTTGGAGGTGGAGCAAATGTCGCGAGAATTAGGTTTTTGTCCAATATGTATCCAGCAATCCCAACCGCTAATAATTCCCGATACTTTGGCTGACGAACAGTATGCTACTTCTTTGGTGGTTACCTGTGAACCTCATGTAAGATTTTACGCTGGTGTACCTTTAATTGCACCGGGAGGAGAAGCGATCGGTACTATATGTATAGTAGATCGGGTACCGCGTCAAATCAGCGATCAGCAAATTGCATCGCTACAAGCTTTAAGTCGCTTGGTGGTTAGAGAGTTAGAAATCAGACGTAATTTGCTGGAATTAGCCAGTATTAAAGCTGAATTTAAACAGGCGCAACAAGCACAGTATCAAAGTGAAAGCACTCTCCGCAGTTTCTTCGATAGTGCGCCGATGATGATGGGAATTGTGGAGTTGGTAGATAATGATATCCGACATATTTCTGATAACCTGGCGACAGCAAAATTTTTGGGACTCACCCCCAGCGCTATGCAAAATCGCCAAGAGCGAGAGATGGGTGTAGCAGAGGAGAAAATAGTTAAGTGGCTAGGTTATTACCAACAAGCAGCAGCTAGCCAATCACCTGTGAAATTTGAATATGCTGAGGATCGTCCCCAAGGTAAAAGGTGGTTGTCAGCAACAGTCTCAGAAATTGCACAGAGTCCGACTAAGCGTCCACAATTTGCCTATGTGATTGAAGATATTAGCGAGCGTAAACAAGCCGAAGAAGAATTACGCTGGACAGAAGCACTGTTACGCTCGATGACTAGTGTTTCCCCTTTAGCATTTTATGTGGTAGATAACCGCACTGATGAGATACTGTATTTTAACGATCGCTTTTGTGAAATTTGGGGTATTAAACATCTCCAATCGCAGATGGCAACACAAAAGTTGAAGAATCGCGATATTATCCCCGATTGTGTGAAGTTGATTCTGGATATTCCGGCTTTTGCTGCTTCCTGCGCGCCGTTACAAAGTGAAGAGTACCGTTGCGTTGTGGAAGATGAGATTGCATTTAACGATGGACGAACCATCCGACGGTTCTCTACCCAAGTGCGCGATCGCGAAGATAAATATTTTGGTCGTTTATATATCTTTGAAGATATTACCACGCGCAAGCAAGTAGAACAACAAATGCGCGAGCAAGTTGCATTGCTTGATATCTCTACAGATGCAATTGTACTGCGGGATTTATCTAACAAAATTCTTTTATGGAATAAAAGTGCCGAACAGCTTTATGGCTGGACAGCCGCAGAAGCCATTCATACAAATGCTCATGAACTTTTTAGCAACGAACCTTTATCGCAATATTTAGAAATTTGCCAAACTGTAATTGCCCAAGGTTCTTGGCAAGGAGAATTAGAGAAAATTAGTAAATTGGGTAGAGAAATCATCGTTGAAAGCCGTTGGATGCTAGTACCAGACGAGCATTTACAACCTAAATCAATCTTGATTGTCGATACCGATATTACCCAGAAAAAACAATTGGAGAAGAAATTTTTACGCGCTCAACGCATGGAAAGTATTGGTACTTTGGCTAGTGGTATTGCCCATGATTTAAATAATGTGTTATCGCCCATTTTGATGTCAGTGCAACTGCTAAAAATTAAGTCTCCCGACCGACAAGTTGAGCAAATGTTGTCGATAGTAGAAAATAACGTCAAACGCGGCGCTAATTTAGTTAAACAAGTATTATCTTTTGTGCGGGGAATTGAAGGCGATCGCCGCGTAATTCAAGTTAAGCATATCATAGCTGAACTGCAACAAATTATTCAAGAAACATTCCCCAAAACAATTGAATTGACTACACAATTAGCCGCAGATTTATTTCCAGTCTACGGAGATGGCACCCAATTACATCAAGTCCTCATAAATTTATGTCTCAATGCTCGTGATGCCATGCCCGATGGTGGGACAATCACAATAGCAGCTAATAATATTTACATTGATGAAATCTACAGTCAGGTACATTTTGAAGCTCAAGTAGGGCATTACCTAGTTTTGACAATTACTGATACAGGATTTGGGATACCGAATGAACTATTAGATAAAATCTTTGAACCATTTTTTACTACTAAAGAATTTGGTTACGGTACAGGATTGGGTTTATCTACAGTTATCGGCATTATCAAAGGACATGGTGGTTTTATTAATGTATCCAGTTCCTTAGGAAAAGGGACAACATTTAAAGTTTACTTACCTGCGGTGAATACAGTGGCAATTCCAATGCCAGAAGATAGTGAAATGCCAAACGGAAATGGAGAATGGCTATTAGTTGTTGATGACGAAGCCGCAATTCGCGAAGTGACTAAAGCATCCCTAGAAAGCTATAACTATAATATTATCTCTGCTAATGATGGCATTGAAGCGATCGCACTTTATGCCCGGAATCAAGATAAAATTAAAGTGGTGATTATCGATATGATGATGCCCAAAATGGATGGCGCAACCACCATTACAACTTTGCATAGCATCAATCCAGAACTCCCTATTATTGCTGTCAGTGGATTAGCAACAAGCGAACAAGTGCCGATAGATAAAACATTTCAGCATACAGCATTTTTGCCTAAACCATATACTGTGCAGGAATTATTGAAAACTCTGTACTTGCTCTTGACGCAAAAATAATCAGGAAGTGATGCAACAGCAGCCAACTCATAATTTACCTTCCCCATGACATCTGAAATTTTAGCCGTTAATACAGCCTTTTATCGAGCTTTTGAAAAAAAAGATATTGAAGCCATGAGTGATGTCTGGTCGCAAGGAATTGGTATTACTTGCGTTCATCCCGGACGCAGTATACTGCGGGGTTGGAAGCAAGTTCGTGCTTCTTGGGAACAAATATTTAAAAGCACAGCCTACATAGAAATCAATCTAGATATTATGGCAACAGAAGTAGCTGATAATATCGCTTATGTTGTGCTGGTAGAAAATGTCTTGCAAGTTGTTAATGGTAGAAGGCTAGAAGCCCAATCAATCGCTACAAATGTGTTTCAACTGCTTGGGGGAAAATGGTATTTAGTACATCATCATGGTAGTCCGATTATGCGCTAATTTTATTAATTGTTGACTGTTGACTGACTTGAAAGGCTCTTATTGTCAGGATTTTATCTTAGCTTGATGTCCTAATTTATCTGGCTGCGGCTATATAACACACCCTACCAATTTAAAAAATCCAAAAAAATAAACCCGTTCAAACTCTAGTCGAACGGGTTTTATTGAAAATTAATTTGTAGAGTCTGGTGGATAAAATTTAATGTATCCATCAATATCTACTCTACAAATAACCTTGGAAGCGATGAATTTATCTCTGCTATGCAATTACAAATCAGGAGGTAAAATTACTTGATCGATTGCATGAATAACGCCATTGGAACCTCTAATATCTGCTTGAGTAACTTTGGCATCATTGACAGTTACGCCAGTAGCAGGATCAACTTTGACGTTAATAGCGCCACCTTCTACGCTTTTAACTTCGCCAGATTTTAAATCGCTAGATAAAACCTGACCAGATACGACATGGTAAGTTAATATCTTGACTAAAACTTCTTTATTCTCAGGCTTCAACAAATCTTTGACTGCATCTGGTGGTAATTTAGCAAATGCAGCATCAGTGGGTGCGAAAATTGTGAAATTATCTTTGCCAGCTAAAGTTTCTGTTAATCCAGCTGCTTTTAAAGCTTTGGTGAGAGTGCTAAAAGAAGCATTTGATTCAGCCAATGCTACCAAATTCTTGCCTTGGGTGTTATCGCTAGAACCACCAGCTGGTGCAGTTTGATTAGGTACGGGTGTTGCAGGTTTTGCAGGTGCTACAGGAGTTGCAGGCGCTTCTGTTGTTGGTTTGGTGGGTGTTGGTTCGGGGGTGGTGTTTGAGGTAGGTGCAACTTCAGCAGCAGGAGTACGGCTACTACGGTTGTAAGGAGGCTCATCAAAAATACTGGGTTGAGGATTGAGACCTCTGTTTTTAGGCTTCTGTGCTACTAAATTTCTGTTTGAAGTCGCACCTTTTGCTGCATCTTCTGTAGACTGAGCAGGTGCATAGTTAGCGTTAGCATTTATCCGTTGACTACGGTTGTAGGGTGCTTCAGCAAAAATAGTAGGGTTAGGATTTGTTGCCTCTTTTGCTTGAGATGGTAATGTAATCAAGAGGCTGCTTCCTGCGATTCCGACTATACCTGCTAGACTTGTCAGCAATTGGCTGTAATTTGCCTTCATAAATTTTATTTGTTTTAATTTTGCACAGGTTACATAAAGACTTATAACATTTTGCTACGCCAAAAATCTCACCTAAGAAGTAAGATGTTTTCGCCAAAATCATCGATTATTCTGGAAAATTGTGCTGCGTAGGGTTGACGGATTTAGGAAAAAATTATGGTATCAACAATTGCCAAGCATGTTGGAGATGTAAGCAATATCTATATAAATTAACTTATTATTTAACTTTCTTAAAGATTTTTGAATTTTTTTCAGGTGATTGTTTATACTGCAAATTGCGTGGATTTAAAGGCAGAACAATGATAATTATGGGTGCAAATTTAGTAGTAAGATGTTAGGTTAAGTTATGTATGACTGCCAAAACAATTTAATTATTTGATAATTGCATCATCAAATAAATCCTTTTTTGCTAAAAAAACAGATTTACTAAAAATTACCTAGAATTTTCAGGTTCTTAGCCATTACTTAGTCCACCATTAATTGAATTAGCAAAACGATAACTGAAACTAAAGATACAATTAGTAACATTGCTCAATTCACTAAATTATAGGGTATGCAAGATGTTGGAATTATACCAATGGGAATTATCTCAATATTCGGAAAAAGTGCGGTTAATTTTAGATTATAAAGGACTAAATTACCGCAAAATAGAGGTGACACCAGGAATTGGCCAGGTAGAATTATTTCGCCTGACTGGTCAAAAGCAAGTACCAGTATTGAAAGATGGTGGTAGATATATTGTTGATTCTACAGAAATTGCTAAGTATTTAGACTTAGAATATCCCGATCGCCCACTGATACCCACAGATCCGAAAAAAAGAGGTGCATGTTTATTAATAGAAGAATGGGCGGATGAATCAATCGGGATTAAAGGACGTAAAGCACTATTTGCGGCGATTAGTCAAGACCAAAATTTTCGCAAGTCTTTATTACCCACCTCGACACCAGATATCCTCAAAACTTTAATTGAAGGAGTACCCCGCGATTTCTTAACAGTGTTGGGTGTGGGTGTAGGTTATAGTCCAGATGTCATCAAGTCTGCGATCGCAGATTTAAAGCAAGACTTAGAAGCACTCACCCTACTATTAGCTGATAGTCCCTATTTATTAGGAGATGAACCGAGTTTAGCTGATTTAGCAGTTGCTGGTTTATCGATTATCTTAAAATTTCCCGAAGGGCCTTATCTAGATTTACCCGCCAGCTTACAAGGTAAAGGCGTCCCTGGATTAGCAGATAATCCCGATTATGCCCCATTCTTTGAATGGCGCGATCGCCTTTATAGCCAATTCCGTAAACCCTTAATCGGGACTTCACCATCAGCAAGCAGACCAACTTCGATTCAAATTGATTAATTAGTCATTGGTCAATAGTCAATGGTCAACAGTCAACAGATAATTGACTATTGACTCTGGACTTTGGACTATTGACCTTTGCCATTTTGTGCTAAAATTTCGTCGCAAGCTTGAACTCTACAACTAAAATGCAACATAAGTTCAGCCCAATATTGATATATCTAATCAGATGAATTCTGGACAACCTTTAGGTTCAGTTACCCAAGGCTCTCTCACTGGAGGGTTAGAAGTTAGATTACACCCGGATATTTCTGTAGAAGATATGCGGGTGGGGAAATTTTTAGTTGTGCAAGGGATGCGATCGCGCTTTTTCTGTATGCTAACAGATGTGGCGCTGGGAACTGCAAATGCACGCATTATCGCCGATCCGCCCCATTGGGAAGATACTTTTTTACGGGAAGTTTTAGCAGGGAGCGGTACCTACGGGACGATTAATCTCGCGCCAATGTTAATGTTTACCCCAGAAGAAGTAGCAGAATCTTTTTCGCCCACAAATGGTAAATCTGCTAATCCCTTTGCATCTTCAATGACTGGTTTGGCTTCATTTCAGCCACAAACCAGCACTTCAATGGAATTACTTCCAGTCAAAACCATCCCCAGTCACTTTAGCCAAGTTTACGAAGCCAGCGAGGAAGATTTTCGCCGCGTTTTTGGTTGGGAAGATGATACCCAGAGGAAAAATTTCTCCATCGGGAAACCTCTGGATATGGATGTACCTGTATGTATCGATTTAGATCGATTTGTTGAAAGAAGTAACGGAGTTTTTGGCAAATCGGGTACTGGTAAATCCTTCCTGACGCGCTTAGTTTTAGCCGGGATTGTCCGGAAAAACGCGGCGGTAAATTTAATATTTGATATGCATTCCGAGTATGGCTGGCAAGCTGTCTGTGAAGGTAAGCAATATAGTACAGTTAAAGGATTAAAACAGTTATTTCCGGGTAAAGTAGAAGTTTATACCCTAGATCCAGAATCTACTAAGCGCCGGGGTGTGCGCGACGCGCAAGAACTGTATCTCAGTTACGAGCAAATAGAAGTTGAAGATGTAAAATTATGCTCCCGCGATTTGGGACTATCGGATGCAGCTTTAGATAATGCCAATATTCTCTATGCAGAGTATGGCAAAGCTTGGATTCTTCAGTTGTTGAACATGACAAATGAAGAAATTAAGCTGTTTTGTGAAGAGAAGCGGGGACACCAAGGCTCAATTATGTCTTTGCAGCGCAAACTTCTGCGCTTAGATAATTTAAAGTATATGCGTGCCGCTTGCCCGCAGAATTATATTAATCAAATTTTGCGATCGCTCGAAGCAGGTAAGCATGTAGTTGTGGAATTTGGCTCCCAGTCGGATATGCTCTCATATATGTTGGTGACCAACATGATCACCAGACGTATTCATGGGCATTATGTCAACAAAGCCGAACGTTTCTTGCACAGTGGCAATGTAAGCGATCGCCCGACGCAACTTGTGATTACCATTGAAGAAGCCCACCGCTTCCTCGATCCCGCCATCGTTCAAAGTACCATCTTTGGCACCATCGCCAGAGAGATGCGGAAATATTTCGTAACACTTCTAGTAGTTGATCAACGCCCGTCGGGGATAGATAATGAAGTTATGTCCCAAATTGGGACTCGTATCACTGCCTTGCTCAATGATGAAAAAGACATTGACGCAATTTTTACGGGAGTCTCCGGTGCTGGTAGTTTGCGATCGGTATTAGCCAAATTAGATTCTAAGCAACAAGCATTGATTTTGGGTCACGCCGTACCGATGCCAGTAGTAGTCCGTACCCGTCCCTATGATGCAACTTTTTATGCAGAAATTGGCGATCCAGCTTGGGAAGAAAAACCAGACGCAGAATTATTTGCGGCGGCTGAACTAGCCAAAGCCGATTTGGGGTTTTAGTCAATGGTCAGTGGTTAGTGGTCAGGTGTCAGTTGTCAGTTGTCAGTGTCTCCCCTGCCCAATGACCCATGCCCCATGCCCATGTCGTAACTCCCACAAACAATCAGTTCGGTTATCTCCCTACACCTCGGCAACAGAAGCGGAGGTTTTGGCGTCACTATATATATAGTTAGCACTCTAAAGGAAGTTGATTTTTTTTGCCAAACAAACCACTATATCCTATAATTGAAAGATTTATCTGGACTACTTTACTATCTAAAACATTTGTCGTATACTAATAAAAGTAGAACTCATACTGACTTCATATTTTTACAGTTACCGCCAGTGACTGATACCAAGAAGAATTCTTGACAACCAGCCAGTGTATTTCTAAGAGAGTAGAGAATTTATCCAGGGTAGGGGAACCTATCTCCGGGGAGTACCGTCGTTTCAACGAATGTATAAATTGATTGCAGATGATAGCTTCCTATGTTCCGTGATAGATGTAGTCCCTTGCCCAATCTGACTTAATTATTAAAGATTCATTGTGTTTACGGAGTAGAGGACAACGCACCAATGCCTACTGTTAACACCCATACCGAAAACCTCAACACCAAATTCACGGCTGATATGGTGCGAACCTATCTGCGAGAAATTGGTCGTGTGCCCCTTTTAACCCGTGAGCAAGAGATTGTTTTCGGGAAGCAGGTGCAACAAATGATGACGCTAGTGGACGCCAAAGAGGCTTTGGCGAAGAAGTTGCACCACGAACCAAGTTTATCTGAATGGGCGGATCACGTTCACCTATCCGAAACTGAGGTGAAACAGACTGTAGCTCAAGGTAAACGGGCAAAGCAAAAGATGATTGAAGCGAACCTCCGTTTAGTAGTCGCTATTGCGAAAAAATATCAAAAGCGCAATATGGAGTTTCTGGATTTAATCCAAGAAGGAACTCTAGGCTTAGAACGGGGTGTAGAAAAATTTGACCCAATGAGGGGATATAAGTTTTCTACCTACGCTTACTGGTGGATTCGCCAAGCAATTACTAGAGCGATTGCCCAACAAGGACGGACAATCCGCTTACCGATCCATATTACCGAGAAGCTGAACAAAATCAAGAAAGTACAGCGGGAACTAGCGCAAAAATTAGGGCGATCGCCAAATCCGGCAGAAATTGCCCAAGAGCTAGAACTAGAGCCTTTGCAAATTCGCGAGTACTTAAACATGGCTCGTCAGCCAGTATCTTTGGATGTGCGCGTCGGTGACAACCAAGATACCGAGCTGCAAGAAATGCTAGAAGATGACGGCCCTTCTCCAGAGTATTACACCACTCAGGAATTCTTGCGCCAAGACTTGAACACTCTGTTGGCGGAACTCACACCCCAACAACGCGAAGTTCTAGCGCTACGCTTTGGATTAGAAGATGGTAACGAAATGTCTTTGGCGAAAGTAGGTGAAAGATTAAATCTCAGCCGCGAACGTGTTCGCCAGTTAGAGCATCAAGCACTAGCTCATCTACGTCGTCGTCGAGCCAATGTCAAAGAGTATGTTGCCAGCTAGCAGTCAACAGCTTTTAATTAAAAATTAGCCTCCTGATTGCAGGGGGCAATTTTTTTATTGGGCATGGGGCATGGGGCATTGGGTGTTGTATTTCGCCTCTACTTACCTCTGCTTCCTTGTGCTGTTTGTCTATTAAGAACTAGCCTGAGCATTATTAATAATTAAGTTGGTCATGGTATTAATTAAGCGATCGCTCTCCATCGGTAAAATATCTTTACCATGCAAGACATCTTGAACAATATGAAAATGCACTAATGAGCCTACAAGTATCCTAGCCAGTGCTTCTGGATCGTTGATTTTCAATTCGGGATGACTAGCAAGGTATTGAGTCAGAGTTTCTACCACTGGTTTAATCATGGCGCGGACACAAATCTGGGCTAACTCTGGAAAGCGACCAGATTCGCCAATTATCACGCGCATAAATGCTGAATGTTCTTGGTCTGTAGCCATCAGTTCTAATGCTTTGGTGGCTAACTGGCGCAGAACAATCGCTGGTTCTCCCTGTAGAGGTTCTGTACCAAAAATGGAGTTAAACTTCTGGCGTGACATCTGCTCAAACAGGACTTTAAATAATCCCTCTTTATCTTGAAAGTGGCTGTAAACTGTAGCTTTCGACACACCAGCAGCGACAGCTACCTTATCCATGCTTGTCCCAGCATAGCCATTTTTGAGGAACTCCTGCATCGCCCCTTGCAGAATTTGTTCCACTTTATCAACGGAATTCTCTTTTTCTACTTCGTCAACTTTGATCCGTGCCATGTGTTCATCAACTTTGCTTATAACCATCTTACTGGGGATTGAGGGAGAGGGGGGATAAGGGCGACAAGGAAGCAGAGGGGGAAAATTACATCAATACTCTCCCAATACCTCTTGACTAAACTACTCGGTTTAGTTTAGCATTATTTTGAACTGGACGGTTTAGTTTAAAAATGCCGCCCAAAAGAGGGGAATACTATGGCGCAAAACTGGAATTTATTAGGTTTTCGAGCTTCCCAAGGTATTTTTAAGTCACCTACCATCCTGGCAATAATTACAGCTTTGATTACAGCCGGAGCTAGTGTTTATACGGTAACTAAGTTTCAGGCGGAGTCTGGGAAAAAGCAAGAACTAGCAACGCCGATTCAACCAGTTGTCAAAACTGTTACTGCATTGGGACGCTTAGAACCCAATGGTGAAGTGATTAAACTGTCTGCACCGACGGCTAATGAAGGAAATCGGGTTGAGCAACTATTGGTGAAAGAAGGCGATCGCGTTAAAGTTGGACAAGTAATTGCAATCATGGATAGTCGCGATCGCTTACAAGCAAGTTTGGGTGAAGCCCAAAGACAAGTGGAAGTGGCTAAATCTCGTCTTAACCAGGTAAAAGCTGGTGCAAAGCAAGGAGAAATTGGGGCGCGTCAAGCTACTGTTAATCGTCTTTCCGTTGAATTAGCAGGAAGCATTAAAACCCAGCAAGCGACAATTAACCGTCTAGAAGCAGAATTGCAAGGACAACAACAAAGCTTACAAGCAACCGTCGCCCGTGTCGCCGCTGAAAAACGCAACGCCCAAGCTGACGTACAACGCTATGAGAGTTTATACAAAGAAGGCGCAATCTCCAATCAAGAAGTCGATCGCCGCAGATTAAGTGCGGAAACTTCTACACAGCAATTTATCGAAAGCCAAGCCACAAAAGCCAGAACTGTAGCCACTTTGGAACAACAAATTAACGAAGCCAAAGCCAACCGCGACAAAACCATCGCCACATTACAACAACAAATCAACGAAGCCAAAGCCACCCTGAATCAAACGGCGGAAGTTCGCCCTACAGATATCGCCAACGCCCAAGCGGAAGTAGATAGCGCCCAAGCTACCGTAGGGAAAATTCAAGCCCAACTTAATCAAGCATATATTCGCGCTCCCAAATCTGGACAAATTCTGAAGATTCATACCCGCGCTGGTGAAACCGTTGGTAATGACGGAATTGTCGAATTAGGTCAAACTGACCAAATGTATGCAGTAGCAGAAGTATACCAAAGTGATATTCATAAAGTAAAACCTGGTCAACCTGTCAAAGTTATTAGCGATTCTCTCCCTAGTGAATTGCAGGGAAGCGTCGATTGGATTGGGATGCAAGTACAACGGCAAAATGTAATTAACGCCGACCCCTCTAGTAATATTGATGCCAGAGTAGTAGAAGTTCATGTCAAGCTAGATTCTGCATCCAGCGCCAAAGCTGCCCAATTTACCAATTTGCAAGTCAAGGCGGTGATTGAACAATGATAGGATTTATCTCTCAACTACAGCGCCGCACCCCTCTGGGATGGTTGCAACTGAATAAGCAAAGGAGTCGTTTTGTAGTCGCACTATCAGGCGTGGCTTTTGCAGATTTACTGATGTTCATGCAGCTGGGCTTTCAGTCAGCATTATTTGACAGCGCCACCAGACTGCATCAAGTATTACGTGCAGATGTAGTAATTATCAGTAACCAAGCCCGTAACATTTCCTTTATGTCTTCCTTTCCCAGAAGACGACTGTATCAGGCTGCCGATGTACCTGGTGTAAAATCGGCAGAGGCTTTGTATACCAACAACGTTACGTGGAAAAATCCCCAAACTCGCCGTGAGACAGGGATGCTGATTATCGGCTTTAATCCTGACCAGCCAGCATTTAACTTACCAGAAGTTAACCGCCAATTATCGACAATTAAACTACCGGATACTGTATTATTTGATGCTGCTTCCAGAGGAGATTACAAAGAAGCGATCGCCCAAATTTCTCAAGGTAAACCTGTCACCACAGAAATAGACCGGCGGACAATTAGCATTAATGGCTTATTCTCAGTCGGAGCCTCTTTTGGTGCTGATGGTAGCTTGATCACCAGCGATCAGAACTTTTTACAACTATTTCCCAAACGACAAGCAGGTAGTGTCAGTATCGGTTTGATTCAGTTACAACCAGGCTACGACCCTAAACAAGTAGCCAGCGCTTTAAAATCTTACTTACCTAAAGATGATATCAAAGTTCTCACCCACGAAGAATTTATTGCCTTTGAGAAAAATTACTGGCAGACAAACACTGCGATCGGGTTTATCTTTACCTTAGGTGTATCGATGGGATTTGTAGTCGGGGTGATTATCGTCTATCAAGTCCTTTCCACCGATGTTAATGCCCACATGAAAGAATATGCCACATTTAAAGCGATGGGATATAACAATCTCTACTTGCTAGGTGTTGTGTTTGAGGAAGCTTTAATTCTGGCAATCTTAGGGTTTATTCCAGGGATGACAGTATCTTTAGGACTGTATGCCTTAACCCGTGGTGCTACAAATCTACCACTATATATGACCTTGGCGCGAGCTATTCAAGTGCTGACGCTAACTTTCGTCATGTGTATGATATCGGGCGCGATCGCCACTCGTAAAGTTCAATCAGCTGATCCCGCAGACATGTTTTAACCGTCAACCGTCAACCGTCAACTGTCAACCGTCATTATGAACCCAGTAATCTCTGTGCAAAATCTCGACCATTACTTTGGTCAAGGTCAACTGAAAAAGCAAGTTCTGTTTGATATTACCTTAACAATCAACGCTGGCGAAATTATCATTATGACCGGGCCTTCGGGTTCTGGTAAAACCACATTGCTAACTTTGGTAGGCGGTTTGCGTTCTGCGCAATCTGGTAGTTTGCAAGTATTAGGAACAGAACTCTGCGGTGCTAATGCAGCTCAACTTACCGCAGCACGGCGCAGTCATGGCTATATTTTCCAAGCACATAACTTGCATGGTAGTTTGACCGCACTGCAAAATGTGAGAATGGGCTTAGAATTACACAAAGATATTTCACCCCAAGAAATGAAAAATCGCTCAGCGGAAATGCTAGAGCAAGTAGGATTAGGACAGCGCCTCAATTATTATCCTGATGATTTATCTGGCGGACAAAAACAACGAGTTGCGATCGCGCGTGCTTTAGTCAGTCGTCCTAAAATTGTCTTAGCAGATGAACCTACTGCGGCGCTTGATAGTAAATCTGGTCGAGATGTAGTTAACTTGATGCAAAAACTCGCTAAAGAGCAAGGTTGTACTATTTTGATGGTGACTCACGACAACCGAATTTTAGATATTGCCGATCGCATTGTCCACATGGAAGATGGTAAATTAGCTCAGGATCGGGCTATAGTTTCTGCTCTATCGTAAATCACTTTTTCTGGCTGATAAAATTATGATTGTGATTTGTCAGCGAATATTAATTTTTATCCCTGAGTTGTGGGATTTTTTTGAGCGATCGCAATTACTAAAAATAAGAATTGAAGAGAAATAAAGTATAATTTCTACCCCCCTGAGATAATCGCTCTCATAAATAAACCCAAATATATTACAAAAAGTAAATAGGATTGAAACCCTGACAATGAGAAATTACAAATGACCAATGACAGCCCTTGTCAGTTATCTTTAAAAGCCCATCGACGTAAATCAAATTTACTTATTAGTAAAAAGCTCTTAATATCTAGTTGTAAAGTTATTAACAAAACTTGATAAGTTAAAGAGAGCGATCGCGGCAATTTCTCTTTAAGAAGATAATTTTTTGTAACTTATTAGCTTTTTTCTCCTCACAAGTTCCTCACATTTATTATCTAATTTTAATTACATAAAAGCTTTGACTCTCGAAATCAAAACCTTCATTACCTATATAGGTAATGAAGGCGAGATTTTTCTTAAATTTTGCTGCTACTGATATTTGGCGAGAGCCAGAGCATTTTTAAACATTTAATCAACACACATTAACTTGACAATATCACCGATTAACATCGCTGAACTCACCGCACACAAAGATAGGTGAAACCGATGTTTTCGTTGGTTTTGTTGTAGTTTTTTCGATGGTTTTCACCTGAACTACACAGGGGTTATCTACTATGGCTGTTGTACTAAATCCACTCTCTATTGATAAATTCACCAATCCATTACCAAATCTACTCGCTCCGGGATTCTTTATTGATGCTAGGCGTAAAGGTAAATATACAGTCTCTATGAGTCAAGGTACTCATGACTTTGGTTTGGGAAAAGGAATACCCCTAGCACAAACTTGGGGTTACCATAGCCGTTTCGCTCCGGCGTGGGATGCAGCTGGTTTAAATTACCTTGGCCCGACTATTGTCGCCCAAAAAGATACACCTATCACAATCAATTGGAAAAGCAAGCTTCCTAAACAACATTTACTGCCAGTAGATACGACAATACACTGGGCTTACACTGGCACCAAGTATAATATCAGCAAAAATGGTGTTCCAGTAGTCGCCCACCTGCATGGTGGACACACCAAATCCAAATATGATGGTCTTCCCGATGCTTGGTTCACATCTACCGGTAAAGCCGGAAAGTTAGCTATCAATAAAGGTGCGACCCAAGCTTATACCTACGACAACGATCAACAAGCTGCGAATATCTGGTATCATGACCACGCCCTAGGAATCACTCGCCTCAATGTCTATGCTGGCTTAGCAGGTTTTTACATCTTGCGAGATAAGTATGATACTGGCGTACCAGATAATCCAAAAACATCTCGAATCGAAAACTCTCTTCCAGGTAATTACATCAATTTCGATTATCAAGGTAATGGGCGAAAAGATCCTGATGTTTACTATGAATATCCGCTAGTTATTCAAGACAAGATATTTCAAGCAGATGACCCAACTACCCCCGGTATCAACGAAGCCGGTCAGTTATTTTATCCAGCCTCCCACGAAGATTTGCTTGCAGCAGGCGTACATGGGATGCTTCCTGAAAACGTACCCCATCCTACTATAATTCCAGAGTTTGGTTCTGGGAATGTCATTCTTGTGAATGGGAAAGCCTGGCCTGTATTAGATGTTGAGCCTCGTAAATACAGATTTCGCCTGCTGAATGGTTCTGACTCGCGCTTCTACAGCTTACAACTACCAACTGGTTTAAAATTTTACCAAATCGGCACAGATCTAGGTTTACTGAATGCGCCAGTGGAACTCAACCAACTGGATATTGCACCAGGTCAACGAGCTGATGTAGTTGTCGATTTTAAAGGATATAAAGGACAGACTTTGATTCTAAATAATATCGCTGGTGACCTTGAAAGCGAACCAGTTCCCAACAACCCAGAGACAACGGGTCAAATTATGGCTTTTAAAGTTGGGAATAAGGTAACCGTTGCTGATACTCCCTTACCAGAAACCTTACGCACCAATAACCCGAAAGATAAGAGTAAACCAGCTTGGATATCCTTACCGACGAGTGTCAGTCAGATAGATCGCTACGATCATACAAGTCCTGACTATGTAGGCTTCAATGGTTTTCGCAACCCTGTAGATTATGTTACTCCCACCGATCCAATTACAGGATTAGCGATCGCCAAACAACTAGCTCTATTTGAGAATTCCAACGGTAGTTTTGGACGCATGACACCCATGTTGGGTACGATTCGCGAAGGTGCTTTAATGTGGCACGATCCCATTACCGAGTATGTCAAACTTGGAGACACCGAAATTTGGGAAATTTACAATACTACCCCTGATTCTCATCCTATTCATTTGCATCAGACAGGGTTCCAACTCCTGAGCAGACAGGAATTTAGCGCGGAACAGAGAGATCCATTAACAGGAGCCGAATCAGAAACAGCACCATTAGTCAATATTGAATTTGAGGGAGCAGCAACTCCGGCTACACCTCAAGAAGCGGGTATACTCGACACTGTCACGATTGCGCCGGGGGAAGTTATCCGTGTTGTAGCTACCTACGACCTACCTGGAGAGTACGTCTGGCATTGTCATATTCTCTCTCACGAAGATAATGAGATGATGCGACCTTATGAAATCTTAGCTCCGGGTAAAAATCCGCTTCTAGGATCAATGGATCATTCTCAGACTTCTGTGCTCATTTAAACATAACTCGTAGTCAGGACTTCAACCCTGACTACGAACCTAACCTCTTGGCGTTGGTCTAATAGACTACTATAATTGCAAAAATCAACTAGAAATCTGATGAGATTGCGAAATGCGGTAAATTCAAGTTTTAGGTGTCTCTATTCTGGAAAAAGTAAGATTTAGCGATCGCGTAAAATTATAGTTATGAGCTTGAACATAGGATGACTAAGCACAAATTGACCGTAGTTACCTGTGTTGGTTGTTTATTGTTGGCGGTATGTGCAATAGCATTATATGGGAGCCAGCGGCGTGAATGTGCGATCGCATCTTGCAATGCACCTTTCCCACAGGCTGTCAGTGGGGAACCACCCCAACCGCAAACATCAACCGAAAACTTACGTTTGCAAGCTCAAGCTATTACTGTCAGAGTGATGTCACAAGAATTCTTAGGTTCTGGAATTCTTTGGCAACAACAAGACTCTATTTATACAGTTGTCACCAATGCTCATGTTCTCAGAGCAGGTGATGCTCCCTACCGCATTCAAACACCAGATGGTGAGATATATAGCGCTAACGTGCCAAAAAACTCCAAGTTTGGTACAAATGATTTAGCAATATTGCGGTTTTATAGTCCTAAAAAAATTTATCCAGTTTCATCTATTGGTTCTCAACCAATGGTAGGCGATGAAGTTTTTGCTAGTGGTTTTTATTCCGAAGAAGATGAAGAAAAAGAAACATTTAGCTTCACTACTGGTAAAGTTTCACTGTTACTACCTCAAGCTTTAGAAGGTGGTTATCAAATTGGTTACAACAATAAAATCCAAAAAGGAATGAGTGGCGGCCCGTTGTTAAATCGTCGCGGTGAACTAATTGGTGTGAATGGAATGCAAGCCAATCCTTTATGGGATGTACCTTCTGTATTTGTGGATGGTTCAGAAGCGGATAAAACCTTACACGAGCAAATTAATAGTCTGAGTTGGGCTGTACCCATAGAGACATTAGAAAAATTAGTACTTGATAATTCTTAATTCCTAATAAGACTTATATTTTATTTCCAAAATATATTTTAATTGTACAGTTTCTTTCAAAAAGAAAACAGTATTCTTATATTCTTTATTCTCTATTCCATAAATCAATACCGTTCAGTTAGCGCCAAAAACCTGAAAATGCGTAGGTTGGGTTGAGGAACGAAACCCAACATTTCCGGGGGTTTGTTGGGTTGCACTTCGTTCAACCCAACCTACAATTTATCCTTAACTGAACCGTATTGTTCTATAAACAATATTCTAATAACAACTATCTACCCATGTGCTGTTAACTAAAGTTGGATAGTTTAGAGCTTGGGTTATTTTATTTATTTCACTTGCTCTTTAGGAATGATATACGAGTAAAAAAAATAGCACGGCCATTGGAAATTTATGTATTTATTTTAACATGCTATAAGTCTGTATATTTCTTAGCGCAATTTGAAAAGCGATCGCTACAGATGTAAATTGGTTAAGGGACATAGACCCAATGCAGCTCCATCCAGGGTAAACCAATGGCTGAAAACCTTGTATATGATGAGTATGAGCGTATTCTAGCTAAACTCAGCATTTATCATATTTTTTTTAAAATTGCTATGACATTACAGATTTATAAATATCTCTTGCCATCAATATAAGTACATTATATGTTTTATTTGCATCCAAGGTGTTTAGTTAAGTTTTCGTAACATACGTATGATTTTTCATACTTAGCTACTTATAACGGAATAAGTGAAATGTACAACTCCTCCTTATTCCTACAAAAGACCATAGAACTATGAAACGTCTTGTGATTTGTTGTGATGGAACCTGGCAAAATTTAACCAGTCCTTATCCCAGCAACATTGTTAAGTTAGCTCAATCTGTCAAATCAATTGCTAGTGACGGGGTTCCACAGATTGTGTTTTACGACGAGGGTATTGGAACCGAAACCCAAAAAATATTAGGCGGCGCTACTGGATTAGGAATCGATCGAAATAT
Organism: Tolypothrix sp. FACHB-123; assembly: GCF_014697075.1. GTDB lineage: Bacteria > Cyanobacteriota > Cyanobacteriia > Cyanobacteriales > Nostocaceae > Aulosira. The sequence continues at coordinate 25,663 of NZ_JACJRE010000003.1, read as the reverse complement.
AGAAGATGGCTACCGATTTCTGACTCTCAACTACATGCCTGGTGACGAAATCTATATGTTTGGTTTCAGTCGCGGTGCTTACACTGTCAGGAGTCTAGCGGGAATGATTTATTGTTCTGGACTATTAAATCGTCCCCACATCACTAAAGCACATGAAGCTTACGAGCTTTATCGCAAACGCGGTGTCAAGCCAAAAGATAAGGAAGCTGTAGACTACCGTGAAGCCTATGGCGATCGAGTTCCTATCACCTTGGTGGGTTGTTTTGATACCGTCGGTGCTCTTGGTATTCCAGGAATACCCGCCTTCAGCAAGCTGCACGACCAACTCAATCAGCGCTACAGATTCCATGACACTACTGTCAACAAATGTGTTCAAAATGCATTGCACGCTGTAGCCATCGATGAAATCCGCGAGCTCTTTGATGTCACTCCCATGACAAAGCATCCAGAATCAGAAAACCAACGAGTAATTCAAAAGTGGTTTCCTGGCGAGCATGGTTGCGTTGGTGGTGGTACAAAAGAACATAGTGGGCTATCGGATGCAGCCTTACAATGGATGATTGATTCTATCAGTGACCTAGGATTGGGATTAGACTTCGATACTAGTGTGATTCCCACAGGTGTCAATCCCAACTATGAATGTGACTTTAAGAACGATCCTGGATTCTTTAAATTGGGAGGAATCAAGCTGCGTAATGTCAGCGATGCTCTGGAAGACCTCCATGAAAGCACAATCAAACGCTTAAAAGCTCGCAAAGACTATCGACCCAAGAATCTCCAAAAGGTTATTACCAAACTAGATTAAGAGTTTTGATAAATTCCTCAGGGTCAGAATCCCGATTTCTTCAAGAAGTCGGGATTCTTGCAACCTTGCAAAATTAATGGGACAGACCATTAGATACAAAAAATTGACTAAACACAAAAATGAGAGGCATAGTATGACCAAAAGTAAAACAATTGTGGACGAATTAAAAGGTGTGGTAATGATGAAACTCCTCAACACACCACTTGCTCAACGCTTAATTGAGGAGAAAGCAGAAAAGAAAATTTCTCAATCCCGTGAAGAGAAACCAACTGCAAAGTTGCTTCCCAACTTAGGGAAGATGCATAAAGTTACAGGTCAGTTGGTTTTTAGCGATACCAAAAAGCCATTACACAATATTGGATTGGAACTGTGGGATAGAGATATTGGTACGCCTAGCGATTACTTAGCTCAAGGTTTAACTGACGAAAATGGTCGGTTTGAAATCTACTACGATCCGGAAAAAGCAGGCTTTAAAGATGCACCAGATTTGGAATTAAGAGTAATTGATAATCGCGTCACTTTTAATGCTAAAAATCAGCCAGTTTATATCAACCGTATTGCCTCCATTATTAAAGGTGGGGACAATGTTACTCAAAAAGAATATGATTTTGGCACTTTGACCGTTCCCTATTGGCCCTACAATCCCGATAGCCCTTTTGCGCGGATATTGCTTGTTGATCCCGAAGACACCCCTGATGATTATGCTGTTGGGCGGAAATTTCAAGCCTACGAAGCGGCTAATACTCTAGCTCCTATTAAGGCTAAACTGGTAATTTCTCACACCCTCAAACCGAATCAACTCTCTCTTGCAGAAATTCAATCGGCTTACCCGCCAAATTTAACAATAGAATTAGATAAAAAAAATCCAGGTTATACCAGAAGCGATGAATATTTTGTCTTGCGGGTTCTGAATGGGATGAATCCCTGCTTACTCAAGCGCCATAAAAATAATCCCAATCAGTACAAGGTAAGTTTCAATTGGGATAATTACGAAAAAGATCAAACCCACGATCTCAATAATGTCGAAGCTTTATTTGAATTGCAAGATGGCAAACTTCAACCCACCGCCATCACCGTTCAAAGTCGGTATCCTGACTCTTTTGCTCCCCATTCTCCTTTGAAAGATCCTGTAACTTATACACCCAAAGACGGGGAAAAATGGTCACAAGCAAAACGTATTTTCCGTACTAATTCCTTATTTGCAGGGGAAGTAATTGAACATTACGCTAAGTCTCATGTGCAGATGGAGCAATATGCTGTTGCTGTTTTCCGCAACTTGCGCAAAAATCCGATCCGTTTGATGTTAGTTCCCCACTTGAAAAGCTTGATTAACATCAACCGTCGTGGTGATGATTTATTAACATCACCAACTGTTGGTTTATTTACTACCAACGGCCCGTTGACTCATCAGTCATTCATCCAAATGTGTCAAGAAACGGTGGCGACTTATGATTGGAAAGGCTGGAAACCACGTCAGCCAATCTGTCAAGCTCATACTTATGCACAGGTAGCTAATCTCTATTGGCAAGTTTTAAGTGAGTATATTGATGCATATTTCCAGGAACACGAGCAGGAAATTATCCAAGAATGGGTGGAAATTCGCCGTTTATCTGAGGACTTGCTAGAGCATAGTATGGCATATCAACCAATCCAAGGTGTGATGGCGAATACAGATAATGATTACGATTGGTATGATAAAAACGAACTCGATCGACCAGATATTGAGAGAGCAAATATTAATGGTACGGTGAAGGTTGTTCGCCCCATTACCCTGACTGACGAACCCAGTGCAACAGATATCGACAACTTAAAAGAGTTTTGCCGCTATGTGATTTTCCATACCACTCTATGGCACACTTGGGTAAATGATTCTCAAACTGATGAGGGGGGAGAATTAGCCTATAATTCCCTAGCATTACGTAATGGTAGCTTTGGTAGTGAAAACGATCCAGCGATCGCACCTGATAATTTAGAAGCAACCAACCAACTTTATATTTTTAGTGTCTTAAATGGCATTAAGTACGGCTTAATTCTCAAGAATGAAGACGATGATGTTCCCGAAGTGTTGAGAACCACATTAGCACGTTACAAAGAAGACTTTACCAGGCTTAGTTATGAAGCTAGTAACATTAGAACATTGATCAATATTTAAGCTGTTGTCAGTTGTTCATTGTTGACTAGCGCTTTTCTATCTGTAGATATTGCTAATGTAAATTATGAATTAGCAATACAAAGTTAAAAATTACCAGCCCCAGGACTTTAATAGTTTTGGGGCTTTTCTGATTTTCATCTATGAATGTTTATACTAATGCAATTAATGATTGGGATATGTGGATTGTCGCCAAGGGCGGGAAAACCCCACCCCTACAAATCTATCCGTCTCATTCTGTTTTTAATTTGTATCAGTTGTGATGTTGCGCCTATTTCCTGTAATGTTTATGAGAAGGTAGAAAAAAACATATTATCTTCCTTGTGCCTCACTTCGACTACGCTCACTTCGACTACGCTCAGTGAGCGCATGTTCTCTGCCTTTGTTTCATCAACAATCAAACTCGATTCATCTATATGGTTTCTACATTCCAAACAAATCAAAACAAGATTGGCGTGGCGATTGTTGGTACAGGATTTGGTCAGAAAGTCCACATCCCTGGATTGCAAGCACATCCACAAACTGAGGTGGTGGCTATTTATCATCGAGATATCAATAAAGCTAGAGCGATCGCTAAATCCAATAATATCCCCCATGCCTGCGATACAATTGCAGATATCGTCAAATTACCCGAAGTGCAAGCAGTTACCATCGCTACCCCACCGTTTTTGCACTATGAAATGGCAAAAACAGTACTGCAAGCTGGGAAACATTTATTACTAGAAAAACCGATAGCTTTAAACGCAACTGAAGCGAAGGAACTTTATCAGTTAGCCCAAAAGCAAGGTGTAATTGCAACTATAGACTTTGAATTTCGCTTTGTCCCAGGATGGCAAAAGTTTGCTCAACTATTATCAGCAGATTATGTAGGTAACAAGCGGTTAATTAGAATTGATTGGTTAGGTTCTTCCCGTGCAGATGCTTCCCGCCCTTGGAATTGGTATTCTGCTCAAAATCAGGGAGGTGGTGCATTAGGTTCCTTAGGTTCCCACGCCTTTGATTATATTTATTGGTTATTTGGCCCGGTACGTCGGCTCAGCGCTCATTTAACTACCGCTATTCCCACACGCATTGACCCCGCTACAGGCGAAAGCAAGCCAGTGAATACAGATGATACCTGCGTGCTGACGTTAGAATTAGCCGATGGTACACCTTGCCAACTTACCATTAGTGCTGTAGTTCATGCACCGAGAACTCATTGGGTAGAAGTATATGGCGATCGCGGTACTTTAGTTTTAGGTAGTGAAAATCAAAAAGATTACATCCACGGTTTTCGGGTTTGGGGTTCCCAACCAGGTAAAGCCTTAAGTGAAATCGAAATTCCCTCCGAGTTGATGTTTCCCCAAAACCACGCCGATGGGCGAATTTCCGCATTTATTCGCGTAGTCGATCGATGGGTAAAAGGAATTTATAGCCAGCAACAAATAGTTCCATCACTGCGAGAAGGGGTTTACTCACAATTATTGATGGATTTATGTCATGAATCCCATAAAGCAGCAAGCTGGGTGGATGTACCTAGTTTGGAAAGCTTTGTTGACGGTTGACGCTTGATTAAATCATCGGTGACGAAATTCTACTTCTTTTTCCAGAATTTTGATATCATAGTTCTCAAAAAAATCGTGACCTAATAATCCGATCGCGGCTTTAGGTGCGATCGCTACTTCAATATTACTAGCTACAGCCGAGCCAACAGTAATATTCTGGACTTGGCTTGTGACAAATTGTACTTCAGTTCCATCGGCTATTTGGGCGTTGATTTTCCCTGTAGGCTGAAGTTTCAGGGCATTCGCCATTTTTTGAGTTATCAGGGTACTGCTAGCACCAGTATCCAAAATCATCTCAAAAGTATGTTGTTGATTGAAGGTGACATCAACAACCGGAGTTTTCCCCATCCGGCGCTTGATAGGAATGCGAAAAACTCTACTATCTACAGGTGTTGCACCGCAGAGGCTACCTAAACTGACAGTTTTCCCAGAAGAAGTTACCATAAAGCAACTTCCGGGATCTTCAGCCTTAGCTTGATGTAGGAATGCTAAAAATATTAACGTTGGCATTATTGCCATTACACCTAAGTTAAAAGTCATCCAACGCTTTTTAGCATTCTTCATAGGATAATCTGCTCCGCAATTCCTAATACCCTTTGTTATTAGATTACCCAATAGTTAGTAGTCAACAGTCAACCGTCAACAGTCAACCGTCAACCATCAATCATCATCTTCCGGCATAATTGCCTCTTGGAGATTAGCACCATCAAGTTTAGCGCCTCGGAGTTTAGCGCCTCGAAGATTTGCGCCGGCGAGGTTAGCACCTTTAAGGTTAGTCCATGATAAGTTTGCACCCCGCAAATCAGCTTCGCTGAGGTTGGCGCGAAACAGATATGCACCACTGAGGTGAGCTTTGGTGAGATTGGCTTTATAGAGGTTAGCTTTATAAAGATACCCTTCGATCATTTCTGCTTCGTGTAAGTTAGCTTCACTCAAATCAGCTGCAATCAAATTAGAACCCATCAGGTTAGCAAAACAAAGGTTAGCGCGAATGAGTTTAGCACCATCCAAATCAGCGTCTCTTAAGTCAGCATTACTTAAGTCTGCACCTATGAGATTAGCATTTGCGATCGCAGCATCTTTGAGATTTGCCCAACTCAAGTCACAGCCAATTAGGTTAGCATGGCTGAGATCCGCTTGTTTCAAGTTAGTACCGCTTAAGTTAGCAACACTAAAGTTAGCTGTACTCAAGTTTGCTTCAATTAACTTGGCTCTGTGGAGATTAGCACTACTCAAGTCAGCACCACTCAGGTTAGCTCGCACCAGCACAGCATAACTTAAATCTGTTCTGGTTAAATTTACCCCTTGCAGGTTAGCACCTCTGAGGTTCTCTCCGGAGAGATGTGCACTACTGATATCTGGTTCAATCTGGGGATTTTGATTTCTCCACTCAATCCATTGAACTGCACCAGCTGTCAGTAAAGCTAGATGCTCTCGATTCGCCATTGTCTCTCCTTTACTCCTGACGACCACTTTGGGGATTTGTCCGACCTGTAACATTTTCAATTGCTGTTAACGCTCCAGCTGCACCTGCAAGAATATCCCGTTCTTGTCCGCCTAAATACAGCCGTCCAAAGCTACCTACAGCTTGTACCTCCAGAATATTAATCGACGCTGCTTTTTCTGCTTCGTTTGCAGCTAATGCAGCATAAGCCGCAGGTTCAACTTCTAAAACATATAGAGTTTGTCCGGCTAATAATAACTGTCCCCGGCGGGTGCGATTAATTAATTGCGTCTGGTAAGCATCGATATTGCGGATAATTTGGCTGGAAACTACCCGTGGTTTGATACATTCTTCTCTTTTAACGCCTAAAGCTGCCAAAATCGCTTGACCAGCCGAGCGCGTTTCTCCTTGGGAGCTAGAATGAACTTCCAATAAACCATAAAGTCGTTCAACTACCTGTACACCCGGACGTACAGAGGCGGCTTTTAAAGCAATATCTGTAATTTTATTAATTTCAATGCCAGGAGAAATTTCAATCCATAGCGATGTATCCCCTGGTAATGGCAAGAAACCTTGAGCTACGGTTCCCATATATGCTGCATGTTGAGGTTGCAGATTGTCGAGAAATACGAAACTGCGTAGTTCTATTCCCAAGGTATTAATCTCCAGTCATGGGGCTAAACGTTATCGGTTGCAATATATGAGTGTAACCGATTGTTAGCCGTCATTAGTCATTGGTCATTTGTCCTTTGTCAGAGACGCGATAACCCTTGTCTGTACATTGATCTAGAAGATAACAAGGTTGTGAAACTTATTTAAACGTATAAAAAGCTACCATTTTTTAATTCTTATTGCCATAAGCAGTAAATACAGCACTGAAAAAAAATAAAACACCAATAATTAAATACCACAGCGTCAGCAGCTTACTTTTACTCCAACCGGGTTTCATTATGTCACCACCGTCGGCACCATGATACCAATTATCGGTAAAAAAGAAATCGATATATGCATTTGACCAGATGTTGGTATTACAATCTGCTATACAATTGTGACGAATTTTACAACCAGCCATAAAATAAGACAACACAATATTGGGCTGGTAGATTTACATGATCATTAATTGTTTTTGGAGAAAAATTTCTCTAGCTTTTTTTATCGCTACACTTGCTTTTTCTTGTGAATCAACTGAAACCAAAAAAATACAACAGACACAAGCAAATACTACTGTTAAGCCCACACCACAACCAAATATTAATTACGGTGAATTAATTATCAAAGAGCAATCAGAGTATTTGATGATTCCAGTTATTTCTACAGAACAGAGATCAGAGAAAAATACTAACTATAGCCTGTCCCGTAGTTATGAGAAATATAACTTAATCTATAATTTTATTTTTTATCACAAACAAGATCAGTCAACTCATCTTTTATTTAAGAAAAAAGTAATTATTAACTCTTTTGACTTTCTAGAAACAAAAGTAGCCGGGAAGACACCTACAAGATTGTGGTTATATCGAGTAATTGAACAAGATACAAACGGCGATAACAAGCTTAACTATGAAGACGCCTTAGTGGGCTATATATCTGATTTATCAGGTAAAAATCTGCTCCAAGTTACTCCTAATAATATACAAATTCAGAACTTTGTGATTATTCCCAGCCAAAATGCCTTGTTGCTGAGAATAATTAAAGACTCTGATAACGACAAAAAATTTACAGCCAAAGACAAAACAAATTTCCTGAGGATTAGTCTTGATAAACCCGCTATGGGTACGGAAATTATTAACGAGCAAATAGAGCAAGAAAGTAAATCTTATATCTCTAAATAAATTTAAAATAAGTCAGGTGGGCAATTCCCACCATAGATTGATTTCATGTATAGAAATGAGAGAAAATGCTACAGATGCTAGGAGCATGGCACTGCCATGCCCTCTAGAATATATTGATGTGCCCTCAATTGTGCTGTAATACCCAATCTCTTAAAAGTGAGTTTATGCGATCGGGTATTTCATCATGAGGACAATGACCCGCCGATAAAAAATGCTCTTCCAATTGTGGATAATATTGGCGAAACTTGCGAGAACGTTCTCTAGCATTCATCCAAGGATCGGCTTCTCCCCACAACAATAATAAAGGACAAGTTAATTGCTTGAGCAAGACATCAACTTTTTCACCTTGGGGTGTACTAAACACTGAGACAAATACATCAAATGCACCTGCATCATAAGCTGGACGATAAATTTCTTCGACTAATTGATCTGTAATTGCGCTTTTATCTAAATAAACTTTTTCTAAGGTTTGGCGAATTACCCAACGTTGACGCACGTATTGAAATAATAAAAACTGCGCTAAAGGTTGCTTAAACATCCACTTAACGCCATCACCTAATAACTTTTGTAATCCCGATTCTTGTTTGGGAGGTTGAATTTGTGTTTGTAATGCTTCTGGTTCTGCTGTTGGCTGTTCGTTAAAAGGGCCTGCACTATTTAGCAAGACTACACCAGCTGCACTATCAGGGTATTGTGCAGCAACAGACAAACAAGCATAACCACCAAGAGAATTACCTACTAAAACTGCTTTTTCACCAATGACTTCATTAATAAAATCGTGGAGTTGATCCCGCCACAAGTCGCCGCTATAGTCTAATTTAGGTTTGGCTGAACGTCCAAATCCTAATAAATCAATGGCAAATACTTGAAAATCTTGGCACAGTCCGGTGATATTCTTGCGCCAGTGGTCTGTAGAAGCACCAAATCCATGCACTAAAAGCAAAGACGGACGTTGCAGTTGTTTCTCTGTGGCTTTAACATAGTAAACTTTGTGCCCTCGCCACTGCCAGTATTGTCCGGGTATGGGGGTTGTAGAGGAGGCTGTGATTGCCTGCATGATTCTAAAGAAATGTGAAGTAGCTTTAATAATTGTACATTGGGCATTGGGCATTGGGCATTGGGCGTAGCTTTTCCTCTAATCTGTGACTAGGGGATAGCAGTCAGTGGGAAATAGAATAGCTTTTGCGATCGCATTTATAAAAAACGGGTTCACCCTCCCTCAGGGTATTACCCCTTAATTACTTAGTGAATAACGCTATATATTTAGCTCATTAATATTTTTTATTCCGCATATTTTCTGATTTGTTAAAAACATTACCTGAACTTTTTAAATATAAGATTAAATCTATTTTAACCTTATCTTAATAATTAATTAATCTAAAACATAGATTGTATTGAATACGAATAAATCGCAATTTTAATTTAGTGAAAAGCGACTTTTATGCCAGTTTAATACCAATTTAAATGAAATCGAAATAATAATTATTCTATCTAAAGCGGATTTGCTAACAATTTAAATTCTCAAATTATAAAAAACACTTAGACCTAATGTATAGATTTTTCTCTAAAGAAAATATATCCTAGATTGCATCTAAGAATATGGTCAAATCTGAAGAGATAACCACAACTGTTAGCCTGCATAACTCGCAGTATTATTTTAATCGCGAGCTAAGTTGGATAGAATTTAATCGGCGAGTTTTGCATGAAGCATTGGATCGGCGTACACCTTTATTAGAAAGGCTGAAGTTTACGGCTATCTTCAGTAGCAATTTAGATGAATATTTTATGGTGCGTGTAGCATTTCTTAAAGAGCAAGTAGAAGCGCAATTAAGTCAACGCACCCCAGATGGTCTAACTCCCGAACAACAATTAAAAGCGATCGCGCAAATTTTGCATCCAATGGTAACCCAGCAGCATCAACATTTTGAGCAGGTGCTGCGTCTAGAAATGGCATTTAATGGTATTCATATTCTTAATTACACAGACCTGAGTTTAGAACAGCGCGATTATCTGCAAAATATATTTATCCAGCGGATTTTTCCAGTACTTACACCCTTGGTAGTAGATCCCAGCCATCCCTTTCCCCGAATGGCGAATCTCAGTCTAAACTTAGGAGTAGTTGTCAAAGACCCAGTGACAGAAAAAGCCAAATTTGCCAAAGTTAAAGTACCAAATATTCTGCCACGATTTCTGGAAATACCTCAGGATTTACAAGCACAAACTAGCCAAGAAATCCACTGGATGGGTGTGCCAATAGAACAGGTAATAGCTCATAATTTAGAAGCTTTATTTCCGGGGATGATTGTGCAAGAATATCATTTATTTCGCCTCACCCGGAAAGCTGATTTAGCAGTAGCTAAAGCAGAAGCAGATGATTTGTTATTAGCAATTCAACAAGAGTTACGCAGAAGACATTTTCGCGGTTCTGTAGTCCGGTTAGAAATTCAACCATCAATGCCTGAGTCTGTGCGCCAAATATTATTATCAGAAATGGAGCTAACTGAAAGTGATATTTATGAACTAGATGGGTTGTTGAATTTAAAAGATTTAATGTCATTCCAGGATTTGCCATTACCAGAACTCAAAGATCCACCTTGGACACCAGTCATTCCACCTCAGCTACATGATTGTTCTCCAGCCATCCAAACCACTAAAGCAAATAAACTAGAAAAAACAGAGAATATTTTCGCCAAAATTCAGCAGAATGATTTGTTAGTACATCATCCTTACGAATCTTTTAGCGCTTCAGTAGAAGAATTTATCGCTCAAGCTGCTAGCGATCCCCATGTACTAGCCATTAAAATGACACTTTACCGTTCTTGTGGCGATGCGGAGATTTTTCAATCTCTAATGGCTGCGGCTGAAACTGGTAAGCAAGTTGCTGTAGTTGTCGAATTAAAAGCCCGTTTTGATGAAGAGAATAATATTAATTGGGCACAAAAATTAGAAAAATCGGGAATTCATGTAGTCTATGGCTTGTTAGGATTAAAAACTCACACAAAAATTGTGCTGGTGGTGCGGCGAGAAGGAGCAAGTATTCGTCGTTACGTGCATATTGGCACTGGTAACTACAATCCGCAAACAGCAAAGTTATACACCGATTTAGGACTTTTCAGTTGTCGAGAAAATTTAGGCGCTGATTTAACTGATTTATTCAATTATTTAACAGGCTATGCTTATCAGCCTTGTTACCGCAAGCTGTTGGTATCACCAGCAAATATGCGCGATCGCATTATCGCCTTAATTCGCCGCGAAATCGAACATTGTCACAACGGTAAACCAGGGCGAATTATTGCCAAAATGAATTCCCTAGTAGATCCGCAAATCGTTACCAGCCTCTACGCCGCATCGCAAGCTGGGGTAGAAATCAATCTCATTGTTCGCGGTATCTGCTGTTTGCGTCCGGGAGTGGCAGGAATTAGCGAAAATATCCGCGTAATTAGCATTATTGGCAGATTCTTAGAACATTCTCGCCTCTTCCACTTCCATAATCATGGACAAGATGAAGTTTACATTGGCAGTGCTGATTGGACACCCAGTAACTTAGACAGGCGTGTGGAAGCTGTGACACCAGTTGAAGATCCAAAGATTTCCCAAACTTTACAAGATATTCTCGAAATTATGCTCGCAGATAATCGCCAAGCTTGGGAGCTGCAAACAGATGGTACTTATATCCAACGCCATCCCCGCAAACATGAACCAGAACGTAGTAGCCAAAAGATATTAATGGAAATATGGCAATCGTTTAGGTAATTGGGCATTGGGCATTGGGCATTGGGCATTAAGTATTTATTTACCCGCTCTGCTTCCTCTACACCCCTGCTCCCTGCCCCCCTGCCTTTTTGTATTTCGACACCAAAGTTGTGGTAAATTTCCGAGTGGGAATCACTGACTGATAAATCAAGCATGTTGCAGATTACAGGCAAAACGAAACTTTTAGGAGTGATTGGGTATCCGGTGGAACATTCGCTGTCACCAGTGATGCACAATGCAGCGATCGCGCAATTGGGATTAGATTATGTTTATCTACCCTTTCCCATAGCACCAGAAAATTTAAAAAGTGCGATCGCAGGTTTTGCGGCTGTTGGGGTGGTTGGTTTTAGCGTCACAATCCCCCACAAGCAAGCAATTATGCCTTTTTTATCAGAAATTACTCCCATTGCCCAAGCAATCGGTGCGGTAAATACTGTCACTCGCCAAAATAATACTTGGGTAGGCACAAACACAGATATAGAAGGCTTTATTGCACCTTTGCAAACTACATATAAACAAGATTGGAGTCAGAAAGCAGCGGTAATTTTAGGTAATGGTGGCGCAGCTAGAGCAGTTGTTGCAGGTTGTCACCAGCTAGGCTTTGCCGAAATTCATGTAGTAGGGCGCAATCAGCAGAAATTACAAGAATTTTACGATAGTTGGCATGATTCTTCCCTAGCAATAAATTTACAGGTGCATACATGGGATAAATTAGCCAAACTCATTCCCCAAGCCAATTTATTAGTAAATACTACGCCAATTGGCATGTATCCAAAAGTTGATGCATCGCCTGTGAGTGCAGCGGAAATGGCTGATTTACCAACAGGAGCGCTCGCCTATGATTTAATATATATTCCTAAACCCACGCAATTTTTACAACTAGCTCAACAACAAGGTGCAATTGCCATTGATGGTTTAGAAATGCTCGTCCAACAAGGTGCAGCCGCATTAAAAATCTGGTTACAGCAAGAAACTGTACCAGTAGAAGTGATGCGTCAAGCGCTGCAAAATCACCTTGGTTTGAGCTAATACCAATTCAAGGACGCTGCAACAGCAGAATTTTTGGATTCTGATGATCGCGAGAGTTTGTAATTCCCGCTAAGAGTTTGCCATCAGGACTGACAACGAAAAGACTGAGAAGCTGTTTTTCCAGAATTGCTTCTAACTCAACTGTTTGCAAATTCCACAATGTCAGTCCTTTTGACGTACTACCAATAATTAGATTATGGCTGAGGGCAATATCAAATGGTCTAAATATCTTGCGAGAAAAGCGTTTCTGAGCCTTGAGTTTTCCTGTTGTTAAATCCGATACTTGCAGATAGAAATAGTATTTTCCTGCTCGCTTGATGCTAACTAGTGTCTGCCCATCTAAACTGATGCGTGCTAAGTTTGAAGGGCTAAAAGATTTTAGCAGGACTTTTTGTTGGTTTGTGGCGACATTCCACGCCATAAGTTTACTATCTGGTGAAGTAAAAAGCACGGTTTTACCATCTGGACTAATGTCATCGAAATGGGAATATGGCAATCTTGCTTTTTGCTCACCTGTGGCCATATCCCAGACTTTAATCTCTGGCAATTTACCCTGATCCAAACTAATAATAGTCTGACCATCAGCGGAAATATCAACATGAGTAACATTGCCAGAGTGACCTTTGAGTATCTTTTGCGGTCTATCTCTTGTAATATCCCAGATGCGAACTATGCCATCACCGCTACCACTGACAACAGTTTTGCCATCAGGAGAAATCGCTAGAGCATTAATTGCACCTGAATCACTCTGTAGTGTTTTTTTTAACTTTAGAGTTTGCAGTTCCCAGACTTTAATTGTTTTATCTTGACCGCCACTGACTAGAGTTTGACCATCCGCACTGATTACAAGGGCATTGGCTGTAGGATGTCCCTCTAAGGTGCCAACTACTCTGAAATTGCAGTAGGGAGATGTAATTGCATTATGGGAACAGTACTTCCCCCTGTATTGCAAAAAAGTGAAAAGGTCTTCAGGATCGCTACCGAGGAAACTTAAAATGATGGCTACCAGAATTAATAAGGCTTTGAGTTTCCATTTACCAGAAAAGAAATTTTTCATATTTCTTTTGATTAAATTTTTTCACTCGGTATTCTTCAAGATCACAGTTAACAATTCCGACATCTCCCACAAATCTTTATTCGGGTTCTCAAGAAAGGTAGAGGGCAGAGGGCAGGAGGCAGAAGGAGACTGCACTTTGTCCTCTGCCACGATCACCAATTTGAACAAAGAATACGACAGATGTTAGGGGTAAGGCATTGCCCTCTAGAAGATATTGATGTGTCGCAAACATTATTTGAATTGGTATGAGCAGTTTATGTGCAAAATCCAAAAATTAAGGTTCGCTGAAAATTCTCAGCGAACCTTACTTAAACTCGATTGTCTAAGTGTAACTGTAACAAAAGTTTTTAAGTTGGAATAACTTGAGCAATCAGCGATCGCTTATCAAGAGATTGAACTTTACCTGCTTCGCTGAGATCGTTAACAATACGGTCTAGTAGTTCTATAGCTTTTTCACGATATTGATGTTCTCGACCTCGTAACCGAATGGCAAACTTTACTGAATCGCCTTTTTTCAACCACCCCTGCGCTTGCTCGATGCGTAAGTTGTAATCCGCTGCACCTACATTAGGACGAAAGCGAACTTCTTTGACTGTCGGTCTAGCACTCTGGCCTTGACGCTTTTTCTTTTGATACTGTAGCTTGCCATAGTTCAAGATTTTAGCTACAGGAGCGTCTTTGCCTTCGGAGACTAAAACCAAGTCAAGTTCTAGGCTCTCGGCTAATTGTAGAGCTTCGTAGGTGTTTGTCAGACCACGATTGTTATTTTCATGGTCAATCAAGAAGACTTGAGGTGACTTGATTTGCGAGTTAATTAGTTGCTTTTGGACTACGATAACGGTTTCCTCTCAATTTTCAACACTTTGCCAATGCAAGTAATGCTAATCTAACACAATCTTTTGGTAAGTAACCTATACCTAGGAAACAATTGTTTATATAAAGTTATATAACGCTTTTGCAACATCTCTGCTAAAACTTGAGAGCTGCTGCCATAGTGGTAAGTGAGAGTTAATTCGGTGACCTCGTTTGTTTTTAGTATTTACAGGTTTTTTGTTTTTGGTATTTACAAACTTTTCTCCGAAATTTAAATCTCTACATGCTCATGATTTCGGAGACAATCTATGTCAGTTTACGTAGGCAACCTTTCTTACGACGTTACAGAAGAAGCGTTGAATGCCGTATTTGCAGAATATGGTTCTGTTAAAAGAGTTCAACTACCCACAGATAGAGAAACAGGTCGCGTACGTGGCTTTGGTTTTGTAGAAATGGGTACAGATGCAGAAGAAACTGCTGCAATTGAAGCTCTTGATGGTGCAGAATGGATGGGACGCGACCTCAAAGTAAATAAGGCTAAGCCTAGAGAAGATAGAGGTTCCTTTGGTGGAAACCGCAATAATTACGGTGGTGGTGGCGGTGGACGCAACCGCTATTAAGCTTTAGCTTGATAGATTTAATTCTTTGAATTAATCTTTTAGTCTAGTAAATTCATTGATGTATTCACAGCTCAGGCATTTTTGCTTGAGCTTTTTTGATTGGTAATTGCTAAACAGTCAATCAATTTTAGATTTTGGATTTTAGATTTTAGATTTTATATTAACTGCACCCATAAAGGGATGCAGCTTGGGGATGCAAGGATTTTAGATTTGTTCCGCCCACGTTCGCGTAGCCTCTCGGAGAGAGGGGCGGGGCTTGTACCAAAGAAATAATCCACCCATCCAAAATTTAAAATCTAAAATTGGCACGGTCAACGCTCAACTCAACCCCATCTTCAAATTACATCTGTGGAAATTGTGGATAACTGAAGCGATCATCTATTTTCCAATAATTTTGTAATTTGCTATCTGTGGAAAACTTGTGGAAAAACCCCGATATTTTTCCACAAGGTAAATATACTTATGTTAATTTTTTGCTAGAAAACTGTCACGTTTTCCCAAAAATTTTCCCCAAACAATAATTTTTTGCCCTATACTAATTAATTTTTAATATATTTTTATACTCGGCTTAATCTTGTGGCAAAATTTTTTGATTATCAAACTCAATAGCAATCCTTAGGGTTGTGGAAAACTGCTAGGTAATTATCAACTTGATGATTAGGAGCGGCTATTGATATTAATCCGATCGCTTAATTGACGGAGGGTATTTGCTACAGTGCGATCGCTATCTCGTAGTTGAGAAATCTTATCACAGCTGTAAATCACCGTTGTATGATCTTTACCACCAAACTCTTCGCCAATGCGCGGCAAACTCAAAGATGTGTGTTGACGCATGAGATACATACCAATTTGTCGCGCCCAGCTAATTTCTCGCCGTCGGGAATTACTTTTGAGGTCGTCAATGGAAATTTGATAAACATCGGCTATCACCTTTAAAATTACTTCCGGTGTTGCTGCTACTTTTTCGCTGGGAGTTTCTAAAACTGGGGAGATACTCGCAACTGACATCGGTAAACCCCAAATTGAGATATAAGCGATCGCTCTTGTTAACGCTCCTTCCAATTCGCGAATATTAGAAGTGTAATTAGAAGCAATATACTCAATCACATCTTTAGACAGGCGAATTTGTTCATACTCGGCTTTTTTTTGCAGAATCGCCATCCTAGTTTCTAAATCAGGCGGTTGAATATCAGCAATTAACCCCATCGAAAACCGCGAACATAATCTTTCTTGCAAGCGAGGAATTTGGTTTGGCGGGCGATCGGAAGCAATCACAACTTGCTTACCAGCCTCATGTAATGTATTGAAAGTATGAAAAAATTCCTCTTGGGTAGACTCGGTTCTCTCCAAAAATTGGATATCATCTACTAACAACACATCAGCAGCGCGATAATGCTCCCGGAAACTTTGCATACTATCCTGACGGATGGCTGTGATTAAATCATTAGTAAACTGCTCGGTGGAAACATAAAATATTTTAGAATCTGGGCGAATTTCCTGGCGGTAATGTCCAATAGCTTGCATCAAGTGCGTTTTACCTAAACCTACACCACCACATAAAAATAATGGATTAAACTCCCTTCCTGGAGATTCAGCCACAGCCAATGACGCCGCATGAGCCATGCGATTGTTAGCACCGACAACAAATCTAGAGAATACATACTTTACATTTAATTCGCTAGTTTTTTGTTGAGTTTGGGCGATCGCCACAGTAACAGTACTTTGGGCTGGTAATTTCCAAGGAACTTCTGACTCATCTAATTGCGAAACCTCATCACCTTTAGCCACAGTAATGTAAATTTCTACAGGATGACCTACAATATCTTGCACAACATGAGCAATAGTGTTGATGTAATATTTCTGTAACCAATTCCGCGCAAAAGGATTAGGAGTACATACCACCAAGCAATTGTTTTCTAATCGCTCTGCACTAGCAGTTTTAATCCAAGTTTCAAAGGTGGGACGGGATAATTCTTGCTGCAATCGCTCTAGTACCTGACTCCACAAATTTTCTAGGGGAATTTCCATTTTTAACACCTTTGCTGCTAATCGTCACAATCTAAATTACAAGCAAGCACTAAGTAAGGACTCATATACTCTAGGCCGGGAATGAGCTTTTAAGTTGTAATCATTTTGGGGTATACCCGGTAGGCAATATCCTACCACTCACTGACTAACACGGAGACGCAACGACACATGAAGATAAACACCTGGATTTGTGCAGCCCAAAATATTGTTACTCAAGGTTTACTCCCGCAACAGGGTAGAACCAATCTGATGGCGATGCTATTTAATGTCAGTTTTGTGGTGTACCTTGGGGGTTGCTCCCTGTTACCAGGAAAGAGTTTTGAGAGACAAAATAACGATTCCCAACCTCCGGTAATACCCCAAAACACCATTGCGCCCGCCCCAATTTTTTCTTCTTCTGGTGGCGATCCTAATTTTGTCGTGGGAGTGGTACAAAAGGTAGGTAGTGCTGTGGTGCGTATTGATTCTTCCAGAACCGTAACTTCCCAACCAGAAGAATTTGAAGATCCATTTTTCCGCCGATTTTTTGGCGATACCCCATCACAGCCCAGACAACGAGTAGAACGGGGTAGCGGTTCGGGATTTATCATTAACTCCACTGGTCAAATTTTGACTAATTCCCACGTAGTAGACGGTGCTGATGATGTAACAGTCACCCTCAAAGATGGTCGCACGTTTAACGGTAAGGTGCTGGGAGAAGATCCGGTTACTGATGTGGCTGTAATTAAAATTGATGCGAATAACCTACCAACCTTGGGAATCGGTAACTCCGACGCTTTGCAACCGGGAGAAGCTGTAATTGCAATTGGTAATCCTCTCGGTTTAAATAATACTGTAACATCGGGAATTATTAGTGCTACAGGTCGTTCTAGCAGTGATATTGGTGCTAGCGACAAGCGCGTAGATTATATTCAAACTGACGCAGCGATTAACCCCGGTAACTCTGGGGGGCCATTATTAAATGTTCGGGGTCAAGTAATTGGGATGAACACGGCGATTATTCGCGGCGCGCAAGGCTTAGGCTTTGCGATTCCCATCAACACCGCCCAAAGAATCGCCCAACAATTAATTACTAGCGGTAAAGTTGATCATCCTTATTTGGGGGTGCAAATGGTGACGCTCACTCCTGAACTCCGGGAAAGAATTAATAGTAGATTAGGCGATCGCATTACATTAAACACTGATAAAGGTGTTTTATTGGTGAATATTGTTCCTCGTTCTCCCGCTGCTGCTGCTGGCTTAAAAAGCGGCGATGTCATCCGCAGTATTAATAATCGCCCTGTGGACAAAATAGAAGATGTCCAAAGGCTGGTAGAAAATAGCAAAATTGGTGAACCTTTACAAATGCAGGTAGTCCGCAATGGACAAGTTAGTCAAGTAGCTGTCACCCCTGCGCCTTTACCAGTGCGGCGTGAAAGTTAAGCATGGGGTATTTTCAGGGTGATTGGGTATGGGCGATCCTTAATAAGCGATCGCCTTTTGGTGTCAGAATAAATATTGGATAAAAATAAGTATTAGCATCTAGGGCGTAATCAGCAGAAGCATTGATGATGATTTTCCCTAAATTTAGTTAAATTAGCGGTTTTATCAGTTGTGAACTTAATATACAATTTCTAAACTTGATTTACAAACTCTAAACTTGATTTACAAACTCTAAACTTGATTTTCGAGTTACAAAACTTGATTTACAATCTCTAAACTTAATTTACAAACTCTAAACTTGATTTTTGAGTTACAAAACTTGATTTACAAACTCTAAACTTGATTTTTGAGTTGCAAAACTTGATTTTTACTGACACAGCTAAATTAGCTGTGTTAGTCCAGTAGGGTGTGTTATCGCGTCAGCGTAACGCACCGTAAATCTCTGATGGTGCATTAGGACTAAAGTCCATAACGCACCCTACCAGATTCAAGCCTATGTCAATCGGGTTTTTCCGAGGAGTGTATACACCGTAGCGTTAAACCTTAGCCGCTGCTGGTGCGGGTAAATTTACTTTCAATCGCTTAAACATGGCTTCTCGTGCTTGCATTGCTAAGGTATCATCTAAAGGTTCTAGAGTAATTGGCTGTTGATACTTCAGCCGCAATGCTGTTTGCAATAACCAATCTGCAACAAAGGGATTTTTGGGTAACAAGGGGCCGTGAGAATAAGTAGCGATCGCATTTTGATAAAATGCTCCCTCAGTTCCATCCTCACCATTATTGCCCAAACCGTAAACGACTTTTCCTAAAGCTTCCACTTTCCCCAGCTTCGTACGTCCACCATGATTTTCAAAGCCGACTAAATAAGGCGTGCTACCTGTCATCGCTTTTAAATCTTGTGCTAAGCGGGAGGCTGTAACTTCAATTACCAAATTTCCGATGCAGCGTTTAGTATTTTCACCAGGATGAACAGAGACTAAATCTAAAATTCCTAAACCTTCAATCCGTTGTCCTAATCCGGGTTCATAATAATGTCCGAGTAACTGGGGCGAACCGCAGGTAAATACTCCTGGTGTCCCATTTTCTATTTTTTCACGCATAGCATCGGCTTTAACACCTTGCAAATCGCGCATAACAATTTCTTGCTGTCTATCTTGCGCACCACCACCGACAATCAAGTCTACAGATTTAATATCATCGGCAGTAGCATTTTGATCTAACGGTAAAACTTTTACGCTGTATCCCCGCCATTGAGCGCGGCGTTCTATAGTAATTACATTACCGCGATCGCCATAGGTACTCATCAGCGTCGGATATAACCAACCAATTGTAATTTCAAATTTTGGAGAAGTCATATAATTTGGGAAATGGGGCATTGATGTTAATACTCTGGTTGTGTGATGTAGCACATAACCATCTAACTAAAAAGTTTTTATGCTTAGTTATGTTTCTTGAATAATTGAATCATTCATATATTTTTCAATTTAGGATTGGCGAATCCGGTGTATATCTAGAGTTTGGGTAAGCATATCGCACATTTGATTTGATTGCTATGTTTATTCGTATTTTATGTAACAGTTTTGCGGTAACATTTTGCCGATAATCCCAAAAGAGTTATCAGGAAATTTCAAAAATTCAGTTTCACTTTTCCTGTTGAGTCGTAAGATTACAGATTGTCAAAGGTTTGTTTAACAACCTGAAATATTACTTTATGGATTGTAAAACTGCTACATTAGTCTACCAAACAGAGAATCATCTCGAAAAAATTCGCGATATTTTCCCCGAAGCATGGCAGTTCTTGGAAGAACAAGCTTTTGCTTATGTTCAAGGTAAGAAAGATAATTTTGATTCAGCTGTTAAAGATTTAGTAGGTGAAACCAATTTTAAATATAGAATGGTGCACCGTGATGATAAAGACCAACTCACCAAAGATTTGGGAGAATTATTAGGAGATATTACCTCCCGTTTACTTTTACAACAGCATTTTTCGCAATTAGTTGGTCAAAAAGTTTTCTTTAGTACAATTTGCTGTAGTAGCCATCTCACCGCTGACCATGAGATGACTTTAGAAGAAGTGTTACCAATTCAGCGCGCAGCTGTGAAGTTGCAGTAGTTTAGGGGCTAGGGAGCAGGGAGCAGGGAGCAGGGGAGAAAAACTTACCCAATGCCCAATGCCCCATGCCCAATTACAAAATCTTCCGCCCAGTTAAAACTTCACGTACACTCAACATGGCTGTATAGGTGGGTAAAATATGCAGGGTTTCGTTGTTGGGTGTACTTTCTAATGCTGTGTTAATGGCATCGCGTAAATCTTCTTCCACAATCAGATTAAAATTACTGTTAGGGTTAGGATTGCTGTAACGCAGACGTAAGGCCATGTCATAAGCGCGATCGCCACTCACAACTAAAGTACCTCCACGCTGGACTAATTTCTCTGTATCTACGTCCCATATCCAAGATACATCTTCACCATCTTGCACGCGATCGTTTAACACCAGCAATGTGGTTTTATCTGTGCTTTGAGTAACGACGCGAATGGTTTCATTCGTCCCCACAGGATTTTTTGATAATAAAATCCGTACCTTTTTGCCGTTAATTTCCAACTCTTCCGCCCGCCCAAAAGCGGCTTGGAAGTTGGGAATAGTATCGCGGATAGTCACCGCATCAACTCCTAATTCTTGGGCAGCGGTGGCAGCAGCTAAGGTATTGTATTTGTTATATAACCCCACCAAAATTTGCGGCCATTCGCTGCTGTTGAGGCTGGGTTGACTGCGACTAAAGCCACAATTACCACAACTATATTCGCCCATGTGCGACAGATAAACCCCTTCGTAGTTGAGAGCTTGTCCGCATCTGGGGCAATAGATAGAATCAACAGCATGGGGAATAGCTTCTAAATAATGTTCTGGTTCGCTCAAACCAAAAAACGAGACGCGCTGTTGAGTTAATTGTTGGCCGAGATAGCAAATAGTAGGATCATCAGCATTAGCAACTACGATAGTTTGGGGTGATAAAGTTGCGATCGCTTTACCCCAGCGTTTACTAATAGTATCGACTTCCCCGTACCTATCGAGTTGGTCGCGAAACAAGTTTAAACACAGAATCAACTTTGGCTGAATCGGCGCTAACACCTTGGGTAGGATATTCTCATCAATTTCTAAAATCGCGTAATCAACATCCAAGCTACCCGTTAAGCTAGCGTTATCCATCAGCGCCGTCATCAACCCATTTTCCAGATTCGCGCCTGTGGAGTTATGCGCCACACGATAGCCTTTGCGCTCTAAAATTTCTCGTAAAAGTAGGGATGTGGTAGTTTTACCATTAGTCCCAGCAATGAGAATTGTTCCTTGCTTTACCTGCTGACTCAATAATTGCAACAACTTCGGTTCAATTTTCCGCGCAATCGAGCCTGGTAATACACTAGCAGCACCAAGGCGGAGCGATCGCACCATCAAAGTTACGCTTTTCGCCACCGACACCGCCAAACCTAGTCTGAATCTATCTATAAGTTGTATTTTGTTTGTCACAGTAGTTAATAGCTTAATTAAATTTGTCAATAGTCAATAGTCAATGGTCAATAGTCAATAGTCAATAGTTAGTTGTCATTGGGCATGGGGCATTGGGCATTGGGTATTAAGTATTTATTTATTTACCCCCTCTGCTTCCTCTGCTTCCTCTGCACCCCAGCCCCTCCTTTTCCCTAGCCCCTAGCCTCTAGCCCCTAGCCCCTATATGGCGTTATCTTAAAAAATGGTGCAAGGACGTAATCATATATCCAGCGCTACTTGCTGACTTCAGCAAAAACTCACAAAATAGTAGCTCACAAGGTTTCTTTTGATGAATGGCTTAAAGTTTCCTTTTTTACAGAAAAAAACTCATTGGCAAAAATTGATTTCTAAAGCTTTGGTGCTGCTTGCGTGCTTGTTGATTATTAATGTCCAACCAGCATTTGCTGGTATTAAGGAAGACAATTATGAAGGCAACATTTTCGTAGTTTATGCTGGTAATGGTTCGCTCATTCCTCCTAGACAGACATTAGCACAGTCCCTACAAGAGCATAAACCGACCTTTTTGGCTTTTTATGTTGATGACAGCAAAGATTGTAAGGAATATGCCATTACAATTTCGCGGGTACAGGAATTTTACGGTAAAGTTGCAGAAATTATCCCCCTTAGTGTAGATACTTTCTCATCTCAAAAAACTGACGACCCTACCGATCCTAGATATTATTATTCTGGGTCAGTACCTCAAGTTGTCGTCTTTGATCAATCAGGTAAAGTAGTTTTAAATAAACAAGGTCAAGTACCTTTTGAAGAAATAGACGATCGCTTTCGTGAAGTGTTTGATTTATTACCTCGTTCCGAGTCGGTACAGTTAAAGCGGCGTTCTTTCAATGAATTCAGTAGTGAGTTAAGTAAGTAAGCTTGGGGGTAGACCAAATTGGTCTGCCCTAATTTTTAGTCATATCTGATACTACATTGTCAATTTCGTCAAGAGATAATCTGGAAATAATCTGATTTAACAAAAAAACTTAATTCATCGTCTATAGTTCAATGGCACACTAATTAAGATGGCACAAAGATGGGGAAAAATTAATAACCGACAACTGACAACTGACAACTGACAACTGACAACTAACTAATTAGAGTGTGTTCTGATGTTAAAGGTTTATACTACCGAAGAACTCATCCAAATTTTGGCAGCCGAACGTCAAGCTTGCTTGAAGGGAGAACGCCTAAAGTTAGAAGTAACAGTTTCTGGTAATCCGATAATTGACCAGTTTATCAGAACTGATGGACTGCAAAAGTTTACTGCCTATCAAGATTTTAAAGCTGCTATTCACGACTATCAAAGAGAAAATCAAGTATCAGGCATCATTTGGCATGAAGTGAATGTCAAAGGAAAAACTGTGCATTATCCTAAAATAGATAGTGAATTAATCGCTTTAAATAATGATTTAAAAATATTACAATCTGCCAAAAATTCTATCTTGGAATTTTGGTATGAAGTCACTTCAGGTATGGATTTGTACTTAAGTTTTAATAACAGCAAACAACACGAACAAATTCATAAAATTGATGTCGAAAGAATTGCCCAAAGAACAGAATGGGCTAGTTTATGGAAGTGGGAAAATTCTAACTTTTTAGAAATAATTTTGCAGTTAGGCTGGGGTCAACCACAAGAAGCCTATTATAAGCGCGGACGACCGCATTCTGGTAGCGAGTATATTCATGCGGTAAACCCAGGTAATCGTCCGATTGGTTAAATTCAAACTAAGTAAATCGGTGCAAGAAACCAAACTAGTATAAATTTGAGGATTCATTTCGTAGTCAGGACTTCAGTGCTTATTTTGAGGACTAAAGTCCTCTCTTCTCTACGAGATGCCCTTGCTGGTATCGTTAATTAACGTGCCAGAAAAGATTGAAACAACCAATATGCGATCGTCCCGAAAATAATCATTAAAGATACAGGGAGAAACCAAATGCCTAAATTAGGCGTTTCTGTATTTGCTAAGTAAAAAATCTGCCACTCAATATAAGCAAATAACCAAACCATTTCGGTTTTCAACCAATTTAGCATTGAGCAAGCAATTTGATACTGTCGTAGTGCATTTTCTTCTGTGATTTGCACTGCATAATTAAATGTTTGGGGATAGCGACTGACAACTGTCAGCATCCCATAAATTAAGAAACAGACCACCGGGAACAGCCAGAGAAAGTTTTTACTCCCCCAGCCGTTGGCTTTACCATCAAATCCAAAATGGATGGGTATAGTCTCTGGTAATGCAAACCAAGCATGAATTGCAGTCCCAAACAATGCAACTATTCCTGCGATCGCAATCCAATTGAGCATTTTTGCTTGCTGAGTCTGGGTAGGAAAAAATACAGGTCTTTGATAAGTCATTATAGCTCCATTGTTTCGGCTGATTGTGATTATAATTTAGCTTTTGATTGGAGCTTAGGGCTTGGGTTTGTTACAGAGATTTAAGCTACCTATATTATTCTCTTATGAGAGGGATTTTTTAGGGCGATCCGCATAAACCTTCACTATAGGTAAACCTCTTTGAGGAATGCTGGTAAAAAATTGTTGTTTTAAGTTATCAATAAAATATGAACCAAGCAAACTGATGATTGATAAAATTGTGGCGACTAGGGTAAATTTGGCGGGTATACCTATTATAATTAAAGCCAAAGCTAATAGTGCTAATAATCCTGTCAATCGCTGCAAAATTGTGTATATCTTATCAAGAAAAATCACCGAACGGCGACAATTAGGACAAAATTTTGTATGTCTATGCCATCTGTCATAAAGTTGTTCATTATTGATATCTTTGACAGTGGTTCCTATATTATCTTGCCAATTAGGTGCGCCGCCAGCAAATTCATCAAGCCATTTTCTAAAAGTAACAATACCTAAATCAGCAGGAGAAGGCATAAAATATGCTTTCTGCCATTTTTCATTTAGAGAAGCTTCAATCATTTCTTGGGAATGCATGACTGTTAAATCTTGATCGCTTAATTTATATGTTAATAAATGCTTTAAACCGATTTGTAAATAGTTTGGCAGCAAAGACGACCAAGATTTTTTCTTAACTGTATTACCTTCAGTAATAAACTTACCAATATGTCTACATTGACCGGGTTTGGTAGGTACAAAATACAACTGAAATATATGATTTTTACCATTAGCGTAACGGTAAATTGTTGTATTTGCACAAGGGGGTAGAAAATTCCTGTTGGCTTCCATATCTTTATTGAGAAGATTATAGCCAGAATGTTTGAGATGAAAACCTGCATCGGCCGATATTTCACCTACTAATGAGAACTCTTTGATAGGTACTGCTTTTTCTGGTGAAAAATAACCGCTTCCTTCATGTAAATATTGCGCATGTGAAGGATCAAAAGTACTTTCAACTGAGACAGTGTAACCAACTGGAACTTCTGTCATGTGCCAATCCATAAATGATTTATCAGGGTCGCATTCTGGGATGGTGGCTGGATTTTTTAATTTACAATCTTCAAAGGCTGTGGCGCTATCATCAGGCCAGATCCATAATAAACCTTGCAGCTAGGGGAAACGCATCTTATTTCCTAATAAAAACTAAGAGAGATTTCAAAATGACATTGATAATTGTAAAAATTCCGGCAATGATAAATAAAACAAATAAAA